>JANQOZ010000046.1 GCA_028285525.1 Lysobacterales bacterium
CCCTTGGGCGCCAATAACCGCGTTGCATCGCTTGCCAAGGGCTACGGCCATTGGCGGCGCGATGCGCCTTGTTCTTGGCGCCCAACGGGGCTCTGAAACGCAACGAGCTTTCCAAACAGGACACTAAGCTCAGGCCGGGCTGGTTGCGCCCTTATTATTACCGCTCGTGGGCTTGGATTCAGCCTTTTTGCCCTCGGTGCCGGTCTTTTTGCTGTCGCCGCCGCTCTTGCCGTCACCGCCGCTGTCACTCTTATCGCTCTTCGCGCTCGATTCAGCGGCGTCCCCGGCGAGGTTTTTCTTGCCGTCTTTCTTAAAGTCGGTTTCGTACCAGCCACCGCCCTTGAGGCGGAACGCCGCGGCCGAGACCAGCTTGCGAAGCGCTGCGGCGCCGCACTTCGGGCAGTCCACCAGCGGTTCATCAGAGATCTTCTGCAGCGCCTCGAGCTCGTGCCCGCACTCCTCGCAGCGGTATTCATAAAACGGCATTGACAGTCCCTCACTTCCGGCCAATGTCAGGCAGATGGGGCCACCCGCGAACCGGTTCAAGCGTCCGCTTGAACCGGTTCCTCAGCGATCGGCTTCCGTCAGGCGGCGGACGCCTGCGCTTTGCCGAAGATCAGCCCGCTGTCGTCGACATGCACGTCGATGACCTCACCCGGCGCAAACTCGCCCGCCAGGATCTTCTGGGCCAGCGGGTTTTCCAGCCCGTTTTGGATCGCCCGCTTCAACGGCCGGGCGCCGTAAACGGGATCGAACCCAGCCTTCCCGAGCCAGTCGAGCGCAGCGTCCGAGATCTTGAGCGACAGCCCGGCCTCGTTCAGCCGCCGGCCGAGCGACGCCACCTGGATCGCGGCAATCGCCCGGATTTCCTCGGCGGAAAGCGGGTGGAAAACCACCATCTCGTCGACGCGATTGATGAACTCCGGCCGGAAGTGCTGGCCGACAATCTCCATCACCGCCGCCCGCATGCGGTCGTACTGCGCCTCGCCAGACAGCTCCTGGATCACCTGAGAACCCAGGTTTGAAGTCATCACGATCACGGCATTGCGGAAATCCACCGTGCGGCCCTGGCCATCCGTCAGCCGACCGTCATCGAGCACCTGCAGCAGGATGTTGAACACGTCCGCATGCGCCTTCTCCACCTCGTCGAGCAGAATCACGCTGTAGGGCCGGCGGCGAACCGACTCGGTCAGATAGCCGCCCTCCTCGTAGCCGACGTAGCCCGGAGGCGCGCCGATCAGCCGCGCGACGGAGTGCTTTTCCATGAACTCCGACATGTCGATCCGGACCATGGCGTCCTCGGTGTCGAACATGAACTCGGCCAACGCTTTGCACAGCTCCGTTTTGCCCACCCCGGTGGGCCCCAGAAAGAGAAAGGAGCCGTTGGGCCGGTTTGGGTCGGACAGGCCGGCGCGCGAGCGACGGATCGCGTCGGCGACGGATTTCACGGCCTCGTCCTGCCCGATGACGCGCTTGTGCAGCTCCTGCTCCATGCGCAGCAGCTTCTCGCGCTCGCCCTCCAGCATGCGGTTGACCGGGATACCCGTCCAGCGTGAAACCACCTCGGCGATTTCTTCATCCGTGACCTTGCTGCGCAGCAGACGGGTTTCTGAATCGCTGCCCGCCGGCTGGTTGGCTTCCTCAAGCTGTCGCTCAAGTTCAGGAATCTGGCCGTACTGCAGCTCGGACATGCGCGCCAGGTCCTGTGCCCGACGGGCGGTTTCCAGATCCAGCCGCGCCCGCTCGAGCGCCTCTTTGATCTGCGTTGAACCCTGCACGGACGCCTTCTCGGCGCGCCAGATTTCCTCCAGGTCGGCAAACTCTTTTTCGAGTCCGGCGAGCGTTTCCTCCAGCTCCTCAAGACGCTTGACGGTCGCTTCGTCGGTCTCTTTCTTCAGCGCCTCGCGCTGAATCTTCAGCTGAATGATCTTGCGCTCCAGCCGGTCCATCACCTCTGGCTTGGAGTCGATCTCCATCCGGATTCGCGACGCCGCTTCGTCCATCAGGTCGATGGCCTTGTCCGGAAGCTGTCGGTCGGTGATATAGCGATGTGACAGGGTCGCGGCCGCAACCAGCGCCGGATCGGTGATGTCCACGCCGTGGTGAACCTCGTAACGTTCCTTCAGGCCCCGCAGAATAGCGATCGTGTCTTCGACACTGGGCTCACCGACAAACACTTTCTGAAAACGCCGCTCCAGCGCCGCATCCTTCTCGACGTACTGGCGGTACTCGTCCAGAGTGGTGGCGCCGATGCAGTGAAGTTCGCCGCGGGCCAGTGCCGGCTTCAGCATGTTGCCGGCGTCCATCGACCCTTCAGCCTTGCCCGCGCCGACCATGGTGTGCATCTCGTCGATGAACAGCACCACCTGACCTTCCTGCTTCGCCAGATCGTTGAGCACCGACTTCAGCCGCTCCTCGAACTCGCCACGAAACTTGGCGCCGGCAATGAGTGCACCCATGTCCAGCACCAGCAGGCGCTTGTCCTTCAAACCTTCGGGCACCTCGCCGTCGACGATACGCTGAGCCAGCCCCTCGACGATCGCGGTCTTGCCGACGCCCGGTTCGCCGATCAGCACCGGATTGTTCTTGGTCCGGCGCTGCAGCACCTGGACCGCCCGACGGATTTCCTCATCGCGCCCGATCACCGGGTCCAGCTTGCCCTGCTCCGCGCGCTCGGTCAGGTCGATGGTGTACCGCTCCAGCGCCTGGCGCTGATCCTCGGCGTTGGCGTCGTCGACCTTTTGCCCGCCGCGCCACTCGTCGATCACCTTGTTGATCGCGTCAACGTTGGCGCCCGATTCCTTGAGCAGTGTTGACAGCTCGCCTTTGCTCGCGAGCACCGCGAGGATAAAAAGCTCAGAGGTGAGGTACTGATCGCCCCGCTCCTGCGCGAGCTTGTCGCAGACGTTCAGCAGATTCACCAGGTCGTTACCCAGGTTCACCTGACCTTCGTTGCCCGAGACCTTCGGCAGCGCCTCCAGCAGCTCGCCCAACCTCGATCGGAGCCGATTGACGTTGACGCCCGCCTGAGCCAGCAGCTGGCGAACGACGCCACCCTCCTGGTCGAGCAGGGCCGTGAGCAGATGTGCCGGTTCGATGGTCGCGTGATCGCGACCGACCGCCAGCGACTGCGCGTCCGCCAGAGCGAGCTGGAATTTGCTGGTCAGCTTGTCCATTCGCATGATGAGAGTTCCTCCAAAAAAAAGTTTGGCGGCACTCAACGATGCCGCGAGATACCTTTGATTTGGCGCCAAATGGCGGGGCTTTCAAGCAGCGGGGTGCCCGCAGCACAAGGATCAAAGCGACGCCGGCAGCGGACTGAACGGAAGCCCGCGAAGCACGTTGGTGAACCGGCCCTGGGCCGGAAAAACCCGACGGCCAGCAGCCGCCGACCTCAGCTGGAGTGTTGCTGCTCGCCCGGGTCAGTCAGGATCGAAATGCCGGTCGCCATACGACCGGTTTCGCCGTCACGGCGGTAGGAGAAAAACTGGTCCGCGTCTGCGTAGGTGCACAGACCGCTGGCATAGACGTGACTAAAGCCCGCTCGGGCGAGGCGCCGTTCCGCCAGCTTCGGCAGATCAGCCAGCCAGTGTTCGTTATCGGTCTGTCGAAACAGCTCCTTATTGTCGGGCTGCTCGTCACAGAACGCCGCCAGCACGTCCGCACCGACCTCAAAGTGATCCGGGCCGATCGCCGGCCCCAGCCAGACAAGCGTGCGTGCAGG
>JANQOZ010000051.1 GCA_028285525.1 Lysobacterales bacterium
GTTTAAACTCCGTAGAGAACTTTCTTCTTTTTGGCATGACGCTCCTCCAGGCCCATTATCGGCCTTTTCAGATGCGTCCGAAATTGTGGGGTAGAACCCCTTCGCCGGCAGCTGAGCGTAGTCGTTAGATGCTATGTTGGAGTATTTCGTTCTTCTCGAGGCTATTGACTCTGGCAATCTTCAGAAGGTCTCAGCCATCTTGACTTCGGGAACTTCAGTGGAGCCACCCCCTGGTGATCAATCAGCTTTGATCCGGGCTTGTGACAATTGCGACTCTGAGATGGTCCAACTCCTGATTGAGGCAGGCGCTGACGTAGATTATTTTGATGATGTTGGCGATAGCGCACTGATTTGCGCTGCGGTCGTTGGATCAGTTGAAATTACTCGGTTGCTTGTTACTGCCGGAGCCGATCCAAACGCTGTGGGCCGTTCTGGCAGCGCTCTGTCTTACGCACGTCATCATCGCCACAATGAAGTCATCAAGGTTTTGGAATCAGCTGTGGTGAGGAGCGAATATGGCATCTAACGAAAGGCTGCAGCCGACCGGCTTCGCCGGCAGTTGAGCCTAGTCGTTATGAGTAACGGGATAGGATATGGGGCATGAGCTGATTGTCCACGGAGCCATCGAAGGAGCCACTTGGCGAAGCGAAGATTATCGCGCTCTGCAAATCAAAAACGAGTTGGTCATTGCAGGTCTGCCAGAAAAGGATGAACCGTTTATGCTAGTCGCTAGGGCGGACATCTCACATTTGAAATCACTTGGAGGGCAATCTTGATTCCGTTCATGACGAATGAACAACAGCAAGACAATCTTGCGAAGCAGCTGTCGATGACGCCACAGACAATGGAACAACTCCGACGTTACGGCGTTGATGACTCGAAAACCCTGAAACTTGAGTATTTCTTTTTTACCGATGCCGAGAAGAAAGCCGAAGGATTGGCTGAACAGCTCTCTGTCAAAGGCTACACCTGTGATTTCGGTCAATCGGCTTCGGACGAAAGTCTGCAAGTCATTACGGGCTGGACTTCGCCTATGCAGATGTCCCTAGACTGTGTATTGGACTGGACGAAGCTAATGTGTGAACTGGCCACCGAATTCGATTGCGAATTTGATGGCTGGGGAACAAATCCTGAGCAATAGCCGAAACAGATGCGTGCAGCTGACCGCCAATCCGCAAGCCGTTTCGCTGGCAGCTGCCCCCAATCGTTACCCGCCTTACTTCAAGTGAAAAAGGAGAACTAGAGTTGGATTCACCGACATTTGCGGCAATTGGAGAAGGTCTCATCCATTCGATGATCGGCATATGGCTAGCGGGCATGGGGTTCGGTTGGCTCGCGCCAATTGGCTCGAAGGAGGGGGGATCTGAATGGCTTAACAGGTACGGCGTCTTTCTGAGAGGCGGTGGTATCGCTATTACGGTTTATGGCGTATTTCTGGCGCTACGGCCTTGGATTTACGGGTGAGCGGAAGTATAGCAATAAGCTGCGGCTGACAGCCTACGGGGCAGCAAAGCATAGTTGTTATGCGCGAAGACAGAGAGGTAAGAACATATAGATTCTTCCTGGCCCTGTTGGGTCCAGTATGCATTGCAGCTTTCGGTTTATTCTTGCTTGAACTGTTTCGAGGGGAGATTAGAGGAATAAGAGAAGCTTTTGGAGGATTGGCTTTTCTCATGGTTTTCGGCGCTCTGTACATGGGCATCCAGTCATTCGTCTACGCGCTTCTCATGGAGTTGTTGGTGATTCCTCGTGTACATAGTTTGTCGGGTTTCTGCTTTCTAAGTGCTACTCTTGGGTATCTGGCAGGTCTTTCCATCGAGCTGGACAAACCGCTTGGAGAGATGGCCGCTACCGGTGCATGTGTAGGAATCGCCATGGGCGTTCTGTTGTATCGCGTGTCTTCAAAAGCCCGAGAGGGCACAACGAAAGGCTGCAGCTGACCGGCTTTGCCGTTGGCTGAGCCTAGTAGTTAAACGTCGGCTCTGACATGAACCCAATGGACTGGCCCGATATATCGGTGTACCACGAAGGTACAAGGAGATCGAAAGAGATCCGTAAATCGCTGTCTAGAGTTGAAGGCTCAAAGAGCAGCTCACTGTTTCAGGCACGCGACGGTTCATTCTGGATACTAGATTCCAAAGGCAAATCGCCGGTACGTCATCTCATAAGGGTCGCAGATCCGGAGACTTGGAAAAAACTTGATCGGTCAGCTTTGGAAAAAGCCTACTTGCTAGAGGCGCGCGGAGGCGTTTCGGCTGAGATTTGCGTTTGGGCCGGGTGTAGTAATCGACGACTGAAGGAAAGCGCGTTCTGCCTTGATTACACATTTGAGGTTGGAGTTCGTGAATAGAGTCACCCACAACACGTGCATGCAGCTGTCCGGCTTCGCCGACAGCTGACGCTTGTCGTTATGCCTCACGAAGTTCGAAAGAAACCGCTGATAACTTTCTCATCCGCATTGCTAGGAGCATTCATTTCTGTGCTGTTGGTTATCGACGCGAGTGGAGTTACGCAATTCGTCTATCCTGTAGCTGCAGCGTTGGGAATCCTTTCAGTGCTCTTGACCAACCCATATCGAGGCGTCGCCCTTTTTTTGTCGGCCTACGATGCAACACGTCTCCGATACGGAATTTTGTTTTTGGGAGGGGCGGTCGTCGCGGCCCTTTTTTTTGCAGAAGCCAACTATCAGTCGGAGCGCCGCGCGCTAGTGGTCGCTGCAACGTTGTACCTTTTGGCGGCGGTTAATTGTACGGGAACCAAAATAGATGGCTCGTACAAATAGGCACAATTTAGGCGTCGAAGTAACAACACCGCTTTTCAACGCTGTGGATCTTCGTTGATGCAACCTAGAAAGCGTATCCAGCTGCTCGCCAATAAGCTCCGCGTTTTGTCGGTAGCTGATGCTTCGCGTTTGCGGTCATGAACGACAATATCGAACCGTATTTGCTTGTCAAAGAGGCTAAAGCCTTGCTGGACGCAGCGTGGCAAACAACTGATGACAAACGATTCGATTACCTGATTACCTGGGCTCGGGAAATTATTGCCCCCCTCGCTGACTCTGGTTATCCACCTGCTCTTTGGCTGAAATGCTCTCTTCCATACGGGTCAAATCTTGGTCAAAAGGCGGTGGAACGCCTGCATAGAGAACAAATCGAAAAGGCAGCCGCTGCAGGAGATGTTGAAGCGAAGTTCAGTTTGGGTATAGAACTTGACCGAGAATCCACTTCAAAAGAATCTGCGGCACTGTTTAAGGAAGCTGCCGAATCTGGTCATGCATATGCGATGTGGTGTCATGGCCTTAATCTTCTTAGCGGTCGCGGCATTGAAAAGAATGAAAGTGAAGGCGTCTCATATATTGCCAAGTCTGCCGAGTTAAAATTCGAAGGAGCGATAACATTCGTTGCTAATGCATTTGCTAATGGCACACACGGATACCAAAAAGATGAAAAGGCATCTGCAATGTGGTGGAAGAAACTATCAGACCCTGGAGTCATTAACTATTGACGGCGACCAAATGCATGCATTCGGGCGCCAAAACGCTCCGCATTTCGTCAGTAGACGATGCTTGGCGTTAAGTTGCGACAGCACAGATGCCAATAGAAAAGAGCTCTTTATTCTGGGCTGCCGAGCATCAAGACATCGCCCAAATCAAAAAGCTACTAGATGCTGGGGAAGATCCGAATGTGAGGGATCAGTTCGGTCAAACGCCGCTGCACCGTCCAGTTGATAGTGAAATTGACGGGGAGTGGCAGGATCAGAGCTCGCTCGAGGAATTGGATTTTGAGGTCTCGAAACTGCTGTACGAGCGAGGCGCTAGTATCAATGTCAGGAACAATAGTGGCGAATCCCCGCTGGATTGGGTCAGCCAGTATGATCCCGAGGCAGTCGTCGTTTTTCGGAAGCAAGTGCTGGAGGACTGGATGGGGCAACACAACAGGAAGATGCAGATGCCTGGCTTCGCCGGCAGCCGGGCCTAGTCGTCAGTTGAGTATGAGAAGTATGCCAAAATCTTGGGAAGAGGTGGCCGCGAACTACGACTCCTATTGGGAGTCACCCGAGCATGAGGCGCTTAGGTCTCTTGCACTTCGAATTGCTGGTTCGAACTTTGCGAAAGGCGTACATGGGGATACTTCAATGGGCGAATTGATCATTTCTCAGAATCGGGACCCGTTTGAGATTCCGCACTTGAGAATCGCTCACTTACGGGAGGGTCTTTATGGTCCCCTGGTTTCTGGAAAACTGGAATTTCGTTATATAGATTCGTGTGTAGAGGAGCGTATGTGGTCTAGAATTGTTCCATGTGATGCAGCGTGGGACAGACTCTTACTTTTCTTTGAGCAGTTGGGTTGGTTTCAGAGCTTCCCCGGCGAGTCCCGTGGCCGAGTCAACTAACAAAATAGTTCAGATGACTGCCTTCGCGGGCGGCTGAGTTTTGTCGTTGAGTACCCGATGCGAACCAGAAGCGCCAAATCTCTGAACGAGTTTTGGAAGGCAGTCGATCAGTACTGCACCAATATGGCTACCGACCTGCTTGCCTCTGATCAGGAGGAGGCAACGCGAATGCTCAAGGAGAGCTCCGGTGTCAATATCGAAGATCGCGTCCTTTGGGATTGGCGAATAGCCAAGAGATTCGAAGATCTAGTTCCTTTGGTTTTCGAATTCGGCCGCGAGAACGGATTCTGGAAACAGGTGCTTCTGGATATGAAGCTGGCCGGAGAGGAGAAGCTGGCGATGGAATTTCTGGAGAAACTCTATCAGAACGAATTGGAGGACCTTCGAGCTTACGTCGACAAATCAATTGGTATCGAGCCGTCGCCGTACCTGATTTCTCATATGGAGTGGAAACGTGGGCGGGTTATGGAGGTGCTTATGGAGATGTGGTTCATAGCCTGTAACAAAACCGAAGGGCAAGCGGATCCAAAGGAATGTGGTTTGGTTTCAAAAAGAATCAAGCGGGTTTCGAGGTTGGGAAGAGAGTGATTTTGGAGCTTGTACTTGACAGAAAGCGGCAGCAGAGGCGAGTCGTTAGTCGTAATGGACTCTGATCCAGTAAAACTGGAGATCGAAACAGCCGCTGCAGAAATTCGTCGCCTGAATGACCGAATCCACGTTACGTTTCGCAATCGCTCAAGAAGCGGGGGACACCGGCCTCTGCGGGCTCTGACGCTGGTCTCTACGTGCGAATAAGCGCTGAAAAGGAAAGACTAAGATAGCTGGTTTCGACAAAGACTCTGAAGCGCTCAGATGGGTTGCGGTTTCTTTGCTTCTGGCAGCTGCGGCTTTCATGTTGCTCGACTCCAAGTACAACACCCAGAAGTGTCGGGAGGTCTGTGAGGCGAGAGGTTTTTATGACTATCGTTTCATTCCGAAGCGCAGGCGTAGCGGGAATTATGAAGACAGGTGTTATTGCCTCACTGAGGAAGAAGCCCAAATCAAGAATCGGATCGTCAAAGGCACACGGGTTTACTAATCATTTGGCGCATTTCAAGAGTCGAGGCAAGGCTCTCTGGTCGCAAAGATTACTCGGCGTTGTCATGTGGAGCGTCCTTCAAAAGCACGCATGCGGCTGCGCGGCAGCGCCGAAAGGCGAGCAGGATCGCTAGGGCGTCATGAAGTACAAGTATTTTTATTGTGACTACGGCGAGGGTCACCAAATCCCCAGTGAGAGGGCCGTGCCTGCTGAGAAAGCTGAACTCCTCCAGAGCATGCGACGCGTCCTATACAGAGAAGACAACTTTTTCGGAATCGTCAACGATCAAGATCAGTGTTTGCAGTTTATGGTTAAGGAAGACGGTTTGGTGTCTATCGACATTCCGGTGATGGAAAACGGATTTTACATAGGATCGAAGAAGAAATTGGCTGCTTTGGATGATTGCTTCGCGTTAGTTCAGGAGATGGAAGATCTCGTCGACTTTGATGACCTGCTGCCGGAAGAGAGTTTCGAGGCAAACGAGCGGATTCAGCCCGAGCCGCAGAGGCCCTGGTGGAAACTCTGGTGAAGTGCCAGTGCTGCCCGTAACCAGCGGCTGCGTGCATCCGGCGATTCGAGGGGCGCTTGGCAGAGGCCTGTTAAAGAGTTTCTGCGCCATGCCGGATGCGTGGGTACCTGTAGCTCGTCGTAACGAGTTCTAAAGTGATGATGGTATGACCAATCCAAAGGAGGAAAAAGCAAAAGCCGCCGGCTCGGATGGTGAAGAGGAGAAGCAGCGCTCAGTGTTAGTTGGGTTGTTCGCCGTTTTATGGATCGGGGGATTGGGAAGAGTCTTCTGGGATACGCCGGTCGACGGTCTCGAGATTTTTCTATTTGCGCTAGCCGGTTCTATCGTCTGCGGTGTGTTGGCTTACAGGTACCCTAGAGTTTTGTATTGGGTGTTTCTTCCATTCACTTTCTTTAGCTGCAGTGTCTGACTACGGACGGAGGACCAGTCGTGAATTTGAGAGACCTGACGTTTTTCGTATCCGCCGGCTGCGTCTTGGCTCTCCTGGTGTTTGCAAACTCTCCATCGGGCTCGTCGCTTCGTCTGTTTGTCATGTTGGTGCTGGCTTTGGTTCTGATCGTCAACTGTTTCTCGTGGGTTAGGTCAATTAGAGCGTCGCGCAGGGCTGATCGCGCAGACCGCGAGCGCCTTCTTGGGGAGATCGAAGAGTACTCTAGCCAGACATCGCAGTCTTCTACTGATCGGAAGTCGGGCGGCCGTGCAAAATAGCCCATGGTTGTGAGCAACTCGATGTGTCGGAAGATGAATCGGGTTATTTGTTGCCTTGTATAGGAAAGCACTGTTCTACAGTTGTTTGGGTCTGACCCTCGTTGCAGTTGCAGTATTTTTTTTCCAATTGTTGTCATATCTGAAGGTGCCAAGCGCGCTTTACGCGAATGAAAGGAAAATATTGGCGGCCTATGCATTGACCGCTGGTTTAGTACCTGCGGCTCTTGGATTGATAGTTGCTTATAAATCCGGGAACGTGTTCTCTCAGTACGAGCGTCGAGTCGCCTGGCTTGGAGCGACTATCCTGGTTTCCTTGTTCTTCCTGCCCGGGTTAGTGCCATGAGAATTGTAATGCCCACAATACGGTGCGGCTGGCTTTCTTCGACGACACTTCAGCGGAAGCGCCGAACGTGATGTCAAGCCGATGGTCTCGCAAAAGACTTCTCACCACCATTTGCTTGGGGCTGGTGGGCTGCGGCCTGGTCTTGGCCAGCCAGCCACTGATTTCCTCGTTGCGCCCCAACACCAGGGCAGCAGCTAATCTGCCTCGGATAACGCTTCCGCCGCTCAAAGCCGGGGAGTATGCACACCTCCCGGGCGTATTCTGGTGGCGCGGTATCCTCGCTTTTGTGGACCTCGACAACAAGACTCACCTTTTTGGCACCTTGGTCGTTGATGGAGAAACGTACGTACACGACTACAATCGTTCTATACCGCTTCATCGATGTGACGATTTCGGACCAGATTTCGAAATCCGAGAAATCTACTGCAAGAGCGACCCATACCTCCTTGCTCGGTTCGAGCTGGACGGAACGTCATTCAACAAGCAACAGGATCCACTCCCGCGAATTCCGGGATATCGTGAGGGAAACGAATTTGTTCTGCTCGGAGAAAAGGACCGTGCTGATGGTGACTAGTACAAACCTGCTCCTGATCGGTATTGCCGGCGTCCCCGACAGCTAAGACTGGTCAACGGATAACGAATGTACGTCCGATTCCAGGGGCTTCGTCGCAACGCGACGTCAGCAGCAAAGCTTGGGATTTTTCAGCTTGCTTTTGAGCTGCGGGACGAGGGTGATCTGCCGAACTACCTGCAACGAGAGCTGGTGCGCCACCTCATTTGGCTCACGGAAAACCTCGATTCTCCAAAAGTCTTGAGCGACCCGGAACACCACCGGGCAATCTCATGGTTTCACCCGAGCGCAGCTGAACCCATTGCTCACGTGAGGGCTCTAAAGGTGATTCTTGAAGAAGCCGGGTACCACATTGAACAAGTCGAAACCCAGGATCCTGGAATCGTCATCTATGAGGACGCCTGGCAAACCGTTGCAAAGCCAAGAAAGTCGTCTCCGAACTGAAAGTCTGTGGAGTCGGCGGGCGGCAGCGATATGGCAGAAGCGGGGTAGAAGGACGCGGACACGAAATGGTCAAATAGGCCATCGCGATAAACTGCTGATGCTGAGAGTGGAGCCACGCCATGAACGCTGAAGAACAAGCCATTTGTGATGTTTTGGAAGACTACGCGGCCAAAGCCACGGCAGGTGATCTTGCGGGGTGGCTCGGCCTGTGGAGCGATGACGGCGTGCAGATGCCGCCAGATGCCGAAACCGCTGTTGGCAAAAGCCAAATTGGGGCCGGAATGGCGCCAGCGTTTGAGTCGATGGATCTGCAGGTATCGATCGACAAGATCGAAAGCGTTGTCGTGGATGGCAGCCTCGGCGTTACCCGGTGTCGGTATTCCATCAGCGGGACGCCCAAGGGCGGGGGCGACACGGTTCCGGTTATGCCGGATGGCAAAGCGCTGACCGTTTACCGGCGAGAAGCTAACGGCTCCTGGCGCATCGCCTTTGATTGTTTTAACGCGAATCCAGCATCCAGCGGTGGCGAGTGAGTGAGGGAAACACGGGCGTCCCGTAGTTTGGCCCCGTACCTTGAATTCGCTCGGGTCCCGGGCCGGGTGACCGCGCTTCATGCCGATATGGCAGGCGCCCGAGTCGTACAGCCAAAGGGGCGCCCCGATGCGCATTGAGGTCGATGATCTGAATCGGTCCGAAGTCCATGCCCTGTTGGCGGAGCACATGATCAACATGCATGAGCTTACCCCCGCCGAAAGCGTCCACGCGCTTGATCTTGAAGAACTGCGAGCCTCAGACGTCACTTTCTGGACGGTCTGGTCTGATGCCGAGCTGCTGGGCTGCGGAGCGCTGAAGGAGCTGTCCAGCAATCATGGCGAGATCAAGTCCATGCGGACCCCGGCCGACAAGCGCCGACGGGGCGCCGGGCGCCTGCTGCTGTCGCATATCGTTGAGGAAGCGTCTGCCAGGGGTTATCAGCGGCTCAGCCTGGAAACCGGGCCAGCGTCGGGGTTTGAGGCCGCGCATCGCCTGTATCTGAGCTACGGTTTCCGCGTCTGTGGTCCGTTCGGATCGTATGTGGAAGATCCCTACAGTGTGTTTATGACCATGACTTTGCCGAAATCCCCAGAGCGAAAGGCCTGATGCTTGAATGGGTGGGCGCCTTCCGGCGATAGCTGAGCGACGTCATCGCGGACTCGACCAACAAGAAACGCCGCGTCCTGGTTCTCGGCGGTAATGGCTTCATCGGTCGGCATGCGGTGGCAGCGCTGAAGAATTGTCCATTGGAGAGGCTCGCTATTGGCACCCGGTCGCCGTCGCACCAAGCTGGCGGGCCGGACGAGCTTTCTTTCGTCCTGCACGAGCGCACCAGGTTTGAGGACTGGCGCGAGACTGCCGAGGCTTTCGACGTAATTCTGAACTGTGTTGGAATTCTGCGTCAGGTCGGGCGATCCACCTATGATCGTGTGCATCACCTTGCGCCAAAAGCGATTGCGGAGGCCTGTGAGCAGGCAGGGACGACGTTCATTCACGTCTCGGCCCTCGGCCTGGCAGACGGGGATCGGAGCCGCTTCCTCACCTCGAAGCGTCGAGGCGAACAGTCGGTTCGCCGAACTCAATGCAACTGGTTACTGGTGCGTCCGTCCTTGCTGGACGGCGAGGGCGGCTTTGGCGCTGCCTGGCTGCGGGGCGTCTCCAAACTTCCCGTGTTTGCCACGCCGATGGATGCGCGCGGGCAGATTGCGGCGCTCACCGCGAGTGATCTCGGGGAAGCGCTTGCCAAGCTGTGTACAGCGGAATCTCTGGACTTTGCTGCGAAGGCATCTCGAATCTACGAGTTTGGCGGCGTTACCACCTACAGCTTCGAACGCTACATCCGGGGCCTGAGGAGGCGGTACAACGATCGGCGCGCACTGGCGATTCCGGTTCCCGCTCTGCTGGCCCGCCTGGGCGCGCATATTTGCGATCTGCTTCACTTCACGCCGTTTTCCTTCGGCCACTGGGAGCTGCTGAGAAAGAACAACGTTCCGGATCCGAACAGACTACCGGAGGTGCTCGGCCGTGATCCGCAAACGGTGATTGAATACGAGCCGCAGGACGGTTAACTCATCGTATCTCGCAACCTGGTCAGGAAAACGATCGACCGAGGCGCAGGCAACGTGCGGTTTTTCCCTTTTCCGGCGTTTATCGAGAGGAGGAAACTGACAATCCATATTCGACCTGCCGGGAGGAGGCTTTTGTGCGCTGGCTATCGATAATCCTGATGTCCGTGCTGGTGTTGACCGGACTGGCCTTTGGTCTGGTGTATTTCGTGAGCGAGCAGAAGCTCAGTGATCGGGACGCGGTGCTTTCTTTTGATCTGCCCATTCCAGAGGACGAGGCCAGCATTGAGCGGGGCCGCCACATCGCTCGGACTCGAGGTTGTTTCGGGTGTCATGGTCAAGAGCTGGCGGGGAAAAACTTTGACGAGCAGTGGGACTGGCCGAAGCGCGCGGTGGCTCCGAATCTGGCGAAATACGCCCGCAACCACGACGCGGCAACGATGGAGGCCGCTATCCGGCAGGGCATTGGCGCCGACGGGCGGGAGCTGGTTTCGATGCCGTCCTACAACTTTTCCTCGCTGCGAGACGACGACCTGGCTGCTTTGCTGGGCTTTCTGCGTGCCGCGCCGTTGGTCGAGGAGCCTCTGCCGAGTCCGGCGCTTGGTTGGGAGGCTCGTTGGGGCTTTGTGAAGGGAGACGAGCTGTCGATGGCCGACTGGGCGGCGATGGTGCCACCGCTGCGCATCGACCCCGCCAAAGACCCAGAGCTGGCTGAAGGCGAGTATCTGGCCATGACCATGTGTAACGAGTGCCATGGGCTGGACCTCCGCGGAGATACCTACGGCAGCACCATGGGGTTTGGCCCGCCGATCCCCGATCTGGCCATTGTTGCCACCTACGACCGCACCCAGTTTGAGGCTCTGATCGAAAGCGGGGTTTTCCCCGACGGGCGCCGGCTGGGAATCATGACCCTGGTGGCGCCGGACCGGTTTCCGTCTCTCTCGGATCTCGAGATCGACCGTCTCCACGGGTTCCTCCAGTCGCTGGCATCCACACCGGCGCCGGAGGCGTTCTGGCGTCCCTGAGAGAATGCGTTGCGGCAACTCAACGCTTTCTGCGTTCTTGTGCTCGTCTCTCGCAAATTTCCGGGTTATGTTGCTGTAGGTCTTGCATCAATATGAAGGAGAAAGCGTGACCGTTTCCGAAGCGCTGGCGACACACCTGCGCGAGCTTGAAAACCACCTGCTGCAGCCTTCAGTGCGTGAGAATAGCCATGCTGCCGGTGATTTGATCGCTCCAGACTTCAGGGAAATCGGCCGGTCTGGAAAGGTCTACGACAGAACACAAATCCTGGATGCGATGGTGGCCGAGCCGCTTGCGGAAAAGCTCGTCGTGGAAGCGTTTGAGGCTCGCGAGCTGGCGCCAAATGTTGTGCTGGCAACCTACCGATGTGGTGAGACGCTGCGAAGCTCAATCTGGCGAATGGAGGGCGAGCGCTGGCAGATTGTCTTTCATCAGGGTACCGCCAGCCCAAAGGAATCGCGTTAGACTGTCCACGGGGAACGGCAGTTCGCCTGGCCACGGGAGGAGATACGCGATGACAACCACACCAGCACACGATAAACGGATCGCCAGCATTCCTTTTGCGGCCGTCTATCCCGCCTACGTCAGCAAGGTCGAAAAGAAGGGCCGAACGGTCGAGGAGCTCCACCAGGTTTTGTCCTGGCTCACAGGGTTCAGCGACAAAGAAATCCAGGCAAAGATCGACGCTGGCGAGACCATCGAACAGTTTTTTGAGAACGCCGAGATCCACCCAAATGCTCATCTGATCAAGGGGGTGATTTGCGGATATCGGGTCGAAGATATCGAGACGCCGTTAACCCGACAGGCCCGCTACATGGACAAGCTGGTCGATGAGCTGGCCAAGGGCCGACCGATGGAAAAGGTTTTGCGAACGGCCTAAACACTTTTAGTGCTTCCTGGTCGCTCGACGGCTGCCAATTGGGTCACGAACGACGGCTTGTTCCTCGCTATAATCAAATTCATCTTGCAGCTGCATTTTCCGCAAACCCAGGGCCAAGACAGTGATGAATGATCCCGGACGTCGACACGATAAGAACCCCCGTTCTGCCGGCGTTCGCGCGCTCAACGCCGTTTGCGCCATCGTGTTCCTGGGAGCGGCGGCGTTTATGTTTTTTGCGGCCTCAAAGATGATGGCGGCCAGCGCCATGGCGTTGGCGCTGGTAGGCATCGCGGCGCCGGTCATCGCAGGTGCCGAGGGCATTCTAGAAGTGCTGTTAGGGATCGTGGAGGGTGTCGTCGACGGCCTCCTCGCGATTGTTGAGGCCATCGGCGAATTGTTCAGCGGCATCTTCGGCTAGCCACGCCTCTGAAGAAGCACGCAGCGGGTATCACGGAACGATGCCTAATCCCATCAAACCAGTTGGGCCCCGTGGGTAAAGCGCGCGAGAGACGCCACGGTTGTCTTTTCCTGCGTTTCAGTCTGTTCTTGCAGCCCGTTAGTCGCGCATGATCTTTGCTGCCATTGTTCCGTTTTACGTCTGGGTGCTGCTCGCGCTGGGTCTCTGGGGCGTCATTGCTCATCGAGCTTATCGTCGGATCGATCTCAGCGGCTGGCTGGTCGGATTGTGGCTTGCGCTGCTGGCGGTTCAGGCCCTGGCCGCATCGATCTCGGCTGTAGCGACACGTGTGGACTCAATCGACCGCTTTACCTGCTACTGGGGCATTTGGGGGTGGTTGGTCCAGCTTGCACTCGCGGGCATCGGTTTAGCGCTTTTGGTCCTGCTGATGAAACGCTGGCCCCGAAACGCCGAGGGCGGCAGGCGCCAATTCGGATCAACGGTGGCGTTGTGGGGCGTCTTCAGCGTAGTCGTAGTTTTCGCCCACCTGCGTTCTGCCGTACTGTGTACGGTGTGAGGCGTATGGCCTTGCGTAACGCAGTATGTGATAGCCGCGATGGAAAACTATATTGACGGTTTTGTCTTCCCGATACCCAAGGACCGCCTGGAGGCCTATCAAAACCTGGCGCAGGCGATAGCGGAGATCTGGCAGGAAGCCGGTGCGCTTCAGTACCGCGAATTCGTGGGCGACGATCTGACGCTGACCGGCACCCGGGCTTTTCCGGAGTTGCTCGGAAGCGACGGTGACGATGCGGTGGTTTTTGGCTGGGTGGTTTTTGAGTCGCGGGAGGCACGTGATCGTGCCAACCAGATGGTGGCGTCCGACCCACGGGTGGCAAAGCTGATGGCGGAGTCGAACACCGGTTTTGATCCTTCCCGCATGGCCTACGGCGGTTTCCGTCGACTGGTCTAACCCTGGTGCAAGGCCCGTCTGTTGAACGTCTGCATTTCCCTCGCGAAAAATTTCGGAGGCATTTTTCGATGAACATGCTTTCCTGGGTTTTCACTTTCAAAATTGCGGCAACCCTGTTTGTCTGGTGTCTACCCCTGCTGTTCTTCCCGGGAAAACTCCTGCTGGCCGCAGGCTTCCCTGAACAGCACACCTACATGTTCGTGCGCATGCTCGGCTGGGCGTATCTGGCCCTGTGTGTCGGCTATGGATTCGGTCTGCACGCATCGCTGAGCGGACGGCGGTTGGCAGGTCCCATATGGGTGGGCATCGTTAGCAACGGTGGCGCCTGCTGCTATCTGCTCTACTACGGACTGAACGGTACCTGGACGGCATGGGGTCCTGCCATTCAGGTCATCGCCTGGGGTTCTATCGTGGCCACCGCGTTGATTACGGCGGGGCTTATTACCTTCGGCGTCCTCGGGCGCGAATAGCCGGCCCGTTATGGACGAGCGAGTTGGTTACCTCCTTGCCGCTGACGCAATTTTGTTGGTTCACGTACAGTTCGTCGCGTTTGTCATCTTTGGGCTGGTCCTGATCCTGCTGGGGAACTGGCGAAGCTGGAGTTGGGTCAGGAATCTTTGGTTCCGGCTGGCCCATCTGGCCGCCATCGGCTTTGTTGTTGTGCAGGCCTGGTTGGGCGCGGTTTGCCCGCTCACCGTATGGGAGCTGGCACTGAGAGAGAAGGCGGGCGACGCGGTCTACACTGGCGCCTTTGTGGCGCATTGGCTTGAAGCGGTGCTCTATTATCGAGCGCCACCCTGGGTCTTCGTGGTTGTGTACACCGTCTTTGGCGCGCTGGTGGTAGCAAGCTGGTTTTGGGTGCCGCCGAGGCGTTTTGGAAACGTGCGCTGATTCAAGGAATCGAGGTCATCTAAAAATAGCCGGGAATTGATCAAGCACCACCACATCATTTCTGATGATCAACCAACGCCGGAGCCAAGGCAGCCTGAGACGATACTGCTCAATAGAGGCTTAGTCTGAATCGGGATGGATCACGCAACCACAGGTGTGGCGTGAGAGAATGCCCGCAGAATCTAACGCAGGCAGACTTATGGCAATACGGCATGTGCTTTTGGGGTTACTCTTACTTTTGCCCGCCTTGTGGAGCGTGGCGTTAGCTCAGGAGTTGCGATCAATGAATCAGGCCAAAGGGACTTTCGAGGTGAGCATGACGCCCGCCGCGGAGGCTGCCGAGGAGTCGGGAGTGGCGCTCGGGCAGTTTGCTCTGTCCAAAACGTTCTCCGGCGATATGGTGGGCAGCTCGGCAGGTCAGATGTTGACGGCTACAACTGCGACTGAGGGGTCAGCGGGCTATGTCGCGATCGAACGGTTTTCGGGCAACGTGAACGGGAAGGAAGGCACCTTTGTGCTCCAGCATACGGGCACGATGCAGGGGCAGTCGCAGGCCCTGTCGATCACGATCGTGCCCGACTCCGGCACCGGCGCGCTCCAGGGCATCTCGGGCACCTTCAAGCTCCGCATCGAAGAAGGCACCCACTTCTACACGCTGGAGTATGGGTTGCCGGAAGGTTAAACCCCTCAGGATTTCGGATGAAATACGAGTCGCTCGAAGCTTTCAACGCCGCGCAGAGCGAAAGTGAGCAGCTGATCTGCGAACGGCTGATGGAAGCGATCAATCGTGGCCTGCCTGAGGCTGACTGCAAGATCTGGCACGGGCACCCGGTATGGTTTCTGGACGGTAACCCGACGGTTGGCTACCGCAAGCTCAAGGGGTGTATCCGTCTCATGTTCTGGAGCGGCGCTGACTTCGCTGAAGAAAAGCTCAGACCCGGCACCGGAAAGTTTAAGGACGCGTCGATTCGGTATACAGACTCTGCACAGATCGATGATAGAGATCTCCAGCGCTGGCTCGGCAAATCCCGGGAAATCCAGTGGGGTTACAAGAATGTCTCCGCGCGGAAAGGCCGCCTGGAACGTCTTGTGTAGTTCGGACCCTGCCGTTCAAGATCCGACGTCGCAGGTCAGGATTCTTGTAGGTCGTAAAGCGTGAGGTAGTTGACAGCTGATAAGGGCAGAATCTAATATTTAACACGTTAATTAAAAAGCCGGAGCGCAAGATAGCTTGCGACGGCGAAACACCGTAACTTCGGATACGAGGGCCGGATGACCGATTTAAGCGACAACATCCAACGTCTGGATGGCTACCTGGAGCGATTCCGTGACAGCGGCATTCGAAACCGAATAGCCGGCGAAGATCGCGACGGCGCCGCAGGTACCTTTACGCTGACAAGCCCGGTCGACAAAAGCGCAATCTGTGAGGGCGCCCGCAGCGACGAATCGGATGTTGACGCCGCCGCCCGGGCGGCGGCCGAAGCGTTCCCCGCGTGGCGCGACCTGCCGGCCGTTGAGCGAAAAAAGATTCTGATCAACGTCGCCGAGGCCATCGAGAGTCGGGCCGAGGAAATCGCCCTGTGCGAATGCTGGGACACCGGACAGACGATTCGCTTTATGTCGAAAGCCGCGCTGCGGGGCGCCGAGAATTTTCGGTATTTTGCCGATCAGGTCACCTCGGCGCGGGACGGACAGCAGCTCAGGTCACCGACGCTGATGAACATCACAACCCGGGTTCCGATCGGGCCGGTGGGCGTCATCACGCCTTGGAACACACCGTTTATGCTGTCCACCTGGAAGATCGCCCCGGCGCTGGCCGCGGGCTGCACCGTGGTGCACAAGCCGGCGGAGGACTCACCGCTTACGGCCCGACTGCTGGTCGAGATCGCTGAAGAGGCCGGCCTGCCGCCAGGGGTGCTCAATACGGTCAACGGCTACGGCCACGATGCCGGAAAACGGTTAACGGAACATCCGGACATCAAGGCGATTGCGTTTGTCGGGGAAAGCCGCACCGGCGCGATCATCACGAAACAGGGTGCGGACACGCTCAAGCGTATGCACCTCGAGCTGGGCGGCAAAAACCCGGTCATCGTCTTTGAGGACGCTGATCTGGAGCGAGCGCTGGACGCGGTCATCTTCATGATTTTCTCCATCAACGGCGAGCGCTGTACGTCGTCTTCGCGCCTGCTGATCCAGGATTCTATCAAGGAGCAGTTTGAGGCCCGCCTCATCGAGCGGATCAACAACATCAAGGTCGGCCATCCGCTCGACCCGGCGACGGAGATCGGGCCGCTGGTCACCGAGGAGCACTACAACAAGGTCACCTCCTATTTTGCGGTGGCCAAAGAAGAGGGTGCGACCATCGCGGCGGGCGGCGAGGCGATCGGCAATCACGGCTACTTCATTCGGCCGACGCTGTTTACCAACGCTCACAACAGGATGCGGATCGCTCAGGAAGAGATTTTTGGTCCGGTGCTGACCTCGATTCCCTTTAGTACGGAGGACGAGGCGCTGGCGATTGCCAACGACACGCAGTACGGGCTCACCGGCTACGTGTGGACCAACGATTTGGCCCGAGCGCTGCGTTTCACCGACCGGCTCGAGGCCGGAATGATCTGGGTCAACTCCGAGAATGTCCGGCATCTGCCGACGCCCTTTGGCGGAATCAAAGCATCGGGCATCGGGCGCGATGGCGGAGACTGGTCTTTTGACTTTTACATGGAGCAAAAGCACGTTGGCTTTGCCACCGGCCAGCACAAGATGATGCGCCTCGGGGCCTGACAAAAGAGGAAGCCATGGGAGAAATTGTACTCGCCGCCAAGATGACACACGTGCCGACGCTGCTGATGTCGGAGCAGGAGGGGCCAATCAAGGGCAAGCGGGCGGCCGCGATCAGCGGCCATCTGGAAATTGCCCGTCGGGCCAAGGCGCTAGAGGTCGATACCGCGGTGATCTGCGATACCCACTGGGTCATTAACGCCGGCTTTCACGTCAACGCCAACGATCGTTTCGAGGGGCTGTTTACCTCCAACGAGTTTCCTCAGTTTATCCAGAACCTCGAGTACGCCTACGCGGGAAACCCGGCGCTGGGTGACGCAATTGCCAAGACCGCAACTGACAAAGGCATCTACACGCTTTGCCATCACCTCGACAGTCTGGAGCTGGAATATGGGACGCTGGTCCCGATGCGCTTTATGAGCCGGGAGCACGAGATGAAGGTGGTGTCAGTCGGCGCGTGGTGTACGGTGCATTCGCACGAGGAAAGCCGAACCCTCGGAGAGTCCATCCGAGAGGCGGTGGAAGCCTCCGACAGCCGAGTGCTGCTGATCGCGTCTGGGTCGCTCAGCCACCAGATCTGGGCCAACAAAGACTACGCGGCCAACAACGGGACGTTCACTATCAGCTCCGAGTTCAACCGTCAGATGGACCTGCACGTCCTCGACATGTGGCAGCGCGGCGATCACGCGACGTTTTTGAAGATGCTCGGCGACTATGCCAGACACTGCACCGGCGAAGGCTTCATGCACGACACCGCGATGCTCTACGGCGCGCTCGGCTGGGATCGATACGACGCACCCTGCGAGGTGGTGACCGAGTACTTTCCATCGTCGGGAACCGGGCAGACCAACGTCGTGTTCCCCGTCCAGTAAATCTCGAAAAGAGCCCAGTCCGATGAAGCGATTTGCCACATACAGCGCCGCCGGCGCCTCGTATTACGGTGCGGTCAGCGACGACGGCATGGTGGCGCTGTCGCCCAGCTTCCCTCAATGGCCAACGCTCTATGACGCCGTCGCCAACGGCGGGCTGGAACAGCTTGAGGAGGCGGCTGACGGCAAAAGCCCGACGCACACCACCTTCGAGTGGGAGATGGTCCTCCCCAACGCCCCGCGCATTCTTTGCGTCGGCGTGAACTTCCCGGACCGCAACGCGGAGTACAAAGACGGCAGCGCTCAGCCCAAGTACATGTCGCTGTTCCCCCGTTTTGCCAGCGGTTTCACCGGGCATAACCGGCCTCTGGTGCGGCCGCCGGAGAGCCACACCCTCGACTACGAGGGGGAAGTGGCGGTTGTGATAGGAAAGTCCGGTCGCCGGATCTCGGCAGCCGACGCCTATGACCACATTGCGGCGCTGACGATCTGCAACGAGGGCACCATTCGAGAGTGGGTTCGGCACGCGAAATTCAACGTGACGCAGGGCAAAAACTGGGACTGTTCCGGTGCGATGGGTCCCTGGCTTGTGCCCTTCACCAACCCGTCTCAGCTTGACGATGCGCGGATTCAAACGCGGGTCAACGGCGAAACCCGGCAGGACGACGTGCTGGCCAACATGATGTTTCCGGTGCGCGAAGAGATTGCCTACATCTCCACCTTTATGACCCTAAAGCCGGGAGACATCATCGTGACCGGAACCCCAACCGGCGCCGGCGCGCGTCTGGACCCGCCCAGCTATCTCGAGCCAGGCGACGTTGTGGAAGTGGAGGTCAACGGTATCGGCACGTTGCGCAACACGGTCGCAGACGAGCCCGCTTAGCCAGGCGTACGCGTTTTCCAGTGGACGTGCTGGCGACGGTGCTATTCAGTAACCGGCTGGCGTTTCGTCCTCGTCACTGCCGCGGTATTGCGCAGCCAGCGCCCTGGCGGCATTGCCGATCAGCAGCGTATCGACACCAACGCCGATAAAGCTGGCGCCGTCGGCCAGGTAAGCCTTCGCATCGCGCGGATCCAGGCAGAGCAGTCCGGCGTGTTTTCCCGCGGCGCGTACGGTCCCCAGTCCTTCTTTGATAGCCCTGACCACCTCGGGGTGGTTGGCCTCGCCCGGGTAGCCCATCGACGCTGAGAGGTCGGCGGGGCCGAAAAACACGCCGTCAATGCCCTGCGTGCCGGCGATCGCAGACAGGTTTTCGAGCGCGAGCGACGTCTCGGCCTGCACGATTACGCACATCTCCCGATTTGCGTCATGGATGTAGTCAGGAACCGTATTCCAACCGGCGGCCCGCGCCATGGAGGTCCCCATTCCCCGGATGCCGTCGGGTGGATACTTGACGGCCTGGACGACGGCGGCCGCCTGATCCGGCGTGTCCATCATCGGCACGAGGAAGCTCTGCGCGCCGATGTCACAGAGCTTTTTCAGCAGCGCCGGGTTCCCGTCGACCGGGCGGACGATCGGCGCCACGTTGTACGGCGCCAGCGCCTGCAGATGGCGCATCACGTCACGCACTTCAAAAGGCCCATGTTCATGGTCAACGACCAGCCAGTCGAAACCTGCCGTTGCAACGATCTCGGCGACGGACGTGTCGGGTATCCCCAGCCAAAGACCGTACAGAGGTTGGCCGGATGCAAGCCGGGCCAGCAGGGAATTGGGCGCAAGTCGGTTCATATAAATCTAACCTCCAGCTGTCCGAGTGGACCATAGTCTGCCAGCACGTGGTCGCCAGCCCGCACCGCCACCGGTCGGGTGAAGGAGCCGGCCAGCACCACGTGACCGGGCTCAAGTCCGATGCCGTGAGGCGCGAAGCGCCGGCAGACCCAGCGGATTCCGTGGGCGGGGTGCCCCATCACGCCGCCGGCCAGACCGGTTTCTTCGACTTCGCCGTTGAGTCGAAGCATGGCGCCTGCCCAGGGCAGGTTGATATCCGAAGGGCGGACTTTTCTCTTGCCCAGGATGTAGCCCGCGTTGGCGGCGTTGTCGGCGATCGTGTCGAAGACCTTGCGTGTGTAGCCTGACTCCGGGTCCACGCGATGGCTCCGCGCGGCAATCAGCTCCAATGCCGGCACAATGTAGTCGGTGGCTGCCAGCACCTGCTCGATGGTCACGTCTTCGCCGAACAGCGGCGCTTTGAGGACAAAGGCAAACTCGACCTCGATGCGCGGATCGGTAAAGTCAGCCGCGCGGATTTCGTCGGCTGACGAAAAGTCCATGTCGTCCAGGAGTACACCGAAGTCCGGCGTATCGATGTTCATTGCCATCTGCATCGCGCGGGACGTCAGTCCAATTTTGTAGCCGGTGACTGATCGCCCTTCGGTTAGCTTGCGGTCGACCCAGGCCTTTTGGATAGCGTACGCATCCTCGATGTCCATATCGGGGATGGATTGGGAAAGGGGTCGGATCTGCCGGCGCTGGCGCTCAGCCTCATAGAGTTGATCGGCGGCGGCTAGAATCTGTGATTCGTTGAGTGGCATATGACCTGGCGCTAGCGTCAGAAAATAGAAAACATGTTAACTAACTGGCGATGCGTTGTTAAGCTGTTGTGACGCTCCAAGCCAACGTGAGGGTATGAAGTGATTTTGCTGCAAAGATATTCTGGCGCCATGCTTTTGGCCCTGCTGTTGGCGGGCTGTGTCCGCGTTCCCGACAGCGTCCGGCCTGTTGAGCGTTTTGACGTCGATCGGTACCTGGGGCAATGGTACGAAATCGCCAGGCTCGACCATTCTTTTGAGCGAGGCCTCACCCACGTAACGGCAACTTACAGCCTGCGCGACGACGGTGGCGTCAGCGTGCTGAATCGCGGCTTCTCGCAGAAAAAGGGCCGCTGGGACGAGGCCAGCGGCAAAGCGTATTTTGTGGAGAGCCCCGATCAGGGATTTCTGAAGGTGTCTTTCTTTGGACCGTTCTACGGCGCCTACGTGATCTTTGAACTGGATCAGGACGACTATCAGTATTCGCTGGTCAGCGGCCCCAACAAGTCTTACCTGTGGCTGCTTGCCCGAACGCCTGAAATCGACCCCGAGCTGCGGGATAAGCTGCTGCAAAAGGCCTCGGCCGCCGGCTTTGACGTTAACGAACTGATTTTTGTCGATCAGCAAGGGACGCCCGGCGGCAGCGCCAAGACGAACTCGCTTGGGGCAGGGCCCTGATTCACCGCTAATCGTTGCAACGTCTCGATCAATCAGCAATTCTTATCACCATGACAACGATAATTCGCCGCGCCACGGCTGCTGATGCTGCTGAACTCAGGCGCGTTCATATGAGCGCGTTCGACGAGGGCGAAAGCGCAGAAGTCGCGGACCTTGCTACTAAGCTCCTGGAGGGGTCGGACAGTCCGCAAGACCACAGCTGGCTGGCGGAAACGGACGGCACACCCTCGGGTCACGTCGCGTTCAGTGAGGTGACGCTCAGCGACGCGCCCGAGGTGAAGGCTTCGATCCTGGCGCCGCTCGGGGTTCGGGCCGGCTTTCAGCGATTGGGCATCGGTTCGCAGCTCGTGCGCCACGGTCTGCGGCACCTTACTGACGGGGGCGTGGCGCTGGTCTTTGTTTACGGCGACCCAGAGTATTACGGCCGTTTCGGATTCACCAATGAGGCAGGCATGCCCTTTGAGGCACCTTACCCGCTGCAGTATCCGCACGGCTGGCAGGCAAAGGTCCTGGACCCAGAGGCCAGCGTTCCGTCATCGGGCAAGCTATCGTGCGTGGCCGCGTTGTCTGATCCGTCGCTCTGGTAGCACTGGACGGACAACAGCTCGAGATCTGAGTTTTTTCGTCCCGAGTCTCTCCTGTCATCGCTGGGTCTTTTGGCCCTGTTGTAATCCAAATGCCCTGACTATCCTTGCGCTTCGTCATCCACCTGAGGCTGATCCTTCAGATGAAAAAGCGCTACAAGCTCGGTTTTGGGCTGCTGGGGTTTCTTGCCGGCGGCTTTGCGGTTTTGCTGGTTGCTATCAGCCGCAACGCTGACTGTCCAACAGACGTTCCCTCGTCCACATCACCCGAC
The DNA here is from genome assembly GCA_028285525.1 of Lysobacterales bacterium. Classification (GTDB taxonomy): domain Bacteria; phylum Pseudomonadota; class Gammaproteobacteria; order Xanthomonadales; family SZUA-38; genus JANQOZ01. The sequence continues at coordinate 22,039 of JANQOZ010000051.1, forward strand.
GCGATGACGGCGGTGGTGCAGCATTGCTACGGCGGCCCCGAGGTGCTGACGATCACGCGGGAGGACCGCCCGACCGTGGGCGAAAAGGATGTGCTCATCCGGGTGGTTGCCGCGGGCGTGAATCCGCTGGACTGGCACTTTATGCGCGGAACACCCTACGTGATGCGCCTGATGTCGGGCATGGGCAAACCGAGTGACCAGACCGTTGGCGTGGACTTTGCCGGCACGGTTGAGGCTGTCGGCGCCGGCGTGACCCGCTTCAAGCCCGGCGACCGCGTCTTCGGGGGCGCCAACGGGGCTTTCGGGGAATACGTCGTGCGTCCCGAGGATCGCGCGATTGCGGTTATTCCGGACAACATCAGCTTTGAACAGGCGGCTGGCGTAGGTATTGCCGGCGTTACCGCGCTGCAGGCGCTCAAGGACAAAGGTCAGCTCCAAAGTGGCGAAAAGGTGCTGATCAACGGCGCCTCGGGCGGCGTGGGCACGTTTGCGGTCCAGATTGCCAAGGCCATGGGCGCGGAGGTCACCGGCGTGTGCAGCGGTCGCAACCGGGAGCTGGTGCTTGGGCTGGGCGCGGATTACGTGATCGACTACAAGGTCGAGAATTTCACGGAGCAAGACAAGCAGTACGACCTGATCGTCGACAATGTCGGCAACCATTCCATCTCGCGGGTGCGTGACGTTCTTCAGCCCACGGGTAGGCTGGTGATCGTCGGTGGCAAGAAGGGTGACTGGATTGCGCCCCTGCTGCCAACGATCAAGACGATGTTCATTGCGCCTTTTGTCGATCAGGAGATACAGACGCTGCTGGCCGTCCTGACCCAGGAAGCAATGGACGAACTGGCCTCGATGATGGCGGCGGGTCAGGTTACGCCGGTGATCGATCAGCGGTTTGAGCTCGCGGATGTCCGAAACGCGATCGCCTATTCGGAGTCAGGACGCGCCCGCGGCAAAATTATCCTGGAGATCGACCCGGAAGCGCTTTAGCCGGCGGTTTGCAAAACGGGCGTCGGCTGGGGCTGAAAGCGCCGCAGCAGCGCCACGAGCGCGGCCACCACAATCAGCATGATGATCAGCCCGTTGAGCGCGGGCAGGTAGCTTTCGTCGGCCACGCGGCGCAGGCCCAGGAACTGGATGCCGGCGGCTCCTGCCAGGGAGTCCACCATGGTGAACAGACCCAGGATGCGCCCGTACGAGGGGCCGGCAAAAAACTCCGCCAACACGAGCTGGATCGCGGAGAACGCGCCAGCGAAGCCCATGCCGTACACCACCGCGTAGCCGAACAGGGTCAGGTTGCTGCTGGGGTCAACCATTCGCAGCACCACCAGCCCAAGCATCAGGTTGATGATCGACAGCAGCAGGATCCACACCTTGTTGAAGTGGTCACCCAGGTAGCCAAACAGCACCTTGCCCACGATCGCGCTCCAGAAGAACACGCTGAAAATCACAGGCAGCGAGCCGCGATCGACCCCGAGATCCTGCCCTAGGAAAATCGACTGATGCTGAAGGATGCCAACAATGCAGAACCACAGCGCTGCGGTCGCTACCATCATGAGGTAAAAGGCCGGCAGCTTGATGGCTTCCTTCAGAGTGATGCCGGCAGCTGGGGCCGTCTTGGACGGCTCGTCGCTCGCGGGCGCCAGCGCTTCTTCGCTGGCGGGGTCTGAGGCGGGACGTCGATTGCGGATCAGCAGCAGCCCGATTCCCATCATGACGCCGCCGACAATCGCGATGAGCGTGATTGCTTCCCGCCAACCCTGTTCCGCGAGGGTGGTTTTGGCGAGCAGCGGGAACAGCGCGCCGCCGAGACTCGAAGCCATCAGAAAGATGCCCACCGCCAGACCGCGGCGCTTCTCGAACCAGCGCGACAGGATCAGCATGCTGGCCACCAGCCCGCAGCCCGCCAGGCCGACCGAGCACGTCAGATAGATCAGCGTCATGTGGGTGAGCGTGCTCATGTGCGCGTAAAAGCCCAGCGGCACCACAATCAGAATGACGCCGAAGAACATAATGCGGCGCGCCGGATACCGGTCGCACAACGCGCCCAGGATGGGAGTCAGCAGCGCCGTAAGCAGCAGGAATAGGGATGCGGGGCGGGTGACCTCCGCTTCGTTCCAGCCAAATTCGGCGGTCAGCTCGGGATAGAGCAGCGGCAGCGTATTCAGCAGGATGCCGTTGGTGGCCATGTAGAGCAGAAACAGGCCGGCAAGCACCCACCAGGCGTAATCAATTTTTTTCATCGGGTGAATCTCAAATTTGGGTCAGTCGCTGGCGCGGACGGTCTCTGGCGAATCGGCACAACGTACGATGAGCCGTTCCTGCTCGAACACAATCTGGTCGCCGTCAACAATCTTGCGTCGCTTGCGCGTTTCGACGTGACCGTTTACGGATACGGCTCCGGCAGCAATCAGCATCTTGGCCTCACCGCCGCTGCCGGCCACGCCGCTGATTTTCAGCACCTTAAACAGCTCGACGGGCTGCTGATTCAGTTCAACTTCCTGCTGGGACAGTGCCTGGTTGCTCCCGTGTTGCGACCCTTGGATCGGTCAGCCAGAATCTTCGCCGCCCAGCCGAAGTTGCCCGGGATAAAGCCCGGTGTGCGCCGGCGAACGGGTGTGTAATAGTGGCAGGCTGGCGACGACAGCGCCAGACCTACAACGAAAATACCAACCGTCCCGGCCAGCCGCCTGCTGCTCGGGCTGACAGGGAGACAGGCAATGGCTGATCCTCGCTTGAGGCAGATGATTGAGAACCAGCAGATGGTGGTGGCGCCCGGCGTCTTTGACATGATGGCCGCGCATATCGCTAATCGCATCGGCTTCGACGCCGTTTACGCCTCAGGTTACTGGCTGACCGCGTCCTACCTGGGTATCCCCGACGCGGGCATCGCCACCTTCACCGACATGTTGAACCGGGTCAGCCGGCTGTGTGAGATCAGCGACGCGCCCGTCGTTGCGGATGCCGACACGGGCTACGGCGGTCTGCTGAATCTGCACCATACGGTGAAAGGTTATGAAAAAGCCGGCGTGTCCGGCTTCCAGTTTGAGGACCAGGTTTTTCCCAAGAAGTGTGGCCACACCAAAAACCGCATGGTGATTCCGCTCGAGGAGATGGTGGACAAGATCAAGGTGGCGCTCGATGCGCGCACCGACACGAACATGCTGCTGATCGCCCGCACCGACGCCCGAACCGACTACGGTCTGGACGTGGCCCTGGAGCGGGCCCAGGCGTTTGCCGAGGCCGGCGCGGACCTGGTGTTTGTCGAGGCGCTGGAGACCGAAGAGGAGATGCGCAAAGCGACCGCCACCATCGGACACCCGATGATGGCGAACATGGCCGACGGCGGGCACACGCCGATCTTCAGCGGCGACAAGCTACAGGAGATCGGCTACTCGCTGGCGATCTTCCCGGCCATCACCGCGCTGTCGGCTATGGCGGCCGTGGAGTCGGCGCTGAAGCACATCAAGGCCACCGGGACGAGCCAGGGATCGCCGGTGCCGCGCTTTGATTTTCAGGATATGTGCGTGCTGTTGGGCTTTGAGGACGTGTGGGACTTCGAAAAGCGCTGGGGTATCGGCCACCAGTCGGACTGATCGTCCCCAGCTTGGCGGGAGTAGCTCAGCCCAGGGCGCTGAGCTCGCGCGACAGCAGCGACGCGTCTCCGAGGTTGAGCTCCACGAGCCGCTTGAGATGCACAAAGCTGTCCATGTCGATCTTCTGACAGATGAAGCCGATGCTGTGGTCTGCCACGTGGGCCACGGTGACCGACATGCTGATGATGGCGCTGCCTTCCAGCTTGACCTCGATACGGTAGAAGTCGCCGGGCTTGCCGGACCAGTCGTCAGGGCGCTTGAGCAGCGCCCCCTTGAGCGAGATGTCGATGAGCTCGCTCTCCCACGCCTGTGACCCCGAGTACAGGTGCACCCTGGCCTCGATGTTGAAGCGGGAGAAGCGACGTCGCTCGGCGCCGCCGGATTCGGACTCACTCACGATAAAAAGCCTGAAAAAACAGCAACGTCTGAATTATATCTCAAACGTGCCTCAGTGTACGGTCGGCGGCGCGACCCCGGCCCCCTCCGGCGGAGCGCCCCGGACTTCGACGCTTTTGATCACGTTGTCGTGCAGAGCGGTGATGGTGAACGTCAGACCGTCGATGAGAACCTCAGCGCCGGCCTCGGGGATGGCCTGCAGATGCTCCAGCAGCAGGCCGTTCACCGTTCGCGGGCCTTCCGTCGGCAGGGCCCAGCCCAGGCGCCGGTTCAGAGAGCGAACGTTTTCCGCACCGTCGATGAGCAGCGTGCCGTCACGCCGGCGCGTCGGGCGCCGGATCCGGTTGCGTGGCTCGGTGGTGAATTCGCCGACGATCTCCTCCAGGATGTCGTCCAGGGTGATCAACCCCTGGATGTCCCCATACTCGTCCACCACCAGCCCCAGGCGTCGCTCCCGCTCCTGAAACTCCAGCAGCTGTTGCGTCAGGCTGGTGGTCTCCGGCACAAAATACGGTTTGCGCACCAGGCCGCGAAGCGAGGCGAGGTCGAGCGTGCCGGCAGCGAGCCGGTTCACGACGGTACGCACGTGGAGGACCCCGGTGACCTCTTCGAAGTCGCCTTCGATCACCGGCAGGCGAGTATAGAAGCTGTTGCGGATCTGATCGACGATGCTGCCCCAGTCGTCTTTAAGATCAAGACACACCATGTCGTTGCGCGGCACCATCGCGTCGGAAACGCTGGCCTGTTCGAGATCCAGGATGTTAAGAAGCATCGCCCGATAGCTGCCCGTGGCGCGGGTGCTTGAGTCGCTGAGCATGGTGCGCAGCTCGTCCCGGCTGAGCTGGTCGGAGCGGCTGAACGAGCGCATTCCGAACAGTTTCAGCAATCCGTTGGCGGCCCAGTTGATCAGCGCCACCACCGGATACAGCAGCCGCAGCAGCCAGCTCAGCGGTGAGGAGACGGGGTAGGCAAGGCTCTCCGGGTGCACCGCGGCCCAGGTTTTGGGCGCAACCTCCGCGAAGATCAGCACCAGCGGGGTAAACACTAACGGCATGATGATCGGCCCCAGGTCGCTGTACAGACGGATGCTGATGACCGTGGCCAGGCTGGTGGCAAATATGTTGACCAAGTTATTGCCGAGCAGAATGATGCCGATCAGCCGGTCGGGCTTGGACAGCAGTTTGGCGACGCGCGCGGCCTTCTTGTCGCCTTCGCTGGCGCGGTGCCGAAGCTTATAGCGATTGACCGCCATCAGGGCGGTTTCGGAGGATGAGAAGAAGGCGGACAGCAGCAGAAGGACCGCCAGACCGATCAGCAGGTACGCAAGGGGAATGTCGTCCAAGGTTGGGGCCTGTCAGGCAACTCGCTTCAGAATCAGTTCCAAAACCAGTTTGCTCCCAAAATACGCGACCAGCAACACGGCGGCGCCGGCCAGGGTCAGGCGCACGGCGGTCCGCCCGCGCCAGCCAAACTGCCATCGACCCCACAGCAGCAGGCCAAAAACCACCCACGCGCAGATCGACAGAACGGTCTTGTGGACCAGATGTTGGGCCATCATGTCGTCGACGAACAGCATGCCGGTCACCAGCGCCAGGGTCAGCAGCACAAACCCCATGGTGATGACTTGAAACAGCAGTTGCTCCATCCGCTGGAGCGGCGGCAGGTTGTTCAGGATCTGCAGCCCGCCGCCGCGCAGGGCCCGGTCCTGCAGGAGAATGACTGTCGCCTGGGCGGCGGCGATACAGAGCAGCGCGAACGCCATGACCGATAGCGCCGCGTGGACGTTGAGCTGCCAGCCGAGATCCTTCAGCACCACAATCTTGACGCCCCAGACCAGCTGCAGCGAGACGCACAGCGCCGCCAGCGGAAACAGCACCAGCCCCAGGTTCATCACCGGCCGGATCAGCGTGCCGGCAAGCACCAGAATGACCGTCAGCCAGGCGGCGGCGGACAGCATGTAGAAAAAGCCGAGATTGAGCTGTCCTTCGGTTCCGCCGAGGATCCACAGCAGGCCGCCGTGGCACAGAGCCGCGGCAGCGATCGCCAGCAGCAGGGGGCGGCGGTGTGCGTCCTGACTGGGCGCACGAATGCGCATCAGCGCGAGCGTCGCGCCGACGATGTAAAGAAAGATGCTGGGCAGACCCGCAATAACCGGACTCATCCCGAAATGATCGCATAAATCGGCGGTGTGATGTCCGCATTGCGACCGTATAATGGTCGGCCGCTTGTTCATTGGTACCGGTTCTTATGTTCCAGTCGCTGTCAGATCGCCTTGCCGCCACTTTTCAACAGGTGCGCGGACACGGCCGCATTACCGAAGAGAACATCACTCAGTCGCTGAGGGATGTGCGTATCGCCCTGCTCGAGGCGGACGTGGCGCTGCCGGTGGTGACGCAGTTTGTCGCGCAGGTGAAGCAGCGGGCGCTGGGGCAGGAAGTCCTGCGGTCGATCAGTCCGGACCAGGCCTTTATTAAGGTTGTCCAGGATGAGCTGACGGCGATTCTCGGCGGACAGAACGCGGCGCTCAACCTCAGCGTCCAGCCGCCGGCGGTCATTCTGCTGGCGGGTCTGCAGGGTTCGGGTAAGACCACCACCACCGGCAAGCTGGCGAGGCTGCTGAAGAACGAACACGGCAAGAAGGTGATGGTGGTGAGCTGCGACGTCCACCGTCCGGCGGCTATTGACCAGCTCCAGACGCTGGCGGCGCAGGAAGAGGTGGCCTTCCACCCGTCCGACGTCAGCCAGAAGGCGGAAGCGATCGCAAAGGATGCGCTGGCGGCCGCCAAGAAACAGTTTATGGATGTCCTGCTGGTCGACACCGCAGGCCGTCTGGCGATCGATGAAGCGCTGATGGCCGAGGTGCAGCGTATCGCTGGCGCCGTCAAGCCGGCTGAAACGCTGTTTGTGGTCGACGCCATGACCGGCCAGGACGCGGCCGCGACCGCCAAGGCGTTTCACGACGCGCTGGCGATCACGGGTGTGGTGCTGACCAAGGTCGACGGTGATGCGCGCGGTGGTGCCGCGCTGTCGGTGCGCCAGGTGACCGGGCAGCCGGTGAAGTTTATGGGGGTGGGCGAGAAAACGGACGCGCTCCAGGCCTTCCATCCAGAGCGAATTGCCTCGCGCATCCTCGGCATGGGCGACGTGCTCACGCTGGTCGAGGAGGCTCAGCGAAAGGTCGACGCCGACAAGGCGCAGAAGCTGGCGCGCAAGGTCAGCCGGGGCAAGCGCTTCAGCCTGGAAGATTTTCGCGATCAGCTTGAGCAGATGCAGAACATGGGCGGAATGACGTCAATGATGGATAAGCTGCCCGGCATGGGGCAGATTCCGGATGCGGTGAAATCCAAGGTCGACGATCGTGACACGATCCGCATGATCGCCATGATCAATTCCATGACGCCTCAGGAGCGACAGTTTCCTGACCTGATGAATAAGGGTTCGAGGAAGCGCCGCGTGGCGAACGGCTCGGGCACAACGATCCAGGACCTCAACAAGCTGCTGAAACAGTACAACCAGATGCAGCGGATGATGAAGAAGTTCGGCAAGGGCGGTATGAAAGGCCTGATGAAGAAGCTCCAGGGGCGGATGCCGCCCGGGGGAATGCCGCCGGGCTTTCCAGGCCGCTAGCGGGGCACGACAGGCAAACCCGCGCAGCAACTGCGAAAAAGCCTTTATTTTTGACGTCCGTGATGTAAAATGGCGCGCTTTTGTTTGCGCAGGTAGCCACGCGTTGGCCCCTCAGCAGGATAAATAATAATGGTTAGAATCAGATTGTCGCGCGGCGGTGCCAAAAAGCGACCCTTTTATCACGTCGTGGTGACCGACCAGCGCAACAAGCGCGACGGCCGCTATATCGAGCGTGTGGGCTTCTTCAATCCCGTGGCTCGCGGTCAGGAAGAGCGTCTGCGCCTGGATGCTGAGCGCATCGCCCACTGGGTGGGTGTCGGCGCGCAGCTGTCCGATCGCGTGCGTTCACTGATGAAGGAAGCGCAGGCCGCCGAAGCGGCCGCAGCGTAAGTCAGCCGTGGTCGAGCGCGTCGTTTTAGGGCGCGTTGCCGGCCACCATGGTCTCCGCGGCTGGCTGAAGGTGCTTTCGTTCACCGATCCACGCGAGGGCCTGTTCGACTACGAGTCGCTCAATCTGGGAAACAGCGAAGCTGTCCAGTTTGAGAGCCAGATTCGGGGCAAGCTGCTGCTGCTGCGCCCGGAAGGCGCCAGCAGCCGCGAAGACGCCGAAATCTGGCGCGATGCCGAGATCTGGCTCCCAAAGAGCGACATGCCGGAGCCCGAGCCAGGAGAATACTACTGGCACGACCTCGAAGGCTGCAGCGTCGAGACGATCGAGGGCCAGCCGCTTGGCAATGTCGACCGGATGATGGCCACCGGCGCAAACGATGTGATGGTGGTCAGAGGGATGCAGGAAATCCTGATCCCGTTTGTCCAGGGCATGTACGTGATGAGCGTCGACGTCGAGTCGAAGCGGATCATCGTCGACTGGGATCCGGAGGCGGTTTAGGCGCTTTGCGAGAGCAAAGTGACCACGCAGGCAGTCGATGCAGATAGATGTGATAACGCTGTTTCCCGAGGGCTTCAGTCGTTGTCTGGAAATGGGCGTCACCGGTCGTGCTCTGCGCGACGGACTGGCCACGGTCAGGACCTGGAATCCGAGGGACTTTGCCCCGGACGAACGAGGCACGGTAGACGACCGCCCATTTGGCGGCGGACCGGGCATGGTGCTGGCGGCGCCGGTTTTGGCGCACTGCGCTGAGGCGGTACTGGCGGAAGGTCCGGCCGCGCCGCTGCGGTACTTGAGCCCGCAGGGTCAGCAAATTCGCCAGGGCGACCTGGAGCGCTGGGCCGAGGAGCCCCGAAACATATGGCTCTGCGGTCGATATGAAGGGGTTGATGAGCGACTGCTCAACAGGCCCGACATAGAACAATGGTCGCTCGGCGATTTTGTGCTGAGCGGTGGCGAGCTCGCCGCAGCCGTCGTGATCGACGGCATTATCCGGCTTCTGCCGGGAGCGCTCGGGCACGCGGAGTCTGCCGACCAGGACTCGTTCAGCAGCGGGCTGCTGGACTGCCCGCACTACACCCGACCGGTGGAGTGGCAGGGCCAGACGGTTCCGGAGGTTTTACGGTCCGGGGACCACGGCGCGGTGGCGCGCTGGCGGCTCAAGCAGTCGCTGGGGCAGACCTGGCTGAAGCGGCCAGCATTGCTGAACGAACGCGGCATGTCGCCTGACGAGGCAGACCTGCTGGAAGAGTTTTTACAAGAGCGGCACGACGGTGCCCGAAACCAGAGAGAATCGTGATGAGCGACATCATCAAACAACTCGAAGAAGAACAGATGGGCCGGGAGCTGCCGGATTTTGGTCCGGGCGATACCGTTGTGGTCAACGTGAAGGTTGTTGAAGGCAGCCGCGAGCGCCTCCAGGCTTTCGAAGGAACGGTGATTGCGCTGCGCAACCGCGGTCTGAACTCCGCGTTCACGGTCCGCAAGATCTCTCACGGCGAGGGCGTTGAGCGCGTGTTCCAGACCTACAGCCCGCAGATCGAATCGGTCACCGTCAAGCGTCGCGGCCGAGTCCGGCGCGCCAAGCTTTACTACCTTCGCGGTCGCGAGGGCAAGGCGGCCCGGATCAAGGAAAAGCTCGCGCGCCGGTAACCCCCGGTGCGTCATCGAAAAAACCCGGTTTCGGCCGGGTTTTTTTGTGGGCGCTTGAAAAACGCCCCGGGCGTTCCCAACTGCCTAGCATCGCTCACAAACCGATCACATTGCCATGACCGAAACGCTCAAGCCCGAACAGCACGAATTTCAGGCGGAAGTGCGCCAGGTGCTGGACCTAATGGTCCACTCCCTGTACTCCAACAAAGAGATCTTTCTTCGCGAGCTGATTTCCAACGCGTCCGACGCGCTGGACAAGCTGCGTTTTGAAGCGCTGTCAGACGACAGCCTGTATGCCGGTGACGCCGAGCTGCGGGTGCAGGTGTCGTTCGATAAAGATGCCGGGACGCTCACCGTCTACGACAACGGCATCGGCATGAGCCACGACGAGCTCCTGGAAAACCTGGGGACGATCGCCCGGTCTGGAACCCGTAAGTTCCTCGACGCCCTCAGCGGCGACGCGCGCACCGATTCGAACCTGATCGGTCAGTTCGGCGTAGGGTTCTATTCCGCGTTTATCGTCGCTGACCAGGTTACGGTGCAGTCCCGACGCGCCGGTGACGACGAGACCTGGCAGTGGGTGTCGGACGGGCAGGGCGCTTTCACGCTGGAGCCGATAGAGGACGAGACGCTGGGCCGCGGCACGCGCATTATCCTCAAGCTGAAGGAAGGCGAGAGCGAATTCCTGGCCGACTATCGGCTGCGCTCACTGATCAGCAAGTACTCCGATCACATCGCGTTTCCGATCCAGATGCACAAGGTTCAGCCGCCGCCGGCCGCTGAGGAAGACGGTGACGAGGACGTCGTCGACGTGCCGGCCGATCCCGAGTGGGAATCGGTCAACCAGGCCTCCGCGCTGTGGTCCCGCCCCCGGCAGGAGATCGAGGACGACGAGTACAAGAGCTTCTACAAGCATGTCTCTAACGACTTCAACGACCCCCTGCGGTGGTCCCACAACCGGGTAGAGGGCAATCAGTCGTTCACGACGCTGCTGTACCTGCCGGAAAAGCCGCCGTTTGACCTGATGATGGGGCGCGAGGAGCGCCACGGTCTGAAGCTCTACGTTCGCCGCGTCTTTATTATGGACGCCGCGGAACAGCTGCTGCCGACCTATCTGCGCTTCATCCGGGGCGTGGTGGATTCGGACGACCTGCCGCTGAACGTCTCGCGCGAAATCCTGCAGGACAATGCGCTGGTCAAGAAGATCCGCGCGTCGGTGGTCAAGCGGGTACTGGGCATGCTCGAGCAGCTCAGCGACGAAACAGAGACCTACCAGGCGTTCTGGAAGGGCTTCGGTGAGGTGCTCAAAGAAGGCGTGGTGGAAGACTTCTCCAACCAGGAGAAGCTGCTGAAGCTGGCCCGCTTTGCCTCGACAGCCAACAGCGACGCCGAGCCCACGACCAGCCTCGATGACTACCTCGGCCGGATGAACTCGGGTCAGGACAAGATCTACTACGTGACGGCCGACAGCCACCAGGCGGCGCTGAACAGCCCGCACCTGGAGGTCTTTCGCAAGCAGGGCATCGAGGTGCTGCTGATGTCTGATCGGGTGGACGAGTGGATGATGGGGCACGTCCGGGAGTATGACGGCAAGCCGTTCCAGTCGGTGGCCAAAGGCGATCTGGACCTGTCGAACCTGGAAGACGAAGACGCCAAGAAGCAGCGCGAAGAAAAGGCCAGCGAAGCTGCGCCGCTGCTGGAGCGGCTCAAGAAAGCGCTGGAAGAGCAGGTCGAAGAGGTGAAGGTGAGCAGCCGTCTGACCGATTCACCATCCTGCATCGTGCTGGCCGAGCACGACATGGCCCTGCACATGCAGCAGCTGATGAAGCAGGCGGGCCACGAGATGCCGGGATCGAAGCCGTCGCTCGAAATCAATCCGGATCATCCGCTGGTGACCCGCGCTGCGGCGGTGACCGACGAGGACCGCTTCTCCGACTGGGCGCACCTGCTGTTTGAGCAGGCGCTGTTGGCCGAAGGCGGCCAGCTGTCTGATCCAGCGTCGTACGTGAAACGCGTCAACCAGCTGCTGACCGAAGCTTAAGGCGACCGGCGCTGACCGATTCGGTTCGCATCGACCGCTGGCTCTGGGCGGCCCGGCTGTTCAAGACCCGCGGCTTGGCCAAGGCCGCGCTCGACGGCGGCAAGGTCGACCTGAACGGTCAGCGCGCCAAGCCGTCCAAGGCGGTGAAGCCAGGCGACATGCTGAGGGTGAGTCGCGAAGACTTTCGCCTCGAGCTGGAGGTGCTGGGGCTGAGCGACCGCCGGCTCGGCGCAGCCCTGGCCGCTGAGCTGTATCGGGAGACCGACGCGAGCGTCGAAGCCCGCGAGGAGGCTGTGGCGCGTAGGCGGGAGCGCCAGGACGCCGGCCGGCCCGACAAGCGTTCACGTCGTCTGCTGAAGGCGCTCAAGGGCTTCCGTTAGCCGCCCGTCTTGTTCGCCCAGCCATTCGCTGGGCGCGTGCTGAAGGCTTGACGCGGCGACGCGGTACGTCAATGATGCCGGCCCAGCATCGCAGGAGGGCAGCCGAGCGCCGGCCGACCTCTCACGTTCCAGCCTCCCCGGAGTCCGCGTTCCATGGATGAAAACACCGCTCTGATCACCAACGATGCTGTGGTTCTCGGCCTCCTGGCGCTGATTCTCGGACTTGTCTTCTACACGAGCCACAGCCCGGCTCGCTTCTGGCGCAAGTTCTACGGCGTGGTTCCCGCGCTGCTCCTGTGCTACTTCATCCCGGCGATCTTCAATACGCTCGGCGTCATCGACGGCGAGGCCTCCCGGCTCTACTTTGTCGCCTCACGGTACCTCCTGCCGGCCGCTTTGATCCTGCTGACGTTGAGCATCGACCTGAAGGGCGTCATCGGGCTCGGTCCCAAGGCGCTCATCATGTTTTTTACCGGCACGGTCGGCGTCATGATCGGCGGGCCGCTGGCGCTGCTGGCGGTTGGCCTCGCGGTGCCCGAGCTGCTGCAGGCGGACGGGCCGGAGGCGGTGTGGCGAGGCATGACAACGGTTGCCGGCAGCTGGATTGGCGGCGGCGCCAACCAGGCGGCGATGAAGGAAGTTTTTGAAGTCGGCAACGACGTGTTTGCGCAGATGGTGGCGGTGGATGTGATTGTGGCCAACATCTGGATGGCGGTGCTGCTGATCATGGCGGGTAACCAGAAGCGGATCGACGCCTTCACGGGCGCCGACGATTCCAGCATCGATGTTCTGAAGAGCAAGATCGAAACCTACGAAGCGGAGCATGCGCGCGTTATTACCACCAAAGACCTGATGCTCATGGCCATGGTGGCCTTCGGCGGTACCGGTCTGGCGCACGCGTGTGCGGGCTATATCGCGCCGACGCTGGCGGACGTGGCGCCGGGACTGAGCCGTTTCAGCCTGACCTCGACCTTTTTCTGGATTGTGGTGATCGCCACGACGATCGGGCTGGTGGTGTCGTTCACCCGAACGCGAGAGCTTGAGGACGCCGGCGCCTCCAAGGTGGGTTCTGCTTTTGTCTACATTCTGGTTGCTACGATCGGCATGCACATGGACATCAAGGCTGTGGCCGAGGCACCGCTGCTGTTTGCGGTTGGGCTCGTGTGGATCAGCATCCACGCGGGGCTGCTGCTGACGGTGGGTTACCTGATCAAAGCCCCGCTGTTTTTTGTTGCGGTGGGCAGCCAGGCCAACGTTGGCGGGGCGGCCTCAGCGCCCGTGGTGGCGTCCGCCTTTCACCCGTCGCTGGCGCCGGTTGGGGTGCTGCTGGCGGTGCTGGGCTATGCCCTGGGCACCTACGGGGCCTGGATTTGTGGCCAGATGATGCGGATCGTCTCTGGGTGACTAGTGTCCTGTGCCAATGGCTCACCAGGTCGCTAATGTGGTGGCCGCGAAGATAGTGCTGAACTAAGATAGCGCGGCTCGATTCGAGCCGCCCAATGCTGACAGGAGCCCCGCAACTTTGCGGGTTGCTCAAGCAGGAGTAACAAATGCGTGTAGTTCTAGGAATGATGTGCCTTCTGGTGGCCGCTGCGGCGAGCGCCCAGAGCACCAAAATGGCTGACGTGGCCCGCGAGGTCACGCTGGAAAACGGGATGCGCCTGGTTATGGTCCAGCGGCCCGGTCAGCCCAATATTGCGGCCGGCTGGGTAGCCCACGTGGGCTCGGCGAACGAGAGTCCCGGCATTACCGGCATCTCCCACCTGTTTGAGCACATGATGTTCAAGGGCTCACCGCGGATCGGTACGCGCGATGCTGCGCTGGACGCGCAGCTCCAGGATCAGCTGGACGAGCTGCGCAGCGAGATGTTTGATCTGGAGCGGGGCTACCGCGATCAGGTGCGGCTGGGTCAGGGCAAGGCGATCACCGACCCGGCTCTGCAGACCGAGACCATGGCCGAGCTTCAGGCGCGCTTCGAGGAACTGGTCAAGAGCCAGCGCGAAAACATGATCAAGGACGAATTCGACCAGATCTATACGGAGGCTGGTGCCAGCGGCATGAACGCCTTCACGAACCGGGATATGACGGTTTACTTCATCCGGGTTCCCCGCAACAAGCTGGAGCTCTGGTTCTGGATGGAAAGCGAGCGGCTCGCTCAGCCGGTGTTCCGTGAGTTTTACTCGGAGCGGGACGTGGTCTTCGAAGAGCGACGGCTGCGGACCGACTCAACGCCGACCGGCGCCCAGGACGAGGTATTTGAATCGCTGCTGTGGCGCGGGCACCCCTACGGCTGGCCCGTCATCGGCTGGCCGAGCGATATCGCCGCGATAACGCGAGAGCAGGCCGAGGCGTACTACGATCTGTACTACGCCCCCGCCAACATCACGCTGGCGATCGTCGGAGATTTTGACGAAGCGCAGGCCATCGAATGGGCCGAGAGCTACTTCGGCCGGATTCCGCCCGGGCGGGACAATCCGCCGGACGTGATCACGCTTGCCATGCCGCAGCTGGGCAACCTGGTCTATCGGGCAGAAGTTGACGCACCGCCGTCAGCGACCGTGACCTGGCGAACCACCGCCTTCACGGGTGAGAGTGACGGTGCGCTGCAGGTCCTGTCGAGCGTCCTGAGCGGCAAGACAGGACGCCTCTACAAGCGCCTCGTGCTGGAAGATCAGATCGCCACCAACGTTGGCGCCGGGGCGGACAGCGGCAAGTATGACGGGTCGTTCTCAGTCTTTGCGCAGGGCAAGCAGGGGGTCTCACCGGATTTGCTGCAGGCCGTGCTGCTGGAGGAAGTGGCCAAGGTAGTCGCAGACGGTATCACCGACTATGAGCTGGAAAAGGTTAAGAACCAGCTCGCCGCCGACAAGTATCGGCGCCTGGAAGACCCGTTTTTCCTGCTGATTCAGCTCCTCTACTACGACGGTCTGCGTGACTGGCGCACCATGGATACGTCCTATGAAGAGGTTGAGGTGGTGACCGCTGAGCAGGTGCAGGCGGCTGCCGCTGACTATCTCCTCCCGGAGCTCGCCGCCAGCAAACTGTACACGCGAAAGGCCAGCAGCGAGCCGGAAGATCCGGAGCTTGCGGCCTTCGACGCGGGAACCCAGGCGCAGATCAAGGGCATGCTGGGACAGATGCAGGGCCGCAGCGCCGAGGAGCTGGGTCAGGGCCTGGCGCAGCTCGAACAGATGCGAAGCCAGGTACCGGCTGAGGCACAGCCGGCTATCGACTACATGATAAAGCGCGTGACAGCGATGCTGGAGGAAGCCAAATGATGCGCCTGAGTAATCTACCCATGGTTAATCTCCTAAGGGTCGCCATGCTCAGCGCGGCGGCTGCGGTTTCAGTCACCGCCTGCGCCACCGGTGGTGCAGAGCTTGCCAATCATCCCGACGAGCTCGTCTTCGGCGAGCGCGAGCTCACCTTTCTCGATCGGGAGGACTATCGCCACGAGCTGCCCGGCGGGGACGTCATGTATGTGGTCACCGACCGCGCGCTGCCGCTGGTCAAGATGCGCATCTATTCGCGCGCCGGCGCCTACCTGCTCGGGGATCTGCCCGCCGGCAGCGGCGGCCTGACCGCCAGCATGCTGCGTGACGGCGGCGCGGGTGACCTCAAGCCGGCTGACCTCGATGAGCGTCTGGATTTTCTGGCCACGAGCGTCGGGTTCTCGATCGGCAATACTGGCGCCAGCGCCTCTCTCGACAGCCTCAGCAACAATTTTGAGGAAAGCCTGAACCTGATGATGGACATGATGGTCGCCCCGCAGTTCGACGCCGAGCGGCTGCAGATTGCGGTCGATCGCCAGATCGAGGCGATGCGTCGGCGCAATGACGACACGCGATCCATCGAACCCCGCGTCTGGTCACAGCTGATGCTGGGCGAAGACTTTTTTGCGACGCGGGTGTCAACGCAGGATAGCGTGGAAAGCATCGACGCTGACGTCATGCGCGAAGTCACACGCCGCATCTTCGCGCGCGGCGGGCTCGTTATTGCGGTCAGCGGCGACATCGACGCAGACACCGCGCGGGCGGCGCTGACCCAGGCGCTTGCGCGGCTGCCCGAAGGTGTCGAGCTGCCGGCCATACCCGACACGCTGAGTCCCCGGGACCCGGGCGTTTACACGGTGGCAAAAGATGACGTCAACCAGACGCGCGTCACCGTTGGACTGCCCGGGCCGCGGGTCAAGAACCCCGATGAGTTCGCCATTGCGGTTATGAACGATATTCTCGGTGGCGGAGGCTTCACCAGCCGCATCACCTCACGGGTTCGCAGCGATGAAGGGCTGGCCTATTCAGCCGGCAGCCGATTCCAGCTCGGACGCCACTATGACGGGCAGTTTCGCGCGTTCTTTCAGTCGAAGAACGCCAGCGTTCCGCAGGCTCTGGGTATCGTGCTGGAAGAGGTGGAGCGTATCCGCGTTGCGCCCGTCACCGAGCAGGAGCTGAGTACCGCGATTGAGTCCCGGCTTGCGTTCCTGGCCGATCTTTACGCGAGCGCTGAGTCCGCCTCGCGCCGCTTCGCCGCTGATGAGATCAACGACGAACCGGCCGATCGCTGGCGCAGCTACGAGGCCAACGTTCGCAAGGTGACCATTGCCGACGTGCAGAGAGTTGCCGAAAAGTACCTGGACCCGGCCCAGCTGCGGATTCTCCTGGTCGGCAAGATTGACGAGGCGCTGGCCGGCGACGGCGACCACGGGACCGTTGAGTCCGTAACGGGCAAAACCATCCGGGAGATCCCGCTGAGAGACCCGCTGACCCAGCAGCCGCTGGCTGACGCGGGCCCCTGATACCGACGGTTACCGGACTGCCGGGCAGCGTCGAGCCCCGGCCCAAGAGGAGCGATGACAATGCAGATTGGTGTACCGAAAGAGATCAAGAATCACGAATACCGGATCGGGCTCGTCCCGTCCTCGGTACGCGAGCTGACGGCGCGCGGCCACCAGGTGGTCATTCAGCAGGGTGCCGGGCTAGGCATCGGACTCACCGACGACGACTATACGGCGGTGGGCGCCACGATCGCGCCTGATGCGGCGAGCGTGTTCGAACAGGCTGAGATGATCGTCAAGGTGAAGGAACCCCAGGCGGTCGAGCGCGCCATGCTCAAGGAGCACCACTTGCTCTTTACCTATCTGCATCTGGCGCCCGACCCGGACCAGACGCGCGAGCTGGTCGACTCCGGCGCGTGCTGCATTGCCTACGAGACCGTGACCGACGCCGAGGGGCGCCTGCCGCTGCTGGCGCCGATGTCGGAGGTCGCCGGACGGCTGTCCGTTCAGGCGGGCGCGGCCTCTTTAGAAAAAGCCCGCGGCGGCTCGGGTGTGCTGCTCGGCGGCGTGCCGGGAGTCGATCCGGGCAAGGTGGTCATCATCGGCGGTGGTGTGGTGGGCATCAACGCGGCACAGATGGCGGTGGGCCTGGGCGCCAACGTGACCGTGCTCGATCGTTCGCTGGACGTGCTGCGCCGGATTGACCTGCATTTCGACAGTCGGCTGAACACCGTGTTTTCCACCACCGAGTCGGTCGAACGGCTGTGCATCGATGCGGATCTGGTGATCGGTGGCGTGCTGATCCCCGGCGCCGCTGCGCCCAAGCTGGTGACCCGCGACATCATTCGGCAGATGCGGATGGGCAGCGTCTTTGTGGACGTGGCCATCGACCAGGGCGGCTGCTCAGAGACCTCCAAGCCCACGACCCACGACGACCCCCGCTACGTGGTGGATGACGTGGTGCACTACTGCGTTGCCAACATGCCGGGCGCCGTGCCGCGCACCTCCACCTTTTCGCTGAACAACGCCACGCTGCCATTTGTGCTGGCGCTGGCGGAGAAGGGAGCACTTAAAGCGATGGCGGACGACCCGCATCTGCGCAACGGGCTGAACGTTTACCAGGGCAAGGTTACCCAGAAAGAGGTGGCCGAAGCGCTGGGGTACGACTACTCGCCGCCGCCGGCCTGAGCATTCGTTCCGACGGGCCTACTGGCGCGTCTGGCCGTTGCCCCTGACCAGCCACTTGTAGCTGGTTAGCTCCGGAAGCGCCATCGGACCCCGGGCGTGGAGCTTCTGCGTGCTGATGCCGATTTCAGCGCCCATGCCGAACTGGGCGCCGTCGGTGAACGCCGTGGAGGCGTTAGCGTAGACGGCAGCGGCGTCCACCGCCTTAAGCCAGGTTTCAATGACCGTCGTGTCCTCGGCAACCACCGATTCGCTGTGACCTGACGAGTAGCGAGCGACGTGCTCCAACGCTTCGTTCAGGTCGTGGACCACCTTGATCGCGAGCTTCATCGACAGGAACTCCCGACCAAAGTCTTCCGGCTTAGCCTGCCGCAGCGGCCCGTCGTAGTGACCGTCGAGGACCCGATAGGCGGCCGCGTCGGCAAACACCTCAGCGTCGAAGTGGTCACCCAGCTTGCCGACGATGGCGGGAAGCTCGTCGAGCAGCGATTCGTGGATCAGGAGCGTGTCCAGCGCGTTGCACACGCTGACCCGGCGGGCCTTGGAGTTCGTCACGATTGCCCGGGCTTTTTCGACGTCAGCGCTCGCGTCGACGTAGACGTGAACGATGCCGGCGCCGGTTTCAATGACGGGCACGCGGGCGTGTTCGCGCACGTGGTCGATCAGACCCTGGCTGCCGCGGGGGATGGCGACATCAACCACGTCCACGGCCTCGAGCACAGGCTTCAGCGCGGCCCGATCCGCCGGCGCCAGGGTGACGGCGTCCGCCGGCAGTTCGTGCTCCTCCAGCGCCGCCTGAATGATCCTGACGATCGCCTCGTTGGAGTCTTTGGCGTCGCGGCTGCCCTTCAGCAGGGCGGCATTGCCGCTCTTCAGGCACAGCGCTGAGACGTCCACCGTCACGTTGGGCCGCGACTCGAACACGATGGCCACGACGCCAAGCGGCACGCGGACCTTTTCAAGCTGGAGCCCGTTGGGCAGCACCCGCCGTTCGAGGATCTCGCCGGCCGGGCAGGGCAGCTCGGCTACCGACTCCAGATCTCCCGCGATCGCCTCGATCCGCTCAGGCGTCAGCAGCAGCCGATCGTACTTGGAATTCGCCGGATCCATGCGGTCAAGATCGCGTTGGTTGGCTTCCAGTACCTCAGCCGCCGACTCGCGCAGCCGGTTGGCGATGGTCAGGACCGCTTCGGAGAGCACGGCCGGCGCAGCCAGGTTCAGCTGTCGGGCGGCGACCTTGACCCGCCCCAGCGATTCCCGAACCTCGCTCAGGAGCGTATCGGTGGCGTTGGCTTCGTTGGCTCGGGCGGCGTCTGTCATGGCTCGATATACAGGTAGTCGTAATGGATCAAGGGTTTCTGGCGCTGTTTCCCCAGGCGCTGGGCGGCTGTTTCGGAGCTGTACTCCGCACGACCATACCCAATCGGGCGGCGGCTTGTGTCGACAATCGTCACAATATCGCCTCGCTCAAAGTGTCCTGCAAGCTCGCTGATACCAACCGGCAGCAGGCTCGCGAGGCGATCAGGGGCCCGGAGCGCCTGCGCAGCGCCGTCGTTCACCACCACCTGCGCGCTGCCGGCGGGCGCCGCGGCCAGCCACCGTCGGGGCTGACTGGCGGGCCTTGGGGCCGCGGGAAACACGGTGCCATGGCCGCCGCCCGCGCAGATATCGCTGATCACGGCGGGACGCCGGCCGTGGGCGATCCATGCCTCAGTCCCGAGCCTGGCGAGCCGCTGGGCGCTGCGCACCTTGCTGGCGATGCCGCCCCGGCCGAACTCCGACGGCTCCTGGCCCTGCTTGGGCTGAAACGACTGGCCTTCCCAGCGTTCGATCAGGCGGCTGTCCGGGCTGTCGGGATGACCGTCAAAGACCCCTTCGACATTGGTCAACATAATCAGGCGCGTGGCGCCGAGCATGGATGCGAGCAGCGCGGCGAGTTCATCGTTGTCTGTGAACATCAGTTCGGTGACCGACACAACGTCGTTTTCGTTGACCACCGGGACAACACCATGTTTGAGCGCGCTGACCAGGCACCCGCGCATGTTGAGGTAGTGCCGGCGCGTTGCAAAGTCATCCCGCGTGGCCAGGACCTGAGCCACCTGACGGCCGTGAGCGCCAAAAGCTTTCTGGTAGAAGGCCATCAGCCGCGTTTGCCCCATGGCGGCGAGGAGCTGCCGGCGCTGCACAGGATTACGCTCATCCTGCACCGATGGCGGCGCCTCGGCCAGCCCGAGCGCCACCGCACCGGACGAGACCAGCACCGTGGGCTGGCCCTGGGCAGTCAGCCGGGCGATCTGCTCGACAACGGCGTTGAGATGCGCTTCGTCCAGCAGGCCGTCGCTGGTCCGGGCAACGGCACTGCCCAGCTTGACGATGATCGGGGCTTGGGCGTTGCCGTCGCTTCCCGAGGACTTTTGACTTGCGCTCACAGCGGTGCTTTCCTGATTCTTATGGGTACCCAGGCAGCCTCACAGTACATCACCGCCGCGGGCCACCAGGCGCTAAAAGCGGAGTTTGAACGACTCTGGCGCCGGGAGCGACCCCTGGTGACCAAAGCGCTGGGCGAGGCGGCGGCCGAAGGTGATCGATCGGAGAACGCGGAGTACATCTACCGCAAGAAACAGCTGCGAGAAATGGATCGGCGGATTCGCTATCTCAGCAAGCGTTTGGACGTTCTCCAGGTGGTCGCTGAACGGCCTCGCGACACTAGCCGCATATTTTTTGCAGCCCGCGTGACGCTGGAGGATGACGACGGCGAGCGTAAGGACTTTCAGCTGGTCGGCGTGGACGAGACGCTGGCGGAGGCGGGCCGGATCAGCATCGATTCACCGATGGCCCGCGCGCTGCTGGGCCGCAGCGTGGGAGATGTGGTGGTGGTTCCCACGCCGCGCGGCGAAGACGAATATGAGGTTCTGGAGATCGAATATCCCGATCCGAAGGTCAGCTCGTACGTCTGAAATTGGGCGTGCGGGAAACCGGTCCGAGGAGAGAACGTCTGTCTCTCTTTCAAAGTCGCCCACTAGCGCTTATAGTTCGCGCAGGTTGGGCATTGGGAACCTCATTCATGGGACTGTCAGCGGAAAAGATCGACAAGGTTCGTCACGAGTTCGAGTACTTCGACAGCGACAGCAGCGGCTATCTGGATAGCAACGAATTTCGGCTGATGTTCAAGGTCATCGCGCCGGAAGCGAGCCGCAAAGAGTGCGACGAGGCTTTCGCGGCAATCGATGAGGACGGTTCGGGCAAGATTGAGTTCGACGAGTTTCTGGAATGGTGGGAGAGCAACTGGTCGGTTTACTGAAACGACCTTCGATTCAAAGGCTCAGGTCCGGGCTACAGCTTGCGCTATGGTCCTGTCTGCTCAGCCTCCCTGCGCTGCTGCTGGCCGGCGGCTGCGCCAGCCGTCCTCCCGCCGACACCGGCAGCATCTGCGCCATCTTCACGGAAAAACCCCGCTGGTATCGAGCGGCGCTCAAGTCGCAGAAGCGCTGGGGCACGCCGGTGCACATCCAGATGGCCATCATCCATCAGGAGTCTCGCTTTGAGGCCAAGGCCGCGCCGCCGCGGCGTCGGCTGCTGGGCATCATTCCCACCACTCGCCCGTCCAGTGCTTACGGCTATGCCCAGGTAAAAGACGCCACCTGGGACTGGTATCGCAAAGACACCGGCCGCGGTGGCGCTGACCGCGACAGCTTTGCCGACGCGATCGATTTTGTGGGCTGGTACACCGACGTTTCGCGCAATCGCGTTGGGCTGTCAAAGTGGGACCCGTATGGCCAGTACCTGGCGTATCACGAGGGGCACGGGGGCTATGAGCGGCGCTCCTACGAGGCCAAGCCGTGGCTGATGGACGTGGCGCAGAAGGTCGACCACCGTGCCCGCGAGTGGGGCGCTCAGCTGAAGCGGTGTGAGGATAGTCTGGACAAGGGCGGCTGGTGGCCGTTCGGCGCCTGAACCGGTGACACGTGCTACAGGGTGGGCGGTTCGCTCACCCGCGGGCTTTCCCAGCGTCCCGTTGCTCCGACCTGACGATAAAACGCCCGAAGGTGAGTCCCAATCCGGCCGCCGGGACTCCGCGGCAGGATGATCCGCGCGAGCAGCGCCGGCAGCGACCGGAACAGCCAGAGCTGCGCGTGCCCGAGCGTTCTCGCCAGGCCCCGAAAGTGTTTAGCGCAGAAGCGGTGGTGGGAAATCGTGACCTCAGCCCGCGTCATGGCCCGCACCTCAGCGCTCCCCCGGCTTGCACCCCCGTGGTGGTGGATCAGCGAGAACTGCGTGAGCAGCTCGCAGTGGATGCCGGCCACGCCGGCGCGTCGGCACAGGTCGACGTCTTCCGAATACATGAAGAAGTGGTCGTCCCAGCCGCCGACCCGCTCAAACACGCTTTTCGGAATCATGAGAAACGAGCCGGAGACCCAGTCGACGCGGCCTTCAGCTCGTCGGCCGGGCAGGTGCCTGAGTATGCTGAGCCACACGCGTCCCGGCCCGCCCAGGCCCCACCAGGGCGCAAAGTCTCCGCTGGCCTTGCGGGGCGAGCCGTCCGCGCCGCGCTGAACGACGGAGGTGATCTGTTCCTTTTCGCCGGCCGCCCGCCAGATCGAGGCGATCGCCTGATCGGTATCGATACAGTCGGGGTTCAGGAACAGCAGGCATTCTCCGGACGCTTTGCCGGCACCCAGGTTGCAGCCGCTGGCAAAGCCGCGATTGGCGCTGTTCTCGATCCACTGGACCCAGGGGTAGGCGTCGCGGAACTCGTCGAATCTGCCGTCATCCGAGCGGTTGTCGACGACAAGGATTTCGGTTTGCGGCGACTCGGCTGAGTCGGTGACCAGGTAGTGCAGGGAGTCGAGACATTCGCGCAGGTGCGTCCAGGCGCGAAAGTTCACGATGATCAACGACAGGTCCACAGCGACGGTGCTTAGGGCCTGCTAACGCATTTGATGATGATGCCGGTTTGATCGTCGTCCGGGGGGAGCTGATCCAGAAAACGGGTCACGGCGCCATCGATGGCGTCGAGAATCTCCTGCGCGTTCTTCTGCGCGTTGACCCGGATCAGCTGTTCAATCCGAGGCAGGCCAAACCGTTCGCCGTCACTGGCTTTGGTTTCAAAGCCGCCGTCCGAAATGATGGCCATGATGTCGCCAGGCTCGAGCTCGATGGTGCTTGAGTCGGGCGTCAGGTCCGGCAGGACGCCCAGGGGCGGCGCATCAGCCTCCATGACCTCGAAGGTGCCGCTGGCGGCGCGGTAGCAGAGAATCGGCGCCTGTCCCGCGCTGAACACCTGCAGCCGGTCACTGCCGGGAAACAGGACGCCCATCCAGGCGGTCACGAAGCGACCGCCGTGCGAGTCGGCGACGAGCTGCTCGTTCATCTGCGCCGCAATTTCCTCCATGGGGCGGCCCAGGCGCACACCCATGCGAAACAGCGAGCGCACCTCGGCGGCCGTCAGCGCGGGACCCATGCCGTGTCCGGTAGCGTCCGACAGGATCACGTAGACCTCGTCGGGATGGTGGTGCACGAGCTGCGCCTGGCCCTCGTGACGCTTCACGCCGATCACGTCATAGGTGTCTCCCCCGGTGGCGTCGGCGGGCCGGCTGCCGGCGGCGATCTGGTAGCCCGCGACCTGCGGAAACTCCTGGGGAAAGGTCTTTTGCTGGATCTGACGCGCGAGCTGCAGGTCGTCCTCGAGTTTCAGCAGGTTGGCGAGGCCCGTGCGCATCACCTCGTGGGCCTGGGCGAGGTTGTTCACCTCCCGCAGCGAGGAGCGGATGGTGTCGCGCTCTTCCAGGTTTCCCTGACTGATCTTCAGGCTCTGATCGGCCAGCCGGGATATGGGCCCGCTGTAGCGCTGAGACAGCGATATCGCCCGATAGACCGCAAAGGCCACCACGGCCAGCACCACGCTCAGCACGAGCAGCCGCAGCTGCTGGATGCCGCCGAGCATCTCACCTTCCGGCACGAGCACGCCGGTAAATATTTCCTGGCTTTCGTTCAGCGGGATCCACTTTGCCTGGCCCCACCAGTACCGGCCTTCGGACCGAAACCGTACCGGCGTGATCTCGACGGTGGAGTCGGCGGAGCCGCCGGGCTGAAACGCGCTGGAGGCGTCCGTTGCCAGCGCAAAGCCCAGCTCCGGCGGACGTTTCAGGTAGGCCTGTTCCCGAGCGCTCTGCGAGGCGAACTGCGGCAGGTTGGGCAGCCCGATGATCTTGCCGTCCTGGTCGGTGACAAGCACCAGCCCGCGATAGCCGACGTCGAAGCTGCGGGTGAACTCGGAGATGTCCTCCAGCAGCACGTCGAGCGCGACAACCCAGGTCCGGCCTTCCGGGCCGATGATCCGCGCGGAGGCGGTGATGCCCGGAACCCCGGAGCCGATGAACTGGTAAGACTCCGTCCAGCGAATTTCCCCGGGGGGCGCCTCCATCGCGTTCCGGAACCAGGGTCGGGACGATGGGTCGAACTGATAGTCGATCGGCTGCCAGGTGGCGTTGAGCGTCGCGAGTTCCAGGGTTCGGGAAGGGACAGCGCCGCTGCCGTCGACCAGGTTCAGCGCCCAGATATCGCTGCGTCGGTTGACCTGCAGCAGGCGGTTGTCCGGATCGACGATCAGGGCACCATAGAGCTGCGGTGAGGCCATGAGCAGCGGCCACACGAGGTTGCGGGCGCCGTCACCGGTTTCGGGCGTGATCAGCCCCTCGCTCGACCAGTGCTGCAGCAGGGTCTGGGCGTGGCGCACGGGCGTCATGAACTGCGCCACCTGGGCCTCGGTCCGGTCGATCGTCTGCCCGATAAGAATCCGCGACAGGCTCTGGGTGAGCTGATTGGCGCCGACAAACGTGGTGATCAGCACCGCCACGCCCACCAGCAGCACCAGCAGGAGCATGTTGTTCAGCAGGCTTTGGCGAATCGAGGTCTGACGCCCCTCAGCTGTCATCATCACCAACCATTTCGATTTCGTCGACGCCGAGATAGGCGCCGGCAGCACCCAGGACCGCCTCGATCAGTGGTTGCAGCCGGTCGCTGAAGAGCGCCGCGTGGTCGACGCCTTCGGTCCAGCCATAGATGCTGTGGCGTAGATAGTCGGCCGTGTGCGCGCGGCCGATGAGATCATCGGTGACCCGCTGCATCTCGCTGGGTGTCGGGGTGACCTGAAGCGCTTCAAACAGATCGGCCAGCGCGGCGAACACGGGCGCGGCAGCAGGCTCCAGGCCAAACTCCTCGGGTTTGTACGCAACTTTGACGGCACCGGGATCCGCCCACAGCCGGAAGCTCACCTTCTGCAGCGAATGGTAGAGCGGCTCCTCGGAAATCAGGAACAGCAGAAAGTTGCGGCTGTTGGCGGTGAGCGTCGCGAGCGGGTAGGACCACTGCGCGGTTCTGACGAACGTATTGAGCCGGATGTGGTGGCGGAAATCCGCCAGCTGAAGCTGGTCGATGATCAGAATGGTCGACTCGGCCTCGCTGTAGGCGCAGGCCTCGGACACAACCCGGTCAAAGGCGCTGAGCGGCGCCTGCTCTTCGTCTGGCTCGGGCTCGACCGGCGGTTCGCTCTGCGAAAAGTCGTGATAGAGCACGTGCGCATACTCCAGCGCGCCGGCCAGCGCGTTGGCGAAAGCCGTCTTGCGACGCTGCAGATCACCCTCGATATTGAGGCAGCGCAGGGTGCGGCCCGGGGCGTTCAGAAAACAGCGCATCTGGTACTCGTAGTCGTCGTTCGACTCGAATCCAAATTCACTCATCAGGCGACGCAGGTTGGGCATTTACGGCTCATCGAAAAACGGTGGGCACATTATACCCGCGGGGCCTCCGATCAGTGGTCCGCTGGTGCCAGAAGATTGCATCGGTCATCAGGCCGGTCGGGCCTCACCGGCGCCGGTATCCCAAACCCTGGGAGTAGGTCTGTCGACACCTGTCGTCCCGCGCCGACCTTTGCGATAATTGCGGGATGAATTCCCATTGCTCGCTTTCTCGGCGGCGGCGCCTGGCCCCGCTGCTGATTCTTTTCCTGTTGCCTGCGGTCTCTCAAGCGCTGGACCTTCAGCCCTGCCGGATCTTCGATACCAGCGGTGTCCAGTCGCAAGACGCTGAGTGTGGAACCCTGACGGTGGCGGAGAACCCCCAGCGTCCGGACGGAACCACCATCGATCTCTTTGTGGCCCGGATTCCCGCCCGAGCGCCCACGCCGGCGGCTGACCCGCTGGTGGTGATTCAGGGTGGGCCGGGCGGCTCGTCGGTCGAGCTCTACGTGAGCATGGCCGGCGCATTTGAGTCGGTGCGCAAGTCGCGAGACATCCTGCTGGTCGACCAGCGGGGCA
This sequence comes from Lysobacterales bacterium, assembly GCA_028285525.1. Classification (GTDB taxonomy): domain Bacteria; phylum Pseudomonadota; class Gammaproteobacteria; order Xanthomonadales; family SZUA-38; genus JANQOZ01. The sequence goes on from JANQOZ010000051.1 coordinate 48,391, forward strand.
CCGGCCGGTCGAACGCGCTCCGCTGTGAGGTGCCGGACGAAGCGGCGCTCGACTTCGATCCGGAGCTGGCGGCGCAGTTCAGCCGCGAGTGTCGCGATTCGCTGCCGGGCAACCCCCAGTTCTACACCACCAGCGTCGCCGTCCAGGATCTGGAGGCGGTTCGGGCTGAGCTTGAGTATCCCAGCCTCAACCTCTACGGCGTGTCCTACGGCACACGGGTCGCGCTTCACTATCTGCGCCGCTTTCCCGACGAAACCCGCAGCGTCATCATCGATGGCGTAGCGCCGCCGCAGTGGTCTCTTGGACCTGACATCGCGCGCTTCGGACAGAACACGCTTGAAGATATCCTCGAGCGATGCGCCGCAGTAGCGTCGTGCAACGACCGGTTCGGCGATCTCGAGGTGAAGCTATCGGTCCTCAGCTCGCGGCTGGACGAGTCGCCGCAGCGGGTGGATCTGCCGCACCCCGTCACCGGGCGAGCGGATTCGATGACGCTGACCAGCCAGCACGTTGTGATGGCCATTCGCATGATGAGCTACCAGCGCGAGTCTCAGGCGCTGATTCCGCTGCTCATCCACGAGGGCTACGCCGGCAACCTGCAGCCGCTGGCGGCGCAGTCGCTGATGGTGGGCGAGTCGCTGCAGAACGCGCTGGCCATGGGCATGCACAACGCCGTGGTGTGCACCGAAGACATGCCGTTTGTCGAAGACTTCGACGACAGTCAGCTGCGGGACACCTACATGGGGCCGCTGCAGATGGCTTCTCTGCGGGCGTTCTGTCGAGACTGGCCCAAGGGGGTGCTCGACGACGACTTTAAACAGCCGCTGAGCTCGGACGTACCGACGCTCGTGCTCTCGGGCGAGTTCGATCCGGTGACGCCGCCGGCCAACGGGGAGCTTGCGGCCCAGACGCTGAGTAACCAGAAGACCATCGTCGCGCCTGGCCACGGCCACGGCGTCGCCATGCGGGGCTGCATGCCCCGCCTGCTCGGGACCTTCGTAGAAACCGCGGACCCGTCAGCGGTGGACGACAGCTGCGTCGAGCGGATGGGGCCACTCGCCTTCTTCGAAGGCTTTACGGGGCCAACGCCATGATTCGGGTCAGCAACGTCGCCAAGAGCTTCGGCAAAGTGAAGGCCGTCAGCAACGTCTCGTTCGAGGCGCCCGACGGTGCGATCACGGGTCTGCTCGGGCCGAACGGTGCCGGCAAGTCGACCACGCTCCGAATCCTCTACACCGTGCTGCGGCCGGATCAGGGCAGCGCCAGCGTCGACGGGCACGACGTCGTGTCCGCCTCGCTGGCGGCTCGCAGCGCCACCGGCGCACTGCCGCACGGCTCGGGCCCGTATCCGAGGCTGACGGCCCGTGAGAACGTCCGTTACTACGGGCAGCTCAACGGCATGTCCGGCGCCGCGCTGGAGCGTCGGATCGACGAGCTGGCGGACATGCTGGAGATGAATGATTTTCTGGAGCGGCGGACCAAAGGGTTTTCCCAGGGGCAGCGCACCAAGGTGGCGTTGGCGCGCGCGCTGGTTCATTCCCCCCGCAATGTGATCCTCGATGAACCGACCAACGGCCTCGACGTCATGGCCACCCGAGCGCTGCGGGAGCTGATCCGTAAGCTTCGCGACGCGGGTCACTGCGTCCTGTTTTCCTCTCACGTCATGCAGGAAGTGGCGGCGCTGTGCGACGAGATTGTGATCATCGGTCGGGGTGAGGTGGTGGCCTCGGGGTCCCCGGATCAGCTCCGGGAACAAACCGGCGAGGCAAATCTGGAGGATGCGTTCGTCAAGGCCATCGGATCGGTGGAGGGTTTGGAATGAGCGCGCTGAGAACCGTTTTTGTCAAAGAGGTTCGCGACAACATCCGCGATCGGCGGACCGTGCTGTCGGCGCTGGGGATGGCGGTGCTGGCACCGGCGCTCTTCATGGGGCTGATGTCGTTTGTGCTGGAAACCACGGTCAGCGACGCGGAAAAGTCGATCACTCTGCCGGTGGTCGGCATGGAGCGGGCACCGAACATGATGGCTTTCCTGCGCCAGAACAATATCGATCCGGTGGCCGGGCCGGAGAATCCCGATGCAGCGGTCAGCAACCGCGACTACGGCGTTGTGCTGGTGATCCCCGGGAACTTCGGGGAAAGCCTTCAGGCCGGCATGCCGGCGCCGCTGCGGCTGATCTACGACAGTTCGCGGACCAAAGACTCTGAGCGCGACTATCGGCGCGTACGCGATGTGCTGCGTGCCTATAACTCGGTGCTGGCCGGACTGCGGCTGCAGGTCCGAGGCATCAGCCCGACCGTGGTCCAGCCGCTGGCCATCAACGTGAGCAACGTGGCGTCACCGTCAGCCCAGGCGATCTCGGTGCTGGGGGTCATTCCTTACTTCGTGATTTTTTCGATGTTTATGGGCGGCTTCTATCTGGCGATCGACACCACGGCGGGCGAGCGCGAACAGGGGTCGCTTGAGCCGCTGCTGGCTCAACCGGTGGCCCGTGCTTCGCTGGCGCTGGGCAAGCTGCTGGCAACCGCGCTGTTTTCGGCCGTGACCCTGCTTTTGGTGCTGCTCGCGTTTTCTTTTGCGATCGATCTTGTGCCGCTGGAAAAAGTGGGCATGTCGGTCGAGTTCGGGCTGGGTAAGGTGCTGCGGCTGTTTGCCATGCTGTGGCCGCTGTCCCTGCTGGCGGCGGCGTTCATGATGGTAGTGGCCTCGTTCACCAAGAGCTTCAAAGAGGCGCAGACGTACCTGACGGTGGTTATCCTGGTGCCGACGCTGCCGCTGATGCTGGTGGCGTTCCTGGCGCCCGAGGCAACGGCAACCACCATGGCCATCCCTTCGTTCAGTCAGGCCCTGATCATCACCGAGGGCATCAAGGGGGAGTGGGTCTCCCTGCCGCTCAGCCTGCTGTCGATGACGACCACGCTGATCGTCGGTGCAGCGCTGGCGTTTCTGGCGGTCAAGCTCTACCAGCGGGAAGGCATTCTGTAGCGCCGCCTGGGCTTCAAAAAAAAGGGCCCAGCCAATCGGCTGAGCCCTAAAAAAGGGTACAAATTCCTGTTACCGGTCGGCGCTGATTTACGAGGGGAGGCTCTCAGCGCCTGTCTGCACCCCCTGCGAGTACTAAGGTCGGCGGGGGGTACATAGAACTTTAGCCGTGTCTATTCCTTGAGCTTTAGCTCGAGCTGACCGTCGCGTACCTCCACGTACTCGATGCCGGCGGCGAGGGAGTTCCAGAAGCCCGGGTCGCCGCCGAACTCACCGATCAGGTCAACGTTCTTCAGATTGCCGAGCCAGGCGTTTGGCAGCGGCACGCCCATCAGGCTGACGCCCCGCAGGATGGCGACCGGTCGCCCACCGCGAAACGCGATCTCGACGCCCGCGTTTACCCGAAGGGTTTTGCCCCCCAGCACCGGAAAATCCGGATCCAGCGGAATCAGCAGCCGAGCGCTGGCCAGATCGTCGGCCAGATCGATGGCCAGCCGCTGGGCCATATCGGTGTTGCTCGCCACCAGCGCGTTAAGCTCACGCTCGGAGAACGACACCTCGCGGCTGGCGCCCGCTTCGGAGTACTTCTCAGGCTCGAGGCGTCCGCCGGTCTCGATGCCGCCGGGTTCAACCGCGTTGGCCAGGGAATCGTCCCGGGCAAGTTCCGCGGAAAGCCCGAGGCGTTCGATTTTTTCCTCCAGCTGGATCTGCTCGCGTTCGTTCAGCGCGACGGGCTCAAACTGGCGCGGAAACGCGTAGCGCCAGACGATGATGCTGGTGATCGCGACGGTCACCAGCATGACCAGGGCGCAGATGCCCAGGACCTGGAGCCCGCTGAAGCCCTTCTTTTTCTCCGCGCCCGAAGGCTCGGACTGATCGTAGGTGTTTGGCTCGCTCATGGTGCGGAGCCTAACGCAGGGAGCACGCCGCCGTCGACCGATGGTTGAAAGCGGCGGTCGACGTACCGACCTAAGCGGGATGGATAAAAACTCCGAACAGCTCGTCGACCTGCAGTCTCGCGTTGCGTTTCAGGAAAACACCCTGAATCAGATCGACGCGGTGGTGGTGTCGCAGCAGCAGCAGATCGACAAACTGGAGCGCGCCGTGGCGGTACTCGCGCAGCGGTTGGGATCCCTGGAACAGGTGTCCGGGCTGGTGGACGGCACCGACGACCAGCCCCCGCCGCACTACTGAGGCAGGCGGTTGGCGCGGTCAGCAATTGTGGCCGGTCAGTGCAGCGAAGCGCGCCAGGGCAGGCGAGCGACGATTTCAGACTCCGCCTGCATCAGCTCAGTGAGCCGCGGGTAGATCTCATCGCCGTAGAGCTTGCGCGCCATGTCGGCGAACTGGTGACCGTGTTTCGTTTCCGCCGCCCAGAGCTCGTGGTAAAAAGCCTTCAGCTCAGGGTCGGTGAGCGCCTGCGCGATGATGCCGAAGCGCTCGGCGCCGCGACACTCGATGACCGAGGAAATCAGCAGACGATCGATGAATCGCTCTTCGCGTCCGTGGCGCATCAGCTTCTGCAGCTCACCGACGTAGGGATCGGGCGCATCGCTGACCAGGCTGACACCCCGGCGGCGCATCAGGTCGTAGACCTGCTGAAAGTGCACGAGCTCCTCCCGGGCCAGTTCGATGAGGGCCGGAATGATCGGCTCGCGGTCGGGGTATTTGACCACCAGGCTCATCGCAAGGGCGGAGGCTTTGCGTTCGCAGTTCGCGTGGTCGGCAAGGAATTCGTCAAAGTTGTCCAGCACCACCTGAACCCAGTCGGGGTCGGTGGCGGTAACAAGATCAATGGAACGTCGGGTCATGGTGGAATCTGATTTCTGGCTGGATCGGGCGGCGCAGAAACGCCGCGAGCGGGCAAAGCGCTATTTTAGCAGGCACGGGCTGGATTGGATCAAAGAACCTGGCGCCAGCCTGACAGCGCCGGCGCCGGATGATCTGGGCATTTTCGTGGTGATTCCGGCGCTCGCGGAGCCGGACTTGATGGCGACGCTCGACAGCCTGCAGCGCTGCGACCTGCCGGACTGCAGCGTCGAAATCCTGGTTCTGATCAACCACGCAGAGTCAGCCGACGACACCCAGCGGGCGCTGAACCGGCAAACGCTGCGCGATGGCCGCGGCCGCGGACCGCAGCGGATTTGCGAGCACTTTGTGCTGTGTGAGGATCTGCCCGACCGCCATGCCGGCGTGGGGCTCGCCCGAAAGCTCGGGCTGGACGCCGCGCTGACCCGGCTGCTGACGTCCCGGAGCGCCGAGGGAATTCTGCTGAGCCTGGATGCGGACTGCCTGGTGGAAAGCAATTATCTGACGGCAGTCTGGCGGCACTTTGAGGCTGATCCCGAGTGCCAGGGCGCCAGCGTCTATTTTGAGCACCCCCTGGTTGATGCCGGTCGGCGGGAGGCGATCGCCGGTTACGAGCTGCACCTTCGCTACTTCGTGCACGGCTTGCGCTACGCCGGCATGCCGCACGTTTTTCATACCGTGGGCTCCTGCATGGCGGTCTGCTCGGACGCCTACATGGATCAGGGCGGCATGAATCGGCGTCAGGCGGGCGAGGACTACTATTTTGTCCAGAAGCTGGCGGCAACCGGTGCTTTTGCGGACCTGACTGAAACCGTGGTTCAGCCTTCGGCGCGACGCTCCTGGCGCGTTCCTTTTGGGACGGGAAGGGCGATGGCGCAGCAGGAAGTCGGGGAGTGGCCGACCTACGCACCGGAGGTTTTCGACGACCTGGCGGCCTGGCTGGCGCGGATCCCGGACTACTACGACCAGGACCGACAAACCCTCGACGCGTCGCTGCCGGCGAGCGTACAGGCGTTTCTTTCCCGCGCCGGCTGGCCGGAGCGGCTGGCGGAGATCAAAACCCATACGGCCACCCGGGAGGCGTTTCAGCGGCGCGTGCTGCGCTGGTTCAATAACTTTGCCGCTATGAAGCTGATTCACCTGGCGACCGAGGAGCGGTATCCGAAGGTTCCGGTGAGTCAGGCGGCGGCCCAGCTGCTCGAGCGCCTGGGCATCGCGCCGCCCGCCGAGCTGGGTTCAAGCTCGGTCGAGGACCTGCTGATGGTTTATCGCGGCCTTTGCCGCGGTGCATCAGGCCAGGCAGTCGACGGGCTGTAGCTCAGCGCGCGCCAGCTCGAGGGAGGCAAGCTGGTCGATGATGCTGCGAACCTCCGCGGGATCGATCGACGGGTCGGAGGTCCATCGCGTCAGGTTGCGCCACTGGGCGACCTGCGCCGGCGCAAGCTCGTAGAAATCCGCGATCTGCTGTTCGAGATCGGGCTGCGCCCGTGCCTGCGATACGGCCTGATAGTAGGTCTCGACCAGCGCCTGAATCCGCTGCGGCTGGGAGTCCAGCAGCTTCTGAGAAGCGCAAAGGCAGAACGGCGGCCACGGCGTTGGGCAGGTGTCCAGACGGCGCATGTGCCCGGCGTCCACGCTGGGCTGGGTCGTAAACTGCTCCCACATGAACAGATCGGCGCGGCCCTCTGCGAAGGCTTTGGCGGCGCCCGGCAGATTGTCGACCACCACAAACTTATGCTTGTTCCAGCGCTCCGCCAGCGAACGCTGCTGCATCAGCACGTGCGCCATCAGATGGGAGCCGGAACCGAAGCGGCTGATGCCGATACGCGGACTCTCCAGGTCCTCGAGCTGCTGCGCGGGATGGTCGGGCGGTACGTGGACACCCCAGATCAGCGGTGTGCTGACCGTCCAGCCGAGGATCCTCAGGGGCGCGCCGCCGCTGATCGCCGCTACCGCCCCCTCGCTCAGCAATACCGCCAGATCCAGCGTGTCATCATTGAGATCTGCCACCATCGCGCCGGTGCCGGTGGAATAGTCCTGCCAGTGCAGGTCGATTCCCGCGTCCGAAAACAGGCCCAGGCGCGTCCCCAGGTGCCACGGGTAGTTGAAGTGTTCGGGTACACCCCCGATGCGCAGCGTCTGAGTGGTCATAACTGCGTCCCAGCGGCTTCGGCGCCAGTCCCGATCTCCCGCCCGAGCTCGCCCAGAAAAATGCGCATGGCGCGGGTGCGACGTGAGGCCTCCCGACGTCCGGCTTGGGTCTGCATCGTATGACTCAGCTTGAGCAGCTTCTGGTAAAAGTGATCGACGCTGAACCTCCGGTCCTCTGGGCTGCGATCGTCACAGAACGGGTCGTCGGCGCTGTACAGCTCCGAACCGAGCGCTCCGCCGACCGTAAAGCAGCGGGCGATGCCGATGGCCCCGATAGCGTCGAGGCGGTCAGCGTCCTGAACCACCTGCGCCTCCAGCGTTCTGGGCTTGATGGCAGCGGTGAAGCTATGGGCTTCGATCGCATGCGCTATGGCATCGTGATGCTGCTCGGGCCACTCAAGCTCAGCCAGCAGCTCACGCGCCCGTTTGGCGGCCATCGTGGACGCCTCGGCTCGGTGCGGCGAGTTCTTGGGCAGGGTGATGCAGTCATGGAGCCAGGCGGCGGGTAAAACCACGGCCATATCGGCCGCTTCGGCGTTGCCGAGTCGAGTGGCGTTGGCGACGACGCGCTCGATGTGCTGCAGGTCGTGGGCGGGATCGGTGGCGGTCAGTTCGCTGACCAGCTTGCGGAATGGACGACTGTCGAAGTTCACAGTTCTAAGATTTTTCGCGATGCGATAAGGAAAGACAGCGCGCTTTATCGCATAATGCCGCCGTAGCGCCAAATTTGTGGCCACGTGGTGGTGCGGGTGAGCTTATGAAACGATCTGGCTTAACGTTAATGTTGCTGCTGCTCGCGCTGGCGGGCACTGGGCCAGCTCAGGCGGCCGGCGACAGCATCTTTATCTTTGATCTAAAAAAAGTCAATAAAGATCAGATAGATGAAGCCGAAACCTCGAAAGAGTCTAACCCCGATGACGAAAGCGTGGCCCCGCAGTCCGAGGCCTCTGACGACGAGGACTCCCGGAAGTCCCAGGATCGTCCGTCCTGAGTCAGGACACTAGCCGCTGAGGTCCGCCTCGGTTTCTCTCACCTGCTGTTCCAGCTGTTCGATCAGCGCCGGAGTCCAGTCGACGTCCGGCCAGAGGCTCATGTAGCGGCTCACCGCCGGGACGGTATTCAGCGACGGCGGCACAAACGTGGTTTCCACCGATTTCTTCAGAAGGAGATCAGCCACGAGCATGAGGTCGGTGTATGACTTCTTCTCATCGCTCACGAAGTGCCACTGCCGGTAATTTCTCACCGCGTCGACCAACCAGTCGTCAAAGCCCCAGTTGCTGAGCATCATGACGCCCACCTGTCGGCCATACTGCTCCAGCACCTCGCTGATCATCTGGGGGCTCTCATTGAGATCGACTCGCTCACCGACGGCCCGGATGAGGGGCAGGGCGCCGATGTTGGAAAGCAGGCCCGCGAGCAGCGCGCGGTCAGCGTTGTGTCGGGTGATCTCGCGGGCGATCACCGCGCAGGTGGCGCCGAGTCGCGCCGATCGCACCCAGACCTCGCGCAGCGCGTCGCGCAGCGCCGGTGAACGGCTGCGAAACATCTGGCGCAGGCAGTAGGTTGTGACCACGTTGACCAGGCTGCCGGTGCCCATGCGGTTAATGGCGCTGGCGAGATCTCCGGCCTTGTGGCGTGCCGCAAATGCCGGGCTGTTTGCGAGCTTGAGCAGGTAAGACGCAACGCCCGGGTCTGTCTGGATAATCCGTGAGATGGTTTCGAAACCCGAGTTCGGGTCGCTCACCGCGGACCTGAGCTGCAGCGCAAGATGGGGCAGGCTGGGCAGCGGCACCTTGCCAGTCTGGATTTCGTTGTAGATCTGGCTGTAAAAGCCGGCGGTGCTGGTTCGCGGCTTAGAAATCGGGCTCTGGGGGCTGCTGCTGTGGGTGGTGGCTGTCACTGGGCTCTGCCTGGTTGCGCTAAGACTCTTAGCGTTATCGGCAGCAGCGCTCAGGGGTTTAGCGCACCAGGCGCGCGGGTTAACGGGAAAATCGGGTGAAAAAAGACGCCTGGCTGCCCGCCCGGGGCGGGCAGCGGAGAGAACTTGCAAGAAACCGCGGCTGCCGGGCGGTCAGCGGGAACGCCCGGCAGCCGATGCAGACTTCAGACTGCGACGACCTCGTCAGCCTGCGGGCCTTTCTGACCCTGAACCACGTTGAATTCTACGCGCTGGTTTTCGTGCAGCGTGCGTCGGCCGGTGCCAACGATCGCGCGGTAGTGAACAAATACATCGGGACCACTTTCACGGCTGATAAAGCCATAACCTTTTTCGTCGTTGAACCACTTGACGGTTCCGGTTTCCTTAGACATTTACAAAAAACTCTTGGTGAATAAAAAGTGCCACCACACGGGTGGATGGTGCTGAACGTAAAACCGGTGAATCAGGCGGCAGATACTGGTTGTCGCAATTCGGTCGATCTTATGAACGGCCGTTTCATTGTAAGCGCCCCATTAAGGGGGTTCCAGTGGTTCTTGGGATCAGCTTTTCGCGGCGTTGCCGGGCTTCGAAGCTGCGGGCGCGCCCGCCTGGGGGTCACTCAGCCTGAACCGAGACCTGCAGGTCGGCCGCCAGCGCTTCGAGCTCGCCGATGAGATGCTCCTCGTCCAGGTCCGCTGGCAGCCGCAGCTGAGCCGTGGCGCGGAACAGGGGTGCCCCTGACATGGAGCCCGACTCGCGGCGGGTATCCAGCCGTTCCACGTTGACGCTGTGCTCGGCCAGCGACTCGCTGAGCTGGCCAACAATTCCCGGCCGATCGCTGCCGACGAGCTCGAGCTGGTACAGCTTGCCCGCGGCCTCCGGTGTCGGCGTTGCGCCGGTGCATTGCGCCTCAATCCCGTGAGCCTCCAGCGCTCGCAGGCCATCGCAGAGGCTCGCTTCCTGGCTGCCAGGGATCGAGACCAGCACCACGCCTGCAAAGTGCCCCGCCAGCCGGGCCAGCGAGGCGTCAAGCCAGTTGCCATCGTGCTGACTGATCACCTGGGCCAGCTGATCGATCACGCCGGGTCGGTCGGTGGCGGTCAGGGTGATGACCATCTGTTGGGAACGGGTCATGTCGAGGGTCACTACGGTAGAAAACGGCAGCAAAGTGTAGCGCGGCGACGCCCCGGGACCCAGCGTTTCAGACCGCTGGAATCCCGGGACGTCGCTTCTTAGACGGAAAAAGCGCTCCGACTCAGATCGAACGAAGCTTGGAGGGTGTTCTCAGATCTTCGTCGATGTTGAATTCGGGTGAGGTGACGTAAGCCTCCAGACGGCGCAGGCGGTACTCGAGGTTTCGCATGCGGTGGCGCAATTCGCCGAAGGTCGCTGACGGCGCCAGATGCACAGAGCGCACAAACGCCTGCTCCTCAGCGTCTTCATAGAGCGTCTCGGGCTCCATCGGGATGCGCAGGGTGGCCACGATGTAGCTGAGCACCACGAGTGGGAGCAGCGGCGATAGCATCGGCAGAACGGCGAGGAGCCGCACCCAGAACACCGGAACGCCGAGGTGGTTGGCGATTCCCGCGCAGATTCCGGCGATCCAGCGTCGGCTTGGATCCCGGTAGAGCGGACGCGAGGGACCGCCTGGGCGATGCCGATGACGGCGTGTTCGGCGACGCCTCACGAATGCGCGCCCCGCCAGCCGGGTGACTGGTCGTCCAGGATTCGTTCGAGCGTGTGGATTCGATCTTCCATCTTTTTGGCGCTGTCCCAGATTTCGGACATCATGCTCTCGTCCTCCGGGGTCAGCCCCTTGGAAGAGCGGGCTTTGCTGACGTAGTGGCTGATGATCCAGATCGGAGCCACAACCGTCATAAAGATGATCGCTAGCGTTTCTCCCATTTCGGTTTACTCCTTACCCGCTTTCTTGGCCTTCGAATCTCCGCCCGACACCTTGGCCTTCAGCGCGTCGAGTTCGCGATTGATCTCGTCACCGCGCTCGAGCTCCATGATCTCGTCGGAGAGCGTCTTGTTGCGCCCCATATCCAGCGCCTCGGCCTCGGATTCCACGCGATCGATTTTCCGTTCCGCGTGTTCGAAGCGATGCAGCACCTCGTCGATGCGCGAGTCGTGAATCTGGCTGCGGGCCTTGAGCTGGGTTTGTGCCGCCTTGTGACGCATGGTGAGCGCACGCTGGCGGTCTTTGGCGTCCCCGAGCTTGGCCTGAAGCTTGCTGATGTCCTCGTTGAGCTTCTGGAGGTGTTCGTTGACCGCCTGCAGATCTTTCTGCAGCGCTTCGGCGCGCGCCGCGACCCGCGACTTTTCGACCAGCGCGGCCTTCGCGAGGTCTTCGCGGCCTCGCGACAGCGCGAGCTCAGCCTTCTGCTCCCAGTCGAGCGACTCCTGGTCCAGGTAGGTCAACGCGCGGGTCCGTTCTTTTTTGTCGGCGATCGCCTTCGCAGCGGCCGAGCGGACCTCCACCAGGGTGTCTTCCATTTCCTGGATCATGAGCCGGACAATTTTTTCCGGATCTTCGGCCTTATCCAGCACCGCGTTGATGTTGGCGTTGATGATATCTGTCAGTCGGGTAAAGATGCCCACGTTCTGATCACTCCGGTCAATACAATCAGTCTGGACCTATACAGGTTTTGTGCCAAATTTGATGTTTTGCCCTAACTTGCTCAATTTACAGGGAAAAGCAGGAGGGTCAGGTCGAGTTTGGGCGGGAACCTGTGGGCCAGTCTGTGGTCTGTTTAGCTAACAGTTGGGGGAATCCCCCGATTCGACAGCGTCAGCGTGAAAGCAAACAGGTTCGGTACCTCTACAGGGTGCTTTGAAGGGCAGGCCGGGTTCAGTAGAATGTCGCTCCTTTCAGCGCCTGTCCAAGCAGCAGGCTGACATTTTTGCTTGTCGGAAGGTCCGGCAAACACAATCGTTCGGAGAATAACAATGAAGCTAGGTTTCTCAGCGCGGCTGACCGCGCGGCTGGCGCTCGTTTCAGCAGCGATGTTCGTAATGCCGCTGGCGCTGGCACAGGAAACGCAGCCCATCGATAAAGACAAGATGAGCTATTCCATCGGCTATCAGTTCGGTAGCGACCTCAAGCAGCGCAACCTCGATGTCAGCGTCGACACGGTGATCGAGGCGATTCGTACCGCGCTGGACAGCGGCGAGCCGCGGGTCTCCGAGCAGGAGATGGTCACGCTGCTCAAGCGCCTGGAGCAGGAGTTCCGCGCTGAACAGCTCGAGAAGTTCAAGGCTCTGGCTGACGAGAACAAGGTCAAGAGTGAAGAGTTCCTGTCCGAAAACAAGGGCAAGAAGAACATCGTCGAGATGTCCAGCGGCGTTCAGTATCGCGTGATCGAAGAGGGCGACGGCACCCGGCCGACCATGGAGAGCGAGGTGATTGTTCACTATCGGTCTTCCACCATGTCTGGGCTCGAATACGACAGCTCTTTCGCCCGCGGCGAACCGGTGAACTTCAAGGTGAACCAGGTGCTCAAGGGTTGGCAGGAAGTACTGCCGCTCATGAAGCCCGGCGCCAAGTGGCAGGTTTTTGTGCCGCCGGAGCTCGGCTACGGCGTTCGCGGCCAGCCGCCGGTGGGGCCGAACGAAGTGCTGGTGTTCGACATCAATCTGGTTGAGGTCAAAAGCTGATTTTCATGAACACCGACAAGGTTGACGCCGCCAACGCGGCGGCGCTGACCAGCCCCTGCGTGGGCATCTGCACGCTGGACGCCCAGTCGATCTGCCTGGGCTGCCAGCGGACTGCCGATGAAATCACTCGCTGGGCCGTGATGGATGCGGCCGAGCGCGACGCGGTGCTGCAGCGAATAGAGGGTCTGGGGGCCGCGTGACGCGGCTCCGATTGGGGTAGATGCCAGCCGCTGCGGGACCGAGCTATCCACTTCTGCGGGCCATTGCCCGCGTCCGTGCCGCCTTTGGCCACACGCCTTCCATGATTCTGCTGGGCGCCATCTATGAGAGCGGCGCCGTCCCGGGTTGCGGTATGGACCAGGCCAACGAGCTCTATCTGAAGGCGGCCGAGCTGGGTGACCGGCAGGCCATGTGGCACCTGGGTGTGAATCACCTGGCCAGCAAGGGCGGCAGCACGGACCACACCAAAGCACTCCACTGGCTCCACGAGGCCAGCGATGCGGGCCATGCGATGGCCGGCTGGGCGCTCGGCAAGATGTATCTGAGCGGCAAGCTCGTTGAGCAGGATCGGGAGCGGGGTCTTGATCTGCTCAAGCAGTCCGCCGGGAGCGACTGCTCCGAGGCGGTCAATACTCTGGTCGAAATCTATCGCGAGGGTCGCTACGGCATATCGCCTGACCCGGAACAGGCGGCCTACTGGGAAAACCCCGACCCGGTTGCGTCCTGAGGCACCCGCCGCTGGACTCGACAATCCTCACACGGCTGAGCTCAGCCCTCACTTCACTGGACACACCGGTGGACGTACCGGTGCTGGCCGACGACCACCCTTTGACCGCGCTGGTGAGCCGCCCGCTCGTGCCGGCCGCGGTGCTGGTGCCGCTGGTCTATCGGGACGGCTGGCACATTATTTTGACCCAGAGAACCGACAAACTATCCAATCACGCCGGGCAGATCAGCTTCCCGGGAGGCCGGCGTGAGGACGCCGACGTCTCCTACATCGATACAGCGCTACGCGAGTCGCAGGAAGAAATCGGGCTTGAGCGCGACCGCGTGTCGCTGCTGGGTTTTCTCGACGCCATACCGATCATCACCGGCTTTGGCGTTGTGCCGGTGGTTGGAGCCGTTCAGGGGACGCCGGCACTGCAGCTTGACCCGGGGGAGGTGGCGGCAGCCTTTGAGGTTCCGCTGGATTTCCTGCTGGATTTGGGAAACTATCGACGGGAGACCATGCACCGAGCGGGGCGCTCGGCGCGAATTCACGTGATTGAGTACGAATCCTGGCGCATCTGGGGAGCGACGGCAGCCATGCTTCACAACCTTGCGGTGAGGGTCCAGTCCCGGAGGGAGCCATAGTGAGCTCATCGAGTCCTGCAACGGATCAGGCGAAAGTCGGCGATGGCCCTGTGTTTGTAAGTCCCGACTGGGTCAGGAGCCTGGATGAGCCGCCGCTGTGGCTCGACTGCCGTTTCAGGCTGGACGATCCACAGGCGGGTCGGCGTCTCTTCGAAGCCGGGCACATCCCCGGCGCCCGATTTGCTGACCTCGACCAGGATCTTGCCGACCTTTCCCGAGGGCGGGGCCGTCACCCGCTGCCTGCTCCCGAGCAGTTTGTCCAGCGTTGCGAGTCCTGGGGTGTCGGCGACGGGCCGGTGGTGGTCTACGACGACGTGAGCGGCGCCATGGCGGCCCGCGCATGGTGGATGCTCCGCTGGCTGGACCACAAGCTGACCTACATTCTGGACGGTGGGCTGACCGCATGGACCGAGGCCGGCGGCGCGCTTTCCACGGAGGCTTCCGGGCCCGGCACAGCGCGCGGCGAGTTCCGGCCCGTACCCGGGTCCATGCTGGTGACGAGCGAGCAGGAGGTGCAGTCCATGGTGCGGGCGGCGGCCGATGGCGAACCGTCAGCGATGGTTCTGCTCGACGCCAGGGCCGCTGATCGGTTTCGCGGCGAACAGGAGCCCATCGATCCGATCGCGGGCCACATCCCCGGAGCGGCGAATCGGCCGTTTGGTGACAGTCTGCGGGACGGCACGCTGGCGGACGAACCGGCACTGCGTGCGCTGTGGCAACAGACGCTGGACGGCGCTGATCCGGGTCAGGTCAGCCACATGTGCGGTTCGGGAGTGACCGCCTGCTTCAACCTGGCGTGCATGGAACATCTCGGGCTCGCCGGGTCGAGGCTGTACGTCGGTTCCTGGAGCGAGTGGATTGCCGATTCCGACAATCCCGTGGCCGGCGGGTGAGGGCCGATGCTCGCTGACGACATCCGGCAGGCAGCCCGGGGCGCCATCGAGTCACGCTTTATGCTGCGGGACGAGGAGCTGGACAGCCAGCTGTCCAAGCTGGCGCAGACGGCGGCCAGCCATCAGGAGGCTGACGATTTTGCCAAGGTTGCGGTCCGGCTTCGCCTCGCCTGTGAGCACGACCTCTTCGAACGTGCGCATATCGTCTGGTTGGCCCTGAAGCGGGCCCATCAGGATATGGACAACACGCAGACGCCGGAATTACTCAAGGACCTTTGTCAGGACCTGCATCTGTTCATGAAAGATGCCAGCGTCAACCTCGCCAACCAGATAGGGCGCTACAGCGAACCGCTGGCGCCGGCCTTTCGGGGCCCGGATCCGCTGGACGCCGCCTGGCTCCGGCGCCTGCTGCGGCTGGCCGAAGAGCGGCAGCTCAAGGCGATGGAAAGCTACGTCAACAGCCGCCGCACGCGTCTGGGAAAACGCTGAGTGCGGACTGGCTTCCTACCACTCGTAGCGCACCGTATAGCGGATGGTCTCGATCTCCTCGGCCGCCACGTCCACCGAAAAGACTATGGTCGCCGCGTCCGGCTGACTGAAGTCGTGACTGCGTTCGGTCAGGCGCCAGTTGGACCAACGAAGCATGGACTCTTTCACGATTACCGTAGCCGCCTCCTGCTTCTGATTGCGCAGCTCGACCTCAATGGTTTCCTCCATCCAGCGCTCACCGGCATTCCAGCGAAAATCCGCCTGGCGCCGCTCGCCCTTGACGTCGAAGGCGTTGCCCAGGGCAATCTGCAGGGACTCATTACGCGGCGTGTGGTCGATGACGTCCTCGCCGATAAACTCGAGGTTCCCGTCATCGGGATTGCGCTGTGAGACGCGCACCCGGCCGGCCGGCAGCGGCAGGCCGAGCTGATTGTCCTCAGTGTTGACAAACTGAAGCTCCACCGCGACGTCACCGCGCAGCGGCAGGGGATGCCTCGTCATGGTAAACGGCTCGGAAGACACGCCGTAGGGTCGATAGCCCGCGGTGAACAGCAGCTGCTTGGTGCACTTGACCCCAACCGCGGTGGGAAACAGCTCGAGCTGTTTCAGCGACCGGTCGGGCAGGTCGGCGGGGCGCCCGAGCGTATACAGGTGGTACTCAAAAAAGGACTGCTCCTGGAAACCGGCATCCGCCTGGGTCATTTCCGCCATGTTGCGGCGGATTGCGGTGGGCTGGACCATAACGGCTTTCGGCGCACGGTTCACGTCGCCGGCGATCAGCTTCAGCCGCGCGTCCTCGAAGCTGCCGCCCGACTGGTTGACAATGCTGACCCAGGCCTGGAGATCAAGCTGACAGCCTTTGCTTTCGTCGAGCAGCACGTTGTAGTCGGCCCACCAGGTCATTCCCGCAGTTTCGTAGCTGACCTCCACTTCGTGTTTTCCCGGCTGCTGTGTCGCCACCTCCCACTGCAGAGTGGGTTTTGTGATCAGTCCGCCGGGGAGATTGGGGAACGTGATGTTGCCGACGTCCGCCAGGCTGACCAGGCGACCGTCATCAAGCTCCAGCACCACGCTGGTTCCCTGACTGGTCATCAGCGTGCCGCTGTAGGTCTCGACTTCGGAGCCGAGCACGTTCTTGAGCGTGAGCGTCTGCCCGACAAACTGCTCGAGCATCCGCGCGGTGCTGACCAGGTCATAGCGGTAGTTCTGTTCGACCACCCGCGTATCCTCGGGAAAGCTCAGCGACTTGAAAGCAACCGTTGTTGGGTCGATCGCCGCCGCCACGTCGGTGAATTCGACCGACGACTGGCTGAGGTCCATCTCGCGCACGGTCCGCACCACGGCGTAGCCGGGGATTTCCGGGCGATAGCCGCCCTGCTCGCTGAAAGCAGCGGGGTCGACCGCGCCGGGTTGAGCCTTGCTGTAAACGGTGATGCTGTGCTGGGTCATGGCGGAGCTTTCCGTGGGATCAGTGTCGGTTGGATCAGCCGTCTGCGCCCGCACAAATTCGGTGCTCAGCGCTGCGGCAGCAAGTACAATAGCGAGGCGTTTCATCACGGCGATCTCCAACGTCGCAGGCGCGCAAAATCCAACCTTGGCCTAATCGAACACAAGATGCAAAACCTCATTGACGCAACGTTCCGGCGCCCGATGCGCGCGGCAAAACTGACCCTGATTTGTCTCCTGAGCTGCCTGGCGATGACCGCCTGCGCCGAGGGCGACGCGGCGCTCGAAGTCACGGATGCCTACGTGCGCCAGCCGCCGCCGGGCATGAAGATGACGGCGGGCTTCGCGACGCTGCGCAATCCGGGTAGCGAGAAGGTGGTGTTGACCGGCGCTTCCGGCGAAGGCTTCGGCTCAGTGTCCATCCATCGGACCGAGGTGGTGGACGGGGTCGCACGAATGCGGTCCGTCTCGCAGCTTGAAATCGGTCCGGGCGAGTCGGTTGCCCTCGAGCCTGGCGGGCTGCATCTGATGCTGATGGGTGCCAAGGGGGCGGTTGCCGCCGAGGAGACCATCAGCATCACGCTCATGCTGAGCGACGGTTCAGAGCAGGTGATTGATATGCCGGTGCGCGCCCCGCGCTGAGGCGTTCAATTACCGCGCGTTGGCTGCGGGGGATGCGATCAGGAGGTGTGCGGTTGGCGCGTCCACTGCCCGCCGCGAAAGACTTCCATCGGCTGAAACCGTGTCTTGTAGTCCATCTTGGGATGCCCCTCGATCCAGTAACCCAGAAACAGGTAGTGGGCCCGAAGCTCCCGAGCCAGCCGCAGCTGCGACAAAATCGCGAAAGTGCCGAGGCTGCGGCTCTTCAGCTCAGGCTCAAAAAAGGTGTACACCGCCGACAGGCCGCTGCTCAGGCGGTCGGTGACCGCGATACCCACCAGATCCTCGCCTAAACGCATCTCCATGAAAAACGTTCGGCTCCACTGGCTGAGCAGAAAATTCTCGAAGTCCTCCCGGGACGGATTATCCATGCCGCCGGAGGGGTGGCGTGCGGTCAGGTAGCGACGGTAAAGCCCAAAAATCTCCGTGGTGAATCGGGCGGGTGACTGCGTGACCCGAATATCCTGATTGGCTGCTGCGACCCTGCGCTGATTGCGACTGGGCTTGAAGTCGGGCACCGGAATTCGGGTGGCGATACAGGCGTTACAGGTCTCGCAATGGGGCCGAAAGATCAGGGCCCCGGCGCGGCGAAAGCCGCTGGCGGTGAGCGAGTCGTAGATCACGTCCAGGTGTTCCGCACCCGGATCGACAACGAGGTTGCGGGTGAAACGATCGCTGTAATAGCCGCAGCGGTGTTTGACCGTCTGCAGGACTCGGATAGTTGAGTGGTCTCTCATGTATCGCTGGTCATCAGGCTCGCTGCTTCCATGCCGACTCCGGTCCGTCGCCTGACGGGATCGGCTCGACCCTATGGTAGCAGCGCTCGCCAGCAAACGTTAAGGCCCAAGGGGGCGCTGCAGTATCCCGAGGCAAAAATCTTCTGTGCGGTGATCGATTTGATTGCGTTGTACAGGGGTATATTCGATGAGTAGGAGTAGGGCACATGGGGAACCGGTGTCGACTAATGCTGGGGCTGCTGGCGATTATCGTAGCGCCGCTGATGCTTCCCCGGGTGGCGCTTAGCCAGCCGTTCATCAACTGGGAAAACCATCCCGTCCACGCGCTGGACCTGAGTCCCGACGGCACGCTGCTGGCCGTGGCCCACACGGCCGACGCCCGGGTTCAGCTCTTTGACGTATCTACGGGACTGCCGGTCTTCGCGGGCTCGGTGCCGGTGGGGCTCGATCCGGTGTCGGTGCGATTCCGCAACAACAGTGAGCTGTGGGTCGTCAACCACATCTCAGATTCGATGAGTATTGTCGACGTCGAAGCCCGCCGGGTTCGATTGACTGTCAACACTGCCGACGAGCCTTTCGACGTCGTCTTCGCTGGCCCAGACCGGGCTTTTGTGAGCGCCTCGCAGGTCAATCAGATTCAGGTCTTCAGCGCCACAAACCCGCGGCAGGCGCCGCAGACGCTGCAGCTTGCCGCAGAAGACCCTCGCGCACTGGCCGTCAGTCCCGATGGCCAGACGGTTTACGCGGCTATTTTTGAATCCGGCAACGGCACTACGCTGGTTGCGGGTGCAACCGAGCGCGGTGATTTTCCGCCGAACGCTGCGCTCGACAGCGCCGGTCCGTATGGTGGCACCAACCCACCGCCGAACGCCGGGCAGGGGTTTTCGCCGGCGCTTAACGCCGGCCTTACCGAAGCACCTTTAGTGGGCCAGATTGTGCGTCGGACGAGCGACGGTCGCTGGCTGGACGACAACAACGGAGACTGGACGGATCTCGTGTCGGGGCCGCTCGCCGATCGCTCTGGTCGCATCAGCGGCTGGGATCTGCCGGACCGCGACATCGCGGTGATCGACGCCCAGAACCTGACCGTTTCCTACGTCAGCCGCCTGATGAATATCGGCATGGCCATCAGCGTGAACCCGGCGACCGGTACGGTGGTGATGGTCGGTACCGACGGAACCAATGAGGTGCGCTTTGAGCCCAACGTCAACGGCACCTTTCTGCGCGTTCAGTCTGCGCGGGTCAGCGGCGCGAACGCGGAAGTGAGCGACCTTAATCCCCATTTGGACTACCTCACGTCATCCGTCGCCCAGGCCGACAGGGCGCGCTCGCTGGGCGACCCGCGAGGCATCGCCTGGCTCGAAGACGGCAGCGTGGGGTTTGTGGCCGGCATGGGATCGAACAACGTCGTCCTGCTGGCGCCGGACGGCCAGCGACTGGCTGGCAGCGAGCCGATTGAGGTGGGCGAGGGCCCGGTGGGCCTGGCGGTCGCCGCCGACCAGCAGCGGCTGTTCGTCTGGAATCACTTTTCCGCTGAGCTTTCGGTGGTGGACATCGCGGCGCGCCGCGAGCTGACGCGCCTGGCGGTTCACAACCCGCTTCCACCGGCGATTCGAGAGGGGCGCCGACATTTCTACGATACGCACGCGACGTCCGGCCTCGGTCACGCGTCCTGCGCGTCGTGCCACGTGGACGGTCGTACCGACCGCCTGGCGTGGGACCTCGGCGATCCGGGCGGCGAAACCAAGATGTTCAACCAGAACTGCTCGACCTCCCGCATCGCCAGGCCCTGCGATAACTTCCATCCGCTGAAAGGGCCCATGGTGACGCAGACGTTGCAAGACATCATCGGCAAAGAGCCGCTTCACTGGCGTGGCGACCGGGATGGTATCGAAGAATTCAATCCCGCGTTTGTGGGCCTGATGGGAGGCGACGCGCCGCTGAGCGACAGCCAGATGGCGGAGTTCAAGGCGTTTCTGGCGACGCTCCGGTTTCCGCCCGATCCCTACCGGCAGCTCAACAACAACCTCAGCTCGTCGGTCCAGCTCACCGGGCACGTCACCAGCGGCCGCTTTGCCCCGGCGGGCCAGGCCCTGGGCACCGGCAACGCCATTCGGGGTCGTACCCTGTTCGACAGCCGGGACCTGGTGGACGTTTCTCAGGCTGGCGGCAACTCCACGGGCTGCCGAACCTGCCATACGGTACCCACCGGGTTGGGCAGCAACGGTCGGGTGTCCGACCCGTTCGACGGCACGCCACTGGGCGGACGCGTCTTTGAGACCGGCCCCAACGATGAGAACCATCTACACGTGTCGGGGACCGGGACGCTGACCAACGGGACCTTTAAGATCCCGCACCTGCGCAACATGCATGAAAAGACTGGCATGGACCTGCGCAGCGCCGAGGGCCGCGCCGGCTTCGGCTTTATTCACGATGGCTCGGTGGACTCACTGGCAAACTTCCTGTCGCTGGAGGAGTTTCTGCCGGGTTCCGACCAGGACGTTGCGGACCTGGTTGCCTTTCTCCTGTCGTTCAGTGGATCGGGGTTCGGGAACGACAACGCAGGCCATGACGGGGAGGCTCCCTTAAGTCTCGACACCCACGCCGGCGTTGGGCATCAGACCACGCTCGCTGGCGCTGCGGATGGATCGGACACGCTGCTGGCGCTGGCGGAATCGGAGCCGGAGGTTGAGCTGATCGTCAGTTCGGGACAGCGGTCCTGGCTTTTTGAGAGCGGCAGCTTCACCCCCGACAACGGCACGGCGGCCATCAGCACCACGCAGCTGCGCGCCCTTGCCGCGGCGGATAACCCGCTGCAGTTCACGCTGGTACCCGCCGGCAGCGGTACCCGGCTTGCGCTCGATCGCGATCTCGACGGAATCCTGAACGGCATCGAGCTCCAGCAGGGCTCCAATCCGGCGGATCCCGCGTCTACGTCCTTCAGGCCAGCGCAAGGGCTGTGGTTCAACCCCGCTCGGTCCGGCCACGGCGTCGACATTCAGCTGGCGGGCAGCCAGGTTGCAGGCACCTGGTATACCTACACGGATGACGGGACGCCGATCTGGTACCAGGGCGTGGGGATAGTCGAGGGAAGGTCCTTCACCGCGGATCTCCTTCGCTATCACCGCAACGCTGACGGGACCGTCACCGGGACCTCAGTGGGCACGATGACTTTCGAGTTCTCGGACTCCTCCCACGCTGTCTTCAGCTGGACCGTCGACGGCCGCCCCGGCAGCGAAACGTTCGAGCGGTTCGCGTTTTCCAACGAAAGGCCGCTGCGCCAATTCACGGGGCTTTGGTTCGATCCGCAGGAGCCCGGCTATGGTCTGACCATCGACACACTGGGAGACGTGCGCGTGGTGGTCGCGTACTTCTACGACGCCGACAACGAGCCGCGCTGGACCATCGGCCAATCCGACAACGGCCAGGCGGGAACCGCCGAGATGCTGTCCTTCACGGGCTTCTGCCCGGACTGCGAGCTAGTGGAGACCCGCAGCGAGCAGGGCGGGTACCTCACGCTGAGCTTCGCGGAGCTGGAGCGCCAGACTGAACTGACCCTGTCGGTGTCTTACCCAGGACTGGCAGGCAGCAGCTTCGAACGTCAGGCTGTGCTGGTGCCGCTGACCGATGTACCCGTCAATCTGGAGCAATAGGCAGGTTGGGTTCTCACTTCACTAAGAACTTAGCAAACTCTTCCTCGAACCTGTGCAGGCTTGCTCGGTTTGACGGCTATACCCGCGGAGTTCAATTTCCTGAGTCGTTGCGTCTAACAAAAAGGCGAGCGACTAAACATTTCCATTTAATTCAATGGCCTACCCAAAAAAAGAAATGCTGGATCCCCGTATTTTCCACCTATCACCTCCCTACGATTTTTCCAAACTCATCTAACGAATTGATTTTGTTGGCCATGAATGTGTAAAACGGGCAAAATTTTTCCATACAGGGAATTTAGTCCCGCTACTTGTAGTTAGGTTGCTCGTTCAGAATCGGAAAATGAAGGAAAAGCCCCAATCAAAATGGCACCTGGATCCGCAAGAGGTCGTTCGCGTCGGAGGATCATCCTCGAGCGGTCGTCGTAGGCATGCGACAAGATCTGGCCGGAATGTGCCCATCACCTCCGCTGAGGTGGTGCTTCATCACCTTCCCACAGGTATAGAGGTGTCCGGAGAAGTTCCGAGAGGCAACTACTCAAGAAACGAAATGCGGA
>JANQOZ010000060.1 GCA_028285525.1 Lysobacterales bacterium
GTAGGGGGCGTCTGGGCCAGGGTCACCGAACGACAGGAGTTCCGGTCGGTCCGGGCTGATAAACCAGATGTCGTAGCCCAGTTCCTTCAGCTCAGCCTCGATCTTCCGTAAGCCGGAAAACTGCGTCACGCAGTAGGGACACCAGCCGCCGCGGAAAAACGTCACAACCACGGGGCGTTCGAGATGTTTTGGACTGAACGACAGGCGGCTGCCCGACATTCCTGAAACCTCGAACTCCGGCGCTGGACTGCCGGGAAGCAGCGGCCTGATGCTCATGGGGCCGGTGCCGATTGCGTCGTAGTCCGGCATTTCCATCGCCAGCGCCGGCTGATCGATCAGGCTGCGCGCGCCCAGCGTCCGGGTCTGCGGGTTCTGCGCCAGCGCGCCGTGAGCGGCTCCGAGCAGCAGTAGCGTTAGCGTGAAAAGGCCAATCGTGCGCGTTGTTGAGTGGGTCACCGGATTCTCCCTTCCTTCTGGTTCAAGGGACCGGAGAAATCGAATTTGCTTTCGTCAGCCGGCGATTCTCAGAAGATACCGGCTTCGATGCCGGCGCTCAGCGTGCAGCCGAGCGTCTCCACCTCGTCGGCAAAACCGGGCTCAAACGGCCCGCGCAGCGTGAGCATCGGCTGAACCATTCGCCAGCGCAGGCCGGTGATGATGGTCTCGAGCTGACGAGCCGTGCCGCGGCCATCCTGGCCGGCGCGGATATAGATGCCTACCGGAAGTCCCTGGGTTTTCTCCAGACAGGGATAGTAGATGCGTTCCAGAAAATCTTTGGTCAGGCCGGCCATCGACCCAAAATTTTCCGTGGTGCCGATGATCAGGCCGCCGGCAGCAAGCACGTGACTGGCCTCGACGTCACGCGGCGGAAGCTGGCACAGGGCGTCGTGTTGCTCCGTGCCGGCCTGCATGCCGCGCAGCAGCGCTGCGGCCAGCAGCCGTGTGTTATCGCTGGGCGTGTGGCAGACCGCGATGATGGGTTTCATCGACTCGCTGCGCCTC
Organism: Lysobacterales bacterium; assembly: GCA_028285525.1. Lineage (GTDB taxonomy): Bacteria > Pseudomonadota > Gammaproteobacteria > Xanthomonadales > SZUA-38 > JANQOZ01. The sequence continues at coordinate 1,003 of JANQOZ010000060.1, forward strand.
GCTGGCTTTGGGAAGAAGGCATGCGGGCCAGCATAATCGTTTTGCCCGCCGATGGGTTGGGTCAGGGGCCAACCGCTGATCCCTGCGCACCACCGCTGGTCACAAAGCAGCAGCCGGCGTCTCTGACTCTACGTAAGATGGCGTCCAATTCATCGGGTATGTCGCCAGTGATCAATACAGCCACCGCAGCACTGCTGCTGAGCCTCGCCGCACCGGTAGATCAGCCGGCCATGGATCGTTCCTGGCAGCACTACGGCGGCTCCCTCGCCGGCGACCGCTTTTCGCCACACCGGCAGCTGAACCCCGACAACGTGCAGCACATCCAGCAGGCATGGCAGTTTCGGACCGGCGATGCGGTTGACGGGAGTGAGCACAGCCGGCCGAGCTCGTTCAAAGCGACCCCAATTTTGCTCGACGACCTGCTCTACGTGGTGTCCGGCTTCAATCGAGTCTATGCACTGGCTCCCGACACAGGCGAGCTGCGCTGGCGCTTTGATCCGGAGGTCGACTTTGGGAAGAGCTACTCCGAGCTGTTTACCGCTCGCGGGGTCAGCGCCTGGCGCGGGTCCGGCACCGGGCACTGCGCCTCACGCATCTTTCTCGGAACCCTCGACGCGCGGCTCATCGCCCTGGACAGCAGGACCGGTCGGCCCTGTGCAGACTTCGGTCGCAAAGGCGAGATTGATCTCAGCCGCGGCATCCCGAACTATCGTCGCGGCGAGTATTCTCTGACCTCCCCGGTCACGGTGGTCGGGTCGACGCTTATTGTCGGTTCTTCGATCGGTGACAATGGCGGCGTGCGCCTGGAGTCCGGCACGATTCGGGCTTTTGACGCCCGCAGCGGCAAGCAGCAATGGTCGTTCGATCCGGTTCCCAAGGATCGGCGCCGGGCCAGCGCCGCCGGTTGGGATCCCGGGCAGGCGAGCCGAACCGGCGGCGGCAACATGTGGTCGGTGGCATCCGCCAGCGAAGAACTCGGGCTGGTGTTTGTGCCAACGACCAGTCCCTCACCAGACTTTTTCGGCGGAGAGCGGGAGGGCCCAAACAGCTTCGCCAATTCGGTAGTTGCACTGGATGTTGCCAGCGGCGCCGTACACTGGCACTTTCAGACCGTTCATCACGATCTCTGGGATTACGATCTCGCGGCCCAGCCGGCGCTCACCCGGCTCTCGGACGACGGCCCGCTGATGCTGCTGCAGGCGACCAAGATGGGTCATCTGTTTGTCCTCGATGCCGCGACCGGCGAGCCGCTGTTTCCTGTCAGCGAAGGTAAGGTGCCGAAGTCGGATGTGCCGGGCGAAGATGCGGCGGGTACCCAGCCTTTTCCGTCGCCGAGCCTGGCGCTGCACCCTGACAGCTTCGAACTCTGGGACCACAGCCCGGCCATGACCCGCTACTGCTCTAAGCTGCTCGAGGGCCGCCGCTGGGAGGGCCTGTTCACTCCACCGAGCCTGGAGGGCAGCGTGCTCTATCCGGGCAACGGCGGTGGCACCAACTGGGGCTCGGTAAGCGTGGACGCAGCCCGCGGCATCGCCGTACTGGGTCTCAATCGACTCCCCACGGTGGTCGAACTGATTCCGCGGAAAGACTTCAAAAAGCGCCGCCGACAGGAGGCGGGTGGGCCGCAGGGTGTTCAGTTTACGAGCCAGTCCGGCACGCCCTACGGCATGGCCCGATACGACGTCTACCACCCCGAACTGGTTCTGCCCTGTCACCGGGGTCCCTGGGGCACCTGGGTGGCCGTCGACCTGAAGCATGGCCGTGTCCTCTGGGAGACGCCGTCCGGGCCTTTCCCCAACGCAAAGGATCACCCCGAGGCCAGCAACTGGGGTTCGCTGGTGTCGGGCGGGCCGGTGATGACCGCCGGAGGGCTGACGTTTGCCCCGTCGCGCTGGGATCGGACCCTCATGGTGATGGCCAGCGACAGCGGTCAGGTACTGGCGCGGATCGCGCTGCCGGCAGAGCCCCAGGCGACGCCGATGAGCTATCAATTTGAGGGGCGCCAGTATGTGGTCCTGACAGCGGGCGGCAGTCAGCCGGAGGGCAGTATGCCCGGCGATTTTGTCCTCGCATTCGCTTTGCCCGACTAGGGTGAGGTCCCGGCGCGTCGTGCCGGTGCTGTAGCCGTCAGGGCTTTGCGCTAGAGTTCCCAGGCTGATTGGCGCTAAGGGTCTCTACCGAGCCGTGAATGACAGATCGACTTATCGGGTTTACTGGATGCCGGGCTGCTCCAGCTGTTTGCGGACCAAAGAGTTCTTGATTGAGCACGGCATCGCGTTCGAGTCGATCAACGTGAAGGAGGTACCGGGAGCGCTGACCGAGCTGGCTGACCTGGGCTTTCGATCCGTGCCGGTGGTAGCCAGGGGGCGGCAGGGGACCTACTGTCAGGATCTTCGGGACGTCGCGGACTTTGTCGGCGTTTCCATCACCGAACCGGCGCTGTCTCCGGCGCAATACGTGCACAAATGTCACCTGGTGATCGACGCGGCCTGTCGGTATGCACGCCAACTTTCGCGGGATCAGCTCCGGGGCAGCTTCCCGGGCCGGGACCGTCCGTACAGCGACCTGGTCTATCACGTCTTTATGGTTATCCGGGCGTTCCTCGCGTCTGCGAACGGTGGACGGTTGGATTACGAGTGGTTCGAGCGGCCGACACCAGACGGCGTGGAAACCGGTGAGCAGCTTGCGGAGCTGGGTCGGGAGGTCGGCGAGGCGCTCGCCGGCTGGTGGCAGTCGGCCGGGGGCAACTTGCCCGACCGTCTCGACACCTATTACGGCCGGCGTCGATCGCTGGACGTCCTGGAACGCACGACGTGGCACGCGGCGCATCACTGTCGCCAGCTGGAGGCGCTCGTAAAGCAGTTTGGTTACGCCCCTGACGGACCGCTGGGGGACGCGGAGCTCGCAGGACTGCCGCTGCCCCAGGAGGTTTACGACAACGAAGTGTCTATGCGCTGACGCTGCGTCATCGAAGGGCGCTGTTGGCGGTGGCTTCGCGTCGTGCTTTAAGCAGGTCACCGAGCTGGGCCCGGTCATACCAGTGGCCGTTCACCATGACGCCGACCGGGCGGCGCAGCACCGACAGATCCTGCAGCGGGTCACCGTCGAGCAGCACAAGGTCAGCCCTCGCTCCCGGCGCTACAACGCCCTATTCACCTTCCTCCTCCAAGAAGCGCGCCGCCTCACGGGTGGCGATTTCAAGCACGTGCCGGCGGCTGATCCCGGCCGCGACAAAAGCCGCCAGCTCGTCGTGAATAGCGTAGCCGGGTATGACAAACGGATTGGGCGAATCGGTTCCGATCAGCAGCGGCGCACCGGCTTCGTGCAGCAGGCCGATCAGTCGACGCTGATTGCGGGCCGCGCTTCGCATTTCGGCGTTAAGTGGCGTCATGCGATCCAGGGACTGGCGCCACCAGCGCTCGAGTCCCGGATCGAGCAGGTCGATTTCCGGGCGGGCGAACCAGGCCTGCGGGTCAGCGGCATGCCGATAGCGGTCCGCGATGACCGTGTAGGTGGGTGAATGCCACACGCCCGAAGCCGCGGATCGTTCGGCAAACGCCCGCATCAGCGCAGGATCAGCGCCCGCCCAGCGTGCCGCCTTGCCGGGCATTTCCTGGCCCTCAGCCAGCGGATAGATCGCCTGACTCACATCGTTGAAATGCTCGAGGCTGTCGACCCCAAGCGCGAGAACTTCGTCTACCGTCATGGACCGCGGCGTGTGGGTCCATACCTGCAGTCCACGCTTCCTGGCGGCCTGAACCGCAGCACGATAGATCTCCGGCGTCAGTCCTTCATACAGCTTCACCGCCCGATAGCCGGTCGTTCGCTGTGCCTCGATTGCACCGATTGCCTGCTCCGGGCTGTCGATCATCAGCGACCGGTTGCCCCACACCGGGTTCGGGCCGTCCATCAGCGGTCCGCAGGTGTAGATGTTGGGCCCGGCGGCAACTCCCGCCGCGGCCCGCGTTCCCAGCGCCAGAATCCGCGCGGACCCCCAGAGATTACGCACGGTGGTGATGCTGTTGGCCAGATAGAGCGCCCCCTCGCCCTCGGAGCCATAGTGCACGTGCATGTCTGCCAGACCGGGCATCAGGGTCAAGCCCTCGCCGTCGATGACGCGAGCATTGCCCGTTGCCGGCAGGTCGCTGTCGATGGCGTCGATCCGACCGCCCCGTACGCGCAGGTCTGCGCGCGTCAGCTCACCGGCATCGGTCATCGTGATGACGCGTACCTGCTTGAAGAGCGTGTCTTGCGCCAGGCACACGCTCATGCCGCAGCTCAGCAGAACAAAAAGCAGCAGAGTCAGCGGGCAGCCGGTGGGGCGGGCTGGGCTCGCTTTGAGCGCCGGACCCGGAGTCGTCATCGGATTTGTCAGTCTACGGTTCCAGTCCAAAGGGATCATAGCCGTGGATATCGCGCTTTTTCGGCGATCCGCAGATTGCGTTTGCTGCCAGGCGGCCGCCCATGACCGTGCCCTCCACGCTCCCGACGTTCAGACCGGTATAGATCCAATCCCCGGCGACGGTCAGGTTGTCATAGCCCGTCGCGTCAGCCCTGAGCCGATAACGGGCGCTGCCTGGGGGACTGGTGACATAGCGTTCCGTCGGGTCGATGTTCGCGCGCCAGAACTGGGTCTCAAAGCGCCCGGCTCCCCGTGGAGCGGCGCTCGGGTCGGTCGCGTGCAGCAGGCTGAAATCCAGGCCTATCGGATCGGCCGCGCCCTGCACGGCGTTGACCGTGGCCTTCGCGAGCAGCGGGCCGGTGGCGGCCCCAAGGTATTGAATACACTGGTAGCGAACCCGATCGCGCTGCGTGTCGGGATAGTGATGCTCGCTGAAAGCCGGTATGCCGTCATCGGGCATGGTGCCGCAGATATACAGCAGCCCTTGCGGCGCCGAGTCAGCAGGCCAGTCCTCGACCTTGAGCAGATGGCTGAAGTCAACCTGGCCCCCAAGAGGATTGACGTACGTTCCGGCGATCCAGACGTTGTTGCCCGGCAGTGACGGCAGACCGAGGTCGGGCAGCGGGCTGTCGAACCAAAGCTGCATCGCCTGCGTTTGAACGGTTGGCACCTCATCCACCATGGCCTGCCAGCGTGTCCGTCCGCCCGGGTCCGCGCATTCTGGGAGGTTGCCTGTATCCTCGAGCAGCTCCTGACAGAGGTAGGGCAGGGCACCGATCGAGATCGCCAGCACGACCTGGTCGAAGTCTTCGCCGCTTTTCAGCGTTTTCCGTGCCGGGCACTCCCAGCGAGTCCAGTAGGATTCCAGGTCATAGCCGCCCCCCGGCAGCTCGCTGCCATCGGCGAGAGCTTGGCCTTCCTTGAGCTGCTCAAAGTTTGGGCGGTTGGGCCAGCACATCAGTCCCTTCACGGGGCCGATCAGCGGGTCGTATTCGTCTGCCAACACGTGGGCCTGGATACCCAGATCGATCTCAGCCACCGACTTTTTGTCCGGCGACAGCCTCAGCGCTTCAACCTTGTGAAAAAACTTGAACTTAACGCCCCGGGACCGTAGCGCCCAGTAGAGCGGCGCGATGACCGTCTCGCCGGTACCCGCGGCGAACAGCATCCCAAAAGCACCGAGATAGGCAAATTGTCGAAGATTCCAGTCGAGATACGAAGCTGCGCTCATCTGCGGGGCAATCGACGTATCCCCCTGCGGAAACTGATAGGACAGGGCAATGGTGTTGAGGGTCAGCGGGCTGCTCAGCGTGATCGGATGGGCGCCATGACGGCTCAGCCAGTCGGCGAAGTTCTCGTCATCGATTGCGTCGAAGCCGCGTTCGGGAATGCGATCCTGAAAGAGCCCGCTGAGCGTGGCAAGGCCGAGATCCAGAATCACAAACAGGTGACGAAGATCGCTGTGTTCCTCAAGCAGGTCGCCAGCGCTCAGCAGTTTCGCTAGCGGCCGCCAACATGTCTCCAGGAGCCCGATCAGCCACTTGGCCAGCTTTGGGTGTGAGGCAACGTCGGCATGGTGCTCCAGTTCCTGCACCAGCCTGGCCAGCAGGGTGGCGTGATCGCCGTGAGCGCCGCCTTCAGCGGACTCCTTCATCTTTGCCGCCAGCACCCCCAGAAACTTCAGCATCGCCTCGAGTCGATGCTCGAACCTGGCCAGATCTCCCGCCTGGGAGTAGCGGTAGCTGTTGATCGGCAATTCCAGCGACCAGTGTTCCCAGCCGGCGCGATTGAAATCCCACATCGCTACGGCGTTCTGCAGATCGAACGCATCGTCCAGGCTTGTGAGAAAGCCGGGGTTGTCGGGGAGCGCCGCCAGCTCCTCAAACACCTCATTCAGCATCTCCAGCGCGTTGTAGTAGCTGCCGAGGAAGCCATGGATGCCGTGTTCCTCGAGACGGTATCCGTTGGCCGGATCACGCCCTGTGGCGCACTTGCCGCCAAGCCGCCAGCCCAGTTGATAGACGGTGACGTCATAATTGCCGGTTTTCTGCAGCTCCCAGGCTGCGGTCAGCCCACCGATGCCGCCGCCTAAGACGGCGACCCGCTGTTTGCCTGAACGCATGTTCTCCCCTTTTTTGTCTGAAGAAATTGCCTGAGCTCACGCAACAGAGTAAACCAGGCCTGCTGCCCGTGGTAACCTCTTTTTCGGATAACTTGTCGGGTGCTTTCGGTGTTTTTGCACTACAGTTCGCTGACTCTTCTCGTGCTGGCGATGGCCGTCTTTGCCTGGATGGCCGCTACCACGCTGAAACAAGCGCGGGAAGGTGTAGCGTGGTCCCTCGGAATCTATTTTGTTCTGGTGCTGCCCGGGCTCGGCGGTGCCGCGCTGCAGGTGGTTGCGGATGACGCAACAACCTTAGCAGCGGCCAAGGTCATGATGTTTTTCTGCCGCGCGGGCATACCTGTGGCGCTGATTGCGCTGGTTTTCGACATGATGGGTCGGCCTTTCCGGCCGCGGTCGCTGGTGCTGCTGAGCGTGATCCCCGTTTGCACGATACTGCTCGCGCTGACCAACTCAGCGCACGGTCTGCTTTGGTCGCCCCAGCTCGATGACGGTACGGGCCAGCTGCTTGTCCACCCGGCCTGGGGCCCCTGGTACCGATTTGTTCATGCCCCCTACAGCTATCTCCTTCTGGGCAGCATGATGGGCATCTTTTTTCTGCGCCTGTCGGCTGTTTCCGCGCCGCAGCGCCGGTCGATGGTGCTGTTTCTCATCATCAGCGTGGGCCCGATGCTCACCGGCCTGCTGCACTCGTTCGGCGTCCACCTCGATCGGCTGTGGTTGCCAGCTTTATCCGTTTCGCTGACCGCGCCGCTGTTCCTTTGGATTATCAACGATCTTCGAGGCCATCGTTTCCGGCCTGTGTCTTATCGCGAGCTGATCGAGCAAATCGACGATCCGATGATCGGCATCGACCTTGCCGGGCGGGTTGTCTCAATCAATCACGCTGCCAGCGATCTCTTCGGGATGGACAGGACGGCGCTGCTCGGGAGGCCGCTGCCGCCGACTTCGCCGGTGACGGTTGCGCTTTCTTCTTCGCTCGATTCAGGCAAACCGCTGCTGCACGACGACCGTTGGTTTGATGTGCGCAAGTCCAAGGTGTTGGCTGACGACGGGAGCCCCCGCGGCCAGACGCTGATCTGTCGGGACATCACCGCCGAACGTTCCGCGCAGGAGGCCCTCGCCACTGGCGAGCAGCTGATGCGCACGATTGTCGAGCATGCCTCTTACGGCATTGTTCGGTTGCGCCGGGAATCGACGGCTGCGGACGGTGAACCGGTCACCTACCGGTGCGTCTTTGCCAACGCGGCGGCTGCACGCTGGGCGAGGGTTGACGCAGACAGCCTGGCTGACAAATACGCGGCGGAGATCCTCTCGCTGGTCCTCGCCGGCTGGCAAGGCGACGAGTCGGCTCTGGCCCGGCAGATTTTTTCTGCGGCAGCTGACGGCCGGGTGATGTCGGAGGATCTGGAGCTCAGCGGTGACCGCAGCAAAAGCTGGCTGCGGCTTGGGGTTGAGCCCGTGGACAACGATATGGTGCTGACGTTGACCGACATTTCAGGGTTGATGCGTCGGCAACTTGCTGCCGAAAGGAAAGCAAACTCGGATTACCTGACTGGCGTCATGAACCGGCACGGCTTCGAGCAGGCAGCGCAGCGGGTCGTAGAGAGCGATGCCGGCGGTCTGGTGTTGTTCATCGATCTCAATGGCTTCAAGCAGGTGAATGACAGGTTTGGCCATTCTGCTGGTGACCGCCTGCTGCAGATCGTCTCAGGCCGACTTGTGGACTCCTGTCGCTCCCAGGATCTGGTGGGCCGCTTTGGCGGCGACGAGTTTGTCGTGCTGGCGGCCGGCCTGACGCCCGTCACCGAGCAGAATCTGATCGACCGTGTCACCGACACCCTGAGCGAGGACTACCAGCTCGATGATCAGCGCGTCAGCTGCAGCGCGTCGATCGGGCGTGCACGCTTCCCCGAGCATGGCGAAACGCTCGATTCCCTTTTGGCGCACGCGGATACGGATATGTACCGGGCCAAACGAGCGGTGACAGGCGGAGACGTGCTGAAAACCGAAAAACGCCGGGCCTGACCGCAAGCTCGCTGGCGATCACCTCTGCGCTATCCGCCGGCGGCCCGTCGGGCATTGTGGCGCGGTAAACTAGCACCGTGGCGGACGTATTTATTTCCTACAGCAGAAAGGACCAGGCAGCGGTTGGCCGGCTGGCGGCAGCTTTGGCTGAGCAGGGTCTGGACGTTTTCTGGGATCGAGACATCGGCGCCGGCGCCGATTTTGCGCGAACAATCGAAAGAGAGATCGACGCCGCCCGGCAGGTCTTTGTCGTCTGGTCCGCAAACGCAACCGACTCCCAGTGGGTGAGAGATGAGGCTGAGCTGGCGCAAAGTCAGGGCAAGCTGATTCCCATCTCGCTGGACGGTACGCTGGGGCCGCTGGGCTTTCGTCAGCTCCAGACGCTCGACATGGCGAGCTGGTTTGCCGGGCGGAACTCAGCTTCGCTTGGCGAACTGCTGAGCCGAATTGGTCAGCAAACGGCCCCACGCCCGCCGCTTCAGGCCGCGCCACCGCAGGCGAACCTTAAATCGAGCCGAGGCTGGGTTCTGGGCGCCGCGCTGGCGCTGATCCTGGCCGTGGGGTGGCAGTGGTGGCGTGCCAGTGCAAACTTGACGGACGAGCCGGTTCCGGCGACTCGGTCTGATCGGGTTGGGCTGGCCGTGATCCCGTTCCGCAGCCTCTCGACCGACGGCAGCGACGAGCTGTTCGCCGACGGATTGTCAGAGGAGCTGCTCCATCGTCTTTCCGCCGTCCGGGGTCTTGTCGTCCCGGGCCGCTCTTCGGTTTTCCGCTTCAAAAACGCCAACGATGAGCCCCAGGTGATGGGTCGCCAGCTGAACGTTGATTACCTGGTCGAAGGCACCGTGCGCCGTTCCGGCGACGCCCTCAGGATCACAGCCTCGCTGGTCGAGGCAAGCACCGGCTTCTCCCGCTGGTCCCAGACCTTCGACCGGGATCTGGCCGACCTTTTTTCGATCCAGGATGACATCGCCAGAGCCGTGGTCAGCGCCTTGCTTGGGGCAATCAGCTATGACGAGGTGGCGAAGGCCAGCTACAAGTCCGTTTCACCGGAGGCGCACGCAAGCTATCTCGAGGGTCGGGCGCTGTGGCGTAGCCGGGACAACAGCGCGCTGGGGCGTTTCGATGATGCGCTGGCGCTGGACCCGGAACATGCGCTGGCCCACGCATACAAAGCCATCGTTGCTGCCTATCTGGAGCAGGCCCCGTCACCGGCCTCCAGCCAAGCGCTTGCTCGGGCAACGGCGGCGCTTCCCGAGCACCCTGATGTGCTTTTTGCCCAGGCTTGGGTGGCGGAGATGACGCGCGCGGAGGATCAGACAAACGTTGCCAGACGATATGCGCAGGCGCTGCGCGCAAACCCGCGGCACATCGAAGCCCTGTACGCCAGCTATCGTATGACCAACGACTCGGCGCTGCTGGAAAGCGCGCTACGCATCGATCCGGCCCATCTTCCTGTTCGTTCGGCGCTGGCCCTGCGCTATTACAGCGACGGCGACCGTGCGGCGGCCGCCAGCTTCCTGCTGCAGACCTACAACACCTACCAGGAGCTGTCGCCGGCGGTGCTGGCGGAGACGGCCAAAGATTTTGGTGATTTTGAGACCTACACCAAACTGCTGTTTACGGACCCGTCAAGGTCGCTGGCTGACTACTGGTCACGGTCGATGTTTTCCATGACGCTCGCTGAGATGGGAGCACTTCCCGAAGCCCAGTTTCTACTCGATGCTGGAACCGATTCTCTAAGTCTGACAAACAGTGCCATGCTCCGCCGCGACTGGGGTGCGTACCAGACTGCGTTGATGGGCGCCGACGTACCGCCGGTGTTTCGGCCGTTTGCTCAGGCTATGGGATTTTATGTCAGGGGTCGCTTTGAGGATGCCCTCAAGGAACTCAGGGCACGCTGGCCGGAAGTCTTCGCCGAGCCGCCGGAGCTTCGTTCGGGCAGGCTTGGTTCGGACGGCGATTGGGTCGCACTACTTGGCAGTGAGCTGCTGGCGCGATCGGGTCGCAGCAGCGAAGCGCAGGCTCTGGCTGGGGCTATGGTCAGTTGGATGCCGCCCGCACGGGAGGACGGCGGAAACTGGCGCGTTTCCTTTCAGCGAGCGTTGGTGTACGCCAAGCTAAACCAGAATAACGAGGCCGTGGAGGCATTCCTCCGAGCCGTTGATCAGGGATTTCGCTATCCCCTCACCTATGGGTGTGAGGCTTGCCTCTGGCCCGCTATCGACTGGCCCAAAGGGTTTCTTCAGCCGATCCTTTCTGAGCCCCGCGTGCAGCAGGCACTGAAAGATATTCGCAGCGGCAACGCCGAGGCGCTGGAGGAGCTTCAGCGGCGGTACGGCGTGCTCGATCATGTTCGCGCCATGATGGCTGAGGCGTAGCTGGGGGCGACGTGCTTATTGAGCGCCTTCGGTCGCCAGGCTGATGGCCGCCTCCAGAGCCGGATCACGCCCGGCAAGCCACGATTCATACGTCTCCGGCGCCTCGATGTCCGGGTCGAAGCCCCGACCGTAAACCGGGTTCTCGGTCACCTGCTCGGTGAGCTGGTACGGCACTCTGACTACGATGCCGGTATTTGGCAGCGAGAGAAAGAAGATGATGCCAGCGGTGGGGCCTTCCTGGCTTCCGCCGGTGGGCTCGCCGACCAGGGTCGCCCGCCCGGTTGCCTGCATCACTGATACGAAAGACGTGGAGCCAGACGAGTTCGACCGGCTGGTTAGCACAATCAGGCGACCGCCGAACGCGTCGGGATCGGGCTTGAGCGGGCCACCCACCCCACCAAACTCGGGCTTTACCGACCACCAGCCGTCGTCGCGCCGAGTGAACATTGCAGGTTTGGGGTTGAGCGCCGCCTTCTCCCAGGTGTCGAGGTTTTCTCGAAGACCGTCGAGGTCGATTGTCTTGACGCGGATATCGCGTGCGCCGAGCGTCGGCCTGGTGATCAGTCGGGCAACCAGCCCGAGCTGCGCGTCGGTTGAGCCTCCGCCGTTGCGGCGCAGGTCCAGGATCATGGTTTCCACATTGCGCTCAGCCGCCTGCCGGAAGAGGGGACCATAGATCGCCCCGGGCTCCGCCGGCTTGCGATAGTTGACGAAGGTATCGACCGACAGCACCGCAACCTTCTCAGCCGGGAACTCGATGCGGGCCGCACCCGGATCGGAAAAGTTCTTTCCCCAGCGCTTGTCGGAGGTCAGGTCTCGGAAGGCGGCGTAGCCAATGCGGGGGCGCGTGATCGTACGAATTTTGCCGTCGCTGGTGCGCGCCTTCACCATGACCTCGGCGGGGGTGTCGTTCAGCAGCGGATCGAAGTGATCGAAGCCTGAGCCCAGGAACTCATTGCTCGACGCGAGCACCACGCTTTTGACGTGGTCGGTAAAACCATCGACTGGGATGTAGGGCGCCACGGCGGCAAGCCGATCCTGCACCGGCGTGCCGTCGATGGTCAGAACTTCATCGCCCCGCTCGAGCGTCGTATTCCCCGGTTCAGAGACGTACATGCGGCTCGCGCCATCGGTGTTGAACAGTCTGAATCGAAAGGGCAGATAGAGTGGTGCCGACTCTCGCGCCTGCTCTATGTCCTTCGGCAGCTCTGCCTTGGTGTGATCGCAGCGAATGGCCGCAAGAATGCGGGATAGACCGAGGTATACCTCGTTGAATTCGACCTGCTCGTCGAGCGACCGGTCCAGCTGCCGCCACATTTGGTCCAGCGCGGCAGTCGACGTGTAGCGGTCGTAGCCGGGGTGAAGCCGCTCAAGCGTCTCCCTGGCCAGCGCCAGGTCGGCCTGTACCAGCGCTCGATCAACGGGGGCCGACAGCGTCAGCGTCGGCAGCATGATGAGGAGCGCCAGCCCCAACCCTATCCTGAACATTCGTAATCCTCGCCAAACCTGTTGTGACTCAACCGACCTTTGACGCTGCTGCTGGCCAGGCGGTTGCAGCGCGCCCGCCCGATTTGTGCGCTGTGGTAACGTCATCGCCCGAACTTGCTTGGGTAACCCACAGCCGATGATCGACTCGCTCACCGAATTTTCCCACCTGACCGCTTGCGACCTGGCGGACGTGCTGCCGCGAAGTCAGGTGGTTGACCGGGCTATCGCACCGCTGCTGCCGGCGATGCCCCGCATACTCGGGCCGGCCTACACCGTTTATTGCCCGGCCGGTGACAACCTTATGATGCATGCCGCCATCTACGAGGCGCGGGCGGGTTCGATCATCGTTGCACGCAGTGAAGACGGGCTCAGCGCACTGGTTGGCGGCAACGTCTGCGCCACGGCCCAGCAGCGCGGCATCTCAGGCCTGGTGATTGACGGTGTGGTGAGGGATCTCGGCGAGATTCGAGAATTGGGTTTTCCCGTCTACGCGCGCGGACTCTGTCCGAAACCTGCCGCAAAGAAGCAGCCGGGACCAGTGACGCCGATCGTTGACTGCGGCGGCGTCAGCATTTCGCCGGGTGACCTGGTACTGGCGGATGAAGAGGGCATCGTGGCTTTGCCTGTAGCTCAGGTTGACCAGCTCCTGCACGACGCGCGGGACAAGGCGCGCATGGCGGCGGAAACGCCTCTGAACGACTGGGCAGCCAACCACCGACAGGTCATTGCGAAGGCGATGGCCGGCGGCAAAAGCCAGCCCTAGCCGCGGTCAGCGGTCGAGGATTGTTTCGAAGCCCCCGAAGATCATGCGCTTGCCGTCGAAGGGCATGGCATCCGGACCCATCTCGGCCATGCGCGGGTCTTCCATGGCGGATTTTAGGCCTGCGTCTCGCGCCGCCCTGGAGGGCCAGGTAATCCAGGAAAAAACGACGGTCTCGTCCGGCTCACACTTGACCGACAGCGGGAAAGAGGTGACCTTGCCGTCCGGGATATCGTCGCCCCAGTTTTCGACCACCGAGAGCGCGCCGTGGTCCTTAAAGACCGCAGCCGCCAGTTCGGCAACTTCCAGATAGGCCGCCTTGTTGGCGGTGGGAACAGGAATCACGTAACCGTCTGCGTAAGCCATTGGGTGCCTCCAGGCCTGGGGGTGGGTGGTCGAGGTGCTCTCCCAGGCGCTCCTCGAGTATAGCGCGGGTGAGGGAGACGGGTTTCAGCCCACCTTGCCGCGGCGTTTCCAGCCCGAGTAGGCGTTCAGCGCCTCGCGATAGGGCGCAACGTCGGCCGGGTCATAGTCATTCAGGTCAACAGGAATCATGCCCAGAAAGTAATAGCCCTCAGGCGTTGGGTCAATCTGCGCCGCGCGAAAGCGCACGCCTGCAGCCGCTGCGGCGGTGACGGCGTCAGCAAAAGCCGGGTCGTGAAGCCGACTAGGGCGCAGGGACCGCCCGTCGGTGCGCTGCAGCACAAAGAGCACGGTGGCGCGGCGCCCAAGCGCCGTCTGTTCAGCCAGCTCCCGAAGATGTTTTGCGGCGCGCTCGCTGACCGAGTCCGGAAAGTAGGCTCGGCGATCGGGATAGACGAGGTGACAGTTCTTGACCTCAACCAGATGCTCACTTTTGCCGCTGGTCAGCAGCAGGTCGATGCGGGACCCGTCGCCGTAGGGCACTTCCCGACGCAGCTCGCGCCAGCGCTTGAGCCCAGGGATCAGGCGGGCCCGAACCAGCGTCTCCGCGATGCGGTTGGGTACAACGGTGTTGGCCCCGACGTAACGTCCGTCCAGCTCGAGCAGTTCGAGCGTCCACTTCAGCTTTCGCTTGGTGTTCGGCGGAGCTGCAGAAACCCAGGCGGCAGCACCAGGGCGCACCAGGCCCTCCATCCGGCCCGGGTTCACGCAGTGGGTTTTAACCACCTCGCCGCTGGCGAGCTCAACGTCGTAGATAAACCGGTCGTAACGCTGTACGAGACGACACTCTGTCAGGGGCTGGAGGTGGGGAATCACAAAATCCATCAGTTGGTCCTGCGCGACTGTGAAAAAAAAGCCCGGCAATCGCCGGGCTTTCTTCGTGCTTCTGATAGGACGGCGTCAGGGAGCTTCGGGCTCCTCGAAACCGTCGGCCAGGATCACGTCGTCAAGCACCGTAACGGTAACCTCACCGACGGCGCACTCCTGCGGTTGTCCGTCGTCGCAGACTTCGTAGGAGAAGCTGTCGACGCCGGCTTCCATCGCTGTGCTGACGTAGCTGAAGGTTCCATCACCGTTGAGCGTCAGATCACCCATGGTCGGTGCGGCCATTGGCGTGACCGTCACGGTCAGGCCGTCGCTTTCCGGATCGGTGTCGTTGGCCAGCAGCGAATCGTCGCCGGCGCTGGTCAGGGTGACCGTGGCACCTACGACTACGCGTACCTCGTCGGCCACCGCGTTCGGCGCCGCGTTGACGTTGGTCACAGCCACCGAAACGGTTGCCGTCGAGCAGGCGCCAGCATCGTCACAGGCCTCGTAGTCGAAGCTGTCGCTGGTCGTCTCCGAACCGTTGTGGACGTACTCAAACGTACCGTCTTCATTCAGGGTGACGGTGCCGTTCATCGGCTCGACCGCCGGCACGGGGCTGACCGTAACCGGGTCGGATTCCGGGTCGCTGTCGTTGGCGAGCAGTGATACCGCGCCGCCGTCGAGAGTGGTTGTAGCACCGTTTTCAGCAACCGTAAGGGCATCAGCAACGGCCGTCGGCGGGTCGTTCTGCGCAACCACGGTGACTGCAACCGTGCCCGTGACACATCCAGGGACCGGTGCATTGTCACAAACCTCATAGTCGAAGCTGTCGCTGACGGTTTCGGAACCATCGTGGGTGTAGCTGAAGGTCCCGTCGCCGTTCAGGGTCACCGTGCCGTTGGCCGGCTCCGTGGCGGCCGTGGCGCTGACGGTGAGTGGATCACCGTCAAAGTCGGTGTCGTTTGCCAGCAGGCTGGGTTCGTCGGTATCAACGGTCGTTGCCGTCCCGGCCTCACCCACGCTCATCGTTTCGCCGACCACGTTGGGCAGCGTGTTGTTTACCACCATGCTCACCGGTACCACCGCCGTCGGCGTACTGGCATCGTTGGTCTCGATACACTCAAAAGCACCAAAACTGCCGCGAGTAAAACCGGTCGAGTCCAGAGTCAGGGTTACGGTGCTCGATGTGCCGGTGGGAATGCTGCCGGTGGTTGGATCCGCGCTCAGCCACGTTGCGCCACACTCAACCTGGGCATCAACCCTCAGGTTCAGGCTTTGCTGAATGATTCCGAGGTTGATCAGCGACGCCCAGTTAGGGACGCCGAAATCAGCTCCGATCAGCACCGCGTCGCCGGTACCCGTTGCTGCGGGTCCGTAAAACCAGCCCCAGCTCGCACTGGTAGTTGGAAACACGCTGACCCAGTAGGTCCCCGCCTCGAGGTTCGCCGTATTGCCCAGGGCCACTAAGTCAAACGAGATGGTGTCTCCCGTTAGGGAAAGGCCGGTGGATGGCACAGGCACAATCAGCTCGAAGGCCGCGTTTGAGTCCATATCGAATGGTGATCCTGCCGGTAACCCGCCGTCATCCTCCCAGATATAGAGCGCAACCTGGGTCGCGGTGTTAACCAGGTCTGCGCCGTTCTGAAAGCCATCTACCGTAACGCCCGTGATCTCCGTGGCACCAGTCAGGACGATATCGTCAGCCGCTGCGATTGAATTTCCGCCTGTGATGACCCGCGACAGAATTCCGCTGTTAGAGGAGGTTGGTTGATCGACAGCTCGCGTGCTGCCCTGGGGATTTGGATTGATGTCAAACGTCAGCTCCGCCCCGCCGGTGCTGGCGATGGTGAGATCGGCGGTGGTGCTGGTATCCGGGTCGAGTTCGGCCGCTACGCTGTCAGGCGTCACGCTGCCGGCGGCGCCGACCGGAAACACCGTCACCGGCATGCCCAGCGGAGCCGGGGCACCGTAGTCGAGCTCGACGCGTCCAAACTTCCACTCATCCCGGGTGGTCACCGCGGTGGTGTCAACCTCAATAGTGATTTCCTGCGGGCGTCCCGGAAGGATCGTAAAGGTGGCTGGGGTCACGGTCCCCGTTACTTCGCCATCGCCGTTGAAGGTCGCGGTGAAAGCCACGGGTGCATCCGCCACGCTGGTCAACGTGCGAGTCCAGCTGCAGGTTGCGCCACAGGCATCGTCGGACATGCTGGCCAGATTCAGAGTCCTGGCGTCGCCGCCCGTATCCGGGTCCGCCGCCAGATAGCGGCTGGGGACTTCATCGAGAACCACCGGTGTTAGCGCGGTGACGGTCAGATCGACTCGCCCGGCTCCCATGTCGAAAGCTGTGGCTGTTCCGATCGTGCCGTCGCCATTATCGTCCTGCATGTTCGGGTTAGCGGTCATCATGATGGCCGACTTGACTTCCGACGGCGTCCAGTCTGGATGCAGGTCACGCAGGAGCGTTGCTGCTCCGGCATTGTGCGGGCTGGACATGGACGTACCCTGCAGAATTTCAAATTCGGGCGCGCCGCTCGCGCCAGCGTCGTCCGCAAAGGCGGCCAGAATGGCAACCCCTGGTGCTGCAACGTCAGGCTTGACGATGTTTTCGTCGTTAGGGCCGCGCGAGCTGAAGTCTGCCACGATGTCGGCTGACCCCATATCCACCGCCGCCTGAGCCGGGTCTTGAACGGTCAGGGTGGCCGTGGTGTCCATCGCCATGCCGGTGTTGGCGATCACTTCGTCTCGAATCAGCTCGCCGTCAGCCTGTGGAACCATCACACCGGGGATGGTGGTGTTTTCCAGTGCTCCCATGGAGAAGGGGGTCCCGGGCCGGTTGTTGAACACAACCACGGCTCGAGCGCCAGCGCTCGTTGCGTTCGCGATTTTCTCGGCAAAGCCACAGCCACCACGCGAGATCAGTGCAAAGGTGCCGTCGCCGCCGTCATCGAAGGTTCCGGCAGGAATGCCGCCTCCGGTGTTACATCCTTCGGGGTTTCCGTCGAAAAAGCGAATCGTATCGGTGATCGGTGTGGTCAGCGAAACCGGCCCCGAGCCTTCGACGGCATTCACGCCGGTGAAGGTGCCGGAGTCTACGGTAGCGTCTGCAAAAAATCGCCCATGGGAGGCTGCCGCAACTGAGGCAACCCAAGGCTCCTGATGGCCCAGCGTCGCTGGCCCAGGGCCGCTGTTACCGGCGCTAGCAGACACGAAAATGCCCGCCTCAATCGCGTTGAGAAACGCCAGCGAGTTCGCTTCGTCCCAGGGGTTGGCGCCACCGCTGATGGAAAAGTTAATGACGTCAACGATACCGTCAGCGACGGCCTGATTGATACCCGCCAGGGTGGATGCATTGGGGCAGAGCCCGCGACCGCTGGAGATCGAGGTATAGCAAACGTCATACGCAATCACGTTCGCCCTGGGCGCTACGCCTGACACCTCAGGATCGGCGCCGAGGTAATTGGCGGTGGTCACGTTACCGATTGCGGTGCTGGCGACGTGCGTGCCATGACCATTCTCGTCGTCAGGCACTTCGTCTTCGTCAGCATCGGGGTCGTCCTGAACCACGGGGAAGGTGAACTCGTACGCGCCAATCAGCTTGTCGTTGCAGGCGTAGTCTGGACTGGTCGGGTTGTCGGCGCAGAACCCGATGAAGTTGCCAGTTCCGAGCGGGTTAATGTGGGTGTACTCTTCCGGCTCACCGGGCTGCGATACCGCTGCAAAAGATGGGTGATCGTGGTTGATGCCGGAATCGATAATTCCGACCACCATCCCCTCACCCAGGGTTCCGGGCGCTCCACCGGTGTTGGTGCCATCCCAGATGCCAGGCGCGTTGATCAGCGTCGGTCCCACGTCGGTGTCAAGCTCGTAGTTTCGCTGCGGCTCAATTAGGCGCACTTCCGGCTGGTCGGAGAGGGCCTTCGCTTCTGCCGGCGTCAGCTTCACCACCACGGCGTTGATCGCGTGCTGCATTTGCATGATGGCGGGCACGGGGCGGTTCAACAGGTCGCTGGCTGTTTCGAGAAACTGGGCCTGCTGACTTTCCAGGAAAGCGACGTAGGACTGCGTCGCATTCCCGCGCACGTCCAGTCTTCCGTCTACTCGCTCCGGGGCCGCGCGCAATGCTGAGCCTTGAAAGGAGGCTGCGGCTGAATCGCGCAGGACAACAATGTACGTTTGGCTTGCGGGTATCACCGACCCGTCAGCAGCCAACTGTGGGCGGGGAATCGGCGTCTCGACGCCCTCGGTGGCCGATGCTGTGCTCACGACGGCGCCGCTTGTCAAAGCCGACCCCAGAATAGTCGCGGTAAGGGTTCTTCGCATAGGTAGAAACTCCGGAATGTGTCGAGAATGTTACGAATTCGGGCTCGCTATCCTAGCGGTTCGTGCACGGTTTACAACCCGGTTTGTGCTAATCGGTGAGAAACGGGAAGCTGGGGGAGTGTGAAACTCGGTCGCTGCAACTTTTTTGTCGCGGCGAAACGGTTCGGTTGATCAAGAGGCCGCGTATAGCGTCTAATGCGTTTCATCGCAAACCAGACGAACCGAACCCCTCCACTCAGCATGACCCGCCTGCGGCACTTCGTTTTCTTGATCTCGGTCGTTGTACTGATACCAGCTTGCGCGGATGACAAAGCCGCAAGCTCGGTTGAGCTGGAGGTTGAGGCGACGGCCTACAACTCGCTCCCGGGTCAGACAACCGCTGAGAATGCCGACCTGGCGGCCTGGGGGGATCGGCTGAGGCCCGGCATGAAAGCCATTGCCGTGTCGCGCGATTTATTAGACATCGGTCTCGGCCACGGCTCGACGGTGACCATCGACGGTTTGCCCGGCAAGTGGAAGGTGCTGGACAAGATGAATCGACGCTGGACCCGCAAGATCGATATCTACATGGGCGAGGACGTGAAGGCGGCCCGCAGCTGGGGTCGGCGTAAAGTGACGATCCGTTTTCGGCCTCAATCCGACGAGCCATAGCCGTTTGCTCGAGCGGCGCCAGAACGGACCGACCCTGCCAGTAGGTCGCGTTGCGGCGGGCTTCTTCCTCTGATACTTTCAACGGCAAATTCGTTACCGACTCGAGCTGACTCCATGAAGCAAACGACCCGCACCCTTCTGATCCTGCTTACCCTCAGCACGCTGAGCCTCGCCGGGCTGACCGGCTGCAACACCGAATACGACTACGCCAAGTCTGACGCCGGAAAATACGACCGCCCCTACACCGACGGTCGGGACAAGCAGTCGGACGACGATGGCTCTGACGATCAGGGTTCGGATTCCGAGTAAACGATTCTGTCGGCGCCATCCAGGCGTCTGAGGAACCCTTCGCTAAGTGCCCTGCGGCAGCGGGGGACTGCGGCCGAAAATCCGCCCGACGCTTGGTCCGTGACAACCTTTCCTGAAGCGCTACCTAAAGCGCTACGACAACGCTGCTGCCCAGCGTGCGGCGAACCTCAAAACTGTCCGCAAAGAGCTCTTCTGATTCGACGGCACCGCTGGCGCACACGGTGTCTCTCGGATTGAAGAGCTGATCAACCGCCACCGCGTCACACACGCCGGCATCCCCCTGCCCGCGCGCCTCGCTGGCGGCGGTGAGCGGATGATGCGGCGTCACGTCCAGCGCGGACCGCAGCGGCCCGATTCCCAGCTGAGCGACGTTGCGCATCACCAGGTCTGTGGCTGCCACCAGCTCGCAGCTGTCTCCTGGACCTTCCAGATTGCCGCCGCTGCTGGTGATCGATCCTGCTGACGACAGGTCACAAGTCCCATCGATCAGCGTATTGGACAGCGTCACGTTCAGGGTCGGGCTGTTGAGAACAGAAATGGCGCTCCCTTCGCTGGCGCTGCCGCCGGTGATAGTGACGTGGCGCAGCGTCACGTCGCCGCCAAAAATGCTGCGGACAGCGCCCCCCTCCAGGTTGGACTGGTTGCCGCTGAAGGTTGCGTTCTCCAGTTCGATGGTTCCGGTGTTGTGAAACAGGGCGCCCCCCTGACCGGTCGCCTGATTGTTGACGAAGCTGGCGTGGGAGATGCGCATCGTGTCGTCCGCGTCGCGAAAGGCGACCGCGCCTCCGGAGCCGCTGCTGTTGCTCACAAATACGACGTTAGCCAGAGTCAGGGTCTTCACATGAGCGGTACCGAGCACGTTGAGCGCGCCGCCGCCACCGCCGCTGCAGGTATTGCTGCTGGCGACCATTGCGTCCACGTCCAGGGTGCGACCCAAAAACAGAATGCCGCACCCATCGTTGCCGGTATTGGCGCTGAACGTCACCTGCTCCAGCCGGGAGTCGCTTTCGGTGCCTGCGAGGTAGAGCGCGCCGCCGTTTTGTTCAGCGTCATTGCCTTCGAGGAGCACGTTTCGCAGCGTCAGCCCGGAAATGGCGTGTATCGCGCCGCCGGTCCGTGCGCTGTTTGCCACAAAAGCGGAATCTTCGACCAAGAGTTGAGCGTCGTTCGCCAGATAGATGGCGCCTCCCAGCGTCTGGGCCGCGTTGTTTTCAAACACGGCGTCCCGCACCGTCACACTGGCACCGGTGATTTGCAGAGCGCCCGCGTTCAGCGTGCCGTTGGTGGCGATCGAGGTGTTGCCGTTAGCAAAGCGCAGCCCCTCGAGCAGCACGCTGGCGCCGCCGCTGATATCCATGATCCGCCCCTGAGACTGGCCGTCGATAACTGCATCCTGGCCGATAATTTCCATGTCGGTGGTGATGTCCAGATCCCCGGTTTCGGCGGAAAAATCGGCGCCGTTGAGCACGATCGGATAGAGGCCGGGCGGTACGAGCACCGTATCCATTTCCGCGGTGTCGTCAGCGGCAATGACGGCTTCGCGCAGCGAACAATCGTTGACTAAACAGCCGTCGGGGGTGGGGTCGTCGCTGCGCGTAACCGAAAAGGTGGCGGCCAATACCGCTGGCGACCAGATGGCTGCTGCGAGCCAGAAAACGAGTGGTTTCATGCCGCGTCCTCATTTCCGTCTTTCATCCAAGCATAGACCAAGACCTGAAGATGGCCAGGGGGCGTCGTGCTAGCATCGACGCTTCACCCAAACGCACAGGTGTCGCATGTCCAGAATCGTACCGCTTGTTCTGCTTACCCTGGCTACCGCCGTGGCTGCCCTGGTGCCAAGGTCATCACTGGCTGATGAGTCCAAGGCTGTCCTGATCACCGGCGCCAGCACCGGCATCGGACGCCATCTTGCGGAGACGCTGGCCGGCGCCGGCTATCGCGTCTATGCCGGTGCACGAAAGGAAAAGGATCTGGCTGCCCTCAACGCGATCGACAACATCACCGCGGTGCGGCTCGACGTCACGAGCCAGGATGAGGTGGATGCGGCTGTCGACCTGGTGAGTAGCAGCGGTGGTCTCTGGGGGCTGGTCAACAACGCCGGCGTTGGCGGCGGCGGCAGCATCATCGATACGCCGATCGAAGATCAGAAATTCGTCTATGACGTAAACGTCGAAGGCGTCTATCGCACCACCAAAGCGTTTGCCCCGCTCGTCATGAAGTCGAAGGGCCGGATCGTCACCACCGGTTCGATAGCGGGCACCATTTCCTGGGGTGGCGGCAGCGCCTATGCCGGCAGCAAGCACGCGATGGAGGCCTATACGGACGCGCTGGCGGAAGAGATGGCGCCGCACGGCGTGTCGGTCAGCGTGATCGAGCCGGGGAACTATAAGTCCAATATCCGCCGCTCCAGCGTCAGCCGACAGATGGCTCAGCACCAGGCTGCCGGCGGAGAGATCAGCGACGAAATGAAAACCCAGCTCGAACAAACCACCGCGCGGGAGCTGTCTTTCAAAGAGCCAGACGACGTTTCAAAGGCTTTTATGCACGCGCTGTTCGACGACGCGCCACTGCGGCGTTACGTGGTTGTCCCCAACCAGGAAGAACAGGGTTGGACCATCGGCGCAAAGATCAACGAGCTGGTCCAGCTGAACAGCTGGGGCCCCTACAGCTACAGCCGCGACGAGCTGGTCAAGATGCTCGACGAGGCGCTGGCCGCTCCCTCCGAGGGTTAACTCGTCAAGTTCACTCCCGCCGGATCTCGCTCCGGCCGGCGGGAGTCCGCGTCTGGGCGCTTCAGGCCTGCGTGTTAGCATTTTTGCTCATCATTTCTTCGAGCAATTCGGAGCGACGCTATGTCATTGACTCTGCCGGTTGGTTTGGGAGGGCGACTGCTCGTCGCCGCCTGCTTGCTGCTGGTGATCTTGCCACCGGCTGTTCAGGCCACCGGGTCTGATCCGGAGCCGCGGGCACGGATCGGTCTGGTGCTCAGCGGGGGCGGGGCTCGTGGGGCAGCTCACGTCGGGGTATTGAAGGTTCTTGAAGAGCTCAAGGTGCCTATCGACTACATCGCCGGAACCAGTATGGGCGCTATCGTCGGCGGTCTTTACGCGTCGGGCATGAGCGTTTCGGAGCTCGAGTCTGTGTTCACCAACATAGACTGGAACGCTTTCTATTCAGACCGCCTGCCCAGGGCGGGCCGCAGCCTGCGGCGAAAGTCTGACGACGCCGGTTTTCTGGTCGACTTTGACGTGGGGATCAGAGACGGTGGACTGAGTCTGCCGCGCGGACTGGTGCAGGGCCAAACGTTCGAAATCGCGCTGCGGCGCTGGCTGCTGCCGGTGGCGACCGTCAGAGATTTTGACCGTCTGCCAATACCCTTCAGGGCCGTGGCAACCGACGTGACCTCCGGGGAGCAGGTCCTACTGCGCAGCGGCGATCTCGCGAGCGCCATTCGCGCCAGCATGTCGGCGCCCGGCGCGCTGAAGCCCGTTCGGCTCGACGGCCGGCTGCTGGTGGACGGTGGTCTGACCAGCAACGTGCCGGTGCAGGTGGCCAAGGACATGGGCGCGGACCTGCTGATTGTTGTCGACGTCGGCTTTCCCCTGCTGGACGAGTCGGCGCTCGACTCAGCGCTGGCGATCAGTAACCAGACCCTGACGATTCTCATCAAAGGCCATACCGACCGCCAGCTGAAAATGTTGGGTGCTCGCGATGTTTTGATCACGCCTGAACTCGGTCGCCTCGGATCGACGGCATTTGAACGGGTTGTCGAGGCGATGCAGGTCGGGGAGGCCTCGGCTCGACGCGAGGCCGATGCGCTTAGAAGGCTTGCCGTTACCCGGGACACATACCTCGCTCGTGCCTCGGACCTTGCTGAGCGTCGACTCCTGCCCCCGAAGATCGATCGTGTAAGGGTCGAAAATCAGTCTCTGCTGGCGGACGAGGTGATCTCCAGCCGAATGTCGGACTATCGGGGCAGGGCGCTGGATCTCGACGAGCTGGAGTCGGACATCGGCGAAATCTACGGGTTCGGGACTTTTGAATCGGTCAGCTACCGGCTGAACGAGGACCAGGCCGGCACCGAACTGCTGCTCAACGCCAGGGAGAAGAGCTGGGGCCCCAATTACCTGCGGTTTGGCATTAACTTCGAGGACGATTTCGACGGCACGAGCAACTACAACCTCGCTGCGAGGCTGACCAAGACGGAAATCAATCAACGCGGCGGGGAGCTGCGTTTCGAGGCTCAGATCGGGTCAAGACCGCGGGTGTTCGCCGAACTGTTCCAGCCGCTGGACTTTCGATCTCGGTGGTTTGTCAACGCGGCCGCTGAATACGGTCGGGACAGCGCTATCCTGTTCGACGACCGGCTGCAGCTTGCGCAGCTGCGGTCCCGCGATTCTGAGTTCGCGCTCGCCGGCGGCCGTCAGTTCGGCAACTGGGGCGAACTTCGCGTCGGCCTTGGCCGGGTCGAAAGCGACGCGTCCATTCGGATCGGCTCGCCCGACTTGACCGCTGGCGAGTCGGACTTCAACTCGGCCAACCTGAGCTTCAACTACGACACCCTCGACGATAACGGGATTCCCCGGTTCGGGACCCTGGCCTTTGCGCAGTGGACCAGCAGCCGGGAGAGTCTGGGATCGGACGAAGCCTTTGATATCGGGCAGGCAACGGTGCTGAAACCCATCACCTGGGGGCAGAACACGCTGCTGAACTGGTGGAGCGTGTCCAGCGTGACCAAAGGAGATCTTTCGCCTTTTGCCGTCGGTGGTTTGTTCACGCTATCGGGGTATGCGCGCAATGAGTTTCAGGGCAAACACGCTGCGGTCGGCCGGCTGCTTTACTACCGCCGGCTCGGGGACCCCCGGACGCCGGCGTTCGACACGCCGGTCTATGTGGGCGCGTCCGTTGAAGCGGGCAACGTATGGCAAAGTCGCGACGACATCAGCTTCGGCAGCGCGCGTCATGCGGGCAGCGTTTTTGTCGTGCTGGACACGATTATCGGGCCGGTTTACCTCGCCTACGGCGGCGCGGAGGGCGGGCGCAGGTCAGCGTATCTGTTTGTGGGGCAGACCTTCTAGAAGGGCTGGTCCTCGAAGCCGCTGCGAAACAGCCCCTCGGTTCGGGCTGTGGTGACGGCCTCCCAGTACTCGCCGGCGGTTTTGCCGACAAACGAGACCGGCTGGATCAGCGCGTCCTCCTGCTCGATCAGCTGACGCAGTTCGGGTGAAGAGAAGGTCTTGAGCTGATCGGTGACCTCGCGATAGATGGTTCCCATCTCCGGCGTGATCAGGTAACTCCCGTCTCCGTCCAGCTCCGAGGCTATCGCCGGCGACCAGAGGCGGCCCGCCTCCGCCACGTCGTAGGCCAGCGTGGGATGGGAGAAAACCACTTCGATCAGCTCCGTCGAGTTGTCATAAAACAGGTTGCTGTAATACCGCCCGGACGGCGACGGATTCATGACCTCGTCCCGCAGCCGGCGCAGCTGCGGCAGGTTGAGCGAGGGTGGGATGAAGCCGCCTTTCCCGGTCTTGAAAGATTGGCCACAGGGATCGAATCCCGCCTGGCCAAAAGCCAGGCAAAGTGCCGTGGCGAGACAGGCTTGCCCTACGCCGAGGCCCTTGCCCACTGGCATGTTCGAAGTGATCGTAGCGAGGTCGAGGATCAGATAGCTGGCCAGGGCCGGCCCGTTGATCGGCGCGGTGGTGTCTTCGGTCAGGATCAGCTGAGCGGAATACGGCGGCGTCTCCTCTGGCAGCGGGACCGGGTTGATTGTGATCGCAGGTCCGGGCCGGTCCACGGGAATCTGGCTGGTGGTCGTCCCGGCTGGTGAGGTCACCTGATAACCCACGGTAACGCCCGGCGCCTCGCCACCCACAACGAGTAGCGGCACGCCCAGCGGAAAACCGCCCAGACCAAACAGCCGGGGCACACCCAGCTCATCGCTGACCGCGCGGACCGGCGCGATGCTGACGCCCGGTTCACCGTTGAGGTCTCCGTTCAGCCAGACACGGTTGCCGGTGAAGTCGGTGACGGCGAAATCCGGATCGCCGTCAGCGTCGAAGTCTGCCGCGACCACGCTGCGGCTGAAGTTTCTCGGGCCTAGATTCACCTCAGCGCGGGTGAAATTGCCGCTGCTGTTCAGCCACAGAGAGTCCTGTTCATCCAGGTTGCCGAACCAGATATCGAGCGAGCCGTTGCCGTCGACGTCGGCCAGCGCAACCGACTCGGATCGCAGTGAATCCAGCGCCAGGCCGCTATCGGCGAATCCGCCCGTGCCGTTGTTCAGCCAAATCCGGTTAGGTTCGCCGTTGACCGTGCCGGTAAGCAGGCCGGCGTTGGCGGTGACCGCATCCAGGTCTCCGTCACCATCCAGGTCACCCAACGCAACCGCGGCGGACTGCGAGTTGCCGTAGGTCGCGCCCGAATCGGTGAGGGTACCCGCAACGTTGAGTAAGACCCGATTGCCCCCGGTGTTGGCGATGAAGACGTCCAGGTCGCCATCCCCGTCGAGATCGCCGGCCGCCGCCCCAAAGCTGGGGTTTGCCGCGCCGAGCATAACCGGCTCGCCAAAAGTGCCGTCGCCGTTGTTGAGATACAAAAGGTTCTGCGCGCCGCCGACAAAGCCAGTGGCCGCAGCAATCAACAAATCGATGCCGTTTACTCCATCGAAGTCGCCGGTGATCACGTCGCGGGCGCGGCTGTCGGCGAGCGTCTGGCTGAGCTCGAAATAGCCGGTGCCGTTGTTGAAGTAGACCTCGTCCGTGTTCACGCTGTTCGAGGTGTTGCCCAGCACGAGGTCGCTTAGGCCGTCGCCATTAAGGTCGGCCGTCGCCAGCGTCTCGGCGGTGCCGTCTCCGATGCGTTGACTCGAGGCAGAGAAAAAGCCCTGCCCATCATTCAAGAAAGCCACGCTGCCGCGGTTAATACCGCCGCCGCTGTCGTCCGCCAGCAGCAGATCGAGATCCCCGTCACCGTCGATATCAGCGGCCGCCGCCTCGGCGTGGGTGGAGTCGGAGAAGCTCTCGATAAACGGTCCCCGCAGGTCCTGCCCGGTTTGGGTGAATACGGGCTGAGCGAGCAGCGTGATGGGACTGAAGGCCAGGCAGAAAAAAATTCCAGGCTTCATGATTTGCCTTCCTTGCGTGGTTAGCTCCAAAGACGGGATTGGCGGGAAAACTGTCTCACCTTGGGGACTCTGGTCGGTTTGGAAACTTCCCAAAGTGTGAGTTGGCGGCCGAATGGCTGCTGCCGTGGCTCGGTATAATGGAAGGCCCAAGCGCTTGGAGCCGACCGGTCCGTTGAAGACGAGTCTCACAGGTTTGCTGCTGCTGATCCTCTGCCCCTGGGGTGAGGCGTTGGCGGCCCCAAACCACCCCTACCAGGTCGACTACATTGCTGAGTTCCGACCCTCGGAGCGGGTTGCCCACGTGACCATTCGCTGGGGTGACGGCGCTGACCGCATTCGCCGCCTTGAGCTGAGAACCCATGACCGGATGTCCGGCTTTGAGTCGAATATCCCCAGCTCCAGGGGAGGTGGTTCGCTGGTCCTTGCCTCCCTCAGGTCCGGCGCGGAGCTCAGCTACAGCGTGGCCATCGACAGCCCGCGGGGTGACGGTGCCTTCGACGCTCGGATCACGCCTGACTGGGCCATCTGGCGCGGCGATGACCTCGTCCCTGCTGCCCGGGTGCGCCAGCTCAAAGACACCGAGGGTGAGGCGTTCCTGACGCTTAAGGGCCCGCCTGACTGGACCTTCAAAACGCCCTATCGGCAGCTCAGAGACGGGCGATATCGGATCAGTAACCCGGAGCGTAGCTTCGATCGCCCGACGGGCTGGATGGTGGGTGGCCGGATCGGCGTCCGCGTCGAAAAAATTGCCGGTGTCCAGGTCGCCGTTGCGGGTCCGGTCGGCCAGGACGTCCGCCGAATGGATCTTCTGGCCTTTATGAGCTGGACGCTCCCGTCGATGGTCGAGTTGCTCCCCGACATGCCCAAGAGGCTGCTGCTGGTCAGCGCCAGAGACGGCATGTGGCGCGGTGGCCTGTCAGCAGGCAACTCGCTGTACCTGCACGCCGATCGACCGCTTATCAGCGAAAACGGGACAAGCACCCTGGTGCATGAGCTGGTGCACGTGGCGTCGGGGCTGAGGGGGGAGGGCGGCGCGGACTGGATTGTTGAGGGTTTTGCGGAATACTACTCTCTCAAGCTGCTTCGAGAGTCCGGGGGGATCACCGGGCGTCGCTTCGATCGCGCTCTGGACAGCCTGCGGGAGTGGAGCAAAGACGCCGGGCCGCTGGACGCTCGTCGGTCAACCGGGCCAACAACGGCGAAGGCGGCGCTCATTCTGCATGATCTTGACCTTGAGCTGCAGCGCAAGAGCGGCGGGGAAAAGAGCCTCGATGACGTGCTTCGCGCACTGGCGGCGATCGATCAGCCTGTCAGTCTCGATAAGCTGCGGGCAGCACAGCGTGCGGTCAGCGCGAGCGCTTCAGAGGTGCTGGCGTTCTGAGCGGGCCGGAAACCAACGCAACCAGATGACAGCTCAATCCGTTTCCATGGGCAGATTCGGGTTGTTCCCCCACTCGTTGAGCGATCCGTCGTACACATAAACCTGCTCTTTGCCGAGGAGCCTCAGGGCCACCGCATCCGTGGTGGCAGAGATGCCGCCGCCGCAGTACACGATCACTCGCTCGGCATCCAACGCTCCGCTTTCCGCAAAGCGTTTCTTGAGTGCGTCGGCGTCCGCAAAGCGCTGGGTCTCAGGATCGATCAGGTCCATGCAGTAGACGTTGCTGCTGCCCTTGATTCTGCCCCGCCGACCGTAGGGAGGATTAAACACCCTGCCTGAATGAATCTCAGGCGAGAGCGCGTTGATAATCACTGTGTTCGGGTCTTCGATGCCTGCAAGGACCGCCCGGTGATCGACGAAGTGACCGCGGGGCTCCCCGGCCTGAAACTGCGTCGCCGGCCAGTCGACCGCCTCTTGGGTCACGGGCCTGTCCTCCGCCAGCCAGCGGTCCCAGCCACCGTTCAGAATATGAACATCGTCGAAGCCATATTCCCGAAACATCAGGTACAGGCGCGTTGCCCAGAAGTTTGCGCCGCGGGAGTACAGCACCACTTGATGGGCATCGCTGATGCCCTTGGTGCCCATGACGCGAGCAAACTTTTCCGGCCCCGGCATCATGAACCGGAGCTTCGATTCAGCGTCTGAAAGCTCATGCTCCAGATCGATATAGATGCTGCCGGGAATATGGGCGGCTTCCCAGTCGTCCCGCCCGGAGCGAATCTCGTAGCCGCCGCCGGGTTTTGGGGTCATCAAGATATTGCAGTCGATGATGCGCAGTCCGGGCTCTCCCAGCCGCCGGGCCAGAACGTCGGTCTCAACCAGCATGTTGCTTACTCACTTCGGCGCCGCAGAGGCGTTGGGTCGCGAAGAATAATGAGCGGAAGTCTGATCGTTCGCAACGCGGAGTCTCCATTTCCTGGGTTTCGCTATTGCCACCTGTACAGTTATCGTTGCAGAATAACGAAAGCTCATCAGTTGGCCGATCATGCTTGCCGTTGACCGCCGAAAAAACGATTTTCTCTACCAGCAGGTCATCGATCTGATTCGCATGGAAATTGATTCCGGCGCGCTTCGACCTGGAGATCGGCTGCCGAGCCTGCGGCGGCTGGCGAAAAATCTGGATGTCAGCATTCCCACGGTCAAGCAGGCCTACGAGGAACTTGAGCGCCAGGGGCACGTGGAGTCGCGGCCCCAGTCGGGGTTTTACGTGCTCGCCAGGATTAGAAACGCGCTGGTGCGACCGCCTGCGCGGGCGAGCTCAGAGCCTGTTGAGGTCAGCTGCCGGAATCTCGTCGAGCAGGTGTATGACGGGATTCATCAGCCCGGCGTGGTTCCGTTGGGCATCGCTAATCCCTCTATGGCCAGGCCGGCAGCCAAAGCGCTACATCGAACGATGAAACGCGTGATGGCGCGCGCCGAGCAGCGCAGCGTGGGGTATGCACCGGTTGCCGGGGAGCCGGGCCTGCAGCGGCAGCTGGCGTTTCGCTACCTGGACCTTGGCGGGGCCGTTCGGCCGCAGGAGGTGGTCGTGACCAACGGCTGCCAGGAAGCGCTGGCGCTCGCCCTGAATGCAGTCGCCCGGCGGGGTGACGTCGTTGCCGTCGAGTCTCCGACCTACAGCGGAACGCTCGAGCTGATCGAGTCGCTCGGCATGCTTGCGCTCGAAATTGAGACGTGTCCGACGGAGGGTCTTTGTCTGGACGCGCTTGAGCACGCCCTGGGCCAGCAGTCGATCCGCGCCTGCGTTTTTTCGTCTTCGCTGAATAATCCGCTCGGCTCCGCGACCGACGATGACCATCGACAGCGGCTGGTTGAGCTTCTGGAAAGCTATCGCGTGCCGCTGATCGAAGACGATGTGTATGGAGATCTTCGTTTCGACGGGCGTCGCGGGAAGCCCGCCCAATTTTTCTCCCGTCGCGGGCTCGTGCTGACCGCCGGGTCGTTTTCCAAGACCGTGGCGCCGGGCTATCGGATTGGCTGGCTGCTGCCGGGGCGTTTTACTGATCAGGTGCTGAAGCTCAAGCGTGCGCTGTCCTACTCCTCGGGACTACTGCAGCAGCTGACCCTCGCCGAGTTTATGGGATCGGGCGAGTACGACCGCCACCTGCGCCAGCTGCGGCCGGTGCTGAAGTTGAACTGCGAACGGATGGCGGCCCTGGTCGCAGAGCATTTCCCGGCCAACACCCGCATATCTCAGCCGGCGGGCGGCTCGGTGCTGTGGCTGGAGATGACCTCAAACTTCGACAGCGCGGCGTATTTCCAGCGTGCGCTGGACGCCGGGATCAGCGTGGCGCCCGGCGCCATATTTTCGCCGGGAAATCGGTACCGCCATTTTGTCCGGCTGAGTTTCGGGCACCCGTGGGGTGATCGCCTCGCGCAGGCGGTGCGCACGCTGGGCGAACTCGCCTCAACCTGACAGCCGGTTCGCCCAACCCGTTCGCCGAACCGGGTCGCCGTGTTGCCTCAGGCGATTGTCACGCCGGCGGCCGCCAGCTTCAGCTCGGCCACACGTCGATCAACCGATTCGGGTACGGGGTGCAGGCCAGGTTCCGGCGATGGCCCGGTCAGCAGCGCATGGACGCTCAAGGCCTGCAGCGCAAAGCTGGTATCCATGATCTCGGCCGGATGGCCGTCCGCGCAGGCGATGTTCACGATATGACCCTCGCCGAGCAGATAGACCCAGCCCTGGGGAAGGCGGGTGCCGGTCACGTTCTCCCGCATGGTGCGCTGCTCCGTGCCGGCAGCGGCGAGGCTGCTGGCGTCGATTTCATCCCAGAAGTGGCCGGCGTTGGCGAGGATGGCCCCCGGCTTGAGATGGGCAAAGTGCGGTTCGCTCAGCGTGGCGGCAACGCCGGTGGCGGTCACCACAAAATCCGCCTTCGCCAGCAGCTCAGCCGCGCTGCCGACGTGATAGCCGGTCATTAGCGCGTCGGCGGCCTTGATGGGGTCGGGTTCGATGACGGACACGCGCGCGCCCAGCCCGGCGGCCCGCAGGGCAATCCCGCGACCGCACCAGCCAAAGCCCATCACGCAAACCGACTTCCCCGCAATCGACAGATTGGTGCTGCGCATCACCGCATCCCACACCGACTGCCCGGTGCCGTGGACGTTGTCGAACAGGTACTTGCAGCGGGCGTCGTTGATCAGCATCACCGCGGTTTGCAGCCCGCCGGACGCCTGTCGCTCGCGCGCTCGCTCAACGCCGGTGGTGGTCTCTTCGCAGACGCCGGCCAGCTCCGGCAGCAGCTCGCGCCGTCGATCGTGAAGCACTTCGAGCAGATCACCGCCATCGTCCACCACCGCGTGGGGGCGCAGGTCCAGGGCGTCGCTCATGCTGTCGAGCATTTCCTGCGGACTTGCGCCGTGGCGGGCGTAAACCTTGAGGCCCTGGTCAGCCAGCGCCGCCACCACGTCGTCTTTGGTGGAGTCCGGGTTGCTGCCGGTGACCGCCACCTCAGCCCCGCCCGCGCGGAGCACCAGCGCCAGGTTGGCGGTTTTGGCCTCGAGATGAACGCAGACCACAACCCGCTTGCCGGCAAACGGGCGGTCCGCGCTGAACTCCTCTTCAAGGCGGCTGAGTATCGGCATGTGGCGTCGCACCCAGTCGATTTTCTGCGCGCCCTGCCGGGCCAGCTCGGGACGCGCAACGAGGCTGGGTTTCACGGGCTGGCTGACGGCCTCGGGGTGGTATCCATTTCCGGTTCGGCGCGGGCGTCGGCGACCAGCTGGCGGACGTCTTTGAGCAGCTCGGCCGTGTCGTACACGATGCCGTCTTTGATGGTGTAGCGAATGCCGCGGCTGCGCGTGGGCTTGTTGTCCGGGCCCAGCTTGAAGTGTCCGGTGCCGTACAGCACTTTGAAATTGGCCACCGGATTGTCCTGAACCACCACCATGTCGGCGAGCTTGCCGACCTCGATCGAACCGATGTCCTCGTCCAGCCCGAGCGCCTGCGCGCCCGACAGCGTCGCGGCGCGAATCACCTCCAGCGGGTGAAAGCCGGCCTCCTGCAGCAGCTCAAGCTCCCGGATGTACCCGAAGCCGTAAATCTTGAAGATGTATCCCGAATCGGAACCGGTGGTCACGCGTCCACCGTGGTTCTTGTAGTCGTTAACGAACTGCATCCATCGCTCAAAGTTTGCCCGCCAGGCAATTTCGTCGGCGGTGGTCCAGTCAAACCAGTACGACCCGTGCGCGGCGCGGCTCGGCTGAAAAAACTGCCACAGGTTCGGGTGGGTGTACTCCTCGTGCCACTCGGCGGTTCGCGCCCGCATCAGATCCCGGCTGGCCTCGTAGATTGTGAAGGTCGGATCGAGCGTGAAGTCCAGCTCGATGAGCTCATCGCGAACCGCGTTCCAGCGCTCGCTGCCGGGGGCTGCCGCCTGAAGCCAGAGGCGCCCGGCCTGTCCGAATCGATGCTGCTCGTTGTTGTAGTTATAGTCGGCTGGATAGTCCTGGATGACGCGGGATACGAACAGCGCCTCGGGCAGACCGTACCAGTGTTCCATGGTTGTCAGCCCAAGGCGCGCGGAGTCCAAAACGTTGACCCGGGTGACCGCGAGCTGGGCGTGGTGCATGGCGGTTCTCAGCCCAACCGCTTTCGCTTCGGTGAGCGCCGCCGCCATGACCTTGGGTGAAGCGCCAAAAAACTTGATGCCCTGGGCACCCTGACGCTTGATGCGCCTGACCCAGGACCGGGCCTGGGCGGGCGTTGATATCGGGGCGTCGGCGCCGGCTCCGAAGAAGGGGTAGGCCTCGATTCTCGGGGCCGTGATCGAATTTTCCCGGCTGCGCAGACGATGATCCAGGCACCAGCGAATGCCGTTGCCGCATGACGGATCTCTGATCGTGGTAATGCCGTGACCCATCCAGAGCTTGAACACATACTCGGCATTGACGCCCTGGGCAGCCCCTCCCATGTGGCCGTGCATGTCGACAAAGCCGGGCAGCAGATAGTGTCCTTCGAGGTTGAGCTCCCGCGCGCCTTCCGCGGCCGGCGGACGATCGTTGGGGTTGATCGGCAGGCCGGGATAGCCAACGCTGTCGATGCTCTTGATCCGGTTGCCCTCGATCGTGACGTCGACCGGACCGATGGGCGGAGCTCCCGTTCCGTCGATCAGCGTGACGCCTCTAAGTATCAGCTGATCAAAGGGTCCCTGGCCCTCGTCGCGGTCCGGCGCCGGGTCGATCGCCCCCAGCACCGTGGCGCTGAAGGTGAGACACAACAGGAGCACCAGCCGTGGAGCCAGAGTGAGCCCGCAAGACGGGGAAATCGCAGCCATTCGGTGAGCCTTTGGGTAAGTTCCGGAATTATAGGCCTAAAAGCCCGCTTGTCGTAACGGCTGAGCAAGGTACAGTGGAAGCGAGTGGGGAGCGTAAGGTCCGCCTGACACCAGGTCGGCACCGGTTATCGGGTGCCCGGCCGACTCAGGGGATCTTTAGGGTACAGTGCAGCTAGGGAAGGTGCAGGTAACCATGCGACGTTCGCAGCTATCGTCAGTCGCGCAGCTGAGTGATCTTATCGAACACGGTGAGATGTCCTACGCTGCCCAGCAGATCAAGCCGGTCAGGCCGCGGAGCGGATCCGAGCGCTGGTTTGAATGGCTGGTGCGGCCGCCGCTGGAAGATCATTCGCTGTCCACCGCTGACTTCATCAACGCCGTCGAAAGTCTGGACCTGTCGCTGGACCTGGACACCCGCATCGTCAAAGACGCGCTCGCCTGGCTCGACATGCAGCCCATCAACACCCGACTGTGTATCAACGTCTCGACCGCAACGCTGGTGAATCGGCACTTCTCGGAGTTTGTCGTGAGCACGCTCCAGCACAGCCATTTGCTTCCCAGTCAGGTGTGTTTTGACATCACGCTCCACGAATCGGCGGGCCACTTCGCCGGCGTCAGCCGTTTTATCCGGGTGGTGCGGCAGGTGGGCTGCGTGGTGGCGCTCGATATGGGCATGCCGGGAAACGCGCTGCTGGGCATGCTCGCGCCGCTCGGGCTGGTCGACTATCTCAAGGTCGATCGGGCCATCGTCCAGGCGGCTCCCGGCAGCCCGGTGCATCGGGAGATGCTCGAAAGCCTCGTAGACTACGGCAAGAGGCTCAGCCTGCCGCTGGTCGCCACGGGCGTTGACAGCGAGCGGCACCTGGAGCTGCTGGCCGACCTGGATGTTGAGTACTACCAGGGTTTTCTCGACGGCGAGCCGGTGATCGTCGCCGGCCAGGGGTTTCGCGATCAGTTTGACCAGGTCGAACGCTCGGCCTGAGTCACCCCGGTCCCGCCAGGGCCCTTTACCGACTCCGCCGGTTTATACTCCAGCTTTCCCAATTGCAGGATCAGGCCATGCGCTGGAGAAACCTTCGCCGAAGCAAAAACGTTGAGGATACACGCGGCCAGCGCCGGGCTGCCGGCGGAGCCAAGCTCAGCGGCGGAGTCCTCATTATCGCGGTGGTCATAGCGCTGGTGACCGGACAAAACCCGCTGGCGCTGCTGCAGATGCTCGGCGGCGCGGGCGGCGGTCAGAGCGCGCCGCCGCCAGCTGCCAATCCGGCCGCCGACGATGAAGCGGCGCAGTTCGTCAGCGCGATCCTCGGGTCGACCGAAGACGTCTGGCAGCGTGTTTTTCGTCAATCGGGACAGCAGTATCAGGCCCCCAAGCTGAGGATCTTCGAGAACGCCGTCAGCTCAGCCTGCGGTTATCAGACCTCCGCCGTCGGTCCTTTCTACTGCCCGGGCGACCGACGGGTTTACCTGGATCTGAGTTTTTTCCGGCAGCTTGCCCGCATGGGCGCGCCAGGGGATTTTGCCCAGGCCTACGTGATCGGCCACGAGGTCGGACACCACATTCAGAACATCACGGGTATCGAGCCTCGGGTCCGCCGCCTGCAGCGCAGCGGCAGTCAAACCCAGGCGAACCAGCTTTCGGTGCTGATGGAGCTCCAGGCCGACTGCCTCGCCGGGGTGTGGGCCCATCACGCCAATCAGGCCAACCAGGTGCTTGAGCCCGGAGACGTTCAGGAGGGTCTGCGGGCTGCGGCGTCCATCGGTGATGATGCGCTGCAGTCATCAGCCGGCAAAGCCGTGCGCCCCGAGTCGTTTACCCACGGCACCTCAGCCCAGCGGGTTGAATGGCTCCGGCTGGGGCTGAGCGGCGGCAATGCCGACGCCTGCGACACCTTCGCCAAAGCCGGCGTCCGCCTGTAGTCAACAACCATACAGACTGCTAGTCTCCGCAGTTCCGAGGGCCAGCGATCCCCGGCCGAACGTCGTTCGGGCAGGGTCGTTCATCGACTGACACACGACAGAAGAGAGTAGGGCAGATGGCACTAATCAAAGAGTTCAAAGAGTTTGCGTTGCGCGGCAACGTGATGGACATGGCGGTGGGCATCATCATCGGGGCCGCCTTTGGCAAGATCGTCTCATCCCTGGTGAAGGACGTGATCATGCCGCCGATCGGCGTGGCGATGGGGGGCGTGGACTTTTCCAATCTCGCCATCACCATTCAGGAGGCCACGGAAGAGGCTGAGGCGGTGGTGATCAGCTACGGCGCTTTTATTCAGACCGTCGTCGACTTCTTCATTGTCGCCGCCGCCATCTTTGTTGCGGTGAAGGTGATGAACAACCTCAAGCGCAAGGAAGAGGAGGCCCCCGCGGCGCCGCCTGAGCCCAGCGAAGAGGTCAAGCTGCTGACTGAAATCCGGGACGCGCTGAAGAACTCCTAGGCGCTGACGATTCTTGTGAAAAGCCCGGCTTCCGCCGGGCTTTTTCTTAGCTTTCGGGAGCTGAGAGGTAGGTGTCCAGCAGGCTCCCGAACTCCTCGCGCAGCCGCTCCCACTCCATCTTGAACCAGGGCGTGAAGCGATCCGGGTGCGCCTGCATTTCGGCGTTCAGATCCGCGGGGCTGACGTAGCGCCAGGCCTCGACCTCGTTCTCATTGGCGTGGACGTCGCCCGACGCCCGGCCGAGAAACACCGAACACAGCTCGTTTTCTGATCCTTCGGGACCGAAGCGCGCCTGATACTGAAATTTGTAAACAAACTCGAGCTGACTTTCCATGCCGAGCTCCTGATCGAGGCGGCGATGGATCGCGTCATCCAGCTCTTCACCCTGGCGCGGGTGGCTGCAGCAGCTGTTTGACCAGTAGAGCGGCCACAGCCGTTTCTGGCCGCTGCGCTGCTGCAGCAGCAGCTCACCTGAGTCGTTGAAGATAAACAGCGAAAACGCCCGGTGCAGGATGCCGTCGCCGTCATGACACGCCGCTTTGCTCGCAAATCCTTTTGGCTGATCGAAACGATCAACCAGCACAAGCTGCTCTGACTCGGATGAAACGACAGCCCGGCGGGCGGCAGCAGAACTACCCAATTTCCACCTCCATGGCCTTATATCCCGCGTCCTCGATGGCCTTCACCACCTTGTCGGAGTTTTCCGGGCACAGGGCGATGATCGAACCGCCGCCGCCGGAGCCGGTCAGCTTCGCCCCAAGAGCGCCGTTGTCCCGCGCGATCTGGATGATCTCCTCAAGCTCCCAGGACGACACCTGGAGTCCGTTGAGCATCCCCTGACAAACGTTCATCAGCTGCCCGACACGCTCGAGCTCAAACTCCTTCAGGGCTTCGAGCGAGCGCAGCGTCAGCTGGTCGATATCATTAAAGATCCGGTCGTACATCCGGCGGCTGCTCTCCCAGCCGGATCGGACCTTGGCCACCATCTTGGCGGTCAGGCTTTCCACGCCCGTCATGCCGATCACCAGCCGGATGGGCTGCGGCAGGCTGAGTTCCTCAACCAGCGGCGGATCACCACGCTTGAACAGCAGCATGCGGCCGTAGGTGGCGACTGAGTTATCGATGCCCGAGGCGTTGCCGTGAGCCATTTTTTCCGCCTCGAACGCGAGGTTGTTGATCTCCTCGTCAGTCAGCTCGAGCCTGAAGCGCTGGTCGAGCGCGCGGATGATGGCAACCGCGACCGCAGCGGATCCGCCAAGGCCCTGGGCCCGGGGGAGGTTGGGAAACACCTGGATATGCATCTTCTGATCCAGCAGCCCCAGATGTTCCAGAATCATGGCCGCGGGCTTTTCGTAGGGCTTGCGCAGCTCAGGCTCGGTGGCGATTCGCTGATCGACGCCCCAGCGCGGAATGGAGAGCTGGATACCCTGGGACCAGTCGTCGACCCGCGCCTCCACGGCGAGCGGAATCGGTGCGGCGATTGCGTGTGACCCGTAGACGACCGCGTGTTCGCCCATCAGGATCGCTTTGCCGCAGCCGGCAGAAAGGCCATCGTCCGCGCTGACTTCCCCGTCAGCATGTGATTGTTGTTTTACGGTCGCCACAATCTGCCTCGCTTTCCAGATCTTGATTTCTCCGCTTTCAACCAGCCGATCTACGACCTGGTTGAAAACCTCGGGCGTCGCTCCAGCGGCGGTGGCCACGCTGCGGGCGTGCAGAGTCATGTGGCCCTGCTGGATACCCTCGGTGGCCAGGGCCTTGAGCGCGGAAAAATTCTGCGCCAGGCCAACGGCTCCCATCACCTCCGCCAGCTCCACGGCGCTGCTGACGCCAAGCAGGCGCAGGTTCAGCGCTACGGTCGGGTTCGACTGCAGCGGTCCTCCGACGATGCCGACTTTGATGGGTACCTCGATCGTACCCTCCAGGTCGCCTTCAGCGGTTTTTCGCCACTGGGTGAGCGCAGTATACCGTCCCGCGCGCGCCGCATAGGCGTGCGCCCCGGCTTCGATTGCCCGCCAGTCGTTGCCCGTGGCGATAGCGACCGCGTCGATGCCGTTCATCACGCCCTTGTTGTGCGTGGCGGCGCGGTAAGGATCGATGTCCGCAAACTGGCTGGCAATACAGATGCCGTCGCGCACCTGCTCACCGTCAAAGCCCCGCCGCGCCAGCTGATCTATCGGAATCACGGTTCGGGCGCGAACCATCGCCCGGTCGGTGAGGTTGGACAGAATCCGGAGAAAAACTTTGCCGCGGGTGATTTTTTCCACCAGCGAAGCAATGCCTTCGCACATGGTGTTGACCAGGTTGGCGCCCATGGCATCCCGGGTATCGACCAGCAGGTG
The DNA here is from genome assembly GCA_028285525.1 of Lysobacterales bacterium. Classification (GTDB taxonomy): domain Bacteria; phylum Pseudomonadota; class Gammaproteobacteria; order Xanthomonadales; family SZUA-38; genus JANQOZ01. Next base: position 39,320 of record JANQOZ010000060.1, read on the forward strand.
CACCACCAGCATGTCGCCGAGATCATGGGTCGTGTGCATCAGCACCTCCATGTCCCGGGCGCCGCCGCCGCGGGCCACCATCTTCGGGTGCAGGCTGTTGGCCAGGTTGATGATCTGCTCCTTGCGCTGGAGCAGCCGCATCCGGGCCTGCGACGGGTGGGGCGCGCCGATGATCTGAACCTGTCCGATCAGCACCGGGTCGGTGCTTTCGGCGACAAAACCGCCGCCGGCTCGGGCGATCTTCGCGGCCGAGCTGAGCGCCGCGACGATCGAGGGTTCCTCCACCGCCAGCGGCACCACGTAATCCTTATCGTTGATCAGGAAGTTGAGCCCCAGGCCGACCGGCAGGCCGAGCACGCCGATCACGTTTTCGATCATGCGATCGGCGTTTTCCAGCGTCAGCATGTGCGAACCGTCGTTCAGCATCGCCTGGTCGTGCTCGCTCAGCCAGCCGCGTTCCTTGACGGCCTCAACTCGCTCGGCCACCGACAGCTTGTAGAAATTGGGAATTCGGGACTTGTGTCTTTCTGTCATCGCGGAGTCGCCCAGGCCTGGTTGGAGCGCATGAGCTCCGCTTTCAGGGGCAGGCCCCGGGCCAGCATCTTAAAGCCGAACCTCAGCAGCCGGTTGCTCCGCGAACAGAGATTGCTGATCAGTAGGATTCGCCGTACCGAGGCCCGGGAAATCTTGACCGCGTCACCCGCCCGGTATTCAGGATGCCGACGGATGCTCTGCAGCGTGTGGACCGCCAGCCCGATCGCCCACAGGCAGAAGCGGCGGATGCCGGTTTCGCTCGAGGGTATAAGGTGCACATAGCCCAGCGCGTCTCGCAGATAGGCGTGGGCCATGCCCAGGAGATCCTCGATGCCTTTCTCAAACCGGTTCTGAAACGCCGGGCTGTCGGCGTCAGCCAGATTCAGCCCGTGGCTGTGAAACAGCTCCTGCGGCAGCCAGCAGGCGGCGGCCGCGCGGTCTTCCCAGAAGTCTTTCAGGATGTTGGTCATCTGCAGGCCCTGCCCGAAGGCGACCGCGAGCGGCATCATGGAGCTGCGGTGGGAGGCGATCGATTCTGAATAGTCGCAGAACAGTTCGGTCAGCATTTCGCCAACCACCCCGGCGACGACATAACAGTAGCGATCCATGTCGGCGACCGTCGGCAGCCCGGCGATCGATTTCTCCGCCTGGTACTGGGGCATGCCCTGGCACATGATCTGAATGCAGCGGGTCAGCGCCGCGCGCTGGCGCTCGTTGAAGCTCTGCGTCACCGTGATCACGGTGGGGGTCTGCTCGATAAGCGTGACCTCATCAGCCAGGGTTTCCGGCGCGAGCAGCGGCGCCAGCTCCCGCGCGAACGGCTCGGCGTCTTCCACGCCTTCGACCACTCTGACAAAGCGGTCGTGAAATTCCGCCTTCTGCTCTCGCTGAAGCCGGACGTCGTCCTCGATGGTGTCCGCGATGCGGCACAGGAGGTAGGCGTTTGTGATGGGTTCGCGCAGGCCATCCGGCAGCTGCGGGATCGTCAGCGCAAACGTTCGCGAGACGCCAGGCAGTAGTCGATCCTGCACGCTCAATGCATTGTTGAGGTTCAAATTCATGAAACCTAAATCACCATCCCCGATTGAGGCGACCGCATTATCGCAAAACCTCAGCGTTTTTGCCGCTGCCCGCGGCCTGACGCTCCAGGCCAGCCTCGTCGGCTGCCAAATTCCAGCTGGGAAAACCCTCCGCCTGCGCGGCTTCCCGAAACGCCTGCAGGCGCTCAGCGTCGGCATGCAGGGCAATGCCGCAATCACCACCGCCGGCTCCGCTGGTCTTATATAACACGCCAAAGGTGCCAGCCAGCGTCGCCAGCCGCCGGTGCGCGGCGGTCCAGACACTGAGCTCCGCCTGCTGATCCAGATCGGCCAGTCGCGCGGTAAATTCAGTCGCGCTGGCCAGGAACGCCTCCGCTGAGCCGTCTCGCGCAGCGGAAATGGCGTTTTTGCAGCTTGCCGAGAGCGCGCGAAGCGCAGCGGCAAAGGTCTCGGGCTGTGACTGTTGAAAACGCTGGAGCTGGTCGAGCCGCGAGCGGGTGTCCGCGCTGGTGCCCGACCACAGCCACGCTGCGTGAACGGGCAAATTCACCCCAGGCTCGATAAGGCGCGTTTTGCCGGGCGCCGCGAGCTGAAATGAGATGACTCCGCCGTGCAGGCTCGCGGCAACGTCGATACCGCTGCCGCGCCCCCCCTGAAATCGGTGGTGCACGGCCAGCGCCCGGTCGAGCGTCGTCGCGCCGGCACTTAGCCGTTCACTCAGGGCGTCGACAAGACAAACACACAGCGCGGCGCTTGATCCAACGCCCAGCTTTTGGCGCAGGCCTGCAGCCTCCGTGCGGGGCGCAAAAAAGGCTTCGGTGTCCAGGCTGACGGTCTGCCCCAACCCGCGATAATCGATTTGATCCAGGGCCGCGCGCAGCAGCGGCAGGTGCTCGCCCAGTCGCGGATCGTCGTGACCCGCAAAGGTCTTAATCTCGTCTGAGAAGCCGGGCGTTGACACTTCCCAACGCTCATCGCTGCGGTTGCGCAGCGTGACGACCGCTCGTCGCGGGACGGCGGCGACAAGCGCCGGCGCGCCGTAAACTACGGCGTATTCACCCAGCAACACCAGCTTTCCCGGTGCGCTAGCGCTTACCCGGTCGCTCAAGCCGGCACCAGGTGAGCACCCCGTCCAAGGCCGACGCGGTGCAGCTCGACAACGCCTGGAAGCTCTCGAAGTGCGGCGGCAACGTCATCAGCGGACTCCGGGAGACAGATGACTTTGACCTGAGGGCCCGCATCCATCGTGCAGAACGCCGCCAGACCATCGCGTCGGAGCTCGCGCACCCGTTGGATGGCCGCCAGACTGGCGGGCTTCATATAAAGGAGGCCGGGCCGGCTGGAGATCATCACCGCGTGCATCGCCAGAAAGCTTGCCTCGCTCACGGCCGCAAGCGCCGCAAAATCGCGCTGCTCGATCGCCGCGCGGGCCGTCTCCAGATCCGCCGCAACACACTCGGTCCAGGCCTGATAGAGCGGTGAGGTTTTTCGCGATCGTTCCATGCCCTCACCGGAAGAAGTTTCCTTAGGCCCGGATTGGGTTACCGCAATGACCACCTCCAGCGGCCACTGCGCTGCGTCCAGCAGTGGTGCAGCGACGGTGCTGTTGCTGTCCGTCCCGAGATCGAGCCTCACGAAGCCGCCAAAAATCGAGCGTGCCGCAGATCCAGACCCGCGGCGGGCCAGAACCGACAGCTGCGCGTCGCTCATGCCGAGCTCCAGCAGGGCGTCCACCGCTACCGCCAGGGCGGCAAAGCCGGAGGCTGAAGAGGCCAGCCCGGCGGCGGTTGGAAAGTTGTTCCGGGTGTCGATGTGCAACGGTGGACGTTGGGTCAGGCAGGCATCCAGCCATCGAAATACCCGGTCTGCCTGACCGCCTCCCGGTTCGCCGTTCAGCAGCAGCTGGTCGCTGGCCGCTTCCTCAACCGTGGTTTCGGTGGTGAAGGTGTCGAGCGTCACCGACAGCGAACCGGCGGACGGCAGGTTGGTGGCGAGGTCGGATTTCCCCCAATACTTGATCAGCGCAATATTGGGGTGGGCGCGTGCGCAGATCTGCATGCGCCTATTGTATCGCAGGGAAACGCGGCGCCCCGTCGCCTTAGACGAGGCGCCGATAAAGCCAGCGGATCAGCAGCGCATGACTCAGCAGGCTGACCGGAACCAGCCACAACCAGCGTTCGCCCGCCATCGCGAGCCACGAAAGTTTGACCGGCAGGTAGGTAGGCAGCAGGGCAAACACCCACTGGGCCGGCGGCGCAACAAACCACGCAACGATCACCGGCGCGGTGAGCAGTCCGTTGGCTTTGGCGATCGCAAAGCCCTGAATTTTGTTGCTGGCAAGCAGGGCGATGGCCAGAGCGAGCAGGGGGGCCAGCGGCGCGGCGCAGAGGCTGGCGAGCGCAACGGCAACCGGAGAAATGGGGGCCAGATCGACCAGCGCCAGCATCAGCGCCGTGACCAGCAGCGCGGCCACCGCGGGCAGCAGCAGCCGATAGGCGAGGAACCCCTTCAGGCCTAGCGGCGTGACGGTCATCGCTGTGACCACCCCATCGTCCCGCTGATCCAGGATCATCAGGCCGCCGACAATCCCGACCATCACCGGCGCAATCAGCAGGCAGGTACTTTGGATCAGCGCGAACCAGGGACTGAGGTCGAACTGGTAGTTGGCCAGCAGCCACTCGTTGAGGAGCGGCGGCAGCCAGCGCAGCAGCGGCAGAAAAACGCCGATACACAACAGCAGCGTCCAGCGCAGCAGCGAGTCGCGCAGGATGCTTCGGGCGTCCGCGCGCAGCAGGCCGAGCAGCAGCGTGAAGCTCAGCCCCGCGCGCTCCTCGATCGCCGTTGTTTTGCTCAACGAGCCAGACTCACGGCCGGGAGGCCATGGTGCGCGTCGCCCGGCTCGCCAGCAGCTGCCCCGGCACGAGCCAGGCCACAGCCAGCAGCAGGGCGACCAGAACGGGAAGGCTCGATGGCAATTCGTTGAGCTGACCCTCTGCCGGCAGCACCGCGCTCTTCAGCAACGTAAGCCCAGGGGTCAGCGGGTGAAGCCACAGCCAGGGGCTGCTCCAGATGCCCACCAGATCGAGGGCTGGCACGAGCAGAAACAGAAAGGCCAGGGACGAGGGCATCAGAAAATCGCTCAAGCCCCGGTAACGCTGCACCATGATGAGGCCGAGCTGACACAGAAGACAGGTCAGCAGCACTGCGCTGACGAGCAGCATCAGCAGGTCCATACGCCAGACGGGGACCGTGACCAGCAGTCCCTCGCCGATCGCCAGCAGGGACAGGACCAGCGCGCGTGCGATAACCCACTCGGCGGGCTGCAGCGGCGTGAGAAACTGCGCCGCCAGGGTGCCCTCGGACTTCTGCAGCAGCACCAGGGCTGCGGCGAAAAAGAAGCCGTTGAAGATAAAAATCTCCAGCAGCACCAGGCTGATGATCCAGTCCTGCAGCACCGAGCCCATCCACCAGAGCAGCGCCAGGTGCACGACGCTGACAAAGGCCGCCGCCCAAAAAAAGCCGTTGCGCCAGGCGAGCAGCAGATCGCAGCGCGCGCTGGCCAGCAGGCGACGCGCCAGTCCCTCCCCGGGCTCGGCCGGTGTCAGCAGGGCGTCAGACAAGGCTGGAGCCGGTCAGCTTGCGGAAGATCTCGCTCAAGCTCGCTTCCTGGGTGTGCATCGTGTGGAGCGCCTGCGTCCGCAGCACCTCCTGGAACCGCGGGTTTCCAGCGAGCCCCTCGAGCGGGAAGCTCTCCACCTGAGGCGCATCGGCTACACCGAACGTGACGCTCAGCTCCGCCCGCCCGTGCTGTCGCTTCAGTCGACCGGGCTCGTCGACTACCGCGATAGCGCCGTCGATCAGAAACGCGACACGGTCGCAAAGGCGATCGACCGAGAGCATGTCGTGCGTCGTCAGAAAAATCGTTTTTCCGGCGTCGCGCTCACGGCGAATGATGTCCTCGACGCGTGCAACGCTGGCGGGATCCAGGCCGCCGCCCGGCTCGTCGAGGAACAGCACCTTCGGATCATGCAGTAGCGCTCGAACAAGACCGAGCCGCGTCATCATGCCTTTGGAGTAGCTGCCGACGCGCTGGTCGGCCGCATCGCCAAGCCCCAGTTCCTCCAGGAGCGCCTTCCAGCGTTTGTCCGAAACACCGTAGATCGACTGAAAGAACTGCAGGTTTTCGCGGCCGGTCAGCCGCAGGAAATGGGTCGGCAGCTCGAAGGCCACGCCGATATACCGATAAAGTTCACGCCCCCACTCGGCCACCCGCCGGTCGAGAATATTGACCGTGCCGTCCGCTGCCGCGAGCTGGCCCGTCAGCACCCGCTGCGTGGTCGACTTGCCGGCGCCGCTGGGGCCCACAAAACCCAGGATTTGACCGGGCGCAACGTCAAACGAGAGGCTTTTGAGCGTCGGTGCCGGCGCTTTCGGATAGCGAAAGGACAGCTCAGAAACTTCAATCACGGCGAAAAGCTCAGCATGACGACAACTCCCGAGAACGTCAGCGCAACGCCCCCCAGCTTCCTGGCGTTGAGCGACTCCCCGAGGAACGCCCAGGCCAGCAGCACAATAAAAACGCTGGCCGATTCGTTCAAGACAGAGGCGACCGAAGCCAGCGTGTACTTGTAGCCCGCCTGCCAGAAAATCATCGACAGATAGCTGCCGAAGAAGCTGGCCAGGGCAATCTGGCCCCAGCGATGCGGCTGGCGGAGCTGCGCCATGACCCGCGCGCTGCGTCGGGTCAGCATCATTACCAGCAGCATACCGGCGAGGCCGGCGAACAGTCGAATCTGCACGATCCACAGCACGTCCTGGGCCTCGAGGATCCGCTTGACCATCACGATGCCGACGGCCATCAGAAACACCGACAGCAGGCCCAGGAACACGCCGCTGACCAGCTGGGTGGGCGCAACCTCCGACCGGCCGCTTCGCGCGACCAGCAGCACGCCGCCAAGCACGAGAAAAAAGCCGGCAAACTGAAGCGGCGCCAGCCGTTCACCCAAAAACAGCGCGGACAAGCCGATGATGCTGGGGCTGAACATCGCCGCGATGATGCCCGTTCGACCCGCGCCGATGCGGTAGAGGCAGGCGAAGTAGAGCGTGTCCGCCACGGCCAGCCCGATCAAGCCCGACAGCAGGCAGATCAGCCACTCCTGCAGCGTCAGCGGGGGTGGGGTCGCTCCCGAAACGAGGAGCAGCGTCGGCGTCAGCATAACCAGCCCGATCAGATTCTTGACCAGGTTCAGCGTGAAAGGGCCCATCGACTCGCCGCAGCGTTTGTACAGCGTAATGGCGATCGCCCAGCAGGCGGGGCTGGCCAGGGCGTACAGCTCCCCCGGGCCAACGTTGGAAAAGGTCATGGGATCAGGTCAGCTCCTGGCGGAGCGCGGCGAAGGCCTGCTCAAACTCCTGGCGATTGTAGGCCGGCTGCAGCAGGTTGACGCGAACCGCGTGCCGGCGCTCGCCGGCGGTGCAGACCAGGTCGAAGCCGAAGCGGTCAAGGCTTACGACGCGTCCCCCCTCCGGCCAGTCGAGGCCCGAGACCGCTCTGCCGATGGCCGCGAGCTCGTCACTGTAGTGATCGTTCATCTGATGCATGGTCCAGGGTGCGTCGTCACCCAGCGGATCAGGTTTGGCCTTGCGGTAGTCCGCGGCGTCGACCCAGACCGCGCGGCCGGAGCCCGCGATGTAGCGGACGCCGCGCACGTCGATCTGAAAAAATCGCATGCCTTCCAGATTGATGTAGGGCTCTGCGTCCGGATGCCGCTTGAGGTAATCGCGCACGAGGTCGCTTCGGTCTTCGGCGGGCTGGGCCTCGCCCAGCAGCGTTACCCTGGGGATGAGCAGGGCTTCGTGTTCCGCCAGGTGTGCGTTTACGAGGAGAGAGGCTTTGGGGCTCGCGCTCAGGTAACGAAAATGCTCGGCGCGTTCGTGCAGCAGCACCACAACGTCCCCCTGAGACAGCGGCAGGTAGTCGATCACCGAGCCGTAGGGATAACCGCCGTCGGTGGCCAGCGTCGAGATGACGCCGTGGTAGTGGCAGTGCACCAGCGTCTTGGCCAGCTCTGCAACGCTGAGTTTGGGCATCGAGCGACGTTCCGCCGAAAGCCCGGCATTATGCCACCATACGATCCGATCCGTCGGATGATGACGGTCGGTGTCGTCCATAAAAAAACCTCCGGGCATGCCGGAGGTTTTTTTTTTGCCGACGACAAGCCGGCGGTTTCGGCATCCCGGACATTCTCATGCCCGGGTGCTGGGACTAGGGCCCGGCGCCGATGTGCTTTTCGAAGAACTTCTCCATCGCCGTGTACAGTTCGATGCGGTTTTCCTCTTTACTGAAACCGTGTCCTTCGTTGTCCTTCACCATCCACTCATACGGCTTGTTGTGCTTCTCCATCTCCTTGCGCAAACGGGTCGCATGCTCGTACTTCACGCGTGGATCCTTGCGGCCGTGCACGATGAAGATCGGTGCCTTGATCTTGTCAACGTGGTTGATCGGGGAGGCTTCAGCCAGCATTTCGGCATCCTTCTCAGGATCACCCACCTGCTGCTTCATCTGCTCTTTGCCCAGGTTCCAGGCCTTCGGCATGGTGTCGAACAGCAGGCCGATATCGACCACGCCAACGTAGTTGACGCCACACTTGTAAAGGTCAGGCGTGGTGGTCACGCCGGCCATGGTGGCGTAGCCGCCGTAGCTGCCGCCGTAGATGCAGATGCGGTCGGAATTGGCGATACCTTCCTCAACCGCCCAGTTCACCGCGTCGGTGATGTCGTCCTGCATGGTCCGACCCCACTGACGGTAGGAGGCCTCCAGGTGCTTGCGGCCGTAGCCGGTTGAACCGCGGAAGTTCATCTGCAGTACCGCGTAGCCGCGGTTGGCGAGGAACTGGTGCTCAGAGTTGAAGCCCCAAAAGTCGCGGGCCCAGGGGCCGCCGTGCGGGTTGACGATCAGCGGCAGGTTTTCGGTTTCGCCATTGGTCGGCAGCGTCAGATAGCCGTGGATGGTCATGCCATCGCGCGAGGTGTAGGTGATGGGCTTCATCGGCGCCATGTCTTCCGGCTCGATCCAGGACCGGGGCTCAGCCAGGAACTCCAGCTTCTGCGTCTTACGGTTGTACAGGTAGAAGCTACCGGGGTCCGTATCGCTGCTGGCGGAGACCACAAACAGGTCTTCGTCCTTATTGGCGCTGGTCAGCGAAACCACCAGATCGGGAAACGCCTTGTCCAGCGACGCGCGCATCTGGGTGTAGCTGTCGTCCAGACCTTCCCAGCGGGGCTTGGAGTCGAAATAGGTGGCCGCAACTACCTTCTCCTGCACGTCGGAGAAGATCAGACCACCGGCGTCGACGGTCTCGTTGTGGAAGATCATGTCGCCGTAGGTCTTGGCTTCCGGATCGAAGCGGTAGATCGCGGCGGTGTCGTGGTCCTTCTGCGATACAACAAACCAGGTGCGGTTGTCGTAGTCGAAGCCGAGAGGCTGGAACGCGTTGCGGTCGTTCCACTTGGCGCGGGCAACCACTTCCCACTCGGAGTCTTCGTCCTTGCGGTACCAGGCTTCCTGGAACAGCTTGTCCTGAGCAAAGGCGCCTCGGATCTTGCCGTCGTGGTCGGTGATCCAGCCGGCGACCGTGCCGGGGTTCCGCTCAACCATCTTCATGCCGCCGTTGCGGATGTTCATCTTGTAAACGTCCGGCACGCCAACGCGGCGCTCGTCGTACGAGATCAGCACGTGCTTCTTGTCGTCCTCGAGGGTGTCGAGCAGCGTGGGGGACGGAATACCGCCGGGGCCGGCCGAGTTGGCTTCCAGCGGATTGATCAGCGTCGTGATCCGACCGCCTTTGCGGTCGACGGCATACATCGAAATGGCTTCGATACCGTCAGCGTCGACGCCGAAGATGATGCGGTCGTCCGACACCCAGGTGTAGCCGGCCACGTCCTGATCTTCCAGAGCGGTGATGAACTTGGACTTGGACCGATCCTTGAGGTCGATGATCGCCAGATTGCGTCGATTTTTGGCCGGCGCGATCGCAGCCAGGTATTTGCCGTTGGGTGAAACGGTCATCTGGGAGTACTGGGAGTTCTTGAAGAAATCTTCGACCGAGTACTGTTTCGCGATCGCCGACGTGGTGAGCAGCAGCAGCGCTGCCATCGCCGTGGCAACGCGTAAAGACTTGCCTGTTACCTGCATCTGGGGTCCTCCTGAAAACTGAACTTAAGCAACAATTGCAACGAATTGAGGTGGCGTATTATAACGTCGCTGCCCGCGCTGTGCTGGGTCAATCGTCATGGCCGTCGAAACGCCTTGTTCTGCGTGATTACAATAGGTTAGCCGCCACTTAAGGGAAGCTCTTGGGTACCGCCTTCAGTCTGCAACAGTCGCTGCTGGCAGTGATGCTGTCACTGGCGGGGCTCGGATACGCCGCTTCCTTTCAGCGCTATCGATTTGCGCTCGGTTGGCTGATCCTGCTGTGGCTGGCGCTGGGGCTGGGTGCGGGTCCGCTGTCCACGGGCCTGGGTTTCGGAATCGAGCACGACGTGGTGCAGGTGGTGAACGGCTGGCTGCCCTGGAACCTCCTGGCGCTGGCGCTCCTGCCCCGCATTCCCTTGTTTTCCCGTGCGGTCATCGCCATCGCGGTCCTGCTGATCCTCCAGCAGGCGGTCCCGCTGATGCTGGACCCGGAAGACCTGGCCAGTCGGCTGACCCTGAATCAGTGGCTGGTGAGCTGGCTGCCGGCCGACGTGCACGGTTATCTGCTGCCGCTGGAACCCAAGCTGCTGACCATTGCGTGCCTGGCATTTTTTATTCGCTGGCAGAAAAGCCACAGCGCCTCGGAGCTTTTTCTCTTCCTGCTGAGCTGCGCCATGCTGATGGCCAGCCTGCGGCCGGCCTACGCCTATCCGTGCTTTCTGGCGGCATGCGCCTGCATGATGCTGGGCGTCCTTCTGGCCTCACACGACATGGCGTTCGTCGATCCGCTGACGCGACTGAAAAACCGCCGTGCCCTGGACAACGCGATGAAAACGCTGTCCGGTAACTTTGCCATCGCCATGCTCGATATCGATCACTTCAAAAAGGTCAACGACCGCTTCGGCCACGATTTTGGCGATCAGGTGCTCAGGATGGTGGCGGCGCGAGTTCGACGTCTTCGCCTGTGCCAGCCCTACCGCTATGGCGGAGAGGAGTTCTGCCTGCTGTTTCGAGGCCGTACGCTAGTTGAGGCGAAGAAACGCTGTGAGCAAATCCGCCAGGAGATTTCCAGTCGGCCAGTGGCCATGCGCGGTATGGGACGACCCCACCGCAAGCCGCTGAAGAAGTCGGCGTACCGCCAGAAGGTGCCGAGCGTGAAGGCGACCGTCAGCATCGGAGTGGCCCACAGCAGCAAGCATGCCGGGGATGCGCAGACCGTAGTGGCGGCCGCCGACAAGGCGCTCTATCGGGCCAAAAAGGGCGGCAGGAACCGGGTTGAGGTGTCCCGCTGAGCCGGCTTGTCGCCTGGTGCAGGTGGGCGCGAAAACCCACCGGCATGGAATCAAACTGTCTTCGTGGCGGTCACATGCTTGTGTTCGACACCCTTAAGCAACTCGCGGGGCGGCTCCCACAAACGCCTGCAGGTTCGCCCCGGCTGGTCCTTGCCCCTGTTCTGGTTTTGGCACTGTTCGCCAATACTGCAGTGGCCGATCCGCCGCGGCTCCACCACTACCAGCTGACGATCAGCGAAGATCTCAAGACGCTGGCCGTGCGTGCTGAGCTCGCCAGCCGCGTGAGAACGATTCGGTCGCGCAACAGCGACACGGCCGAGTTTGTCAGCGGGCTTACGAGCTGCGCCGGGCAGCCGCTGAAGCGATCGGGGCGCAGCATCGAGCTGCCGCCCAGCGTTTCGTGCCTGACCTATCGTTTCGATCTGGCCGGCGCGGCCGCCAGCCAGCGCCGCAGCTGGGTCACGCTGGCTCCCTCTAACCTGCTGATCAAGCCGTCAGACTGGCTGTTTCGTCCTCGGGTTTCCGCCGAGAGCGAGCTCGAGCTGAAGTTCGACCTGCCGCCCGGCGTCATGCTTTCGGTTCCCTGGCCCGACGGCGACCAGCCGGGAACCTACCGCCTCGGCGCATCGCCCGGCAGTTCCGACGCGATGCTCGCGCTGGGCACTTTCGAGCAGCGCGAGATCGCCGTGCCCGGAGCCTCGCTCAGGGTCAGCCTGCTGCGCGACGACCAGGGCGCGATGGACGGTGACAAAATGGGCGCCTGGCTGAAGCAGGCCGCCAGTGGCGTTGCGCTGGCCCACGGCCGGTTTCCCAATCCCAGTCCCCAGGTGATTGTCGTTCCGGCCCGCGGCAGCCGCAGCTCGCCGGTGCCGTTCGGCCGGGTCATTCGCGACGGCGGCGAGGCCGTGCAGTTTTTTGTCGACCCGGATCGGTCGCTCGAGGATCTACTCGGTGACTGGACCGCAACTCATGAATTCGCCCACCTGCTGCTGCCCTACGTCAAGGATCGCTGGGTGTCAGAAGGGTTCGCCAGCTACTATCAAAATGTGCTGATGGCGCGCAGCGGCTACTACAGCGAGCTCAAGGGCTGGACCAAGCTGCACGCCGGCATCGAGCGGGCGCGGGCCGTCAGGCCCCTGATGAGCCCCGCCGCGACCTCGGGGCGGGGGCGCATGCCCCGCATGATGGTGTACTGGAGCGGCTCAGCGCTCGCGCTGCTGGGAGACGTCCGCCAGCGCCAGCTCAGCGGCGGCGAGGAAAGCCTGGGAATTGTGCTCGGTCGACTGGCCGACTGCTGTTTGCCTTCCGCCACCACCTGGGATGCCGAGCGTTTCTTCGCGCAGCTCGACGAACTCTCCGAGCACAAGGTCTGGATGGACCTGTTTCGCCAGCACGCGAAAAGCCCGGGCGTCCCCGATCTGACGGCGCTTTACGCTCAGCTGGGTCTCGAGATTGGTGCTGATGATCAGATCGTGCTGAACGACAGCGCGCCGCGGGCGGACCTCCGCCGCGCGCTGATGGGTCCCGCAGTCGAGGGAATCGCTGCGGACCGCTAAAGGCCCGCCGTTGCCTTGCTGACCACGATCGCGCACCATGCGCGGTCAACCACGGTCCAACCTGATACGCCCATGAGCCATCTCAAATTTGCCCTGGTGCTGGGTGGCTGCATGGGCGCGGCGTCTTTCGGGATCGATTCTCTGGCGCCGGTTCTGCCGCTGCTGGCCGGAGAGTTCGGCATCAGCCCCGGCCAAAGCCAGCTCGCGCTGACGCTGGGGATGCTGGGGTTTTCCATCGGTCAGATTCCCGCCGGTATGGCCTCGGACCGTTACGGTCGCCGCCTGGTGCTATACAGCGCGCTGTCGGTCTTCTCACTCACGTCTCTGGCCGCCATGGCGCTGTCCGATTTTGGGTCGCTGCTGGGTTTGCGGGCGATCCAGGGACTGTCGTTAGCCGGCCTCGCCGTGAGCGCCCGCGCGATCGTTCGGGATGTGGCCAGCGGCGTCGACGCGGGTGCGCTGATGTCGTCGGTCACAACGGTGATGGCGACAGCCACCGTAGCGGCGCCGCTTGTCGGCGGGTTTTTCGGGGCGCACTTCGGCTGGCGCTCGGCTTTTCTGGTGATGGCGGGCTACGGGATCATCTGTCTCCTGCCGGTGCGAAGCGTGGTGCCCGCGGCCGGCCGCCGCCCTCGGCAGCAGTCCCCCTGGCGCCAGCTCGGGGCGAGCGTTCGCTCTTTTGTCGGCAATCGCCAGAGCGTGCGAGGGGTGCTGGTCAACGCGGCGGCGTTCAGCGGCCTGTTCGGCTTCATGACCGCGGCGGCGGGCGTGGCCAAGGACGTCTACGCGCTGCCGCAGTGGATGCTCGGCCCCGCGATCGCGTTGATTCCTCTGATGCTGGTGGCGGCCTCGCAGATCAGCCGCCGTATCGTACGGTCGCTGGGGCTGCGGCGGCAGGAGCGCCTGGCCGTCAGTCTCCTGGGTCTGGCGGCCGTGGGTCAGCTGCTCGGGGCCCTGCTGGGCACGCCGCCGCTGAGCCTGGTCTGGGGTCTGGCGATGTTTTACGCGCTGGGGTTTGGTCTCCTCATGCCGGTGGTGACCGCGCTGGTGCTCGATCCGCAGCCTCGTTCCGCAGGCTTTGCGGCGGCGATTCTCGGGACCAGTCAGTCCGCCGCCGGGGCAACGGCTTCGGTGCTGATGGCCGCAACGTACAACCAGTCGGTGGTGCCCCTGTGCGTCCTGATGGGAGCGTCCGGGGTGCTCGCCGGCGGCGTGCTGCTCGCGCTTGGAGACCGCAAGTCCGATTGAGTCGGCCGGTGCGGCTCATGCTGCGCCAAAACCCCTTCAGTTTGCCCGGCGGCGGCCGATAGTTTGGCTAGATCATCAGAGTCAAACGGCAAGTCATGTCCAACAGCACTGCAGTCAAGTCTCCCGCGAAGGCAACCGCCGCCGCCGAAGGCCCAGTCGAGAAGGAAAAAATCCCTGACCAGGCCGCCAGCAACGACGGCGAGGACGCGCTGGCCAAACTGCTGGTCGCCGACGGCGTTATCACGCAGAAAGATCTGGAAAAAGGTCAGCGTGTCGTCGCCAAGCTGGGCCGCGAGTCCACCGTCCTGGCGGTGCTCAAGCAGATGGGTGTCGTTCAGGAGGAGCAGATCTGCGAGGTCTGCAAGAACCATCGGTTCGAACTGCCGCTGGGTGATCTCCTCATGGAGATGGGGTACATCTCGCGCGCAGAACTGCGCGTTGCGCTGAAGCTGCAGAAGTCTTCGTCCAAGGGCGAAAAGCTCGGCGAGATCCTGGTCAAGAAACGTGTGATCAAGGAAAAGGACCTGGCCCGGATTCTGGCCAGCCAGGTCGGCATGGACTTTGTCGAGCTGAACGTGTCCGACTGCGACGACAGCTGGGTGGAAAAAATCTCGGCGGAAAAAGCGATTCAGCATGGACTGTTTCCGATCAAAGAGGTCGACGACACGCTGCTGGTCGCGTTCTCCGATCCGCTGAGCGAATCGGCCCAGACGGTTGCCGGTCAGCTGTTCCAGCATCCGATCCTGCCGGCGGTGACCACCCAGAGCGCAATTCGCAACGCGGCCGCGGCGCTGGGCCGTCGGCGCAGCCGCCAGGCGGTGATGGCCGACGACATCGACAAGTCCAGCCCGCAGGGGCTGGTCAACTCCATGATTCAGTCGGCGGTGGCCCGCGGCGCCAGCGACCTGCACATCGAACCGCTCAAGGAGCGCGTCCGGGTGCGATTTCGCATCGATGGCGTGCTGCGCGAGCACGCCGACTTTGGCCACGACAAGCTCCCGGCGGTCGTTTCCCGGCTGAAGGTGCTGGCTGAAGCGGATATCTCCGAGCGCCGCCGCCACCAGGACGGCAGGATTCTGTTCGAAGACCCCAAGTCGGGCGCGGTGTTCGACATGCGCGCGTCGTTCTACGTGACCGTCCACGGCGAAGCCGTTGTGCTGCGGGTGTTGAACAACAACAACACGGTGCTGGACATGTCGCAGCTCGGCATGTCGCCCGCGATGCAGGAGCGGTTCAAGTATCAGGGTCTGGACACGCCGAGCGGCGTCATCATCGTGACCGGACCCACCGGGTCAGGCAAAACGACCACGCTCTACAGCTGCGTCAATCATCTGAACAACGAAACCACCAGCATCATCACCGCCGAGGATCCGGTGGAATATGTGGTCGACGGGATCTCTCAGTGTTCGCTCAACAACAAGCTCGGGCTGACGTTTGAGGAATCCCTGCGCCACATGGTGCGCCAGGATCCGGACGTGATCGTGCTCGGGGAGATTCGGGATGCGTTTTCGGCCGAAAGCGCGATCCAGGCTGCGCTGACGGGCCACAAGGTGCTCACCACCTTTCACACCGAAGACAGCATCGGCGGCCTGCTGCGGCTGCTGAATATGGATATCGAGGCGTTCCTTATTTCATCCACGGTGGTTTGTGTGGTGGCCCAGCGCCTGATCCGCCGGATCTGCCCGGATTGCTCGACGCCGGCGGAGCCTGAGTCGCGGGATTTGCAGCTGATCGGCTGGTCGGCCAAAGACGCCCAGGGCGGCGACTTCAGCGTAGGCGCCGGCTGCGAATCGTGTCACTACACCGGCTATCGGGGACGGGTCGCCGTGTTCGAGATCCTGGTGCTGACCGAGGCCGTGCGCGACGCCATCATCGCGCGCCGGACTTCGGCGCAGATTCGCCAGATCAGCGTGGAGACCTCCGGGCTGGTCACGCTGCTCGAAGACGGGCTGGAAAAGGCCGCGCGCGGATTAACAACGCTTGAGGAGGTGCGCCGGACGCTACCGCGACTCAGCTCACCTCGACCCCTTATGGAACTAAGAAGACTGACAGGAAATTTGCAATGACCCAGGCCGCTTCCCTCGTAGACATGATCAACACCAAGCTCGCTTCGGGAGAAGTTGAGCTGCCGGTGTTCGACGATGTTGCCGTCAAGGTATATCGGGCCGTCCGCAAGGACGACCTGAGCGCCGACCAGATATGCCAGCTGATGGAGGAGGACCCGGTGCTCGTCGCCGAGGCCTTGCGAACCGCTAACTCGTCGTTTTTCTCGGGCCTGGGTGCGGTCACAACCCTGCGGGAGGCGATGGTGCGGGTTGGCGCCAAACAGGTAGCTGCGCTGGCGCTGGCGGCCGCGCAGAAGCGGCTTTACAGCCAGTCGAACGGCGTCTTCAAATCGCGCCTCCAAACGCTCTGGGCCCACACCTGCGCCGTCGCCATGGGTTCGCGCTGGGTCGCTCGCAAGGCCGGCTACCTCAACCTCGCTGACGAGGCTTACGTCGGCGGTCTGCTGCACGACGTCGGCAAGGTGTCGCTCCTGGCCATTATCGAAAGCCTGGTCGACGACAAAAGCGCCGGCGTCGAAATCTCTGAGCACGTGGTCGACGTCACGCTCAAGCAACTTTACCCCGAGCACGGCGCCAAGCTGCTGGAACTGTGGAACCTGCCCGAGACCTTCCAGGACGTGGTTGCCCAGCAGGAGTCTACGGCCTTCGACGAAGGCAACGTGGTGCTCAGCATCGTCAGGCTGGTGGACAAGGCCTGCGCGAAAGAGGGCATCAGCGACTACCCGGATCCCAGCATCAGCCTCGAGACCACCCGTGAGGCCCAGGTGCTTAACGTCAACGACATTGTGCTGGCCGAACTCCAGATTGTCGTGGAGGACGCCGGCAGCGAGGCCAGGAAGGAGGCAGCGTGATGCTCGAAGCAGCCCAAGCAACCGAACCGCCGGCGGGACCCCCACCGGAATTTTTTGAGGACCTGTCCGCGGCGATCACCGCGGAAATCGAATCGGGGGAGCTGGAGCTGCCGCTGCTGCCGACCTCGGCGATGCAGGTCTTTCACCTCGCCAGCGATGCCGACGCGGATATCGGTAAGGTCGCGGGCATGATCGAGACCGATCAAAAGCTCGCCACCGGCGTGCTCCGCGTCGCCAACTCCGTAGCGTACAGCCCCCGCCAGGAGATCGTGACGCTGCGTCAGGCCATCATGCGCCTGGGGCTGAAGTCCCTCTGCGAAATTGTGCTGGGGGCCGCCTTTAAGGCAACGGTGTTTTCCGACGACCGCTACATGGAGCCGATGGAACGCTACTGGCGCACCGGCATCGGCGCGGCCCTGTGGGCCAAGGAGCTGGCGCGGCTGCGGCGGAAGAATGTCGAGACCGCCTACCTGTGCGGCATGCTTCACAACGTCGGGCAGCCGATGACGCTGAAAATCATCTCCGGCATGGAGGACGCCCCCCCGTTTGACGACGCGCTCAGCGAGGTGATCGGACGCCACGCAACGCAGGTGGGCGGCATCCTGGCCGATCGCTGGCAGCTGCCGGAGGTGGTCAAGACGTGCATCACCTACCACGATAATTTTGAGGCGGCTGAAAACTACCGCGACGAGGCTTGTGCGGTCCGCGCGGCGGTGGAGCTGCTGAACAGCTCCAGCGAAGAGGACGAAGATCCCGCGGCGCTGCTGATGTCTCAGCCGTGCTTCCAAGAGCTCAATATCTATCCTGATGATCTGGCCGGCCTCCTCGGACAGCGGTCCCGGCTGGCGCTTGCCCTGGAGTCGTTCTAATGATTGATCAGCCGTACGATTTTGTCATCATAGGATCCGGCCCCGCCGGACAGAAAGCCGCCATTCAGGCGTCCAAAAAAGGTTGCCGTGTCGCCCTGATCGAGCGCGACCGGCAGGTCGGCGGAAGCTGTGTTTATCGAGGCACAATTCCCAGCAAGACGCTGCGAGAAAACGCGCTGCAGCTGGCCCGGGCCAGTCAGTGCCAGCAGGCGGTGACCGTACAGGTCGAACAGCATGCGCCGATGAACCATCTGATGTCTCGGCTGCAGCAGGTGCTCGACAGCCACGACTATCTCATCGCCGATCAGTTGGGCCGTAACGGCATCACCTGCATCCACGGCCGGGCGACATTCAAAAACCCGCACGAGGTTGAGGTGACCCGGGTCGACGGAACCAGCGACACCCTGAGCGGCAAGCACGTGGTGATCGCCACCGGCTCCAGACCGAGGGCTCCTGACGACATCCCGGTTGATCACGAATACATCCTCGACAGCGATTCGGTCCTGTCGATGTGCTACCTGCCGGAGTCCATGCTGGTCCTGGGCAGCGGCGTGATCGCGTGTGAATACGCGTCTATCTTTGCGCTCCTTGGAGTGAAGGTCACCATGGTCGACCGCTTCGCGAGCCCGCTCGGATTCCTCGACCCGGATCTGTCGAAGCGGTTTCAGGAATCCTTCGAGGCGTTTGGTGGTCGCTTTGTGGGCAACGCCAAAATCAGCGACATCTACTGGGACGGCGCGTGCGAGGTGGTCGCGAGGATGGACAACGGTCTGCAGCTGAGCGCCGAGAAGGCCCTGTTTGCGCTCGGCAGGATGGCCAACGTAGATTCGCTGGGACTGGAAGCGGCCGGCCTTGAGGTGAATCAGTACGGCATCCTCGACGCCGACGAAAACTGTCAGACCAAAGTGCCTCATATCTACGCGGTCGGGGACGTGATCGGCGCTCCGGCCCTGGCCTCGAGCTCCATGGCCCAGGGGCGGCGCGCGGTTCGTCACGCGCTCGGACTGCCGCCCGGCGCCCCGGCGCACACCATCCCCTCAGGGATCTACACGATTCCTGAGATCGCGAGCGTCGGGCTGACCGAACTTCAGGCCCGCAAAGAATACGGGTCCGTGAAGGTTGCCAAGGTGGATTTTGCCGAGGTGGCCCGCGGGCAGATCGCCGGAATCCAGGATGGGCTCCTCAAAATGGTGTCAGATCCGGAAGGGAAGTATCTGCTCGGCTGTCAGATTGTCGGTGAGGGGGCAACCGAGCTGATCCACCTGGCGCAGATGGCGCTAGTGTCTCATCAGCCGGTCGATATTTTCGTGGAGAACATCTTCAATTTCCCGACCTTGGCCGAGGCCTACCGGATCGGCGCGCTGGCGGTGATCGCTCAGCGCAGCGCCGCCAACGACGAATCGTCGCTGGCCGCCGTCGTTTAGCGATCCCTGGGCGGGCAGCAGCCGCGGCTTCGGAAGCCGCGGCACGCGTTGAAATTTGCGGCCGGCGCCACAATACTTGCGCGTTGGATCAACGCCAATCGGGAAGCCAATGCCAAAAATTACCTATGTTGCCCACGACGGAACGCGCACCGAGCAAGACGTGCCGGTGGGCTGGAGCGTCATGGAAGGGGCCGTACAGAACAACATTGACGGCATTGACGCCGACTGTGGCGGCTGCCTCAGCTGCGCAACCTGTCATGTGTTTGTTGATCCGGCCTGGGTCTCCAAGCTGCCGCCTAAGGAGGATCTCGAGGACGACATGCTGGACTGTGCTGCGGTCGATCGCGAGGACAACAGCCGCCTGAGTTGTCAGCTGACGGTGACCGAAGAGATGGACGGTCTGGTGGTTACCTTGCCCGAGTTCCAGAGCTGAGCCGGCCGCGGCTCACGCCAAGACACTGGAACCCACGGTGACCGATGAACTGCAGCGCTTCGGCGAGCTGCTCAGCAGCCGCCGGACCGTTAATTTTTTTGAGCCCAGGCCCGTTGATCACCAGCTGATCCACGAAGCGGTTGAGGTGGCCCGGTGGGCGCCTAACCACCGTCTGACCCAGCCCTGGAAGTTCTTCCACCTAGGACCCGAGACCCGATCGACCGTCATCGACCTGGCGGTGGAGCTGGCGGTGAAGGCTAAGGGTGAAGCCGCGGGGGCGGCGAGGCGGGAGCGTCTGGAGGCGGTGCCTGAGTGGCTGGCGGTGGCGAGCCGAATTTCCGAAGACACGCTGCTGGATATGGAAGACTACGCCGCCACCTGCTGTGCGGTGCAGAACCTGATGCTGTATCTGCACACCGCTGGTGTCGGAACCAAATGGACCAGCGGCGCCGTCACGCGGGAGCCCGCGACACTTCATGCGCTCGGCCTGAAACCCGACGAATATCGGGTCACCGGGCTGATCTGGATCGGCTACGCAAAGCAACGGACCGAATCGAACCGGGGGCCGCTGAGCGAGGTCTTTTCTCAGCTGGCCTGACCTGGCTGTCGCAGACGGCTCACCGTCACCCACTCAAAGCCTCGGAGCGCGAGCGCGCGAGTTCACTATGACCCACACCATTGTGTTTGGAAATGAAAAGGGCGGGACTGGCAAGTCCACCCTGGCCATGCACGTGGTGGTGCAGCTTCTGCGACAGGGGAATTCGGTAGGCGTCATCGATCTCGACAGCCGCCAGCGCTCCGTAACCCGCTTTCTGGAAAATCGCCAGGCTTATGCTGAGGGTCACGACATCGAGCTGCCGCAGCCGGCGTGGCTCGCACCGCTTGCCTCAAAGCGCCGCGACGCACAGGCTGACGCCGACGCCGAAGAGCAGGCCAACCTGCAGCAGGCGCTCGAGCAGCTGAAGCCCGTTGCTGATTTTCTTGTGATCGACTGCCCCGGCGGCCACACGCATTATGCGCAGCTGGCCCACGCGCTCGCCGACACCCTGGTGACGCCGCTGAACGATAGTTTTGTCGATCTCGACCTCCTCGGTCAGGTCTCCGCTGATACCTTTGAGGTGACACGCCTGAGCCACTACGCGGAGATGGTCTGGCAGAGCCGCAAGTTTCGCTCGGCCAGCGAGCTCCCGCCCATGGACTGGATCGTCACCCCGAACCGCGTCGGCCAGCTCAACTCGCGCAACAACGAGCGGGTTGAGGGGGTGCTCAGCGCGCTTCGCAAGCGCCTGATGTTCCGTTTTGAGCGCGGACTGTCCGAGCGCGTGATCTACCGGGAGCTTTTTGTCAGCGGGCTGACGCTGATGGACCTGGCGGAGATCCCCGGCGAAGGGCTGACCCGGCTTTCGCACCTGGCTGCACGCGAGGAGGTCCGGCGCCTGGTCGACCGGCTCAGACTGTCGTGAACGCCGTCACCGCCGAAGTTCTCGACAGCAACCAGCAATCCCTTCGCAATCTGAAGATTTACATGAGCGCCCAGGTGCTGGATCTGCACGGGCTGTGGATCCACCGGGTCGCGCTCGGCTGGGTGACCTGGGTGGAAACCGAGTCGGAGTTCTGGGTGGGCATGATCGCTTTTGCCCAGTTCTTTCCCGTCATCTTTCTCGGGCCGCTCTTCGGCGTGCTGGCTGACCGTCTGGACCGGCGCTACTGCGCCATTGTGCTGAATCTCTCGCTCACGGCGGTTGCCACCGTGATGGCGGCGGCGAGCTTTGCCGGCTTGCTCGACATCTGGGTCATCCTGGCGCTATCGCTGCTGCAGGGTATCGCTGCGGGCGCCTATTCGCCGATTCGCATGTCGCTGGTGGCCAACCTGCTGGCCATGGAACACCTCGCGCGGGGCATTGCCATCAACAGCCTGGCGTTTAACGCCTCGCGGTTTCTCGGCCCGATGTTTGCCGGCCTGATCATCGTGACCTGGAACGTTTCCTGGGCGTTTGTCATCAACGCCGCCAGCTATTTTTTTATGCTTCTCGCCCTGGTTGCGGTGCGGCCACTGACGCGCCGCAAGGCTGACGGTGAGCGTCGCGAGGTGCTCGACGAACTGCTGGAAGGGCTGCGCTACGTGCTGGACAACGATCTCATTCGATCGATGCTCTATCTGGCGATCACGGTCTCGGTCTTCGGTCGTGGCGTGATTGAGCTGCTGCCTGCGTTTGCGGACGGCGTTTTCGGTCGCGGCGCGACGGGCCTCGCCTGGCTGACCTCCGCCAGCGGCGCCGGAGCGATCGTGGCGGGTCTGTGGCTGGCACGCCGGGGGCGCCGTCCGCTGCACATCATCGCGCCGCTGTCGGCCTTGTTGTCGGGGCTGGTTGTGATCGCCTTTGCGCTGAATCGGTCGTTCGAGGTGGGGCTGCTGCTGGCGGCCTGCCTGGGGTTTTTTTTCTCCACCTTCGGCATCTCGGTTCAGAGCCTGCTGCAGACGCGCGTGGACGACGCTTTTCGGGGCCGCGTCAGCAGCTTCTGGGGCGTCTTCGGCGTGGGCGGCTCGGCGCTCGGCGCATTTTTGCTGGGCGCCATGGCCCCCCAGGTCGGGCTCGGTGTCGTCAGCATCGTGTCCGGCGTGCTGTGTATCGTCCTGTGCTACCCGGTGTCCACCGCGGTGCTGCGACGAATTCGCTGAGCAGATCAGCTAAGATGGCCCGCTGTCCGAACCGCAATCGGCTTTACTTTTCCTGGAGGAACTATGCCTGTTGAACAGACCCTGGATGTCGCCGCCGGCGACATCACCATGAAGATGTTTGTCTGCGCTCCCGAGTCAGACGGTCCGGCACCTGCGGTGCTGGTCAGCCACGCCTGGGGCGGACAAACCGAATTCGAAAAAAACAAGGCGCGCCAGGTGGCTCAGCTTGGCTACGTCGGCGTTGCGATGGACCTTTACGGCGACGCCAGAACCGGCGGCAGCACCGAAGAAAACTCCGCGCTGATGCAGCCGCTGCTGGAAAACCGGGCTGAACTGCAGGCACGTTTGCACGCTTCGCTGGCGGCGACCGCGGCGCTTGAGAGCGTCGATGCAGCGAAGGTCGGGGCTATGGGGTACTGCTTTGGCGGCCTGTGCGCGCTGGATCTTGCGCGGAGCGGCGCCGCCGTCAAGGGCGTGATTTCGCTGCACGGCCTGTTTGTGCCGGCCGACAACCTGGACAATCCCCAGATCTCCGCCAAGGTGCTCGCCCTGCACGGCTGGGACGACCCGATGGTCAAGCCCGATCAGGTCCTGGCCCTGGCCGAGGAGATGAACGCGGCCGGCGCGGACTGGCAGCTTCATGCGTACGGCGGCACGATGCACGCCTTTACGAACCCTGAAGCCAACGATCCGGACTTTGGAACGGTCTACAGCCCGAGCGCGGACCGTCGCGCGTGGCAGACCACGCGCGATTTTTTCACTGAGATTTTCGAGTAGGCCTCAGCGGGAGCGCCGTCTCAGCTCGGATTGTCGAGCAGGTAATTCTGGTATTCGGCCCGCAGGGGCTTTTTGTCGATTTTGCCGGTGGCCGTCAGCGGAATGCTGTCCACCGGCAGGATGGCGTCCGGCAGCTGCCAGCGGGCAAACTGCTCCGCGAGCAGCGTCAGGATGGAGCCAGCGTCCAGGTTTTTCCCTTCCGCCATCTGCACCAGCAGCACCGGTCTCTCGTCCCACTTGGGGTGCGTTGCGCCGATGCACGCCGCGAGCGCGACGTCCGGATGGGCAATCGCGGCGTTCTCAAGGTCCGCTGAGCTGATCCATTCGCCGCCCGACTTGATCACATCCTTGGCGCGATCGGTGATGTTCATGAAGCCGTATTCGTCAATCGTGGCGATGTCGCCGGTATCGAACCAGCCGTTCTCATCAAGAGCACTTTCCGTCTCACCGTAGTAACGCTCGACAATCCACGGCCCGCGAACGAGCAGTCGGCCGAACGTCTGTCCATCGTGGGGCAGGGTGTTGTGGTCGTCGTCGACAATTTCCATGTCGACGCCAAACGGTACGCGGCCCTGCTTGCAGCTCAGGTCATACGCTTCGTCCGGGCCGGCCGGCAGCGGCATCGATCCACTGACGCGATTGACCGTGCCGAGCGGGCTCATCTCGGTCATGCCCCAGGCGTGCAGCACGGCGACGTCGAACTCCTTATCAAAGGCTTCGATCATCGAGCGTGGGGCCGCGGAACCGCCGATGACCACCTCCTTTAAGTCCGGCAGGCTGCCGCCGGTGCTCCGCAGGTGATCGAGCAGCATCGACCAGACCGTGGGAACGGCGGCGGCGAAGTTACACCGTTCGTCGTTCAGCATCGCCGCCATCGATGCGCCGTCCATGTGGGGTCCGGGCATGACCATGCGGGCGCCGACCATCGGCAGGCCGAATGCCAGGCCCCAGGAGTTGGCGTGGAACATGGGAACCACCATCATGACCCGATCTGCGCTGCCGACGTTCATCGCGTCTTTGCTGGTGGCGCCGTAGGCGTGAAGGACGTTGCTGATGTGGGAGTACAAAACGCCTTTGGGATTACCCGTTGTGCCCGAGGTGTAGCACAGCGAGGACGCATCATCGCCGTCCACCTGCTCCCACTCACACGACTGCGCCCGTCCCTCAAGCAGCGACTCATAACAGTGCCAGTTGTCCGGCAGATCGTCCGGCATGTGTTCAGGCCCCGTCATCACGATCACGTGCTTCAGGGTCGGCAGCTTGTCCGCCAGCGCCTGGATCAGCGGTACGAAGGTCAGGTCAACCAGAATGATCTGATCCTCCGCGTGGTTGACGATATAGATCAGCTGTTCCGGGAACAGGCGAGGGTTCAGCGTGTGGGCAACCGCGCCGCGCCCCATGATGGCAAACCAGCTTTCCAGATGACGATAGGTGTTCCAGGCCATCGTGCCGATACGGTCACCCTTTTTGACGCCAAGTTCCGCCAGCGCGTTGCCGAGCTGGGCGGTCCGCTGCCAGGTTTCCCGGTAGGTCTGCCGATGCATACCCCCTTCGACGGTGTTGGAAACCACCTCCTGGTTTCCGTGCCAGCGCGATGCGTGCTCCAGCAAAGACACCAGATTGATCGACGAAGACTGCATTAATCCGCGCATGACGCTACCCCTTGGCGAAGAAAGACTGCGCGCAAGTTTGGCTTCGGCGCGCTTGCTCTGCAACCGCCCTTCCGTGCGGGGCCCCCGGTTGATGCGGGCGCAGCGACGCCTGAACGGCCCGGGGCTCTGGTCCCGCTGCCCGTGGGCGATGACATTTCTTGAGAATCAGGGATGGGTCGAAAAAATCGAACTTTGCGATCAGATTAAACGGTTTTACCTGTCTGGGGCGCGGCGGCATCATAGCCCAACACATCCACGGAGAGCCGCTATGTTTGATGCACAGAATTTCTTTGCGGGCCCCGGCGCAGACACCACGGCTGACAGCTTCCAGCCCGTATTCCACGACTCGGTTCACACCCTGAATCATTGCGCGGCCGTTGTTCATCGGCTCGCCGTAGCGGGTGGGCTGAAAGGGCTTGGTGCTATCGCGTGGCGCGTTTACCAGCGCTACCGCGTCAGTCAGTCGATGCAGCTTCAGCACCAGCGTTCGCAGGTTGCCACCGGCTATCGGCAGGCGCCCGAGACCACCGATAGCGTCATCTGGATGCAGCTTTCGCGGTACGAGTTCGACGCCCTGTGGGAAGAGCGTTCGACCCTGAGCGAAGCCGCTGGCGTCCTGCCTTTGCGGTCTCTGACGGCCGCGTTTGCGGACAGCCACGGCGTGGAGTCCGTTGACGGGCTGCTGATGATGCTTGCCGAGGCGGACCTGATTGACGCTGATGCGCCGAACTGTGAACTGCTGCTGCAGTCGCAGTCCGCGCGCCAGGTCGCGGCGGTAATCGGGTCACCCGAAGCAGCCGTTTCGGCCCTCGCAGCCGCGCTGATCGCGGTCGACTCGCAGGCGACCCGCGGCAACGCATGGATCGATCAGCTCAGCGCCGCCCTGGCGCTGCCGGACGCACTCACCACAGGCATGCGCATCCGCCTGCACGACGCGCCTGCGGTGCCCTTAGCGAACTAGTTCTCTCCCAGCAACGGGCCGGTGCTCGGGCGCGACTTAGGTCATCGCGCTTCGGTGCCGGCTCGTCTGCTTTTTCTCAGGTCCACAATGACTGCTGCGTGCCGGCAGCATTGTGCTGTAAACTTTTTTCCTTTATCGCGTTCTTACGAACCCGAGCTATGAATTCAACTCATGGATGATCAGGTAATACGCGCGGCGGCGCAGGAGCCGGAAATTGCGCTGCCCAAACTGAAGCTGACCACGCAGGTGCTGAGCGGTATCTTTACCGACCGCGGATTCCTGGCCGTGACCGTCATCTACGGTATCGGCGTCAGTCTGCTGACGCTCGCGCTGCCGATCTCCGTACAGGTGCTCATCGGTGCCGTGGCTAACACGGCCGTGGTGCGTTCGGTGGTGGTGCTGGCTATCGTGCTGTTTGCCCTGCTGGCGCTGTCGGGCCTGCTCGTCGCCATGCAAACCTACGTGCTGGAGCTCTTTCAGCGGCGCTTCTACGGGCGCATGACCTCCGAGATCGCCGTTCGCACCCTGTATTCCGAGACCGTCTCGTTCGAACGCATCAGCCGTGAAGGACTGATCAACCACTATTTTGAGATCGACCTGATTCTGAAAAGCCTGCCCTCGCTGCTGTCCAACGGGCTGGCGCTGGTGCTGCAGACGTTGGTCGGTTACGCGGTCGTATCTTTTTACCACCCGGTGTTTCTATTTTTCTGCGTGGTTCACGCGCTGCTGGTCTACCTGATCTGGCGCCACGCTGACGCCGGCGCGGTACGAACGGTGATCGAGCTGTCGAGCGCCAAACACGACACCGCGCGCTGGCTCGAGGGCCTTGCCCGCAATCACCGACAATTCAAATCCGGCCGCGGCATGCGCTACGCGCTCAACCGCACCAACGGGATGATCGACGATTACATCGTCAAGCATCGGAAACACTTCGGCTACTTCTTCTCCCAGCACATCGGCCTGCTGACGCTCTACGCAGCGGGCAGCGCGGTGGTGCTCGGCGTCGCCGGCTGGCTCGTCATCCAGGGTCAGCTCAGCCTGGGTCAGCTGGTTGCAGCGGAGCTCATTCTCGGCGCGATCTTTGCCGGACTGTCGCGGTTCAGCTATTACCTGGAGCTCTACTACGGCATCCGCGGTTCGCTGGACAAGCTGTCGCGCTTTTACCAGGTCAAGCTGGAGGGGCACGGCGGCGACCAGCAAATCGATGACTGGGAGCCGTCCGCGGTTTTCGACAAGGTTGAGGTCAACCAGCGGGGCCGGTTCTATCACCTGACCGGTGAGTTCCCGGCCAATTCCCACACGCTGGTGGCCACTGAGTGTGCTGGGATCTCCGTGGCCGTTCGGGATTTGCTCTGGGGCGCCCGCCGGCCAGAATCCGGCAGCGTGAAGCTCGATGGCCACGAGGTGAGAGACTTTGCGCCGCAGCGGCTGCGTGACCGCATTATGGTCGTTGCCGACCCGCTGATCTTCGAGTGCAGCATCGCGGGCTACCTGCAGATCGGCAAGTCGGACCTGAGCCGCGCAGCGATGCGCGATCTGCTGGAGGTGGTCGGGCTGACGCACGTCATCGATCAGCTTCAGGAGGGCTTAGATACCCGGCTAAACGACGCCGGCCTGCCGCTGTCCAACAGCGAGATTCTCCGGCTGAAGATCGCCCAGGCGCTGGCCGCAGAGCCAAAGCTCCTTATCATGACCGCAGCCTGCGACGTGCTGCGCCTGAGCCGTCGGCGGCGGATTCTCGAGCATGTCAAAAACATGCCTGACACAACGCTGATCGTTTTCTCCAACCGTCGCGATCTCGATCACTTCAGCCGTTACATGCTGATGCGTGACGGCGGGTCGTCGCTGCACAGTTCGATGACCGAACTGATGGCGGCCGAGGCGGAGCACGGACTGGATCCGGACACTGACGGGCTGACAAGCTGATGGCACAGGTAACGACAGCGCCGGCCGCTCCTGTTCGGCTGGAGGAGTTTGCGCGGCCGGAACATATCAACCGGTTTACCGCGACGTCAGCAATTAAAGTGCCTCGCCCGATCTGGGCGGTGGCGGCGGTGATGGCGCTGGGTATCGGCGGCACGCTGATCTTTCTGTTTCTGACCCCCTGGGTTCAGACCGCCAACGGCATGGGCACGGTCACCACCCTCTCGCCGGCTGACCGGACCCAGGTGATTGCGGCCCTGACCAGCGGCAGGATCAAACAGTGGTTTGTGCGGGACGGGCAGCATATCAACGCCGGGGATCCCATCGTCGAGCTGATCGACGTTGACCCCCAGCTCATTGAAAAGCTTGAGGGTGAGCGCGCCGCCGAGGTGGCACGCCTGAAGGCAGCCGAATCCGCCACCGCCACGGCGACCATCGACCTGGAGCGGCAGCAGCGGCTCTTCGATCAGGGGCTGACGGCGCGAAGTAACCTGGAGTCGGCCCAGATCCGCTACCAGGATCTGCTGTCGCGCGAATACGCCATCAAGGCGCAGATCAACCAGCTCGACATCAACCTGTCGCGCCAGTCGACTCAAACGGTCACAGCTCCGCGGGACGGGACCATCGTACAGATTGTGGCCGGGGCGGACGCGACGCTCGTCAGCGCCGGCCAGCAGATTGCGACCTTCGTCCCCGACACCGAGGAGCTGGTGGTCGAGCTTTTCGTTTCGGGGCTGGATGCGGCCCTGGTGTCCCCCGGCCGCAAAGCCATGCTGATGTTTGAAGGCTGGCCGGCCGTGCAGACCGGCGGCTGGCCTGCGGTGGCGGTGGGGACGTTCCGCGGCATTGTGCAGACCATCGATCCGGTCGTCTCTGGCAACGGGCGGTTCCGCCTGCTGATCTCTCCGGATCCGGAATCAGAGGACTGGCCCTCCGGCCGCTATCTGCGTTTCGGCACTCAGGTTCGCGGCTGGGTGCTGCTGGAAGAGGTCAGCGTGGGGTTCGAGCTCTGGCGCCGACTCAACGGCTTCCCGCCGTTGCGTTCTGAAGGCGCCGGCACCTGACGGGCGGTCTGTGGTCATAACAGCGTATGATCGACACTATGGCGAAATATTCGTTGGCAGCGCTGCTGTGGAGCTGGGTTGTCGTCAGCCCGGCGGTTGGCCAGCCGTCGATTGCCCAGACGCTGTCTGAGGATCCGGCAGACGAGTATCTGCAGGAGGTCAGGGAGCCGCCAAACCCGAATGCGCTCGGCCTGATCGAGCTGCTGGATCGATCCTCCAACAGCGTCCCGAAAATCCTCGAGGCCAGGGAGAAGGTGAACTCGCAGCGGGCGAAGGCGCTCGCGGCTGAAGGCGCCTTCGATCGGCAGCTCTCAAGCCTGAGTCGATCACGGGCCGCCGGCTTTTACGGCCTGACGTTCATCGACAACAAGCTGGCCACGCCGCTGCGAAATATCGGTGGTGAGGTCTACGGCGGCTGGCGGATCAGCGACGGCGACTTTCCGGTCTACGAAGATGAGTACGTCACCCTGGGCTTTGGCGAACTCAACTTCGGCGCGAGCATTGCGCTGCTGCGAGATCGTCAGATCGATAGCCGGCGCATGACGCTGCGCGATCGGGCGATCGAGATCGAAATGGCAGAGCTCGACTACGTGCTGGCCAGCATCGAGGTGCAGCACGACGCGATGATCGCCTACTGGAACTGGGTAGCTGCGGGACAGCAGCTGATCATTTTCAAGGATCTGCAGGATCTGGCGACCAACCGTACGGGGGCATTATCGACCCGAATTCAGGAGGGTGATCTCGCCGACATCGAGCTGGTGGAAAACCAGCAGCGGGTGTTCTCGCGAAGAAATCTGGTCATCAAGGCCGAGCAGGCGCTGAAAAATGCTGCGCTGGCCTTGAGTTTTTACTTTCGCGACGAAACCGGGGAACCCATCGTGCCCGGCCGCGAACTCCTGCCAAGCGGCTTCCCCGCCCCGGAAACCGAAAGCCGGAACCTCACCTCAGACATCGGTGTTGCGTTGGACCGCCAGGTTGAGCTCGCGCTGATCGATCGCCGCCTGGAGCTGGCGTCCAACCGCCGCGCCCTGGGCAGGAACGAACTGCTGCCGCA
Organism: Lysobacterales bacterium; assembly: GCA_028285525.1. Taxonomy (GTDB): domain Bacteria; phylum Pseudomonadota; class Gammaproteobacteria; order Xanthomonadales; family SZUA-38; genus JANQOZ01. The sequence continues at coordinate 68,938 of JANQOZ010000060.1, forward strand.
GGTCGACCTCGAAATGAAGGTCGCGAGGGACTTTGGCGGAGGCAGCGTGACCCGGGACGAAACTGATCTGTTTGTCGGCTTTGAGGTCTCTGTGCCGCTCGAGCGGCGGAAAGCCAAAGGCGAAATTGCGGCTGCCGAGGCGGATATCAGGGCGCTGGAGCAGCGGCGAAAAAACATCTCCGACCAGCTCATTGCGCGCATCGGTCAGCTGGCAAACACGATCGAAGCGGCGCAGACCAGCGCCAGGTTGGCGGCGGGTGAGCTGCGGCTGGCCGAACGTCTGGAGGCCGCGGAGCGTTTGCGATTCCGCGAGGGAGCGAGCAGCTTTTTCCTGCTCAACCAGCGCGAGGACGCGCGCGCCGAGGCAAGGCTGAAGCAGGTCAACGCGCTGGCGCTCTACCAGCGCGCCGTCACCGACTACCTGGCCATCACCGCCGATACGGCCGCACTTCGGGTCCGACTCTGAGTATGAGCTATGCGCTGCCCGTGGCGGCGATCCTGGTGCTGCTGGTCGGGCCAATCTTCTGGCATTTCTCGAACAAATCAGCTGAGCTCGCCCGAGCTGTCGATGGCTTTGCGATTGTTGCGGTCGGTGGCCTGACGCTGCTGATGATCGCGCCTGGCGCGCTCATGGAGGGTGGTCTTATCGCGCTGCTGCTGCTCGTGACCGGCGCTGCCCTCCCGCGGCTACTGCATCGGGCGGGGCCCCGCGGCGCCGGCCTGCGGGCCGACCGGGTCCTGCTTGCGGGGCTTGTCCTTCATGCGGCCATCGAGAGCGCGGCGCTGACCTCCCATGGGGACGGCGGACATCTAGGCGTGGCGATCGTGGCTCACCGAATTCCGGTTGGGCTTGCGCTGTTTATGCTCGCCCCCAGCGCGCGCGACGGCTGGATTGCTGTCGGTCTGATCGTCGCCGCCTCGCTGCTGGGCTTTGCGGGGGGCTACAGCATCAGCTGGCTGCAGCCTGAGCACCGCGGCTGGCTGGACGGGTTCGTCGCAGGCTCTTTGCTGCACGTGCTGCACGGTCATCACGCCAGCCATGACCATGACCAGTATTGTGATCATTCGCAGGCTCAATCGGCGCAAAACTCGGTATCGCCGCAGACGGTCGAGCGGGGTGACGCACCTCCTGCGGCGTCAGCCCGCGGCCACGCCGACCATCATCACGGCCATCCCGACGGCCATCGCGAGGGTATGTCGCCGCTGCCTTCGGTCCTCGGCGCTGCAGCCGGCGCAATGGTGCTGGCCGCGTCGCTGCTTGAACCTCACGATCACCACGGCGGTGACCATAGCGGTGACCTGGTTGATGGCCTGGTAGATGGCCTAGAGCACCCCGAGCTGCTGGATCAGTTTATGGCGCTGGCGCTGCTGAGCGCCCCGGCACTGCTGGCCGGGTACGTACTCGCAGGGCTGATCAGCGGCTTGATGGGGGCGAGTCCGGCGCGCTGGCTGGGCCGTGGCGGCAGGCTGACCCAGGCGGGCAAGGGTGTCGCTTTTGGTCTGCCGCTGCCGATCTGCTCCTGTGGCGTCCTCCCCGTCTACGAGTCGTTGCTGAAACGCGGCGCGGCGCCGGCGGCAGGGCTGGCCTTTCTGATCGCTACACCGGAGCTCGGGATAGACGCGCTGGCCATTTCTCTACCGCTGCTCGGCACGGAGCTTACCGTCGTCAGGCTCGTCGGCGCGCTCGCTGTCGCGTTAGGCGTAGCGCTGCTGCTCGGTGGCAAGGTCGGCTCGACGGCGGTGGATTCCGCGCCGTCGGAATCGGGGCAGCCGAAGCTGCGAACGCGCCTGACCGAGGGCCTGCGGTTTGGGCTGATCGAGCTTTTTGACCACACCATGCCGTGGGTGCTGCTGGGTCTGCTGCTGGCGGCGCTGGTGGCCCCGCTGCTGGACCAGGCGCTGGTCAGCGCGATTCCCGCCGCCTTGCAGGTCCCGCTGCTCACGCTGCTGGCGATCCCTGCCTACGTCTGCGCGTCCGGCGCTACGCCGATCGCGGCGGTGGCGCTTCAGGCCGGCCTGAGCCCCGGCGCGGCCATGGCGTTTTTGCTGGCGGGCCCCGCCACCAACGTCACCACCTTCGGCATTCTGAGCCGGCTGCATGGACGCGCTTTCGCGCTGAAGTTCGGCTGCGCCATGGCGGTGGCGGCGATGTTGGTCGGTTGGACGATGAATCTGATGACGTTTAACGTCCCGGAGCTGGGACTGGATCACGACCATGCTGAGGGTACGCCGCTGCAGCTCATATCGCTGGGCGTCTTGGGGCTTCTCGCCTTGGCGTCACTGCTGCGCCAGGGACCGCGCGGCATGCTGACTCAGGTGCTGACGCCTTTTCGATCCTGAACCAATGTCAGGCGCCAGCCGCCAACGCCTCCGCGGCAATGGTTTTCATCGGTTTGTCGACGTCTTCCAGCGCGACCGCATCGACCCGGGCGCCCGCGGCAATCAGCTTGCGGGCAAACACAAACTCGGGCGATGCGTTGATGGCGTCCGTCGCGAGCAGCCGATCGCCGTCGAGATAAAAGAGCGCAAACTGTTCGCTGGCAGGGTCACCCCGGGTCACCACTTGAGTGTGGCCCGCGGACAGCCCGGCGATCTGCAGCTTGACGTGATACTGGTCTGACCAGAACCAGGGCGCCTCCTCCGTCGGTCGCGGGCGACCGAGGATGTGGGCAGCCGCCTGCCGGCCCTGTTCGATGGCGTTGTGCACGCTCTCCAGTCGGCCCTGGCGCTGGTAGTGGACCAGCTCGCGGCTGGTGCAGTCGCCGGCGGCGTAGATGTCCGGGTGGCTCGTCTGGGCATCGCGATTGACGGCAATCCCGTTGCTGCAGGAGAGCCCGGCGGCCTGGGCCAGCTCAACGTTGGGCTCGATACCCACCCCGAGGAGGACACAATCCGCCGGGATGACCTCGCCGTTTTCGAGCGCCACCGACCCGACCCGGGACTCCCTGGCATTCAGTCTGGCGATGCGGGCATCGGTGATGATCCGCACGCCCTGGCGCTCATGCAGGTCCTCAAAAAAGGCGCTGATCTCCGGGCTGGTCACCCGCGCCAGGACCCGGGGTGCGTACTCGAGGACCGTCACCTCAACACCCAGCGCACGGGCGGATGCGGCGGCTTCAAGGCCGATGTAGCCCGCCCCGACCACAGCAAGCCGTTTGGCACCGCTGAGCCCCTGGCGCAGGGCGTCGACGTGTTCGATGCTCCGCAGTTCAAACACGCCCGGCAGGTCCGAGCCGGGCAGGGGAATCTGACGCGGCCGGGAACCGGTGGCGACGATCAGCCGCTCATAGTCGACCACACCGTCGCTCGTCTCCACGCGACGCCGGTCGGTGTCGATCGCCGTGGCTCGCGTACCGCACCTCAGATCGATCTGCTGCGCTTCGTACCAGCTCGCGGGTTTGATCAGCAGGCGCTCTTCCGGCAGCTCACCTTTCAGATAGGCCTTGGACAGGGGTGGGCGCTGATAGGGTGGTGTCGGCTCATCGCTGAGCAGGACCAGCTCGCCGGCATAGCCGCTCGCACGCAGGGTGGCGCAGGCGGTTGCCGCCGCCTGGCCACCGCCGATCACCGTCACCTGGTTAACGCTGGGTGCGGACGCGTCACCCACGCGAGCTTCCTCGGGTAACCCGGTGTTTGGCACGGCCAGTCAAAGGTCTGCGGTTGCGCATGTCAGACATTCTACTCAGCTCCGGCCAGAGACGCCTGCTCCCAGGCGGCATCCGCCAGCGGTTCAAGGTATTTGACCATTGCGCCGGCCTTGTCGCTGGATGCGTTGCCGCGGATGAGGCGCCCTTTGATCCCGTGGATAATCGCCGCCAGGCGCCACAGGTTGTAGGCAAAGTAAAACTCGAGCTGGTCAATCCCGCTGCGTCCCGTCTGTTCGCAGTAGCGCTGGACGTATTCCTGCTCGGTCGGCAGCCCGAGCTCAACCGGGTCCTGCCCCGACATTCCCGCCGGCAGCCCGGGCGGCGTGCGGTACTTCATCAGGTGGTAAGAAAAGTCAGCCAGAGGATTGCCCAATGTCGACAGCTCCCAGTCGAGGACGGCGATCACCCGCGGCTCGGACGCATCAAACACCAGGTTGTCGCAGCGGTAGTCGCCGTGGACGATGGTCGTCAGGTCACCGTCGTCCGGAATGTTCTCGGGCAGCCAGCGACAGAGGCGATCCATATGCTCATTGCGTCCCGCGGTTTCGTCGGCCTCATACTGCCGCGTCCAGAGCGCAATCTGTCGCCCGATATAGCCGCCCTGCTTGCCGTAGTCGCTGAGCCCGGCAGCCACCGGATCGATCTTGTGAAGCTGAGCCAGCACGTCGCACATGGCAAAGTAGGCGGGTCGTCGCTGCTCACGCTCCAGCTCAGGCAGCGTCGGATCCCAGAAAATTCGGCCCTCCATCTTTTCCATGAGATAGAACGGGGTACCGATGACCGAATCGTCTTCACACAGACCGAAGCTCCTGGGTACGGGAAAGCCCTGCGCGCCGAGTGCCGAAATGATGCGGTACTCCCGCTCGACCGCGTGGGCACCGGGCAGCAGCTTGCCCGCCGGTTTTTTGCGCAGCACGTAGCTGGCGTCCCCGGTTGTCACCGCGAAGGTGGGATTGGACTGGCCGCCGGGAAACTTGCTGACGGTAATCGGCCCGGAGACTTCGGCGACGTGGGCGTTCATCCACTGCTTGAGCGAATCCAGTGGCAGGTCGCTGGAGGCGGCGCTGGCGGTCATAGCTAAAGGGTCCGATGATGCAAGGGCGCCGCACACTATGTTGCCCAGGAGCCGATTTGGCAACCGTTCAAACGCGGTTGCTGGTAACGTGGGCCGGCGAGAGTCGACCGGAGATCTGCGTGACCCTGGACAACCGAATTCCTCCGCCCATCGTTGGCATTGTCACAGCGCTGCTGATGTGGCTCGTTGCGCGCCAGTGGCCGGGTGAACTGCTGCCGGAAACGGCAACCCGCTGGGTGTGCGGCACGCTGATCACGTTGAGCCTGCTGCTGGACGGCTGGGCGATCGTGGCATTCCGTCGGGCTCGGACGACAGTCAACCCGCTGGCGCCCGAAAAAGCCAGCGCGATTGTCGAAGTAGGGCCCTACCGCGTGACCCGCAACCCCATGTATCTGGGCATGGCGCTGATCCTGCTGGCCTGCGTGATCTGGTTTGGCCAGCCGCTGAACCTGTTGGTGCTGGCGATGTTTATTGCGTACCTAACGGCGTTCCAGATCAAGCCCGAGGAAGCGGCGCTCACCGAACGTTTCGGGCAGGAGTACGAGAGCTATCGAGCCCGGGTCCGCCGCTGGTTGTAACGGCCTCAGCCGTGATCGCTCTCGCGAGCCGCCACCTCGACGGCCTGCCGAATCACCTCGGGATCGCCGATGTGGTTGGCCAGGCACAGCACGAGCTTGGCGTTTCGACGGTGGCTTTCCTCCTCGCTGCAGCCTGAGTGCAGGTCGATAAGTTGCTGATAGACGTCGTCCGGGTTTGCCAGATTCGGTTGCCGGTTCAGGTCAGCCACGGTACGTCTCCAAGGTCAGCGGGGGTGAAGTTTTTCCAGCGCGCGGCAACGTACTGATCCGGTCGCAGGAGATAAACGACCCCCGGGGTAAGGGCGTAGCGCTCGACGGCTGTCGGCGAGTCTGCCACCACCGTGGATAGCGGGACATCCGCGACCGGCGCGGCAGCCAGGAGCTTCCACTCACCGCCCAGTTCACGCAGCAGCCATGCATCATCGTGCGGCGCATCGACCGCCGGGTAGCCCGGCGGTACGCCGCCGTCCCAGGAGTCGCGGTCTTTTACCGTGAGCGTGCTGCCAGGGTAGGCCACCGGCGTGGACAGCCGGCCGGAGTTCACGAAGGGACGCGCAAAAGGCTCATGCTCGGCCAGGTCCAGGACCGCATCCCGGAACGCCTGGCTTACCGCTGACTTGGGCGTCATGAAGTCGGTCGACCGGCTGGAGTTGAGAATATTCTCATCAGCGGTGGTGATCGCCTCATCGTTGTAGGTTTCGATGAGCGCCCGGTCGGCGCCGCCCAGGACGGCGTCAAGTTTCCAGATCAGGTTGTCGCAGTCCGCAACACCGCCGTTGCACCCACGGGCGCCGAACGGCGAAACAAGGTGAGCCGAATCGCCGATGAAGATTACGCGGTCGTGAACAAAGCGCGCCATGCGTCGGCACTGGAAGGTGTAGACGGAGTACCACTCTTCGCTGAAGGGGATGTCGTCACCGATCATCCCGCGCACCTTGGGCTCAACGTTCTCGGGCTTGATCGCCGCCTCCCGATCGATCTCCCAACCGAGCTGAAAATCGAGTCGCCAGACGTCGTCGGGCTGTTTGTGCAGCAGCGACGAGGCGCCGCCCCAGGGCGGGTCGAACCAGAACCAGCGCTCCGACGGCCGCTCGTCTTCGAACTTCACGTCAGCGATGAGGAAGTTGTCCTCGAACACCCGGCCCTCAAAATCCAGGCCCAGCATGTCGCGCAGCGCCGACTTTGAGCCATCGCTGGCGATCACCCAATCAGCTTTCAGTGTGTAGCTTCCCGAGTCGGTGCTAACGTCCAGGCGATTCTCGGCCGGATCGATCGCGCGTACCTGATGGCCCCAGCGGAGTTCGACGTTCGGGAGCTCCAGGAGCGCATCGATCAGATATTCCTCGGCCCAGTACTGCTGCAGATTGATAAAGCCCGGCATTTCCTGGTCTTTGACGGGCAGCATGTCGAACTCGAACACCGGCTCGCGTCGGCTGCTGCGAAACACCTTGCCGACGTTCCAGATAACGCCCTTGTCGATCATGCGCTGCGCGACGCCCAGCCGGTTCCAGATATCCAGCGTGCGCTTGGAAAAGCAGATTGCCTTGGAGCCGGCGGCAATAAAATCGAGCTGGTTCAGGACCACCACGCGGTGGCCGCGCTGGCCTAGGTCAAGCGCAGCGGTCAGCCCGACGGGGCCACCGCCGACGATGACCACGGGCGTTTGCTCCGCCCCGGCCGGCGGTGGGGTCGGCTCAAACTGCCGGTGACGAGGGATATGGTCGAATCGATCCCTAAGCATGCGTCTAGTCCTGGAGCTGGTCCCAGACCTCGCGGTCGCGCTCCATGGTCCAGATGCGGGGCCAGTCGATGCCGTCCAACTCGTCCCAGTAGCGCTGAACGTTGAACGGCAGGCAGTGTTCGAAAATGGGCCAGGCGCCAAACTTGGGTGCCAGCGCCTCGTGGGTTTTTTCAAAGGCCTCTTTCAGCGTGCCGCCCGCCTGATGAACGGGCGTGATGTTCTCGATCATGCCGGTCAGAAAACCGCGGGTTTGCTCGATCGCCGCGTTCACCTCGTCGGTGCCGCGCGCGACCGCGCCGCGGCCGCCGACCAGCAGTTCAGCGCCATAGGCTTTGATCCGATCCAGCGTCCCCGCGCTCCAGTCGTCGTGGAAGGCGTCACCGGTGTACAGCGCCGCCTGCGCCTCGACCAGGTCGCCGGCAAACAGCGTGCCGGACTGTGGGTGGAACACGGCGATATCGCCGGCCGTATGGCCACGGCCGCAGAAG
>JANQOZ010000061.1 GCA_028285525.1 Lysobacterales bacterium
ACCCTGCGTCTGGGGGCCGATCCTGACGCTCGGCATCGGCGGCCTGGCGCTGTTTGGCCTCGGCGCCGTCGCGCCGCCGTCGTTCATGGCGCACTTCACCGTGTTTGTGCTGGCCTGTTTTGTCGGCTACATGGTGATCTGGAACGTGACGCCGGCGCTGCACACGCCGCTGATGAGCGTGACCAACGCGATCAGCTCAATCATCATCATCGGTGCTCTGCTGCAGATTTCCTCGGCCGACTCGGTCATCAAGTGGATCGCCGTCATCACCGTACTCATCACCAGCATCAATATCGTTGGCGGCTTTGCCGTCACGAGACGCATGCTGGAAATGTTCCGCAAGTAAGGCGCCAGGATCATGACACAAGGTTTGATAACGGTTTCTTATATCGCGTCCACGATCCTGTTCATCCTGGCGCTGGGCGGTCTCAGCAATCAGGAGACGGCCCGCCGGGGCAACGTCTACGGCATGCTGGGCATGGGCATTGCCCTGGTCGCAACCATGGCGGGCATCGTCAGCGGCAACTACGTGGAGCTGGTGGCGGCTCTCGTGCTCGGCGGTGTCGTCGGTATCGTGCTGGCGCAGCGCGTGCAGATGACTCAGATGCCAGAGCTGGTGGCGATCCTCCACTCGCTCGTCGGTGCTGCCGCGGTGATGGTCGGGTACGCCAGCTTCCTCGATCCGGACGTGCAGTTCACCGGCGTTGAGGAGACGATCCACAACGTGGAGGTGTACATCGGCATTCTGATCGGTGCCGTCACCTTCTCAGGGTCGGTCATCGCTTTTGGCAAGCTGAGCGGCAAGATCGGGGGAAGCCCGCTGCTGCTGCCGGCGCGTCACTGGCTGAATCTCGGTTTGCTGCTGGCTGCGATCTGGTTTGGGCGCGACTTTGTCCAGTCAGCACACGAGGGAGGCGGCGTTCAACCACTAGTTATTATGACAATCATCGCGCTCGTGTTTGGCGTTCATATGGTCATGGCCATCGGCGGCGCGGACATGCCGGTGGTGGTCTCGATGCTGAACAGCTACTCCGGCTGGGCGGCGTCAGCGACGGGCTTTATGCTCGGCAACGACCTGCTGATTGTCACCGGTGCGCTGGTCGGCAGCAGCGGCGCGATCCTCAGCTACATCATGTGTCGCGCCATGAACCGCAAGTTTCTGTCGGTCATCGCCGGCGGCTTCGGCACCGGCACGTCCACCGGAGGCGGTGGCGGTGCGGCGGAAGATCAGGGTGAGGTGGTGCCGATGGAAGCTGCTGAGGTGGCGGACATGCTGGCCGGCGCCAAAGAGGTCATGATCATCCCCGGCTACGGGATGGCGGTGGCTCAGGCTCAGCATACGGTCAATGAAATCACCCGGAAGCTCAAAGACAAAGGCGTGAACGTCCGTTTCGGCATCCACCCGGTGGCGGGCCGCATGCCCGGCCACATGAACGTGCTGCTCGCAGAGGCCCGAGTGCCCTACGACATCGTGTTCGAGATGGACGAGATCAACGAAGATTTCCCGGACGTGGACGTCTCGGTGATCATCGGCGCGAACGATATCGTCAACCCATCGGCTCAGGACGAGCCGGATAGCCCCATCGCCGGCATGCCGGTGCTGGAGGTCTGGAAGGGCGAGACGACCGTGGTGCTCAAGCGCAGTATGGCAACGGGATACGCCGGGGTTCAGAACCCGCTGTTTTTCAAAGACAACACGCGCATGCTGTTCGGCGACGCCAAGGATTCACTCGACGCGGTGCTCAAAGCGCTGGGGTAACCCCGGCGCCTCCCTCAGCCGCAACCGACTCGACGCTTAAGCGATGAAGCTGCGGATCAAAGGTGACAGCATCCGCCTGCGCCTGACCCGCTCCGAGGTTGAGTCGTTTGCCAGCCAAGGCTGTGTATCCCAGGCGGTCAACTTTGCCGCCGGCGAATCGCTGACCTACCGGCTGGTCACCGACGAGCACAGCGAAACGCTCTCGGCGACCTTTACCGATCAGGTGGTGACGGTCCGGGTCCCCGCGGCGCAGGTTGATCCATGGCTAAAGCCCGACTCGGTGAGCCTGGCGGGCAGTCAGGCGCTGCCGGGCGGCGGGCGGCTGCAGCTGCTCGTCGAAAAGGACTTCGCCTGCCTGGTCGAGCGCGCGGGCGAAGACGACTCCGACGCGTTTGCTCATCCGGCCGCGGCGCAGACGCGGGGCGAGGGCTGACCGGTGAGGGAGGTCAATCTCCTGGCCATCAGGCGCGACGAGTGGCTGGCCGTCGGGCTTTCTACCGCCTACTTCTTCTGCCTCCTCTGCGCCTACTTCACCCTGCGCCCGATCCGAGAATCGATGGCCGTGGCCAGCGGCGCGGTGACCGTACCCGTGCTCTTTACCGGCACCTTTATCGTGATGGCGCTGATGGTGCCGGTGTTTGGCTACCTGTTCTCACGCTTTCCGAAGCGGGTATTTCTCCCCGCCAGCTACGGGTTTTTCATTCTGAATCTGCTGGCCTTTTACTGGGCCTTTCGCAGCTTCAGCGACACGCTGTGGCTGGGCCGGGCGTTTTTTATCTGGATCAGCGTGTTCAACATGTTTGTCGTGTCGGTGTTCTGGAGCTTCATGACCGACCTGTTCAAGCCGGGCCAGGCCAGGCGGCTGTTTGGCCTGATTGCCGCGGGCGGGAGCGCGGGCGCCGTGGCGGGGCCGGCCCTGACCGCAGCGCTGGCGCCGGCGCTGGGGATTGCCAAGCTGTTTCTGGTCGCAATCGGCTTTCTCAGCCTCGCGCTGCTCTGCCAGGTGCTGCTGCTGCGGCGGCAGGAGGCCGAGACGGGTGGCCGCGCGCCGGCGATTGGTGGATCGGTTTGGGCCGGCGCTGAGCTGGTTTGGAAAACGCCGATGCTGCGGCTGATGGTCGGCGTGCTGGTGATGCTGCCGGTGCTCAACACGGTGCTCTACAACCAGCAGATCGCGCTGGTGGAGCGCGCCTACGCGGGCGAGGATCCCACGCGATTTTTTGCGCTGATCGACCTGGGGGCCAACGTCACGGCCTTTACCCTCGAGCTCCTGCTCACGTCCCGGCTGCTCCGGTGGCTGGGCGTGGCCAAAACGATCATCATCATGCCGCTGCTCACCTCAGTAGGGCTCGTGCTGCTGGCGATCTGGCCGCAGGTAGCCGTGCTCGGCGTATTTCAGGCGCTGCGTCGTGGCGGTGAATACGGCCTGATGAAGCCGGCGCGGGAGCTGCTCTACACGCAGGTGGAGCCCGAGGTGCGCTACAAGGCCAAAAACTTTATTGATACCTTTATTTATCGCGGCGGCGACCTGACGAGCGGCTGGCTGTACCTTGGCCTCAGTCAGGGGCTCGGGCTGGGCATCGCCGCCATCGCCTGGCTGGCGGCGCCGCTGGGCGGGCTGTGGGCCTGGCTGGCCTACCGCCTCGGACTGAACTTCAAGGAGCCGGAACATGAGCCGGAACACGAGCCAGAGAACCACGGTTAGCCGGCGCGGACGCGGGATCTGGCGCGCATTCCCGAAATTCTTTGCGCTGGTGCTGAGCCTGGCCGCTGCGCCCACGCTGGCTCAGTATTCGCGGGCGCCGGTGCCGCCGGGCTATCTGCAGATCGACCTTGGCGGGGTGCTGGAGAGCGGCGATCAGGAGGCCGAAACGGGTTTTCTGGTCGGCCTGCGAGGTGGCTTTAATTTTACGACCACCACCTCGATCGAGGCGGAGCTGTTTCGCGACGAGATGACCTTCGACGCCGGCTTTGACCTGGAGCACACGGGTTTTGCCGTGAACCTGGTCCGCTACAACCGCGTGCCCCTGTGGAATCCCTACGTGCTGCTCGGCATCGGCGGGCTGCGCTTCGAACTGCCGGGTGACTCGGACACGGAATACATGGCCCACGTGGGTGTCGGTGGCCAGTGGGATCTGACCGAAGGAGGCATGCTGCTGCGGGCCGAGCTTCGCTATCGCTACAGTCCGCTCAGGTCGTCGCTGGAAGGGGTTCTCGAAGACGCCTCGCCCGTGTTTACGGTCGGGCTGGTAATGCCGCTCGGGCTTTAGTCTTTCTGAAACGACGCTTCAGACCCTGCGCTCGCAGGGCCTGAAGCGTTGTTGTGGCTTCCGTCGTCAGGCGGCCTGTTCGACAGCCGTCTCGGGCTGGCGACCCGCCATCAGCGCTGCGGGATCAAAATCGTCCACCGCAATGATCTCAGCCACCAGCGCGCGGGTCTGGACCAGCAGGTCGTAGTCCGTCTGGTTGATCAGACCCTCGTCGAGCGCGTCAGCGAGCTGCTCGAGCGGCGTTTCACCCTCGATCTCACCACTGGCTGCCGCCTTTCGGATTTTGCGTTCCAGCGGCTCCGCCTGGATGATCAGCGGCAGCGCCGCTTCCATCTGACCGACCGGGTTGTTCGGCTCAGCCACCGCGTAGACCAGCGAGGTCAGCCGCGCGCGGGCCTCGTTCGGACTCTGCAGCAGGGCCGCAACCTTGTGGTCGAGCCGGTCAGACGGCAGGCGTGCCCAGGCGCCCAGCGGGAAGATCAGCGCCTTCATCAGCCAGGCCACGGGCCGGGACGGGAAGTTGCGGATGACCTCGGCAAACGCCTGCTGGGTCTGGTAAATCGAGTACTGACAGGCCCAGTTGAGCATCGGCGCGTCGACGGCCGGTCGGCCGTGGTCTTCGTAGCGCTTGAGCACCGCGGACAGCATGTAGAGGTGGCTCAGCACGTCACCGAGCCGGGCTGACAGCCGCTCTTTGAACTTCAGCTTGCCGCCGAGCACCAGCATGGCGAGATCCGCAGCGAGTCCCAGGCCAGCGCTGTACCGCGCGACCGCCTGATAGTAGCGCCGGGTGTACCGGCTGCCCGGCGTGCGGGCCAGCCGACCGCCGGTCAGGCCGAGCAGCAGCGAGCGGCTCGCGTTGGAAAAGGCCAGCCCGATATGCCCGAACAGCGCCTTGTCGAAGGCGCGAAGCTGTTCCCGCCGATCTTCGATGCCCAGCGCGGCGAGCTCCTTGAGCACAAACGGATGACAGCGGATGGCGCCCTGACCAAAGATCATCAGGCTCCGGGTCATGATGTTGGCGCCTTCCACCGTGATGGCGATCGGCGCACCCTGCCAGCCGCGGCCGGCGTAGTTTTTGGGCCCAAGGATGACGGCCTTGCCGCCGTGGACATCCATGGTGTCGCCCGCCACCTGGCGAGCGAGCTCGGTCGCGTGGTACTTCGCGATTGCTGACGAAACCGCCGGCTTCTCTCCGCGGTCGACGGCCAGGGCGGTCGCTTCAGAAACCGCGGTGGCGAGGTAGGCTTTACCGCCGATGCGCGCCAGCGCTTCCTCGACCCCTTCAAAGCGGCCGATCGGCAGACCAAACTGGCGGCGAATACGGGCGTAGGCACCGGTGGCCAGGGCCGCCGCGCGGCTGCCGCCAGCGGCGCTGGAGGGCAGCGAAATGGCGCGGCCGACGCTCAGGCACTCAACCAGCATGCGCCAGCCCTGGCCCGCCATGCTCGGCCCACCGATCAGGTATTCCAGCGGGACAAAGACGTCCGTGCCGCGGATCGGTCCGTTCTGGAAGGGAACGTTGAGCGGCATGTGCCGGCGGCCGATCTCCATGCCCTGCGTATCGCGGGGCAGCAGCGCCAGGCTGATGCCCAGGTCCTTTTCATCGCCGAGCAGGCCGTCGGGATCCTTCAGCCGGAAGGCCAGGCCGATCAGCGTGGCAACCGGCGCCAGGGTGATGTAGCGCTTGTCGAAATTCAGGCGCATGCCCAGCACTTCTTCGCCTTTGAACTCCCCGCGACAGATTACGCCTTCGTCGGGGATTGAGGTGGCGTCGGAGCCGGCGGTCGGGCCGGTCAGGCCGAAACACGGCACCTCTTCACCCTTGGCCAGGCGGGGCAGGTAGTAGTTCTTCTGCTCTTCGGTGCCGTAGTGCAGCAGCAGTTCAGCGGGGCCGAGAGAGTTGGGGACCGACACGGTTGAGGCGAGCACGGCGTTCTTGGTCGACAGCTTCTGCACGACGGCCGAGTGGGCGTACGCGGAAAACTCGAGGCCACCGTACGCTTTTGGAATAATCATGCCGAAGAAGCGCTGGTCTTTGATGTACTGCCAGGCTTCCGGCGGCAGGTCGGCTCGGACGTGGTTCACGTCCCACTCGTCGATCATGGCGCAGAGCGTCTCCACCGGACCGTCGAGAAAGGCTCGCTCGTCAGCCGACAGTTCCGCCTTGGGCTGCGCCAGGAGTTGACCGAAGCGCGGCTTGCCGCCGAACAGCTCGCCTTCCCAGCCGACGGTGCCGGCCTCCAGCGCGATCTCTTCGGTTTCCGACAGCCGGGGCGCCAGCTTGCGATAGGTATTCAGGACCGGCGCGGTGAGATACTGGCGCCGCCACGGGGTGTGGTTCAGCGGCACGGCCAGCGCTGCCACCAACAGCCATGCGCTGACCAGCGCCAGGGTGGACGCTGACGACAGCACGCTGAACGCGAGCAGCGCCAGCACGCTGGCGATCGTCCATTGACGAATGGATGATCGAGCGAAGCCGCAGGCCAGGGCAATGCCCGCCAGGGTCAGATAGAGCGTTAAGCCAGACATAGTGAGTCCTCGTTCTGATAGTCGGTGCCGTTCAGCGTCCGGAGGAAGTCCAGGACGGCGGCGGTAAAGGGTTGGTTGCTGTCACCCGCCACCATGTGGTGGGCGTCTTGAATGACCACGTGCTGAGCGTGGGGTATGAGCTGAAGCAGCCTGCTGGCGCCCCGCTCGCTGACCACCTCGCTGCGCTCGCCGCTGATCAGCAGCGTGGGGATGCGGATGGATCGGCAGGCCTTGGCGATTCGCTCCGGCCACTGCGCCACGTGCTGCGTGGTGGCAGCGAGCAGCTTTGGATCCCAGTGCCAGTGCCAGCGCCCGTTGCGCTGCCGCAGGTTCTTCTCAAGGCCTGTGGCGTCGGCGGGACGGCTGCGGTGAGGCAGGTATTCCGCGACCGCCTGGCGTGCGTCTTCCACGCTCGCAAAGCCTTCCGGATACGACTTCAGAAAAGTGATGATCTGATCGATCCCGTTGCTTTCCCAGTCGGGCACGATGTCGACGAGCACCAGCGCCCGCAGCATCGAACGCTCGGCCTGAGCCATCAGCGCGCTGATGCCTCCGAGCGAAGCGCCGACGGCGACGGGCGGCGCCTGGCACAGCTGATCGGTGACCTGCTCGACGTCCGCGGCAAAACAGTCGAGCTGGTAGTTGTCGGCATACTCGCTGCTCCCATGACCCCGAAGGTCGGGGACCAGGCACTGCCAGTCCTGCTGCACCAGGGTTTGAGCGGTTTTGCGCCACGACCAGCCGGTTTGGCCGCCGCCGTGGAGCAGGAGCACAGGGGGGTGGACAGATTCGCCGAAGCCTGTGACGTGAAGACGCGTACCGTCTTGCGAGGTAACAGCGCGTTCGAAGCTTTTCAAACGACTGTTTAATTCCATGAGCACAGTATGCGGCGTGTCAATATTACTTGTCAATGGCAAGTGTATGGCTCAGCCAGGGCGGGTTGAGAGGCCGTTTTGCCGGCTTTTCCCGGGATTTTGTCTGCCGCTCAGACACCTGCAGGCGCCTTCGAGAATTCACCGCAGGATTTGCGTCACGCCGGCGCCCCGTAAACGATCGTCAACAGCCGCATCCAGGTCCCCTCAGACGTTGAATTCCGCCCCTTGGAGCGTTATCGTCCTGCGCCTCATTACGGCGTCTCGTTCCCGAGGGTTTTCATGTCTACGAAGCTTCCCGCTTTGGCTCAATGGGTGGAGGAAGTTGCTGCTCTCACCCGTCCTGACAACATTCAGTGGTGTGACGGCTCCCAGCAGGAGTACGAGGGGCTGGTAGACCTGATGAAAGCCAGCGGCGATCTTAAGGAGCTCAACCAGGAGACCCACCCCGGCTGCTATCTGCACCTGTCCGACCCGAGCGACGTGGCCAGGGTCGAACACCTGACCTTTGTCTGCACCGAGAAAGCCGAGGACGCCGGCCCCAACAACAACTGGATGGACCCGAGCGAGGCCCGCCAGAAAATGGACGAGCTGTTCGAGGGCTCCATGGAAGGCCGCACGCTTTATGTTGTGCCTTACTGCATGGGCCCGGTCGACTCGCCGCTGGCGCGCTGCGGGGTCGAAATCACCGACAGTCCGTACGTTGTGGCCAACATGCGCCTGATGACCCGGATGGGAAGCGCTGCGCTGGCGCGGATCGAACGTGAAGGCAGCTTCGTCAAAGGGCTGCACTGCACGGGCGATCTGGACCCGGATCGTCGTTTCATCATGCATTTCCCGGAGTCGCTGACCATCATGAGCTTCGGCTCCGGCTACGGCGGCAACGCGCTGCTGGGCAAAAAATGCCACGCGCTGCGAATCGCCAGCTATCAGGCCCGGCAGGAAGGGTGGCTGGCTGAACACATGCTGATCGTCGGCATCGAAGACCCGCAGGGGCAGGTCAGCTACGTGGCGGCCGCGTTTCCGTCCCAGTGCGGAAAAACCAACCTGGCGATGCTGATCCCCCCGGCCTCACAAGAAGGCTGGAAAGTCTGGACCGTCGGCGACGACATCTGCTGGATGCATGTGGGAGAGGATGGGCAGCTCTGGGCCATCAACCCCGAAGCCGGCTTCTTTGGCGTTGCGCCCGGCACCGGCGAGGACACCAACCCTAACGCGCTGGCGATGCTGGATCGGGACGCGATCTTTACGAATGTTGGCGTCACCAGCAGCAACGAGCCGTGGTGGGAAGGCAAATCCGACGAGCGCCCGGCGCGCAACTGGCGGGGCGCCGACTACGATGACGGAGCCGGTCCGGCAGCTCATCCGAACTCACGCTTCACCGTATCGATCAAGCGTTGCCCGAGCTACAGCGACCAGGCTGAGGCGCCGCAGGGTGTACCGATCTCGGCGATCGTCTTCGGCGGCCGTCGCGAGCGGCTGGTGCCGCTGGTGATGGAGGCAAAAGACTGGCAGCACGGGGTGCTGCTCGGCGCTTCCATGGCCTCGGAAACGACCGCGGCCGCCACCGGCGCGGTTGGCGTTGTCCGACGTGACCCGATGGCGATGAAGCCGTTTTGCGGCTACAACTTTGCCGACTATTTCGCTCACTGGCTGACCGTCGGTGAAAAGGCCAGCCGGGCGCCCAAAGTCTTCCACGTCAACTGGTTCCGCAAAGACGAAAACGGGCGCTTCATGTGGCCCGGCTTCGGCGAAAACATGCGGGTCCTGCGCTGGATTGTGGGCCGCTGTCGCGGCGAGGTCGGCGCTCAGGATACGGCGATTGGACTGCTCCCGAGCCCCGAAGATCTCGACGTCACCGGCCTCGACTTGGCGCCGGAGACGCTGGAGGCGCTGCTCAGCCTCGATCAGGCCGGCTGGCAGCAGGAGCTGAGCGAAATCGGCAGCTACCTGGAAAGCTATGGCGAGCGCCTGCCCGCGGAGCTTGCCGCGCAGCAGCGGCGGGTCGCCGAGGCGCTGCAGGCCTGAGGCACGCGGTTCCGGGCTCCGACCCGGCCTTTGAGGTGACCCAAGCGACGGAAGGCCCGTCACCCGAGGCCTTCAATCTGTTCTACTGCGACCAGTTTGTGCTCCCCCTCCCGGCGGAGCACCGGTTCCCCATGAGCAAGTATTCGCTGCTGCGCGAAAGGCTGCGGCAGGAGCCGGCGCTGGTATCCGGACGGTTCAGCGTTCCGCCGGCCGCTTCCCGCCAGGCCCTCAAGCGGGTCCACAGCAAAACCTATCTCGACGCCCTCCTGGGCGGCGAGCTGCCGCCGGCGATCGAGCGCCGCATCGGTTTTCCCTACAGCGAGCAAATGGTGGAGCGATCCCGCCGCTCGGTGGGCGGCACCATGGCGGCGGCTGAGGCGGCGCTGGAATGCGGGGTCGCCGTCAATCTGGCCGGCGGCACCCACCACGCTTTTGCGGACACCGGCGGCGGCTACTGCGTGCTGAACGACGTGGCGGTTGCCGCGCGCTACGCGCAGACCCGCCTGGGCGTGGGCCAGGTGCTTGTAGTCGATCTCGACGTCCACCAGGGTGACGGCACCGCCGCAATTTTCGCCGAGGATCCCTCGGTGTTTACCTTTTCGATGCACGGCGGGAAAAACTATCCGACGCGCAAGCAAACCAGCGACCTCGACGTACCCCTGGATGATGGGACTGACGACGATGCCTACCTCGAGCAGCTGGAGCAGATCCTGCCGGGGCTCCTGACCGAGGTTCAGCCCGAGCTGGTTTTCTACCTGGCCGGCGCTGATCCGTTTGCCGGGGATCGGCTGGGCCGATTGGCACTGAGCAAACCCGGCCTCGCGCGGCGCGACCGCCGGGTGTTTGCCCATCTGCGCGAAGCGGGTGTGCCCGCGGCCGTCTGCATGGCCGGTGGCTACGCGGATGACGTTGAAGACATTGTGTCGATCCACACCGCGACGGTGCTCGCCGCCCACGAGAGCTGGCGGCGGTGGCAGGAAAAATCTGCCCGCTAGGTTTACTTGCTGGTTGATAGCAAGTATCTTGGCGAGATGCCTCAACCCGCACTCACCCAGGCTCAGCGAACGGCGCTTTCGGACACCGCGATGATCGACGCCGCCATCATGCTGATCGTGAGTCTGGGACCTGAAAAAACCACCCTGAAAGCACTCGGCGAGGCTTCTGGCTACAGCCGGGGACTCGTGACCTACCGCTTCGGCAGTAAGGCGGGTCTTTTCAAGGCGGTCATCAAAACCGTCTCTGAACGCTGGCTGGACGCCTTTGAAAAAGCCGTCGACGACAAGTCCGGTATCAGCGCCATTTTGAGTACGGCCGAAGCTTATCGCCAGTTTGTCCTGAGATCGCCCAAGGACATCCGCGCGATGCACATTCTGAGCTATCACTCCGTGGAACCAGGCTGCGGGCACGCCGACATGGTTCGCAAGGTCATCCGCGCGCAGCGCGACCAGCTTGCTCAGTGGGTAAGAGACGGTCAGCAGCAGGGCACGGTCTGCCCCAATGTGGACCCCCAGGTTTTTGCGGCCCGCTTTGTGGCCTACACCAGCGGCATGGTTTGGGCCTGGATGCTCGGCACCCGCGATATCGATTTTGAGGCCGCACACGAGGCCTTCCAGCGACAGATCAACTTCGAACTCTCCCGACAGGCTGACGCCTGCCATACAGGAACCGACAGACAATGACAGACGCTTATATCTACGATCACGTACGCACGCCCCGCGGCCGCGGAAAACCCAACGGCTCGCTCCACGAGGTCACCCCCATCGAGCTGGTTCGCCAGGTGCTCGAAGCGCTGCGTGACCGCAACGAGCTCGATACCAGCAAGCTCGACGACGTGGTGATGGGCTGCGTATCCCCGGTGGCCGAGCAGGGCGCAAACGTCGCGCGCGTCGGCGCGCTGATGGCGAACTACGATCAGACGGTGCCGGGCAAGCAGCTCAACCGGTTTTGTGCGTCCGGCCTCGAGGCCGTCAACACGGCGGCGTCCCAGATCATGGCAGGCCAGTCGGACCTGTGCATCGGGGGCGGCGTTGAATCGATGTCCCGCGTACCGATGGGCTCGGACGGCGGCGCCATGGCCGTGGACCCGCACGTGGCCTACAACACCTATTTTGCGCCCCAGGGTATCGGCGCCGACCTGATCGCTACCAAGTACGGCTTCAGCCGTGAGGACGTGGACGCTTACGCGGCGGAGAGCCAGGCGCGGGCCGCGAACGCTTGGGACAACGGCTATTTCGACGACGCGGTGATCGAGGTCAAAGATCAGCTCGGCATGACGCTGCTCGACCGGGACGAGCACATGCGCCCGGGCACCACCGCTGAGGATCTGGCGGGCCTCAAGCCGGCGTTTGTGATTCCCGGCGAGCAGTTCGGCTTCGACGCCGTGGCGCTGCAGCGGTATCCGGAGGTTGAGCGCATCAACCACGTACACACCGGCGGCAACAGCTCCGGCATTGTCGACGGCGCCGGCGCGGTGCTGATCGGCAACAAGGAGATCGGCGACAGCCTGGGGCTGAAGCCACGCGCCCGGATCAAGGGCTTTGCGTCCATCGGCTCCGAGCCGACGATCATGCTGACCGGCCCGGGGCCGTCAGCGGAGAAGGTTCTCAAGCGCTGCGGCATGAGCAAGTCCGACATCGACCTGTTCGAGCTGAACGAGGCGTTTGCGTCGGTGGTGCTGCGCTACATGCAGCAGCTCGACATCGACCACAGCCAGATCAACGTGAACGGCGGCGCAATTGCGCTGGGTCATCCCCTGGGCGCAACCGGGGCGATGATCTTCGGCACCGTGCTGGACGAGCTGGAGCGGCGCGATCTGAACACCGCGCTGGTCAACCTTTGTATTGGTGCCGGCATGGGCACCGCCACTATTATCGAACGGGTATAACCATGGCTGAAACGATTCAATTCGCCGTCGCGGACGGCATTGCCACCCTGACACTGGATGTTCCCGGCCGCAGCATGAACGTGGTCACCGATCAGTTTCTCGACGACCTGAACGAATCGGTCGAGAAGGTCGTCCAGGACGACGGGATCAAAGGTGCCATCATCACCTCCGCCAAGGAGGCGTTTGTCGCCGGCGCCGACCTCATGTGGCTGGTCAACGTTTACGACGCCAACCTGCCGGCCAGCGAGCTCCTGGAGAAAAACCAGAAGTTCACCCACGCCCTGCGCACGATGGAAACCTGCGGCAAACCGTTCGTGGCGGCGCTGAACGGCACCGCCCTGGGCGGCGGGCTGGAGATTGCGCTGGCCTGTCATCAACGCATCGCCGCCGACAACCCCAAAGCGGTTTTCGGGCTGCCGGAGGTCCAGGTAGGACTGCTGCCGGGCGCCGGCGGCACTCAGCGCCTGCCGCGCCTGATCGGCGTGCAGCCGGCGCTGGAGCTGATCACGCAGGGCACCCACGTGCCGGCTCAGAAGGCGGTCAAGCTGGGCTTCATCGACCAGGTGGTCCCTGCCGACCAGCTGCTGGACGTCGCCGCGGCCTGGGTCAACGACAACCCCGACGCGGTGCAGCCGTGGGATCAGAAAGGCTTCAAGGTGCCGGGCGGCGCCGGTGCCTTCCATCCGAAGATCGCGCAGGTGTTCATGGGCGGCAGTGCGCTCGTGGCGCAGAAAACCAACCACAACTACCCGGCACCGATCGCCATCCTGTCGTGCGTGTACGAAGGCACCATCGTGCCGATCGATACCGGTTTGAAAATTGAGTCGCGCTACTTCACCTCACTCTTCCAGGACCCGGTTTACCGCAACATGACGCGGACGCTGTTCATCAATAAGGGTGCCGCCGAGAAGGGTGCGCGCCGGCCCAAAGACGTGCCGCCCGCGGAGTGCAAGAAGATCGGCATGCTCGGCGCCGGCATGATGGGCGCGGGCATCGCGTTTGTCAGCGCCCGGGCGGGCATGGACGTAGTGCTGCTGGACAGCACGCTCGAGGCCGCCGAAAAGGGCAAAGACTATTCGCGCGGGCTGATGGCCAAGCGCCTGGAGAAGGGCCGTACCACGCAGGAGAAGATGGACCAGCTCCTTTCCCGCATCCACCCGACCGCCGAGTACGCGGATCTCGAAGGCTGCGACCTGGTGATCGAAGCGGTTTTTGAGGACCGGGATATCAAGGCGGACGTGACCGCCAAAGCCGAAGCGGTGCTGGCGGCAGACAAGGTGTTCGCCTCCAACACCTCTACGCTGCCCATCAGCGGTCTGGCCGAGTCGTCCAGCCGCCCGAAGAACTTCATCGGTCTGCACTTCTTCTCACCCGTGGACAAGATGCCTCTGGTTGAGATCATCATGGGCAAGGAGACCTCGGACGAGGCGCTGGCCCATTCCCTGGACTACGTCCGGCAGATCCGCAAGACCCCGATTGTGGTCAACGACAGCCGCGGCTTCTACACCTCCCGCGTCTTCGGCACCTACGTCAACGAGGGTATGGCGCTGCTGAAAGACGGCGTGGCGCCGGCGCTCATCGAAAATGCCGGCAAGCTGGCCGGAATGCCGGTGGGCCCCCTGGCCGTGCATGATGAGGTCACGCTCGACCTGAGCGTGAAGGTGTTCAAGCAGACCCAGGAAGACTTAGGCGACGAATACGACGCGCCGTCCGCCATGGACGTGACCTTCAAGATGGTCGACGAGCTGGGCCGGTCCGGCAAGCGATTCGGCAAAGGGTTTTACGACTATCCGGAAGGTGCCAAGAAGCATCTGTGGCCGGGCCTGGCAGAACACTTCCCCGTGGCCGACTCGCAGCCTGACGTCGACGAGGTCAAGGAGCGTCTCCTCTACATCCAGGCGATCGAAACGGTCCGGTGTATGCAGGAAGGGGTGATCACCACGGCCGCGGACGCGGACATCGGATCCATCTTCGGCTGGGGTTTCCCGCCCTGGACCGGCGGCACGCTGTCCTTTATCGATACGATCGGGCTCGATCAGTTCATCGCCAAAGCCGAGGCGCTTGCCGAGCGACACGGTCCGCGGTTTGCGGTGCCCGAGCTCCTCAGCAAAATGGCCGCGGCGGGCGAGCGATTCTACCCACCCGCCGCTGACGCCGGTCAGCGTGACGCGGCCTAAGCAAAGGAATCGCCATGAGTGAATTGGAAACCGTCAGCTACAGCGTCGAAGGTGGGGTGGCGACCGTCACCATGAACCGCCCCGACGCGATGAACGCCTTCAACCAGCAGCTCCGCAGCGACCTCGCTGCCGGGCTGCAGCAGGCCGACCGCGATGATGAGGTGCGCGTGGTGGTGCTCACCGGCGCCGGCCGGGCGTTCAACCCCGGCGCAGACTTAAAGGAAGGCATCAGCAATTCGGTGGAGCGTCAGCTTATCTACGAATACCGCCCGATCCTCGACGCGATCAGCAATCTACAAAAGCCGGTCATTGCGGCCGTCAACGGCTTCGCCGCCGGGGTCGGTCTGTCGGTGGCGCTGGCCTGCGATCTGGCGGTGATGGCCGACAACGCGTTTTTGCTGTCGCCTTTCACCACCATTTCCCTGGTGCCTGACGGCGGCGCCACCTGGCTCCTGGTCAGGCAGCTCGGCTACAAGCGGGCCTACGAAATGTCGGTGGAGGGTCAGCGGCTGAGTGCCGAAGACGCGCTCGCCGCGGGCCTGATCAATCGGGTCACGCCGCCGGAAGAAGTGGTCAGCAACGCGCAGGCGTGGGCGGCGGAACTGGCGAAGAAAGCGCCGCTGTCGCTGACCGCCACCAAGCGCGCCATGCGGCTGGCGATGCACGCCAGCTACGACGACGTTTATCGACTGGAGGCCCTGCTGCAGGGCCACTGCGCGGCCAGCGAAGACGCTGCAGAGGGCGTACAGGCGTTCCTCGACAAGCGCGCAGCAAACTTTAAGGGTAAGTAGCCATGCCGACACAAGGCCGCACGATTTTTGAAGAAGAGCACGAAATGTTCCGCGACGCCACGCGTCGCTTTCTGCAGGCGGAGGTTGAGCCGCATCGCGACCGCTGGGCGGAGCAGGGCGCCGTCGATCCGGAGATCTATCAGAAGGCCGGCGAGCAGGGCCTGCTGTGTATGTGGGTGGACGAGCAGTATGGCGGCCCAGGGATCAAAGACTTCCGGTACGACCAGATCTTCGACGAGGAAAACTGCCGCTACGGCGACACCGGTTTGTTTATTTCCCTGCACAACCGAATTGTTGCCCCGTATCTCGGAGCGCTCGGGACCGAGGAGCAGAAAACCCGCTATCTGCCCGGCTGCGTAAGCGGCGAGACGATACTCGGCATCGCCATGACGGAGCCGGGTGCCGGCAGCGACGTGGCGGGCATGAAGACGCGGGCCGAGGACAAGGGTGACCACTACCTGCTCAACGGCTCAAAGACCTATATCTCCAACGGCATCATCGGCAACCTGTTTATGGTGGCCGCGAAGACCGGCGCGCCGGAAAGCCGGCAGCTGGGCCTGTTCCTGGTCGAGGGTGACACCCCCGGCTTCAAGCGCGGGCGAAACCTCGCGAAGATGGGGCTCAAGAGCCAGGACACGGCGGAACTCTTCTTCGATAACGTGGAGGTTCCCAAGGCCAACGTGCTCGGTGATTCGACCCGCGGCTTTTACAATCTGATGAAGTTCCTGGCGGAGGAACGCCTGATGAACGCCGTCGGCAATCTGGCGATGGCTGACGCGGCGCTCGACCTGACCTTGGATTTTGCGCGAGAGCGCAAGGTGTTCGGCCAGACGGTGGCGGATTTCCAGGTCAACCGGTTTAAGTTTGCCGACATGCGCACAGGCATCGACGTGGCGCAGATATTTGTCGACCACTGCGTGATGGCGCACAATCGAGGCGAGCTGACGCCGGAAACGGCGGCCCAGGCGAAGCTGTTTACCAGCGAGCTGCTGGGGCGCACCGTAGATGAGTGCGTGCAGCTTCACGGCGGGGCGGGCTTTATGGACGAGTACCGGATTTCCCGCCTGTATCGCGACGCCCGGATCGCCCGCATCTACGCTGGGTCGTCCGAGGTGATGCGGGAAATTGTGGCCCGATCCATGGGTCTGGATCCGCGCAAAAAAGCGGCCGCGGCCTGATCGACAAAGCGGCCCAAAAGCGGCCAGAAGCTGCCAGGAGAAGACATGAAAGCTGTTTGGAACGACGCCGTCCTCGCTGAATCGAACGACACCGTGGTGGTTGAGGGCAATCACTACTTTCCGCCGGAGTCGCTGAATATGGATTTTTTCGAAGATTCCGCGACCACCAGCGTATGCCCCTGGAAAGGGACCGCCAGCTACTACTCGGTCAAGGTCGACGGCCAGTCGAATCCCGACGCGGCCTGGTACTACCCCGAGACCAAGTCCGCGGCGGACAACATCCGCGGCCGCGTGGCCTTCTGGAAAGGGGTACAGGTCTCCGACAGTTGACCTTCCGTTGACCCGGCGGCACAGATAATCTCGGCAATTCGACTCCGGGGAGCCGCCGGCACTCATGTTTCTTAAGCGTCTGCTCAAGTTTCTCCACACTTCGGCTGCGGTGGGGCTCGCCGGTGGCCTGGCTGCCTACATGATTATCCTGGCCTACGGGCCAGCGCCCGAGTCTCTGCCCGAGTACACCGCGCTGCGCCAGGCGCTGGCTGTGGTTTCCAAGTGGCTGCTGATGCCCTCGATGGCCTTGGTGCTGGTGACCGGCCTGCTGTCCATGGCGGCCCACTATCCTTACATGGAAGCGCCCTGGGTCTGGGTAAAAGCCGTGTCGGGCATCCTGGTGTTCGAGGCGACGCTCGGCAGCATCGACGCACCGGCGCAGCGCGCTGCGGCCACCACCGCCAAGGCGCTGGCCGGAGAAATTGACGCGGCTGAGGTGGCGGCCCTCATGCACAACGAGTGGGGCGCCTGGTGGATGGTGCTGGCGCTGTCGGCGGCGAACGTCGCCCTGGCGATCTGGCGCCCGCGCTTCGGCGTCTCTCGGGGCAAAAGGCTGAGCGCTAAAGGCTGACCTCAGCTCAGGGGCGGTTCCTTCGCGTCAGCAGCGAGCTTGGGCGACGCTCCTGCGCCGTCTTGAAAAGGCTGAAGGTCTTTTTGACGTAGTTGGTCACGCTGTCGATCCCGTCGATGTACTCCTTCAGCTCGGGCGTCCACTGGGCTTCGACCACCCGCGAGCTCATGGCCGGATCCGAGCCCTCCAGACGAACGTAGAACCAGGGCTCACCCCGCTTCAGCGTCAGCGGCTTGTCGACATCGTGCCACTCGAAGGCCCACATCAGCCGCCGTGGCCAGACGTCGAGCTGAAACCGCCCGCTGATCACCAGACCGGGCCAGCGAGTGCCTTTGTAGTCGTGAATCGGTCCCGATTCCTCAAGAAAGCAGTAGTCGTCCGCCACAAAGCGATAGGGCGTGACAATCTGAAAGATAGGGCGCTTGGGATGACGCCATTGATCCGGCGGCATCGGCACGATCATCTCGTCCAGAAATTTCAGGTCGATCGGGCTGTCGTGTCCCAGATCGTTGTTGAACGACAGCGTCCCGTCCGGGCGAGCCACCGCCGAAAACTTGGCGTCGATCGGGCAGCGGATCTGATAAAGCTTCGCCTCATGCTGCAGGACCGCCGGACAGGCCGTGACCGCTTTGGCCGACGGATCTTCGAGGATCGGCAGGTCCAGGGCCTCGGGCGCAAACCAGATGGTTGACGCCTTTACGGGGTCCATCAGCCAGCCGACGGTGAGGATGCGGGAGGATTGGTCGCTCATGGGTGCGGTATAGGCCAAAAGTTAGGCGACACTATAAACGTTTTCGCCGCCTGCGCCGTCTGATTTACCATGAGGGCCGTGGCGGAGCGGGACAACAGCCTGGAAGGCCTCGCCCCAAGTCGGGAGTCTGGCCGGGAGCCGGACCAGGGCACAGGCCAACAGCCGGGCCCGTCCATGGCCCAGAAGCCGCACGAGAAGCTGGCCGACAAAGCGGGTGAGGGACTGGAGGGAGAGTCAGAACAGCAGGCGGACGACGCCGAGCTGGTCGATGCCGCTCGCGCGGGCGATCAGCGGGCCTTCGAGCGCCTCTATCGCCGACACCAGGGACGCACGATGGCGCTCTGCTGGCGGATGTGCGGCGGCAACGACACGCTGGCGGCCGAGCTGGTCCAGGACTCCTTTGTCAGGGCGTGGCAGAAGCTCCACCTGTTTCGGGGTGAGGCAAAGTTCACCACCTGGCTGCACCGGCTGACGGTTAACGTGGTCTTGAGTGACCGCCGAATCCGCATGCGCCAGGTGGCGCGGGAGCAGCCGCTGGAGTCGGCGCCTGAGGCCGGCACGACGCCCTCTCTGGGGCTGGATGCTGACCTGGAGGCAGCGATCGCAAAGCTCCCGGAACGGGCGCGGACGGTGCTGGTCTTACATGACGTGGAAGGTATGAAACATACGGAAATCGCTGAGCTGGCCGACATGGCGGTGGGCACCTCGAAAGCCCAGCTGCATCGGGCTCGGCGACTGCTGAGAGAGTGGTTAGATGAGTAGTAAAGATTTCATCCAGGGCCCGGCCGCCGGGCTGGAGCAGGACGACGAGCAGCGCGCGGAAGCGGCACTCCTCGATCGCCTGGCTGCGCTGCCGAAGGAGCGCGAGGTGGGTTCCGACCTGTGGCCGGCCATCGCGCGGCGTCTGGAGCCCGTCGAGGCGCCCGCGGCGCAGGCCCCGGCATCTGAGCGGCGCTGGTCGCTGCGCTCGGCCGTAGCGGCCATGGCGGTGGCCGGCCTGGCCTCCATGCTCCTTAACCTGAGCGGCGAGAGCCCGCAGCCGGCCGTCGGCGGCAATCTGCCGATGCTCTCAGCCAGCGCGGAAATCGAATACTCCGGCGCGCTGCAGGATCTGCTGCCGCTGACCGTCAGCGCCGGTTCGCCGGCGCCGGGGACGCCGCTGGCCGATTTTGAGGCGTCGCTGGCGATCGTGCGCGACGCCGCGGTTGCCGTACGGGTGGCGCTGGAGCGCGACCCCCAGTCACGCTATCTGAACAGCATGCTGACCAGTTTGCAGCATCGGGAGCTCAACGTGCTCAAAGAAATGGCGCGCCATGCTGACGACACGATTGCAGGGAGTACAACATGAGCCAACATAAATCTGCTGCCGGCAGCGTAGCGACGGATGAGAGAACGGCCCACGCCGCTGCGCTGGCGCGGTGGGCGGCACCGCTGGTCCTGACGGCACTGGCCGCGCTGGCCACAGGCCGCGCCGCCGCCGAGGACGTTGAGCACAGCATGGCGCTGGATGATGACGGCATGGTGGTGATCAAGGTGGTCAAGGGCGAAGTCCGGGTCGAGGCCTGGGACCGCGAAGAGCTGCTGGTCCGCGGCGAGGTCGGCGAGGGCAGCGATCGGCTGCTGATGGAAGGCAACAGTCAGCGCCGGGAGATCGAGGTCAAGATTCCGCGCAACTCCCGAGGCGTCGAAGGGTCGGAGCTGGAGTTTTTTGTGCCGGCCGGCGCCAGCGTGGTGGTGGAGACCACCAGCGCTGACATCATCGCTGACGGGATCGGTGGCGAGCTGGTCGAGCTGCGGGCCGTCAGCGGTGACATCGAGGCTGATGCCGGCGGCGAACGGCTCTTTGCGCACACGGTCAGCGGCGACGTGGAGCTCGAGTCCAACGCCCGGCGGGTGGACATCAATTCGGTCAGCGGCGACATCGACGCCCGCCTCGCCGGCGAAGAGGTTGACGCCAACACCGTTTCCGGCGAGCTGCTGCTGATCGCGCGCAGCCTGGATCGAGGACACTTTGAGAGCGTCTCCGGCGACATGGAGCTGGACGTGGCGCTCGCGGGCACCGGCGTCATTTCGGTGGCCAGCCTGAGCGGTGACGTCGATCTGATCCTGCCGGGTGATCTGTCGGCCACCTGCGAGGCGGAGAGCTTCAGTGGCTCGATCAAGAGCACGCGGGGCCAGGTGGAAAAGGCCAAGTACGGTCCGCACAAAACGCTGCGCTTCGTGTCCGGCGACGGCTCGGGCCGCGTTCAGGTCGAAAGCTTCAGCGGCGACGTGCGTATCCGGGAGCGTTAATCCGCTCGGCGACCCGCCCGGTCTCCCGGCCGGCGGCGTCGTAGCTCACCTCGGTAACGCGGGTCTCACCCGCCGAGAGATGGACCACGGTGCTGCAGCGCGTGCCGTATTCCGGCGAACAGATGAACATCGGCGCCAGGCGCTCCTCGAGCGCCCGACCGACGCCGGTGTCGGGCAGCTCTCCGGTGGGCACCTCACGGTCCGCCAGCGCCGAGATCAGGCGATCAGCTTCGTCGGTCCGTTCCAGCACGCTGCTGATCGCCCGGACCTTGGGCCACGGTGTATCCAGCCCCGCATTGCTCAAGCCGTGTACCCCATCATCGACGGCGCTAAGCTGCGGCCCGGCCCCGGGCTGCCGATTGCTGGACCACCAGAGCGCTGTGCCGTCCCAGACCAGCAGGTTGTAAGGCCCGTAGTGGTCGCCGTCCTTGATCATCGCTGCGCTGAAAGCCTCGGCGCTGACCTCACCGGTAAGAAAAGCCACCGGCAGCTCGCCGCGGGACCGGCTGCCTCGGGCCGCGCCCGGGATCCGGACGTTGGTGACGGCGGCGAAGCGTCCCGAGCGGGAAACCCCAAGCCAGGTGCCGCCGGCGCTTAGGTCCCGCCCGGCGTATATTGCCGGCTCGTCTTCCCACCACTGAGCCGGCTGCGCCTCGCGCTGATGAAACTCGTCGCGGTTGGCCGCGATGAGAACGCGCGGCTCGCCGGCCGCGGAACGCTGCAGCGAAATCCCGATCAAACACATGACTCAACCGGTATCATAGGGACCATGATGAACTCCATTTTGCTGGCGGCAACGCTGCTGGCAGCCGACCCGCTGTTCGACGACCGCAGCCAGGCTGCCGGCCTGAACTTTACCCATTTTAACGGCATGATCGGGGAACACTTTTTCCCGGAAATGATGGGCGCCGGCGTCGGTCTGCTCGACTACGACCGGGACGGTGACCTGGATCTCTACCTGGTCCAGGGCAGCCTGTTGAGCGACACCCACAAGCTCAGTCAGGCCCTCATCCAGCCGGTTAGCCCGCTGACCGACCGGCTTTACCGTAACGACAGCAAAGCCGGGCAGCTGCGCTTCACGGACGTGACCGAGCAAAGCGGCATCGTCGCGCCAGGTTACGGCATGGGCGTGAGCGTCGGTGACGTCAACAACGACGGCTGGCCGGACCTGTACCTCAGCAACTTCGGCCGTAACCAGCTTTGGGTGAACCAGCGCGACGGCAGCTTCCAGGAGGTCAGCGAAGCGGCCGGCGCCGGCGACGACCGCTGGTCCATCACGGCGGTGTTCTTCGACTATGACCAGGACGGGTGGCAGGACCTGTACGTGGTGAACTACGTCGACTACAAGCTGGCGAGCGCCAAGATCTGCCTGTCGTATAACGACGCGCCGGACTACTGTTCACCCCAGTCGTATCGGCCCACCGCGGACCGACTCCTGCACAACGAGGGCAACGGGCGCTTTCAGGAGGCCACCAGTCGGGCGGGACTGGGCCGCGCCGAGGGACCGGGGCTGGGAGCGGTGACCGGCGACTTCAACGCTGACGGGTTGGCCGATCTCTACGTCGCCAACGACGGCGCGTCGAACTTCCTGTGGATGAACCAGGGGGGCGGACGGTTTAAGGATGAGGCCCTGCTGGCGGGGGTGGCCGTCAACATGTCGGGCATGCCGGAGGCCAGCATGGGCGTCGACGCCAACGACTTCGACGGTGACGGAGACCTGGATCTGTTCATGACGCATCTGGATCGCCAGACCAACACCCTCTACGTCAACGATGGCGAAGGCTGGTTTATGGATCAGACCATGGGCAGCGTGCTGGGCGCCAGCAGCTTTGCTTTCACGGGTTTCGGCACGGGCTGGTTTGACCTCGACAACGACGGCTGGCTGGATCTGATCAGCGCCAACGGCGCGGTGGTGAAGATCGCGGAGCAGGTGGCGGCCGGCGAAACGCTGCCGCTGCTGCAGCGCAACCAGCTCTGGCGGAATCTGGGCGACGGAAGCTACGAAGACATCAGCGCCAAGGCGGGGGGGCCCTTCGAGCGCGAGCGGGTCAGCCGCGGCGCGGCGTTTGGCGATCTCGACAATGACGGCGATCTGGACGTGCTGATCACCAACAACGCCGGTCCCGTCGAGCTGCTCGTCAACACCGCCGCCGGTGGTAATGCCTGGCTGGGCCTGGCCGTGACCGACCGCCAGGGCGGGCCGGCGATCGGCGTGCAGGCGACCCTGCGCCTCGGCGAACGACAGCTCGTTCGCCGCTCGCGCACCGACGGCAGCTACCTGTCAGCCCATGACCCCCGAATCCTGTTTGGTCTGGGGGAGGTTGACGACAAAGGCGCCACGTATGCGGTTGAGCTGCGCTGGCCCGACGGGAAGGTGAGTCGTCACGCGGACCTGGAGCCGGGTCGCTATCACGTGATCAGTCAGCCGGCCGGATGAGCGGGCCGTGCTGACGCGGGCTGCAAAATCTTTGCTGCTGCTGATTCTGCTGGCGACAGCGGCTGCGGCCCAGCAGCCGCCTGACCCGCTGGCTGATCCCTTGGCCGAGCTGGTCGCCCAGCAGGCCGCATCGCCCCGCGACCCGGGAGCCGCGGGCAGGCTCGGCATGTACTACCACGCCCACGAGCAGTATGCCGAGGCCCTGCCTTGGTATGAGCACGCTCAGGCGCTGGCGCCCGACCGCTGGCGCTGGCCTTACCTGGCTGGTTTGGCGCACATGGAGTCCGCGCGCCCGAAGGAAGCGCTGGCGCCGCTGTCGGAAGCCTTCGCGCTGACTTCGGACCAGGAGTCGGTGGGTGTGCTCCTCGCGCAGGTGCTGCTGAGCCTGGGGCGTTTGGACAAAGCGGATCGCGTGCTGGGGCAGTCGCTGACGCAGCATCCGGACTCAGCGGCGCTGCTGGCCGAACAGGGGCTGCTGCGCCTCGCTCAGGGGCGCTTTGCCGACGCGGCCGATCGTCTGCGTCGGGCGCTCGAGCTTCAGCCGGCGGCCAGCCGTCTGCGCCACCCGCTGGCCAGCGCGCTGCGCGCCAGCGGGAATCGAGAGGGTGCGCGGGAAGCGCTGGCCGCCGCCGGCAAACAGTCCCCTCGTTTTGACGACCCGGCAGGCGACGAGATGCGAAGCCTGTCTCAGAGCTACGCCTTTTATATGAGTCAGGGGCTGCTGGCTGCCGCCAGCGGCGACCTCAACGCGGCGCGTCAGCTGCTCGAGCGCGCGCTGGCGGCGAGTCCCGAAAACCCCACGGTGGGCGTGAACTATGCCCGGGTGCTGGAGAGCGACGGCGATCTCGAGGGATCCCGGGCGGCGCTGCAGCGCGTGCTGCAGGTGAATCCCGACCACGCGCCGGCCTGGCGGAACCTCGGCGTGCTCGCGGAACTGGAAGGGGAGGACTCGCAGGCGCTGGACAGCTACCGGAAGGCGGTGGCGCTCGACCCGGAAGATTTTCGATCGCGCTTGCTAGCAGGATCCGCCGCGCTGCGGCTGCGGGAGATGGCGCTGGCGGCGGAGCAGTACGCCGAGGCCGCCCGGCTCAAGCCCGAGCGCGATGAACTGCTGATGAGTCAGGCGGTGGCCCAGTGGTCGGTCAGCTGCCCGAAAGCGATCGAGACGGCGCTGAAGCTGGTGCAGCGGCGCCCGGAGGATCCCGCGGCGCTGCTGCTCTACATCCGCCTGGCCAGTACCTGCGATGATGCGCCCCCGCAGGCGCGATCCAACGCCCTCAACGCCGCTCGCAACCTGAGCCAGCTCTATCCGGGTCCAGTGCTTAAGCTCAGCCTGGCGATGGCGGAGGCTGCCAGTGGCGCTTATGAGGATGCGGCGGCGCTCCACGAAGCCGCCGCGCAGACCCTTGCGCCCGAGATCACCACCGCGCAGCAAAACGCGCTCGCGGCGCTGCTGGCGCGCTATCGGGCCGGGCAGCCATCAGACCAGCCTTTCGTGCTCAATGAGCAGGTCCTCAATCCACCCCGATTGACCCCCGCCGACCGCCGCTGACCGAAAATTATCGCAATTGCTGCAACATCCCTGTGCACAGGGCAACAAACATCGGTTTGAAAATCGAGCTGGGCCAACAGCCCAAAAGTCACGGTTTAACAGGGTTTTAACATGGGAAAACCGCATTGCTCTGCGGTTTTCCCCCTATTTTGGTCTACGAAAAGCAGGGTTTTACTCTGTTGCGCTAAGTGCTACCATCGGCCATCGCCGACGCAGGCGACTATGACCTATGTCCTAGGTGCATACCTCGGACGTAGCCCCGAAAAACTGTTTTCGAGTGCCAATCGAAAAGCTGGGAGAGTCTCAACATATGAGTAACAGACGCAATCCTTTATCCAGTGCCGTGCGTTATGCCCTGATGGGCAGCGTGGCCACCGGGATGGCTGTCGGACTGACCGGAACTGCGCTTGCGCAGGACCAGGATCAGGACGAGGATGCAGCAGTCCTTGATCGCGTGGAAGTGACCGGTTCGCGAATCAAGCGAGCTGACATTGAAAGCGCATCCCCGGTCTTCGTCATTCAGCGTGAAGAAATCGAGCGTTCCGGACTGACCTCCATCGGTGACCTGCTGCAGGACCTGCCGATCGCCGGTGCCGCTCTCAACACGCAGTTCAACAACGGTGGTAACGGTGAGACCCGCCTGAACCTCCGTAACCTCGGCTCTAACCGCCTGCTGGTTCTGTTGAACGGTCGCCGCTTTGTCTCCAACCTGAGCGGTATCGTTGACCTCAACAACTTCCCGGTTGCGGTCATCAAGCGAATCGAAATCCTGAAAGACGGCGCATCAGCCATCTACGGTTCTGACGCTATCTCCGGCGTGGTGAACATCATCACCCGCGACGACTTCGAAGGCCTGCAGGCTAACGCCTACATCGGTCAATACGAGGGTGAAAACGACGGCGAGACCCAGGCGTACGACTTCTCTGTCGGTACAACTTCTGACCGCGGTTCGATCTTCTTTAACGCGTCTTACGTCAAGGCGGGCGAGATCTTCGCCGGCGACCGACGCATCTCTGCTGAGCCCCAGTTTGGAACCGGCAACGCATTTGGCTCTTCCGGCACGCCGCAAGGTCGTATCGGTGCAGGCGTACTCGGCAACTTTGGCTTAGTGACCGACCCGGGTACCAACGTGACGGGCCCCGGCGGCTTGGGCGCTGCGGCGTTCCGGCCCGGCGACTTCTCCTTCGGTGCACCAGGAACCGGCGCCGACCGATTCAACTTTGCGCCGCAGAACTATCTGCTGACCCCGCAGACGCGGACCAACGTCTACACCCAGGGCACCTATGACGTCACCGATGACATTCGGATGCGCGTCGAGGCCACGTTCAACCGTCGCCAGTCTGACCAGCTGCTGGCGCCGACGCCGCTGTTCCTGGGCCTGTTTGGCGCAAACCTCGCTGAGCGCGTTGGCGTTGCGGCGGATAACGCGTTTAACGTGTTCGGCGTTGAACTTGCGGCATCCAGCTTCCTCCTGGGTCGTCGTCTCATCGAGGCGGGTCCACGGATCTTCCGGCAGGATAACGACAGCTTCCGTTTCGGTTTCGGTCTCGAAGGTAGCTTTGAAGCATTCGATCGCTACTTCGACTGGGACGTCAACTACGTCTACGGCGACATCGATCAGACTGACGTAAACCAGGGCCGCGTGAATGTTCAGCGCGTGCAAAGTGCACTGTCTGGACAGCCCTGCCGAGACGACGTAAACGGCGATGGCTGTGTAGAGCTCAACATTTTCGGCGGCCAGGGTCCCGACGGCCAGGGCACCATCACGCCGGCGATGCTGAACTACATTCTCTACACCGAGAACGAAGCCTCCGGTAACCAGCTGCTCGATTACACCGCCAACCTGACCGGTGAGCTGTTCGAGATGCCGGCTGGCCCGCTCGGCTTCGCTGTGGGTTACGAGCACAGGGAAGAGGAAGGCTTTGACTCTCCGGACGCCCTGGTTTCTGCCGGCATTACCTCAGGCAACGCTCGTCAGCCGACCCGCGGCAGCTTCAGCGTCGACGAGTTCTATCTTGAGCTGGCCGTGCCGCTGCTGTCCGGCGTTACCGGCGCAGAGCGACTGGATCTGTCGCTGGCCACCCGTTGGTCTGACTACGACACCTTCGGTGACACGCTCAACTCCAAGATTGGTATTGAGTGGCAGCCCATCGATGACCTGCTGCTGCGGGCGACTTTCTCTGAAGGTTTCCGTGCGCCGCAGATCGCCGAGCTGTTCGCCGGTCAGGGTGATGCTTTCCCAACCATCAGTGACCCGTGTAACTCGGTCGACACCGACGGTGACGGCGTCTTCGATACCGTTCCGGCGCTGCCGGGCTGTGCCGGCATTCCGAACGGTTACGTCCAGGCCAACCCGCAGATCCGGATCACCACCGGTTCAAACCCGAACCTGGATCCGGAGACCTCCGAGTCCACCACGTTTGGCTTCGTCTACAGCCCGAGCTGGGCCGACGGACTGGACATCACGGTTGACTACTACAAGATCGAGCTGGAAAACACGATCGCAACCACGGGTGCGGTGACCATCCTCCAGACCTGTGCCAACACCGGAACAATCCTGTGTGATCTCATCACGAGAAACCCGCAGGGCATCGTGACCGATCTGCTGAACGCCAACACCAACCTTGGCGGGACCGAGATCGAAGGTGTGGACTTCCTGGTCAGCTATGCATTCCCTGAGACCGACTGGGGCTTCTTCCGGGTCGTCATGGACGCGGCATATCAGGGCACCAATGAAAACCAGGTGCTGGCCCAAGACGGTTCCGGAGACTTCTTCACCCAGAACCTGCTCGGTTTCAACATCGGTGATGGATCATTCGCCCGTTGGCGTTCAAACATTGACGCCAACTGGAGCTACGGTGACTGGGAAGCAACGTGGGGGATTCAGTACATCCACGGTTCTGAGGAAGCCTGTAACCCTGCCGATTGGGGCGCGTTTGGATTCTGTAACGCTGGAGGCGATGCCGATGGCGATGGATTCCAGGATAACCGACGGATCGGTGGAGCTGCCTATCACGACATGCAGGTCTCCTACTTCCTGAGTGAGTACGACACCCGTCTGACCTTTGGTGTGAACAACATCTTCGACAAGGGGCCACCCCTGTCGGTGACGGCGTTTGCCAACAGCTTCAACGTTGCGGACTACCGGGTACCCGGTGTGTTCCCCTACGTGCGGATGACGGTCGACTTCTAAAGCGACCCGAAAACGTAAGCACAAAAAAACCCGCGGTTCGCCGCGGGTTTTTTTGTGTCCTAAATTTGTGGGGGTAATTTTGGGGTCATAATTTTGGGGTCAGAGTAATTTTGGGGTCAGAGTAATTTTGGGGTCAGAGTAAAGGGACAGAGTTGTTACTCTGTCCCTTTACTCTGACCCCGGCGTTTCCTTTACTCTGACCCCGGCGCATGTGACCCCGGCGCATGCGGTGCATGCTTTAGCCCGCAGTGATGGCTAGAGACCAACCTCAGCCGCAAACATGCGGTTTAGAATGTCCTGCCACTGAGCCGTTTGTTCGGCCAGCGTACCGCCGAGCTCAACCACCTGGCCCTGCGTCTCGAGTTTCGTCGGCTCCATCCGAAACACGAAACTTTCCATCGTCTCGCGCACCGTCTGCTGATAGAGCTTGAGCTCGCGCAGCTCTCGATAGATGGCACGCGCGCTTTTGTCGCGTGAGGATTTCCGCGCTGACTTTTCCCGGTAGGTGGACATCAGCGCATCCGACTCGAGCAGCGTTTTGCGCCAGAGGATGTAGGTGGGCTGGATGTCCTTGAAGAAACGTTCAAAGTTTGGGTCCACCGCGTCCGCAAACAGGGCCTGCGCTTCGGCGATACGGTCGAGCTGCGCGAACAGCGGGTCACCCTCTGCGGGGAGTCGATTGACTTGATAGATGCCCTCGGTCTCGGTCAGGTAGTTGCCAAAGGCGTCAGGCGCAAACGTCCCCGCTCGGCGCAGCGTTGCGACCGTCAGAATGTTGCTTAGCGCGCCCAGGGAGAGACTGTTACGCACCGCGGTCAGATCGCCGGCAACCCTGCGGAAAAGCCCCAGAAAGGGTTCCTGTCCGCCGGCGTAGTTCTCAGCGTCAGCCGTCTGCTGATACACCTGATCCAGCCAGACTTTGCCGGTGGCGTCCGTGGCCTGAATCGCCAGCGCCAGCTGCTGAGGGGTTGCGCGCTGGATTTCGCCGCGAACCACGAGCTCAGCGCCGGCAGACGCGTCTGCCAGCATTCGCACCGGGCCCCACTGGGTCGACTCCTCGAGCAGCTGCCTCAACAGGTACGCCTGATAACGTCCCTCCGCGTCTCGCACTTCGGACGCACTCGAGGGCATGGCCGTAAACGGCA
Source organism: Lysobacterales bacterium (assembly GCA_028285525.1). Taxonomy (GTDB): domain Bacteria; phylum Pseudomonadota; class Gammaproteobacteria; order Xanthomonadales; family SZUA-38; genus JANQOZ01. Next base: position 28,763 of record JANQOZ010000061.1, read on the forward strand.
GCACCTCAACGCTCAGCAGGGCTTCGGTCGGCAGTTCGCTCCCCGGACCCGCAGCAAGTGCCCACGGCGCGAGCTGAGGCTGGCTGAGACTGATGCTCGGACCTGCCAGCAGGAACGCAGACAGCGCTGCAGCCGCGACCGGTATGGCCGCGCGGTTGAGACGCCGGAGGGTCAAGGCTTGGCGCCCCCTTCAGCGTTTCGGGCCCTGACGCAGGATTTGGTGCCCGCGACCGTATAGCGACAGTCGAACTCTTCGGGCAGGGGCTCAAAGCGGGTGTAGACGCGATTGAGCGTGAACGAGCGGGAGGAGCCGCGTCGGCGCACGGTGGTCGCGACGTTGAGCCGCTCCCCTGCCGGTCCCAGCGTCAGGCGCTGCACGATATCGAGCCGGTCGGGCAGCGCAAAGCCAAACACCAGCTGGTGTTGATCCCAGCCGCAGACTTCGTTGCCCAGCGGGTCCACCAGGCCGAAGGCACTTTCCCCGCCAAACTCGCAGGTCAGCGGGAAATCGTCGTCCCGGTTCACCTCAATGCTGTATTCGTCCTGCTCGATCTCCACCACCTGCGTCTGGGAGATTTCGTCTGCCAGCCGCACAAGCTCGAGTGATGGCAGCACCGGAAAGGGTCCGCGGTCGTAGCGGCTTTGTGCCCGGCGGGCCTTCGCGATGGCGATCAGCCGCAGCAGCTCCGCGTTTTCTTCCACGCGGTCGCTGGCCTGGTAGTTCAGCTCCCAGAAACCGCTAAAATCGACGGGCATCGGAGGGTCGCTTTTGAGGGTGGGCTTAACCGGCTCACGGGCACAGCCCGCGAGCGCTGTCAGCAGCAAAAACCCGAGCCAGAACGCCTTTTGAACCTTTGTGGACGTAGTGCCCCTCATGGCAGATGAGACTACAGGAAAACCCTAAAAGTTGCGTGAATCCCTATGTTAAGAAGAGTGAGGTAAGATCGCGCTGTGTCTCCGGGCCGCACGAAAACTTGAGCGTTATTTCGGACAATCCCGATACGAATGAACAGGCGGCTCGCGAGCTCAGCCAGCAGGGATACACGCGCTTGCCTGGGTTTCTGGAACCCGAATTGGCCGAACGGCTGCGCCGCTGCCTGCTGCATGAGGTCCCCTGGACCCTGGCCTGCCGCACGGAGCAGGGCTCTCAGACGATCCCCAACGATCGCTACGCGTCCATGGACGAGGAGGCCGCACAGTCGCTTTATTCGTCGATTCAGGCGGCTGCCAGCACCGATTTTGGCTTCGCCTACGAGTCTTACATGATGGTCACCGCCTACCTGGAAAAGCGCGACCCCGGACTGCTGCTGCATCAGCTGCTCGAGTTCCTCAACCATCCTCAAACGCTCGCGAGGCTGACGGCGGTAACCGGCGACAGCACGGTGGCTCGCCTGGATGCCCAGGCCACCTGCTATCGGTCGGGGCATTTTCTGCGTTATCACAACGATCTGGCTGAGGGAGAGGCCAGGCGGTTTGCCTTTGTGCTCAACCTGAGCCAGAACTGGCAGGCCGACTGGGGTGGCTTGCTGCAGATCCTGGACGGTCGCCACGAGGTTGTGGAGACGCTGATGCCGTCCTACAACAGCCTGACGCTGTTCCGGGTTCCGCTGGAGCACTGCGTGTCGATGGTGACACCGTTTGCCGCCGAGCCTCGGCTGGCGATTACCGGTTGGCTCAGGCAGTGACGGCTGATCCGCTAGCCGCCGCTGAGCAGGCATACCGTCAGGGTGATACCACAACGGCAGACCGGCTGGCGGCAGACTCGAGCCGCCCTGAGGCGCTGCAGTTCCGGGCGATGCTGGCCATGCAGGCCGGGTCGCTGGCGACGGCGTCCGAATTTCTGACGCGGTACCTGAAGGCCCGTCCGCAGGATGCCAACGGATGGCACAACCTGGCCCTGGTCGCGAGCCAGCGGGGCGCTCTGGAGGATGCCGCTGGCGCCTGGCAGCGAGCGCTTGCGCTGAAGCCGGATCATCCGCCATCGCGGGCGGGGCTCGATCAGCTGCTGGTATCTCAGGTGAGCGCGCTGCTGCAGCGCAACGCGCCGGTGCAGGCGCTGGCGCTGCTGGACCAGCAGGCGGCGTCACCGAGCGCGGTGCTGCTGGACGCCCGCGCAGCGGTCCATCACCGGTTTGGACACGGTGACGAAGCCATCACTTTCAGTCGCAAGGCGGTCGCCCTGGCGCCGGACAACGCACGGCTGCGCGCGAATCTGGCGGCGTTACTGTGTGGGCAGACCGACCCGGAGAAGATTGCCGAGGCGGAGAGTCTCGCGTCGGAGCTTCTCCAGCAGCGGCCGGATCATCCCGGGGCCAACCACTGCCTGGCGGTGGTTTGCCGCAAGACCGGACGCTTCGCTGAGGCTGCGCAGTATGCTGCAACCGCGGTGCAGAGCGAGCCGACGGTCGAACACTGGCTAACGCTTGGGGACGTCCAGGCGGAGCTTGAACCACAGCGGGGTATCGCGGCCCTGAAGCAGGGTGTTGCCGCCCACCCACAGGCGCCCGAGCTCTACCGCCAGCTGGGCATCGCGCAGCTGCGTGCAGGTCAGCCGAACGAGGCGCTGGCGGCGCTCGACCAGGCCCTGACGCTGGACCCGGCTGACCAGCGAAGTATTGCGCATAGAGCCGTTGCGATGACGTTGTGCGGACGCGGTGAAGAGGCTAACGCCTGGTTGGGGCAGCCAGCCTACATTCGCCAGGTTACGCTGGCGTGCCCGCCGGCGTTTCCGGATCTTGCGGCGTTCAACAAGGCGCTGGCCAACGACATCGCCGGGCATTCGAGAATGCGGTGGGAGCCGGTGGGCCTGGCGGCCCGCAATGGTGGCCTCACCGACGATCTGACCGCCGACCAAACGCCGGCAATCCAGGGTTTCGAAGCCAGTCTCAGAGCCGCCATCAGCGACATGATCGCGAGCCGCCCCCAGGTTGCGCCGTTTGAGGCGGCGTTTCCCGGTGAGCCCTATCGGCTGAATATCTGGGCGACGCTCGTCAACGCTGACGGCAATATCGATACCCACATACACGAGGACTCATGGCTGTCGGGTGCCTACTACGTGCAGCTGCCGCCGGGCACCGGTCAGGAGGGGGCGATCGAGTTCGGACGCCCCCACGCCGATTTGCCGCAGCCGCCCGGGGCGGACCACCCCGTGATCCAGCCGCGGGAAGGGCAGCTGCTGCTGTTTCCAAGCTACCTGTTTCACCGAACGCTGTCGCATCAGCATGAAACGCCGCGCATCAGCGTTTCGTTCGACGTCTCGGCGGCCTTATAGTACGCGGCATGACGGCGATACCCGACCACAACCCCACCGGGGAGCTGACCCAAGCGCGGGCGCTGGTTTCGCAAGAGGCGTTCGGCAGCGAAGGATTTGAGCGCGGCGTCCAAATCCTTAGCCGTCGCGCCGAGGCAGGCGACGTGGAAGCGCAGCTGCTGCTGGGCCATCTTTGCTGTCAGTTTCCCGGGCTGCCCGATGCACCCGATCGCGCGCTGGCGCTCTATCATACCGCCGCCCAACGCGGCCACCCGGAGGCGTTGATGCGCCTGACCGACCTGGCGATGTTTGGCTACGGCCACCAGCGAGATGACGAGGCAGCGTTCGGCTATCTCCGCCAACTGGCGGACGCGGGCTACCCCAGCGCGTTGTGCCAGCTCGCGCTGCTGCATTCATCCGGAGTCGGCTGTACGGTCGACGAGGAGGCCGCGGTGACGCTGATTTTGCGAGCCGCGGCGCAGGGTGAAACGCTGGCCTTCGCGCTGCTGGCCGAGCGCTATCTGGACGGCCGGGGTGCTGCGCGTCGCCCCGATCTCGCCTGGGCCTGGCTCGACCTGGCCTGTCGCCGTCAGTTTCCGGCGAGCGACCGCCGCCGTGCGCAGCTGAGCGTTGTGCTCACCGACGGCGACAAGAGCGCCGGCGATGACGCCGCCAAAGAACTGATGGACAACATTCGCGGTCTCGGGCCGGCGGCGGCGGCGATGACGCTGCCGGAGAGTGATCCCGGGTACGCGCAGCAGTTTGCCCAGGTGGTGGCTGAAAACTTTTCCCAGCTTTCCGAGAGCGATCTGTCGCTCGACCCGGCCGTTCGAGGTGAAGGAGTTGCCCCTCCGCCCCGGGCGGACGTGTCTGCGGAGCCAGTGAGCTGGGAACCGCGCGTGTTTCGGGTGCGCCGCTTCGCCGACTCCCAGGAGCGCCTTTTTCTCCTGGGTGCCGCGGCAGGGTCGCTCGTCAGCACGCGTGATTCCACCGCCGCTGACGGCGGCGGCGAGGTGGATCCGTTCGACGGCGACTGCGCCGTTTTTGCTCCGCATCTGGTGACGCCGATTGTGCGCATCATTCAGCGACGGTGGGCCTCGTTGCTGCACGTCCATGAACAGCACTTTGAGCCGATGTCCGTCCTGCGCTACGGCGAGGGCCACGAGTACACCCCTCACGTGGACTATTTTGACTCCCAAAGGATGGCCGCCCACCGCAGCGTCGGAGATCTGGGCGGCCAGCGGCTGATCACCGGACTCGTGTATCTGGTGACGCCCGACGGTGGCGGCGAAACCGAGTACTGCGTGGCGGGTCCTCGGGTGGATGGTGCGGACGGTGACGCGGTCTTTCATTTTAATGCGGGTGTGGACGGTCTTCCCGACGCTCTATCGCTGCACCAGGGACGTCCCATCACCGGCGGTGAGAAGTGGCTGTCCCGAACCGCGGTCAGGGAAAACAATCTCTATCTCAAGCGGGAAATGGTCCTTTGAATCGCCGCCTGACCGAACTGGTTCGAGTCTATGACAACGCGCTCCCGGGTGATTTTTGTGATCAGACGGTGCGGGCCTTTGACCGAGCGACCGGCGCGATGCAGCGCGAAGACGGCGTCCGCCAGTTTGATGAGCTGGTGATCGACGGCAGCCCCGAGTGGGCCTACAGCAACCTGCAGCTCGAGCAGGCCAAGGAGCATGCGCTGAGCCGGTACTGTGCGGAGGTCCCGGGCTGTTACCCCGACAAGCGCGACTTTGAGGCGTTCCGGATCAAGCGCTATCAAGCGGGGCGCGAGGATCAGTTTCGGGAACATGTCGACGCCTATGATCGGGTCTCGGGGCTGCGTTACCTCGTCTGTTTCTGGTACCTGAACGACGTGGAAGAGGGCGGTGAAACGATATTCACGGAGCTGGATCTGAAGGTTCGGGCGCGTCGCGGGCGGCTCATCATGTTTCCGCCCTACTGGATGTATGCGCATGCCGGCCTGGCGCCGCGCAGCGGCGACAAATACATTCTCAGCACCTATTTTCTCTACTGCTGAGAGGCCGGCCGGACTCGCCGCCGACCGTCACCCAGAGCCCGTAAGCTCCCGCAGCGTCAGGCGTCCGGTTTCACCGGCTCAAGCTTAAACGCGAGCGTATAGCGCGGCTGGGTGCAGATGCGGTTCGGCGGTCTGCCGCAGTGACGGAGCTCGCCGTCGAACAGAACGAGTCGACCCGGCCTCGGGCTCGCGACAAACTCCGCGTCACCCTCGGCGTTAAAAAACAGGGTTTCTCCGCCCCACTCGACGTCCCAGCGATCGGTCACAAACCACAGAGCCGTGAGTTCACCCGCTCCCGGCATACAGTCGGTGTGGGTGAATAGCATGTCGCCGTAGCCCGCGTAGTTGGTGTAGGCCCGATAGACGGTATAGTCGCCGCCCATGTAGCGAGACGCCACTTCGGTTGCCGTAAAGAAGGGTAGATTTCGCGCTGACTCGATGGTCATGTTGTTGGCCCAGTGTCGGTACTCCGCCGTATCGGGTCTGGCGATTTCGTTGTGTTGAAACGGGCTCGTGTCCAGGATTTCTTTGATCCGGCTGACGATCGGCAGCGGCACCAGGTCATCAAATACGGCGATTCGCAGTCCGTCGACGGTGGCGCTGCGCCGCGGGGTTGGAACGATGGGTGGGGTTTTGTCACTCATGGCGAAAGGGTCGGTCTCGAAACCATAGGGTTGCCAGCCACTTCTCGCCTTCGATCACCGGAGCGCTGGCGTGCAGGCTGTTGCGGTCGATGCTCCCGTCGCTGAGCGTATTGCGGAAAAAAACCGCCGTGCCGGCCACCGGCCTCACCCGGGACTGGAAGCGGGGGAACTCGGTTTCGCCGCCTGCCTGGGGCGTGCTCAGATAGCTGAAGGTGGTGGCGACACGCTGGCCGCGACGCCCGATCTCCTCGCCGGCCTCGCCGGATTCTGGATCGATGTAGTCAAAGTGTTCCCGATACTCCTGCCCCGCGGTGTAGCGCAGCATCGCGAAAGGCTCCGCGTGGTCAAAGGGGATGCCTGCCTGCAGCGCCAGCCGCTCCTTGACCCGCGTAATCACGATATCTTCCTGCGCGGGATGAAAGCTCCAGCCGTAGCTGGTTCGCGTGGTGTCGAGCACCGATTCACCGGTGACCGGATGCACGGTGTGAGAGGGGAGCAGGTCGGGGCGCGCCGTCTCGATCAGATAGGCGCACTCAAGCGGCGTCAGCAGGTTCGGGTAGACGCGCAGTGAAAACGCGGGGTCGGGAACCTGTGGTGTGGCGAGCGCGGCTGGCTCGAACGTCAGTGCGTCCAGGTTGTCCCAGCGCCGCTCGGCCGCATCCGCCGGTGGTTCCTGACCCAACAGCACCTGCGCGCGCGCATCGCCCGCCGCGGCGGCGCTGGCCAGCAGCTCGGCGCCGAGTTTGGTGGAGCCGAGCTGATCCGCGATGAGGGCGTAGTTAACGAGGGCCGCCGGGAGCCCGCTGCGTGCCGCCTCGGTCAGAAGCGCAGCAGCGGCCTCCGTGTCGCGCGTCATGCCCTGGCCGCGGTAGCAGGCGTTTGCCAGTTCAAACTGACCGCTGGGATCCCCAGCCTCAGCCGCGCTGCGAAAAGCATGGAGCGCATCCGCGGTATTGGCCGCGATGCCCAGCCCCAGGAGGCTTTGACGGCCCAGTTCAACCCGGGCTTCGTGGTAGCCGTTCCGCGCGGCCCGGCCCAGCCAGCGACGGCTGCGGCCATAGTCGGCCTCATCCGCATAGTGACGGCCAAGCGCAAACTGCTGGGCCGGATCACCCGCGTTGGCTGCCTGCCACAGCGTCTCAAAATCGCTCACGGGTGTGCGGCTCCGGCGGCGTGTTTTTCGGCTTCGACGTTTTTGATCCAGGCGTTGAACGCCACCACAATTCGCTCGCCGGTCCCCGTAAACGGGGCCACGTCGTGCATAAGGAAGGAGGGGAAGATCACCAGCTGCCCGGCCTTGGCCGGGAAGGTCAGAACGCCCGGCGCCCAGGGCTCGACCCAGGTGTTGTTGCCCGCGTCCATGTACATGTTGATCGAGTTGCGCGGATCGTGGAATCGCAGCGTGCCGCTGTCCGGGTTGTCGGGATCCTGCCCACCGGCGTCCACGCAGTAAACGCCCGACCAGGAGGCCATGGGGTGGTTGTGGCTGCCCATATAGCCGCCGGCGCGGGTGATGTGAAACCACGCGTGATTGAAGATTTTCAGGGGGCTTAGGTCCACGGTGCCGTTGACCTGCCTGAGCGCCTGGCCGAGCTGCGCGAAACAAAACTGTTTGAGATGCTGGACGCACGGCTCGGGCCAGTTGAATACGGTGAACACGCTCTCGAACGTGTTGACCTTCAGGGTGGGTACCGGGTATTCCTCGGTGAACTCGCTCCCGCGGGCTTCCCGATCAAGAAACAGGGCACGCAGCTCGCGGTTGAGCGCTTCGCAGTTGGGCATTTGCACCACCAGAAACGGGCAGGCAAAAGCGGGTCGGACGACGGCGTTCATGGCGCCATGGTTACGAGCCGGCCGTCAAATTGCAACAGGGAATGCGCGTATCTTGGCGCCTCGCGACGGACGCGTGCGGCGTCAGGTCAACGGTGGCTGGAAGAGAGGGGTTTTGAGTCGGCGGAGCCGATCAGAGGTCCTGGCGGTACCGAACGTAGGGAACCCGACCGAAGAAATTTTCCAGCTCGGCATCGCTCAGGCCGTTGCTGGCCGGGGCCGGGTTGTTCAGCACGTTGCGCGCGCCTACGCTCAGGCTCGCGTTCCAGGGCGTGCGCCAGGCAAAGCTGACGTCGAAGGAGGTCCAACCTGCGGTTTGCTCGCTCCCGTTCACCACGTCGAGGTAGCGGCTGGTCAGGTCGCCTCGGAAGGTGCCTTTTTGCCAGCCCAGACCAAAGGCTGCGGCGTTGAGCGGCGTTTCGGTGCTTGAGGTGCCGAGGGAGTATTCAAAGTCGGCCAGCCGGGACACCTGGAGTCCGAGCTCGAGATCACCCCAGTTTCCGGCGCTGATGTCGCAGGTCAGGCTGATATCGACGGCCTCGGTGCTGCCGAGGTTGAGTCCGCTCCCCGCGGTGCTGAACCACACGGGGGTGACGTTGCCGGGCAGCTGGCTGTCGCTGCTGAAGTAGTCGACGTTAAGGTTGAGCGCCCGGCTGACCTGCCAGCTCGCGCCCAGGGCGTAGGCCTGGAGCGACGATTCAGACGCGTTGGCGTTGACCACCGGCGCGCAGTTTTCGGCCTCGGCGCAAAGCAGCATGCGGCTGCCGTCGGTTTGCTGATAGCCGGCCCTGAGAGCCAGGCTGTCGACGGGCCGCCAGATGCCCTGCGTCTGGGCCACCTGGGCACCGGGCGCGGCAGGAACGGCCACCTGAAGCTCCAGTCGCTTGCCCACCGCAATACCGAGCGCTCCCGGCACGGGCAGAGGATCGGTGGACTGCGGATGATCGATGGCGTAGATCATGGGCTGGCCTGCCGTCGGCGCTGAGGGCTGTAGAAGCATCTTTTCGCTGCTCGGCGCCGGTTGCCCGGGCTGTGCAAACACCGAACCACACGTGAGCAGGCCCACGACAAGCGTGGCCGCACACAGGCCAGTTTTGCTTTGGTTACCGGTCAGCAACATGATTCGTGTCTTCCGAATCCCTTCCTTCCGTTAGTCAGATCTGTCCGTTGCCTCAAAAGTTCCTGCCGCTTCCAAGCAGGTTAATGAGCTCCCGCGCAACGCAGACGGTCCTTCACGCCCTTAGAATAGCAAACGTGGCCCCTCGGCGACAGCGACCGAGGGTTGCGCTGGGCGCTGTTTTGGTGACGTTCGTCACGAATTCGGGGTTTTTTGGGCGAATTTCGGCTTCAGTGTCATCTCTAAGCGGCCGATTTAGGGATAAGTCGGACCAGCTGAGCCCCGCTTGCGATGAACGGAGAACGCGGGCTGTAACCAATTGGCCGGTCGGTGCGTCTAACAGGACAGAAGCGGCAAACATTGACTTGGAGCCGCAGCTAGGAACGGATAGGGAGCAAGAGATGAGCGTGAAGTCGGTATTGTCCTTAACAGCGAAGGCTGCGGTGGTAGCCACCTTGACCACCGGCACGATGGCCGCTGGCCTGACTGTCACGACCTACACGATGGCCAAAGCCAACGAAATGATGTTCGAACGACCGGCTGCCGTTCCGACTGCGCCGCTGAAAGCCGAAGATCCCGCCTGCGTCTAAGCCCTGCGAATAAGCGTATCGTGATCGGCGCCGGGCGACCCGGACGCCACTGGCTCAAGCCAGCCCTCAGGCAAACAGCAGCTTGAGGTCCACCGGATCGAACGAGTAGCGCTCGTTGCAGAATTCGCAGTCCACCGTGATCACCTCATCACCCTCCAGCTCGTTCTCGAGCGCCTCCTCACCCAGCGCCATCAGCACTTCCGCGACACGCTCGCGTGAGCAGGGGCAGCGGAAGCACAGACGCTTCTGAGGCTCCCAGGTCAGCGCTTCCTCGGCAAACAGCCGGCCGGCGAGCGCCTCGGAACGCAGCCCCAGAAGCTCCTCGGCCGTGACCGTTTCCGCCAGGTGTACTACCCGATTCCAGCCGTCGGGGTCCTCGGCCGTTCGACCAGGCAGGCGCTGAACGATCAGGCCGGCGGCGCGATCGTTGTCGGCAGCCAGCCACAGCCGGGTGTCGAGCTGTTCTGAGTGAGTGAAATAGCCGGTCAGCGCTTCGGCCAGCGTGTTGCCCTTGAGCTCCACAATGCCTTGATACCGCTCGGCCCGGGCGTTTTCGATGGTGATGGTCAGCAGACTGTCGCGATCGACGTCCGCCAGCGTCCAGTCGTCACTCAGGCTGTCGTCGCAGCTCAGCACGCCGCGCTGACCGCCTTCGCTCGTGCACTCGGCCATCAGCAGCTTCAGCGTTTTGCCGCCCTGGAGCTGCACGCTGACCCGGCCGTCTACCTTGATTTGGCTGGCCATGAGGGCAGATGCAGCCAGCGCTTCCCCTAAAAGCTGCTGCGCCGGGAGCGGCGCCAGGTTGCGGAGACGAATCGACTGCCAGGTCTCGTCGAGGCTGACAAACGCGCCACGGACCGCCAGCCCGTGCATCGCAAACCGCCGCAGCCCGTCAAATTCGCTGCGGCTCATCGAAACTGCCAGGGTCGGCCTGGCGTGGCGCTCACCCATCCGGTTTGCCCAACGTCGAAGCTGAGGCCTCCGCTGTGCAGGACCACGCCGGTGATCTCGAGCGGCAGCTGGCTGCGGCGTCCTTCGGCCAGCGGGGCCAGGCGGCTCGCAACCGATTCGGGCAGCCGGCCCGAAACGCTGAGCAGCTCCTCGCCCAGCGCGGGAAGAACCCCGGTGAAGTCGGGCGCCAGGGCCGGGAGCGCCGCGCCATCGATAGAGACCTCCAGGCGAATGTCGTCCACCGTCATCGGTCGGGCGGCCGGATTGCTCAGCCGGAGGTCGACGTCAAAGCGCTGCTGATCCTCGACCACCAGGGACACGAGCTTTACCCGCGGCGGTTCGAGTTTCGGGGCGCGGCTGCCGCAGGCAGCGAGCATCGTGATTGCGGTGAGAGCCAAAAGCCAGCCGATCGATCTTGTTATTTTGCGATCCACAAACGTTGTCCCGTTGAGATTGAATCAGGGGTTGCGCCGGTAGCGCGGATCCAGACGATCCTGAAGATCGTCGGTGATCAGGTTGAGCGCTGCGACGAGCATAACGAGTGAAAGTGAGGCTACCACGAAACCCGTGAAGTGCCCGGCAAGAATGTCCTGGCTGGACTCGGCGATCATCTGTCCCCAGCTGATCCCCCGGCCGTCCCCCAGACCGAGAAAACTTAAGACCACTTCCGACTTGACCGCCGCAACAAACGTGATGGTGCTTTGAATCAGGAGCAGGTGCGCAGCGTTCGGCGCCACGTGACGGGTGAGGATCTTCCAGTCGGCAACGCCCTGGGTCATCGCCGCCAGCACAAATCCGGTTTCGCGCAGCTTGAGCGTCTCGGCCCGCACGAGCCGGGCGGTGCCGGTCCAGAACGCCAGCGTCAGCGCCAGGATGATTGTGCCGGGCGCTCCCTGAGCCGCGTAGGCGAGCGCGCCGACAAGCAGGTAGAAGGGCACGGCGTCAATCACCGCCAGCAGCCAGGAAATCCCGTGATCAGGCCAGCCGCGATGATAGTAGCCGGCAAGCATGCCAAGTATGCCGCCGAGCGCTGTGGAGAGCAGCGCGACGGCCAGGCCGGTTTCGAACGCCGTAGCGGCACCGGCGGCGGCCCGCGCCGCAATATCCTGCCCGATGGCGTTGGTTCCGAGCCAGTGCTCCCCGGAGGGGGCGCCGTGCAGCAGCCCGGTGGTTATGCTGGCAGCGTCACCCCACAGGCCCAGCCAGCTGGACGCGCCGAGCAGCACAAACAGGCCGAGCAGCGCCAGCGCCAGGCGGGAGAGCATGCTGCCCTGACGCCAGGGCGCGGGAGAAGGAGGATAGGCCTCAAGGGCGGCTGCTGAGTCGGTTCTCACGCGGTCAGCCTGGGGTCGATCGCCCGGTAGAGTCGGTCGGTCAGAACCATGGTGATTGCCATCAGCACCGAAGAAATCCCAAGAACCGCTTTGAGCACCGGCTGGTCGCCGTTGGTGATGGCGTCGAAGGTGATCTTGCCGACCCCCGGGATGCCGAAGTAGCTCTCCAGCAGCAGGCTGCCGCCGACCAGCAGCGACGGGATGGAATACATCAGGCGGGTGATGATCGGCAGGGCGGCGTTTGGCAGCACCGCCACCGCCAGCAGGCGCCAGCGCGCGTAGCCGAGCATTCGGCAGGTGCGGACGTGTTCCCGCTCGAGCTCCTCGACCAGCACCGCGCGGTAGAACCGAACGTTGTAGCCCGTGGCGACGAACAGGATCACCAGCGTCGGCACCGCCACGTGGCTGAGCCACTGTCCGAAGGAGTCCATCGACCAGCCCCGTGCGGGAAACCATCCAAACCCGTAGCGAGACGCAAACAACACCTGGAAGCTCATCATGACCACCACAAAGCTGATGCTCATTCCGAGCACCGCGCAGCCGTTGATGAGGCGATCGGGCCAGCGGTTGCGGTGCAGTGCCGCGACGCTGGCAAGCAGCAGAGCCAGCAGGTGACCCAGCACAAAGCCCGGCAGCAGCAGCGCCAGCGAGTTGGGGACGGTTCGAGCCAGCATGCTCGTGACCGGTTCGCCCGTGCTGTCCGACCGTCCGAGATTCAGCGTGAACAGGTCTTTGAGGTAGTAGACGTACTGAACGACAATCGGGCGGTCGTCATAGAGCTGACGGCGCAGCTGTTCCACCTCTTCGGCGGTCGGGTTGCGGCCCGCCAGTTCGAGCGCTCGATCCGGCCCGAAGCTGACCATCAGCACAAAGCCCAGGGCGGTCACGCCCAGCAGCACCGGAACGATCCGAATGGCGATTAGATTGAACATGTCAGCGGCTCAAGTTACCGGGCGCTGCTGGCTCCGGCAAGCGCCTTTGTCAGGGTTTCGTGAATAGAAAGTGAACATGTTCAGTGCTTCAAATAACCCCGTATTTCAGGCAATATTGAGGGTTCGCCAGAAGTAAAAACTTATGACCGAAACGATACAGCTTCCCCCACGCGACAGTTGCGGATTTGGCCTGATAGCGCAGGTCGACGGTACGCCGAGTCATTGGATCGTCAAAACCGGCATCAGCGCGCTCGCCTGCCTGACCCACCGCGGGGCTGTTGCCTCGGACGGCCTGTCGGGAGACGGCTGCGGCATTCTGATGCAGTTTCCGAAGAAGTTCCTGGCTCGCGTCGGCGAAGAAGCCGGGCTGAGGCTCAGCAAAGACTTCGCGGCTGGAATGGTGTTTATGCACCCGGAGCCGCACATCCGCGCTCGGAGCAAGAAGCTGCTGGAGGACGCGCTGGCCCAGGTATCGCTCGGGATTGCCGGCTGGCGGGAAGTCCCGATCGACGAGACCGCTATCGGCCCCCAGGCACAGCGCTGCCTGCCGCGCATCGAGCAGGTGTTTGTCAACGCGCCGCCCGGCTGGAACACCAAAGATCTCGAGCGCCAGCTGTTTGTCGCCCGCCACCGAGCGGGTGAAGCCAACCTGCGCTTCCCGGACCCCGACCCGTTTTGGTATGTCGCCAGCCTGTCCAACCTGGTCATGGTTTACAAAGGCCTGATCTGTCCGGACGGACTGGCGCACTTCTACCCTGATCTCAAAGACCCGGGGCTCGAATCAGCCATCTGCGTTTTCCACCAGCGCTTTTCGACGAACACGCTGCCGAACTGGAAGTACGCTCAGCCGTTCCGGTTCCTGGCCCACAACGGCGAGATCAACAGCATCGCCGCCAACCGGAGCTGGGCGGCAACCCGGGCAGCCAAGCTGCAGACCCCGCTGCTGCCGGCGCTGGAGAGTTTCGAATTTCTGGTCAATCAGTCCGGCTCTGACTCCTCGTCACTGGATAACATGCTGGAGGTGCTGCTGGCCGGCGGCATGGACGTGTTCCGCGCCATGCGGCTGCTGATGCCCCCGGCGTGGGAAAACCGTCAGGACATGGATCCGGACCTGCGGGCGTTTTTTGAATTCAACTCGACCCACATGGAGCCGTGGGACGGCCCGGCAGGGATCGTGATGACCGACGGTCAGGTTGCCACCTGCGCGCTGGACCGTAACGGTCTGCGGCCGGCGCGGTACGTGCTCACCAAGAACGGCGTGCTGACCATCGCGTCCGAAGTCGGTGTTTGGGACTACAAGCCGGAAGACGTGCTCGAAAAGGGCCGGCTGGGTCCCGGCGAGATGCTGGCCGTCGACATCCGGGCGCAGCGCGTCTGGCACCCCACCGCGATCGACGACGATCTCAAGTCTCGTCACCCCTACGCGGAGTGGCTGACCGAAAACGTCATCGAGATCAACAACAACGACGAGCAGGAGATGGCGGCGGCCGAGCGCTTCATGCGTACGGACTTCGAGCGGCTTCCGACGTTCGAGAAGCTGTTTGGCCTGACGATCGAGGAAAAGAACCAGATCATCAAGCCGCTCGCCGAGAGCTCGGCGGAGGCCGTCGGGTCTATGGGCGACGACACGCCGGTGGCCGTGCTTTCGCGACAGGTTCGCAGCGTCTACGACTTTTTCCGGCAGCAGTTTGCGCAGGTCACCAATCCACCGATCGATCCGCTGCGCGAGGCCAGCGCGATGTCGCTGCAGACGAACATCGGCCGCGACCACAACGTGTTTCACGAGACCACCACGCACGCCCATCGGGCGCATCTGCCGTGGCCCGTGCTGAACTACGTGAAGTATCAGCAGCTGCTCGAGCTCGACCAGGACTACTTCCGCAATCGCCGACTGTCGCTGAACGTCGACCGGGAGGCGCAGTGGGATTCGGCGATCCGCCGACTCTGCGATCAGTGCGTCGAGGCCGTTCGGGACGGCGTTGTGGTACTGGTTCTGACGGACCGCGACATCGACCCGCGACGCGTGCCGCTGCCGGCCCCGCTGGCCGTGGGCGCCGTGCATCAGGCGCTGATCGCGGCCAAGCTGCGCTGCGACTGCGCCATCGTGGTAGAAACCGGCAGCGCCCGCGATCCGCACCACTTTGCGGTGCTGATCGGCCTTGGCGCCACCGCGATCTACCCGTATCTCGCCTATCAGGTGCTGAACGAGCTGCACGCCGAGGGTCGGCTCAAGGGTGATCCGCTGCAGCTGCGCAAGCAGTACCGGCGCGGCATCCGCAAGGGTCTGCTGAAAATCCTCAGCAAGATGGGGATTTCCACCATCGCCAGCTATCGCGGTGCCCAGCTGTTCGAGGCGCTCGGTATGGATCGCAGCATCGTTGACCTGTGCTGTCCCGGGGCTCCTACCCGCATCGGCGGGGCCCGCTTCGAGGACTTGAAGGCAGACCAGGAGCTGCTGGCAACCGCCGCCTGGTCGCGCCAGCGGCAGCGTCGCGGCGGCCTGCTGCGGTATGTGCACGGCGCGGAATTTCACGCCTACAACCCGGACGTGGTCACCACGCTGCACAAGGCGGTAGGATCCGGCGAACAGGACGACTACCGCGAATTCAGCAAGGTCATCAATCAGCGCCCGATCGCCGCGCTGCGCGATCTGCTCGAGCTTCGCCCGCACGCGGAGCCCTGCGAGATTGACGAGGTGGAGGACGCGTCAAACATCCTCAAGCGTTTCGATTCGGCGGCCATGTCGATTGGCGCCCTGTCGCCCGAGGCCCACGAAACGCTGGCTCGCGCCATGAACCGGCTGGGCGGCCGATCCAACTCGGGCGAGGGTGGCGAAGATCCGCAGCGTTACGGCGGTGAGCGCCGCTCCCGTATCAAGCAGGTGGCCTCAGGACGCTTCGGCGTCACCGCGCCGTACCTCATCGACGCTGACGTGCTGCAGATCAAGGTTGCGCAGGGCGCCAAGCCGGGTGAGGGCGGCCAGCTGCCGGGCAACAAGGTCACGCCGGAAATTGCGGCGCTGCGCTACTCCAAGCCAGGGGTGACGTTGATTTCACCGCCGCCCCATCACGACATCTATTCGATCGAAGATCTGGCCCAGCTTATTTTTGACCTGAAGCAGGTCAATCCGCGGGCGCTGGTCTCGGTCAAGCTGGTTTCGTCACCGGGTGTGGGCACCATCGCGGTTGGCGTGGCCAAAGCCTACGCCGATCTGATCACCATCGCCGGCCACGACGGCGGCACCGGCGCGAGTCCGCTCACGTCGCTCAAGTACGCCGGCATTCCCTGGGAAGTCGGCCTGGCGGAAGCCCACGAAGCGCTGGTGACCAACGAGCTGCGCCACAAGGTGCGCCTGCAGGTCGACGGCGGCCTGAAAACCGGCCTCGACGTGGTGAAGGCCGCGATGCTCGGCGCCGAAAGCTTCGGTTTTGGTACGGCCCCGATGATCGCCATGGGCTGCAAATACCTGCGGATCTGCCACCTGAACAACTGCGCCACCGGCGTTGCGACGCAGGACAACGTGCTGCGCACCAAACACTTTGAGGGTGACGTCGAGAAGGTAAGCCGCTACTTCAGCTTTGTGGCAGAAGAGGTGCGCGAGGAGCTCGCCCGGATGGGTTTCCTGCGCCTGCAGGACATCATCGGCCGCAGCGATCTGTTCGTGCAGCGACAGGGCGATACGCCCAAGCAGCGTCAGGTTGATCTCGGTGCGGTGCTGCGTGCGGCGCAGGCTCGCAACAAGTATCCGCCGTATTGCGTCGAGGACAGTAATCCGCCCCACGACAAGGGGCTGATCAATCAGGAGGTCCTCAAGCTTGCACAAGCTGGCGGCCCCGCCCACGGTTCCGACGTCCACGGCCCGATTAAGGTGCGCAACTACGACCGCGCGATCGGCGCGAGCCTTTCGGGCTGGATTGCCGGTGACCGCAAGCGCCAGCAGGCCCGCTACCGCTTTGCCTTCGAAGGATCCGCCGGTCAGTCGTTTGGCGCGTGGTCCATGCCGGGCATGGAGTTCGAGCTGCTGGGCGATTCCAACGATTACGTCGGCAAGGGCATGCATGGCGGCCGGATTGTCATCAAGCCTCCCGTCACGCCAAACCTGTCGGCCCGCCGCTCGACGATTGTCGGCAACACCTGTCTCTACGGCGCCACCGGCGGCGAGCTTTTTGCCGCAGGCCAGGCCGGCGAGCGATTTGGGGTACGCAACTCCGGCGCGGTTGCGGTGGTCGAGGGAATCGGCCACCACGGCTGCGAGTACATGACGGGCGGCACTGTGGTGGTGCTCGGCAGCGCCGGTCCGAACTTTGCTGCCGGCATGACCGGCGGGCGGGCGTACGTGCTGGACCGCCACGATCGTCTGGAGCACAACCTCAATCCGGAGTTTGTCGACGCGGTTGCGCTCGACAGCATGGAAGATGAGAGCCGAAAGGACGAGCTGCGGCGCCTGATTCAGCGCCACGTCGACCTGACGCAAAGCGCCTGGGGGCGCAGGATCCTGGAGCATTTCGATCAGTTCCTGCTGTCATTCAAGGTGATCGAACCACGCAACGCCGGGGCAGCGACAAGTCGTCAGCCCGAGGCGGTGCCGGTCAGACTGGTGAAAGGATGAGCGATAAGAACTTTCAGTTTCTCAACGTAAGCCGGTCCGGCCCCGACGTGCTGCCGGTGAAGATCCGGCAGGCGGAGTTTCGGGAGATCTACGAGCCCTTCGACCCGGCCGCCGCGAGCGAGCAGAGCGACCGCTGCCTGGACTGCGGCAACCCCTACTGCGAGTGGAAGTGCCCGGTGCACAACTACATTCCCGACTGGCTGCAGCTCGTGGCCGAAGGGCGTATCGAGGAAGCCGCGGAGCTCGCCCACGAGACGAACAGTCTGCCGGAGATGTGCGGGCGAATCTGCCCGCAGGACCGTCTCTGCGAGGGCGCCTGCACGCTGCATACGGGGTTTGGCGCGGTCACCATCGGCGCGGTAGAAAAGTATCTGGTGGACACCGCGTTTGAGCGCGGCTGGCGTCCGGACCTGAGCCACGTGAGAAAGACCGGCTACAGCGTGGGCATCGTCGGCGCGGGGCCGGCGGGCCTTGCGTGCGCTGACGTGCTGGTCAGAAACGGTGTGGCTGCCACGGTTTACGACCGCTATCCGGAGGTTGGCGGTCTGCTGAGCTTCGGCATCCCCGAATTCAAGCTGGAGCTCGGGGTGGTTCGTCGTCGCCGCGAGGTCTTCGAGGGCATGGGTATCGAGTTCAAGCTCAACACCAACGTCGGGACCGACGTGACCGCCGACGAGCTGCTGCGTCGCCACGACGCGCTGTTCCTCGGGATGGGCACCTACACCGCGGTCACCGGCAGCCTGCCGGGCGCGGACGCTGAGGGTGTGGTTCCGGCGCTCAGCTTTTTGATCGGCCAGACCAATCATCTGTACGACCTCGGCATGGATCACTACCCGCACATCGACCTGGCGGGCAAGCGGGTGGTTGTGCTGGGAGGCGGTGATACGGCGATGGACTGTGTCCGAACCTCGATTCGCCAGGGCGCGAGCAGCGTCACCTGCGTCTATCGCCGCGACCGCAGCAACATGCCGGGCTCGCAGCGCGAGGTGGATCTGGCCATGTCGGAAGGCGTGCAGTTTCAGTTCCAGGCCAACCCGCTGGAGATCCAGTCGGAGAACGGCCAGGTCACCGGGCTCAAGATCGAGCGAACCGAGCTCAAGCCCGACGCCAACGGCACGCGGCTGGTTCCCGTACCGATCGACGGCAGCGAAACGGTGTTCGAGGCTGACGCGGTGCTGGTCGCTTTCGGGTATCGCCCGAGCGTTCCGGACTGGGTTACGCAGCTCGGCGTACGTACCAGCAAAGACGGGCGGATCATCGTCAGTGGCGCTGAGGGTGGCGGACAGACGAGCAATCCTCAGGTTTTCTCGGGTGGTGACATGGTGCTCGGGGCCGATCTGGTGGTCACGGCGGTCGCTGGCGGCCGTGCGGCCGCGCAGGGCATCCTCAAGCAGCTGAACGTGGCGGTTGAGGCCGCTGCGTGAGGTCAGCGGCGGCAGGCCTGACAATCGCGTTCTGGCTGGCCGCCAGCCCGGCGAGCGCTGACGACCACGCTGGCGTCAGCCAGCAGCGGCAGCAGACCATCGTCGACGCCTGCACCCGAACCAACCAGGATTACCAGTTCCATCGAGACCGCGGCAACGCCGAGGCTTATGGCGCCCTGTTCACCGAAGACGCAGAGTTTGTGCTGCAGAAGCCGCTCAAGGGCCGGGAAGCCATCACCGGCGCGATGGAAAAGCGCTTTGCCGAGCGGGCCAGCCGCCACTTCATCAACATCGTGCAGCTGAATGCGACGGGGCCAGACACGGCGGAGGGCCTGATCTACCTGATGCTGACCGGCGGCCCGAAGGACGCGGACGAAGCGGTACCGCCCGGGTCCGTGGATCTGGTTGCCGAGTATCATGATCGATACGTGATGGAAGGCGACCGCTGCCTGATTCAGCGTCGCGCGGTGAACGTGATCTTTCGTACGCAGCCCGCCGGCTGATCTTCTCCCTGTCCTGCGAGGGCACGGCACCCCGTGGCGCTCGAAAGGCAGCGTCAATCCGGTTAGCATGCTGGGATGAAAAAGCAACGCGAGCTGCCCACCGCAGCGATCCATGCCGGCGAGATTCGCCCCCGAATCGCCGGCGCTGTCAGCCTGCCGATCTTTCAGTCGGCAACGTTTGAATCGACGCCTGGCTCGGGCTACCACGACCTCGGCTACATCCGGCTTAACAACACCCCTAACCATGACGCGCTGCACGCCAAAATTGCGGCGCTGGAAGGCGGTGAAGCAGGCCTGGTGGCGGCCAGCGGCATGGCGGCGATCACGACGAGCCTGCTCACCGTGCTCGGATCCGGTGACCACCTGCTGGCGCAGGATTCGCTGTACGGAGGTACGCAGGATTTCCTGACCGAAGATCTGCCTCAGCTTGGCGTCGAGGTGACTTACTTCGATGCCTCCCGACCCGAGAGCTGGGCCGAGCTGGTCCAGCCCAATACCCGCGTGGTGTACGCGGAAGCGATCACCAACCCGCTGGTTCGGGTGGGGGATCTGGCGGCGCTGGCGCGATTTGCCCGGCAGCACTCGTTGGTTTCGATGATCGACAGCACCTTCGCTTCGCCGGTAAACCTCCTACCGCTGAAACTCGGCTTCGATCTGGTGCTGCACAGCGCAACCAAATACCTGAACGGTCATTCGGACATCGTGGCCGGCGCGCTGGCCGGCAACGCGCCGCTGGTGGAAAAGATTCAGCGCAAGCTCAACCATCTGGGCGGCTGCCTGGATCCGCACGCCTGTTTCCTGCTGCATCGCGGCATCAAGACGCTGACGCTGCGCGTCGGCCAGCAGAACCGCTCTGCGCTGGAGCTGGCGCAGCGGCTCGAGGCGCACCCCGCGGTGGCTCGTGTGCACTATCCGGGGTTGCCCGACCATCCGGACCACGCTCGAGCGCGCGAATTGCTTGAGGGGTTTGGCGGAATGATGAGCGTAGAGCTGCGGGCCAGCGGCGACGAGATCGATCAACAGCTTCGAGGTCTCGAGGTGATGTCGTTTGCGCCCAGCCTCGGCGGGGTCGAGACGCTGATCACCCGACCGGCCCAGACGTCGCACGCGGGCATGACCGAAGCTCAGCGCCGGGCGGCAGGGATTTCCGACTCGCTGGTGCGGATCAGCGTTGGCTGTGAGGCTGTGGACGACCTCTGGGCCGACCTCAAGCCCAGGCTGGACGCGCTGAATGCTGCTGTCCTGCCTGAACAGGAGCTGACGGCATGAATCAGCCGAGCGCCGTGGGTGTGGTTGGCGCCGGCGTCATGGGCGCCGGTATTGCGCAGCTGTTTGCGGCCGCCGGCTGCCCGGTGCGGCTGTATGACACCTTCGACGGCGCCGCGGAAAAGGCCCGAGTCGGCGTGGCGGGGCGCTTTGCCCGCCTGGCCGAAAAAGGCCGCCTGGACGCTGCTGAGGCTGACGCCGCCAGCGAGCGGGTCAGCGTGGTTGAGGATCTGGCCGGTCTGGCGGACTGCGAGCTGATCGTCGAAGCGGTGGTTGAGGACCTCGAGGTCAAACAATCGCTGTTCGCCTCGCTGGAGTCGCTGTGCGGGCCAGAGACGGTGCTGGCGTCCAACACGTCGTCACTGCAGATTTCCGAAATTGCGGCGCGCTGCGAGCGGCCAGAGCGTTTTGCGGGGCTGCATTTCTTCAACCCGGTGCCGTTGATGAAGGTGGTCGAGGTGGTACCCGGTGTTCACACCAACCCACAGGTCGTCGACACCCTTTGCGGCTGGGTGGACCAAACGGGCCATCAGCCCGTGGTCGCGGCCGACCGTCCGGGGTTTATCGTCAATCATCTGGGGCGGGGATTCAGCACCGAGGGCCTGCGGATTGTCGACGAGGGGGTCGCCGATTTTGTCGACGTCGACCGGGTGATGCGCGAGGCCGGCGGTTTTCGGCTGGGACCTTTCGAGCTGCTCGATCTGACTGGCCTGGACGTATCAGGCAAGGTGATGACCTCCGTTTACGAGCAGTTTTTTCACGAGCCGCGCTTCCGACCTTCGGCCAGCACCGCGCCCCGCGTGGCGGCGAAGCTCTTCGGGCGCAAGACGGGCGCCGGGTTTTACCGCTATCCGGAGGGACGTCAGGCGGTTCCGGAGGAGCGCGCCGCGCCGCCCGTGACGCTCACCCGCGTCTGGCTCGAGCCGCCAAACGACGCCGCGGATCCGCTGGCCAGCCTGCTGACCAGCGGTGGCGCCGAACTGGTGGCACAGCCCGATGATGCGGAGGTTTGCGTGCTCAGACCCCTGGGCCGGGACGCCACAAGCTCGGCGTCTGCGCTCGGGCTGGACCTGCCGCGCTGCGTGGCCGTGGATACGCTGAGGGCCAACCCCGGTCGCTTGACCCTGATGCTGACCGTCAACACCGATCCCGCTGTGCGTGACGCCGCTCACGGCCTCCTGGCCGCGGGCGGAACGCCGGTGACGGTGATCAACGACAGCCCCGGGTTTATTCTCCAGCGGACGCTGGCCACAATCGTCAACATCGGCTGCGAGCTGGTCCAGCAGCGCATCGCAACGCCGGCCGACCTGGACAAAGCGGTCAAGCTTGGCCTGGGTTATCCCTTCGGCCCGCTGGAGTTTGGTGACGAGCTCGGTCCGGATCGGGTTCTGACGGTGCTCAGCAATCTATTGGACGAGACCGGCGACCCGCGCTACCGGCCGAGCCGCTGGTTAACCCGGCGCGTCGCTGCGGGCCTGAGCCTGCTCACGCCCAACCCGCCGCGAAGCGCCGGCTGACCGGGCCGGCGAGGTCGCCGGCGCGAGAGGTGGATCTAGGGCTTGATCAGCTCGAGCTCCCGCAGAATCTCCTCGGTGATGCCCTGGCGGTCGCGCCCGCGCCCGTCGCTGTGGATGTCGACCAGCAGCGCAAAAAACCAGACCTGGCGTTGCCGCTCCAGATAGCCGACAAACCAACCGCGGTCCGGATCACCCAGAGTTGCCCAGCCGGTCTTGCCTGACAGGCGATAGCCATCTTCCCGCTTGCGCACGATCATGTCCTGCACTGCGTTCATGTGGCGTTTTTCAAACGGCAGCTGGTGGTGGTAAAGCCGACGCAGAAACTCGATCTGCTGCTGGGGCGTCACCTTGAGTGAACCGTCCAGCCAGAAGCGATCGATGGCTTCGCCGATCTGGCCGTTGCCGTAGCCGAGCTGATCCAAAAATCGCTGCATAGCCGGACGACCTACGGCACGGGCCACCCCCTGAAAAACCCACACCGTCGAGAACTTCACGGCCGAGGCCAGCGTCTGATCCTGATTCCAGGATTTGATCTGGCGCTCCTTCCCGTCCCAGGGTATGACCTCTTCCGGGCTGGCGACCACGCCGGTCTGCAGGGCGATCAGCGAATTCGGAATCTTGAACGTGGACGCCGGAATCTCGGCCGTGCGGCTCTTGTCAGGATCACTGCGCAGGAAGACCTGCCGCTGTTCGTCGTAGAGCGTGAAGCTGCCGCTCGTTGAGTGTTTGGCCAAAACGGCGTTGACCGCTTCGACAAAAGCCTCGTCTTCCGGTGAGGCCGCCGGCTTGGCCACCGGCAGCAGCAGCGCAACCGCCAGCACCATCTGAATGATTCCCATCGTTTGGGTTCCCCTTAATGTTGAGCGCGGATCACTGTAGCGCCTGCTGAGAGAAACCAGGTGGCATTTTTATGGCGTTGCGCGACATTCGCGGGGCGTGTTCCCGCGTATCGTGATCAGTTACATTGGCCTCATGGGTGATGATCAATCCATCGTGTTCCTCGATCGGGAAACGCTGGGGCCGGGCGTGCAGCTGCGGGCCCCGGCCTTTCCGCATCAATGGCAGGAGTACGCCGCGACGACGCCGGTGCAGGCCGGCGCCCGAGCCGGGGCAGCCACGATTCTCATTACTAACAAGGTGCCCATCACCCGGGGCCTGCTCCGGGAGACGAGGGAACTGCGGCTGGTGGCGGTCGCCGCCACCGGAACTGACGTTGTCGACCTTGCGGCCTGCGAGGAGCACAGCGTGGCGGTGTGCAACGTGCGCAACTATGCGGCCACCTCGGTTCCAGAGCACATCCTGGCCCTGATGCTGTCGCTGCGCCGGCGGCTCTCCGCCTACCAGCGCCGGGTTCGCCGGGGCGACTGGCAGCGCAGCGGTCAGTTCTGCTTTTTTGATGAGCCGGTCACAGATCTGGCCGGCACTACGCTGGGCATCATCGGCACCGGGAGTATCGCCCAGGCGCTCGGCGCGCTGGCCTCTGCGCTGAACATGAACGTGATTTATCACAGTCTCAGCGGCCGGGAGCTTCCCGACCTCCCGCTGGTCAGTTTCGACGAACTGCTGAATCGGGCGGACATCGTGAGCCTCAACTGCCCGCTCACCAACGCCAGTCGGAATCTGATCAACCGCCAGACGCTGCGCCAGATGAAACCGACTGCGCTGCTGATCAACACGGCCCGGGGTGCGTTGATTGACCTCGCAGCGCTGGAGGCGGCGGTGCTGACCGGCGAAATCGGCGGTGCCGGTATCGACGTTGCAGCGCAGGAGCCGCCCGCGCCCGATGACCCGCTGATGCGTCTGTGCCACCTGGACAACGTCCTGGTGACGCCGCACAGCGCCTGGGCCAGCGAAGCCTCGATGCAGGCGCTGGCCGACCAGCTCATCGACGCGATCGAGGCGTTTGTTGCGGGTCGGGAGATGAATCGGCTGGTGTAGGTAGACGGGCCTCGCAGCCCGGCTTGCTATGATGAAGCTCAGGCCAAACACGGGTGCAGAGCCATGCCCCAACGCCCGGTCGGGGGCGGCGCCGCCAAGGTGCTGTACACGCTAAAAACGGTTCGACGCATGGGTATCGGTCGGGCGGCCAAGGCGCTGCGTTCCAACAACGCCTGCAAAGCGTGCGGCTACGGCATGGGTGGTCAGCTCGGCGGGATGACCAACGAGCAGGGTGAGTATCCCGCCGTCTGCAACAAGAGCGTGCAGGCCCAGTCCACCGACGTTCAGCCGGCGATTCCGGACGAGATTTTTGAGCGGCACAGCATCGCTCAGCTTCGCGACCTGACCGCAAAGCAGCTCGAGCATCTCGGGCGGCTTGGCAAACCGGTCTATAAATCCGCCGGGGAGGATCGTTATTCGATTGTCGACTGGGAACAGGCGCTGACGCTCGCCGCCGACCGTCTGAGCGCCTGCCGGCCTGAGCGCAGTTTCTTCTACGCCTCCGGCCGCTCGTCGAACGAGGCGGGATTCCTGTTCCAGCTCTTTGCCCGCGCTTTTGGCACCAATAACGTCACCAACTGCTCATACTATTGTCACCAGGCAACCGGCGTGGGCCTGCGTTCGACCATCGGCACGGGAACCGCTACGGTCGAGCTCGACGACCTGGACCGCTGCGACCTGATTTTTGTTATTGGCGCCAACCCGGCATCGAACCATCCTCGTTTTATTCACAAGCTGAAGGCCTGCCGCGATCGTGGCGGCCACGTGGTCGTGATCAACCCGGCGCGAGAGCCTGGGCTGGTGAAGTTTGCCCTGCCCAAAAGCCCGCGGTCGATGCTCAGCGGGGGCAGCGACATCGCCAGTCACTATCTCCAGCCGCGCATCGGCGCGGACGTCGCGCTGCTGCAGGCGCTGGCGCGACGCGTAATGGACCTTCAGGCCCATGACGTTGAGTTTATCCAGCGATACACGACCGGCAGCCAGGACTATCTGGCGGATCTCGCGTCGCTGGACGTGGCGACTCTGCTCGACGTTTGCGGCGTCAGCCGACCGGCGCTGGACGCGGTGGCTCAGGTCTACGCGCGGTCGAAGAACGCCGTCTTTGCCTGGGGCATGGGCGTCACACACCACCTGCACGGCGTCGAAAACGTCGAAGCGATCGCCGCGCTTGCGCTGCTGCGCGGCATGGTGGGTCGTCCGGGTGCCGGCCTACTTCCGCTACGCGGTCACTCCAACGTTCAGGGCATCGGCACCATCGGCGTCAAGCCGGTGCTGTCAGCGGAGATCGAGGAGCGCATGGCCAGCACGCTCAAGCTGAAGCTGCCGGAGGCCCGCGGCATGGATACGGTCCAGGCCCTGCAGGCGGCACATGAGGGGCAGATGGACTGCGCCGTTCTGATGGGCGGCAACCTGTTTGGCGCCAGCCCGGATCGTGCGTGGATTACGCGGGCGCTCGAACGCACCGGCTGCCGGATCAGCCTGACCACCACGCTCAACACCAGCCACGTGCAGGCGACCGACGGCGTGGAGCTGCTGGTGTTGCCCGTCACCGCGAGAGACGAGGAGTGGCAGCCCACCACCCAGGAGTCGATGTTCAACTTTGTCCGCCTGAGCGACGGCGGCATCAGCCGGCTGCCGGACGTGCGGCCCGAGGTGGCGATCCTCACTGAGCTGGCTCAGCGGGTATTGCCGGACAGCGTGCTGGATTTTTCGGCTTTTGCCCGGCACCGCCGCATTCGGGAGGCGATCGCGGAGATTGTCCCGGGCCTGGAGGACCTCAAGGATATCGACGTGGCGAAGAAAGAGTTCCACGTCAGGAATCGGCTGCTGCACCGGCCTGAGTTCAAGACCGCTGACGGCAAAGCGCGGTTCCCGAAGCTGAGTCCGTGGGATTCACGGCCCGGCAGCGGGCGGTTTCGGCTGGCGACCGTGCGCAGCGAAGGCCAGTTCAACACGATGATTTATCAGGAGCACGACAGTTACCGGAACATTCCGCATCGGTGGTGTGTGCTCATGGCCGAACAGGACATGGCTAACCAAAAGCTCGCGGCGGGTGATCGGATCACGCTGCGCTCGGCCAGCGGCGCGATGGAGAACGTCCAGGTGTTTGCGTTTGAGCTGCCGGCCGGCAATCTGCTGGCGTACTTTCCCGAGGCCAATTGCCTGACCGGCAATCAGGTGGATCCCCGCAGCAAGACGCCGGCGTTTAAATCGGTTGAGGTGTGGCTCGAAAAAACCGCCGCGACGGCGGTTGCGGCCGACTGCTAAAATCGCCGCGCTGCTTCCTTCGCGGAATTCTCATGGGTGAAATTTATCTGGTCCGTCACGGCCAGGCGTCGCTGGGCGCGGAAAATTATGACCAGCTGTCGGAGCTGGGTCATCGACAGTCCCGCTGGCTGGGTGAGTATTTTGCCGAGCGCGAGATGGTGTTCGACGAGGTGGTGGTCGGCGGCCAGCACCGGCATCGGCAGACGCTCGACGGGATCGCCGAGACACTGCCGCTCCCGCAGGAGTGGCAGCGCGATCCGGGGCTCAATGAGTTTGCGTTTCAGCAGCTGATCCAGGCCTATCTCGCCGATAACCCCGCCCATCCCGTGCCGGGGCCCCGGGACGTGAAAGGTATTTTTTCCACGTTCAGGCTGGCGATGCATGCCTGGGCTAAGGAGGAGCTGTCGGGCGGGATGGATGAGTCGCTGGCCGGTTTTTGTGACCGGGTAGCTGCGGCCTACCGGTCGATTCTGGCCGGTGACGCGAAACGTCGAGTGCTGGTGGTGACCTCCGGCGGGCCCATCTCGATCATCATGAAAGAAATCATGGGCTTCGGGATCGACACCATGATCGGGCTGCAGATTCAAAGCAAGAATACGGCGGTCAATCACCTGTACTTCAATCCCGACACCACTTACGTGACCAGCTTCAACCACGTGCCGCATCTCGACCAGCCGGGCCGGCTCGACGCCATCACCAACGCCTGATGGCGCCCTGAAGGCTATTAAGCTCTGGTGGATTCCCGTAATCTACGATGCTGCCGCAGCCCTTTGGACGCGGCTCCAATCCCACCGTTTAGCGACAGGAACTGTCCGTGAATTTTGAATACTCCGATCAGGTGAAGCAGCTGCTCCAGCAGCTGGA
Organism: Lysobacterales bacterium; assembly: GCA_028285525.1. Taxonomy (GTDB): domain Bacteria; phylum Pseudomonadota; class Gammaproteobacteria; order Xanthomonadales; family SZUA-38; genus JANQOZ01. The sequence continues at coordinate 55,832 of JANQOZ010000061.1, forward strand.
AGGTTTTATGGCCGACTTTGTGTACCCGGCCGAGCAGCGCTATCGGGACGAGGTGCAACAGGCGGCCAACCCGTGGGCTAATCCGCCAGTCATCGAGGAGCTGAAGGTCAAAGCCCGGGAGCTGGGTCTCTGGAACCTGTTTATTCCCGAATCGCATCGTGAGTTTGGCGGGCTTGGCTTAAGCAACGCCGAGTACGCGCCGCTGGCCGAGGTGATGGGCCGCGTGCTGTGGAGTTCGGAGGTGTTCAACTGCAGCGCGCCGGACACCGGCAACATGGAAGTCCTCATGATGTACGGGACTCCCGCGCAGCGCGAGCAGTGGCTGACACCCTTACTCGCCGGTGAGATCCGCTCGGCCTTTGCCATGACCGAACCGGCCGTGGCCTCGTCGGACGCGACCAACATCGAGTGCCTGATCGAGCGCCGCGGCGACGACTACGTGATCAACGGCCGTAAGTGGTACATCACCGGCGCGATGCGCGAGTCCTGCCGCGTGCTGATCCTGATGGGAAAAAATGACCCGGATAATCCGAGTCGCCACCAGCAGCAGTCGATGATCCTGGTGCCGGCGGATACCCCTGGCGTGAAGCTCGTCCGGGCCTGTACCGCGCTGGGCTTTGATGACGCTCCGATCGGCCATGCCGAAGTGCTGTTCGAAGACGTGACCGTGCCGGCGGAAAACATGCTCCTGGGCCCCGGGCGCGGCTTCGAAATTGCGCAGGGTCGGCTCGGCCCCGGCCGGATTCACCACTGCATGCGGCTCATCGGCTGCGCGCAGCGGGCGCTGGAGCTGGCCTGCCAACGCTCCGTGAGCCGGTCGACGTTCGGCAAGCAGCTGGCGCAGCATCAGTCGATCCGCGAGGTGATCGCGCAGAGTTATGCGGAGATCGAGCAGGCTCGGCTGCTGACGCTGAAGACCGCGGACCTGATGGACCGCGCCGGCAACAAGGTGGCCAAGAACCTCATCGCGGCGGCCAAGATTGTGGTGCCTGCCATGGCCCAGCGGGTGCTGGACCGGGCGATGCAGATCCACGGCGCCGGCGGGCTGTCGGAAGACTATTTTATGGCGGAAGCCTTCACCTATGCCCGGACCTGTCGCCTGGCTGACGGGCCGGACGAGGTTCACATGATGGCGTTGGGCAAGCAGGTGATCGGCGAACTCGGCGGTGCGTAAGCGCCGGCCTTTAGTCGTCCCGCAGTACGCGCACAGCCATCCAAACCACCAGCAGCACGCCGACAACCAGTGCTGACCACAGCCCCCAGCGCCGCCAGCTGATCAGCTCCGCTGGCGCAAGATTGGTCGAGCCACCAAGGGCATAACGCTCGCCAAGCCGGGCGGTAGCCGTCGGCCCCTTCTCCGCCAGCTTGACGATCGCGCGATCTCCGAAGAGACGTTCCAGCGGGAACTGGTCCGGGAGATCGTTGGAGCGACCTGTGACCAGCACAAACGGTGGGTCGCCCTGCGCCAGGAACGTCAGCCGGTCGGGGCGCCAGCCAAGCTCCAGCGCCGGCGCTGCGCCCGGGTTTCCCCGCTCGATCAACACCTTGAACTTGCGCGCACGCACCCGGCTGATGGAGTCCGACGGACTGGTTACCGAAGCCTCGCCGCGGCCGAGCCGATAGTGAGGTCCGACCGCCGCCTGCACCCAGCGCTGGCGGCGTTCCTGCCAGTAAAAGATTCGTGCTCTGACGATGGTGTTGGCCTGCGGCAGTACAAGGCGCAGACGATCGACGGTTGGAGCGCCGCCGACGTCGAACAGGTAGCCGCCGTCGTCCTCGTCGCGGCCTGAGGATTCGATCGGCGTAAAGCGACGGGCCGAGCTTCTGCTGTCGTCTGAACTGATCGCGACGCTGCGCGTCAGGCGCCAGTCATCCGGCAGCTCCGCCCAGCGGAGGCGCAGGTAAGCTCGCTTGCCGGCATCGAGCGTGATCCGGTTCTGAAGCACGTGTGTGCCACCCTGTCGCAGGTCGGCCACGGCGCCGCCGCCAACCCTGCGCCAGTCCTGGAGATCGTTGCTGCCTTCGATGGTTACCCGCCCGATGAATCCCTGCAGGTCTTCCGGCCAGGAAAGGTCGATCGCATCGGGCCAGCGCTCAAGGTTGCGGGTATCCAGAAGATAGGCGCTGAGGCGCTCCGCCGACTCGTCGCCGGCGTTTTCGCCGGCGTTGGGCTCCAGCAGCGTTTGTTCGCCGCTGCGTTCCAGCCGCAGACGCAGCTCCTCCGGTGAATCGTCAGCCTGTTCGTAGAGCGGCAGCGCCGTCAGCGCCGTACGCTGCTCTGACTCCGAGACCGTGTCCTTTGCGAGCTGAAAGACCCGCGGCACCGGGAGGCCAGCGCCGTTAAGAACGCCTGCGTCCCGCAGTTCGCTGTCAGCAACAGATCGGTTGACCAGCAGCGGAAGCTCAACGGTGTAAAAGCTCGCCTCGCCCTTAAGCTCCAGCGGGAAACCCCAGGCGTAAGCGTCTGCCGGCGGCGCATCAGCCGGCTGCGCCGGGCAATCCCCCGCGACCAGTGCGGCCACCAGTGCGGCCAGCCACCCCGCACGCAGGGAGTACGTTCCTGGACTGTTCATGAGCTTGGGGCTTCCTCGGCGGCTGTCAGGTTCTCTCTCGGTGGTGCCGGCGCGACGTAGCCTACCACCAGCAGCAGCACGCCAACGGCCAGGAACGACACAATTCTCGCGATCGTGCCGGTGTTGCCCAGGTCGACCACAAACAGCTTGAGGACAACCAGCGCCATCAGTCCGGTGCCGATCAGCCAGGTCCAGCGCTGGCCCGCTTTGGCGCCCCAGAACATCGCGCCAAACCCCAGGACCGCCCAGTAGACCGACAGCGCCGCCTGAACCTGCACCGAGTTCAGTAACGCCTCAGCGTTCCAGGTGAGATCGAAGAGGTGAAAGACGCTGCGCACGATGGCCAGGGTGGTAAACGCGAATGCCGTGATCGCCCACGCCGTCAGTGCCAGGTGCCAGCGCTGCGGCTCCTGCAGCCAGCGACCGTTTTGCCGGCAGGTGGTTAGAAGGCTGTATGCGGTCAGCAGGCCGGCGAGGGTCAGCAGGTCCAGCGGGTTGAGCACAGGCACAAACGGCAGCGGCGCGGGATCGCCGGGCAGCTCGAGACTCAGCAGCCCGGTGATAAACAACACGCCCAGCGTCAGGATGCCACAGGCAGCGAGATAGCTGCCGCCAAACTGAACGAAGGGCCAGCGCTCGGTGCCGGCAGAAAACCAGCGGTCGATTCTGAGCCGTGAGGGCGTCCTCAGCGACATGGTCAGGCCCACCAGGCCCAGCACGCCGGCCAGGCCGGCGCTCCACGACCACAGCATGCCGAAGTCGGCCTGCTCCATTCGCCTGACAATATCCATCAGCAGGATCGATCCAAACAGGAGCGGCCCGGAAGCGTGCCAGACGTTGCCCAGCAGGCGACCGATCCTGCTGGTGATGGCTGAGAAGGATTGCAGGATCGCAAAATGGGCGGCAACCGCCAGCGGCCACGCCAGCAGCCCCAGACCCGCTAGAAAGTTCTCGCCGTCGAGGAGGTAGAGCACCGCCATCGGAGCCAGCAGCGGCAGGTAGGCGAGAGACGCATAGCGGGCGGCGGTCCAGTTCAGCCGGTCGGCAACCCGCGCGAGGGCCCAACCGCTCAGGGCCAGGAAGCCGAGGATCAGGTGGAGGCGAATCCCTCGCGGGCCATGGTCCAGAATCTCGGCGATGCCGCCGCCGGCCCAGAAGGCCAGGCCCCACAGCAGCAGGGGAATTGCGAGCAGGTTCTGCCACCGCCACGGTTGGGGGTCAGCGGTCAGGTAGCGGGCAGCAAACAGCGCGGCGCCGGCGATGAGCACGGCGCTGAGGTAGTTCCCGTTGAGCACCGCCATACCGGGATCGCTCAGCCAGCCTTCGTCGAGAAAGACCGCACCACCGGCGAACAGCAGCAGCGCGCCGCTGATGCGGGCCAGCAGGCCGTTCTGACGGACGCCGATCCAAACCAGCGCCGCGCCTTCCAGGGCCCAGGCGGCGGCGGTCCAGCGGTCGCCAAGCGCGAGCGGAATGGCGATGGTGGCAAACGCGATGGCGAGGGCGCTGAACGACTCCGTCAACAGGCGCATGCTGGCTACACCTGAGCGCTTGAGCCCGATCGCGGCGAGCACGTAGAACACGGCGGTCAGCAGCGCTGAAATCGCGAGACCATACTCGGTATGCCGGACCATCTCCGCCTGCAGGGCGAAGGCGATGACCGGCGTGCCGAATACCAGCGTGCCGTCGACCAGGCCTTTCAGGTTCGGCGGCTGGCGCAGAGCAAACAGCACGGCGATCCCCTGGTAAAACAGAAAATAGGCGATCAGAAACGGTTGTGTACTGCCCAGCAGGGCGGGTTCGTAAGATCGGACGCCCCAGGCGGCGGCCACGCCGAAGGTAAAGAAAAACCCCAGAAGGTTCAGGATGCGCCAGGACTTGTACCAGGTGACTCCCAGTACGGCGGCGTTCAGCAGCAGGTAGTAGGAAAAAAGCGCGACGTGGTTTCCCGCGCCCGTGGAAATGAGCACCGGCGCCAGGAATCCGCCGGCGATCCCGAGGATTGCGAGCCCGCGGGCGTTCAGCACAACCGCCAGCACGCCAGCGGCGGCGGTAAGGCCCACCAACAGGATAAACGCCAGCGGTGCCGGCAGCAGCGGGTGCAGGCGAAAGGCCGCGAAAATCGTCAGGAACAGCACGCCGATGCCGCCGCCCAGCAGACTGACGGCGTAGACGCGTAGCCGCTCCCGCAGGCGCCAGCCGACGCCAAGCATGACAAAAGCCGCAGCGGCAACGCCCGCGTAGCGCAGCTCGATGGGCAAGGTCAGCATCTGCGAATCTACCGCATACTTGAGCAGGAACGACACGCCGAAAAACGACACCACGACGCCGAGCTTGACCGGCACGTTGCCGGTGGTCAGCCAGGATCTGGCGGCGGCAAAAATCTTCTGAAGAATGCCTGGAACCCTAGGCGTTTCGGGTTGGGCGGGCAAAGCCTGGTCCTGGCGGGCCGGTTCATCTGACCGCGCCTGGTTCAGCGAGGCGCGTGCGTCGAAGCTTGAGTCGGGCTCGGCGGCCCCGGCGGCCGCCGGCTTGGCGGGCTGCGCTGGCGCCGGGCCCCTTTCGAACGCCTCAGGTTCCAGCCGGGCGAGTCTCGCCGCCTGCTCCTGCAGCAATCGCTTGCTCTGGCGATTCTGCGCCAGCAGATAACCCAGCGAGCCGCCGACAAACAGTCCAAGCATCTCGCGACCCATGTCCGCAAACCAAAGGCCGGCGACAGCCCCAACGATGATCAGTATCAGTTGCATCCCATGATTCCCAAATCTGAAGCGCAGCGCGTTCATCCCGCACTATGCCAGTATTCAAACACCTGTTTTGATTCAGGCGTCACGGTATCGCTACGTGATACTTTCGGTGGTAAATGGCTGCACTAGAGCGCCAAAGGTGTACCGATACGCCGCCGTAAGGCGGGGCCGGCTCAGAGGCCAACGGGCCTAAATCGCCTGCGTTCGTCGCCTATTTGAGCGTCAGCTCGAAGCGCCGGCGCTCGCCGACCGTGCCGTTGACGACCAGCGAAACAAAATGCTCGCCCGGGTAGAGCGTGCGGGTGGTCATAGGGCGAAAGGGCAGGCGTTTGCTCAGTTCCACGGACTCACCTGCGGCGACCTCAAGGTCTTTGAGCGTAAACATTTTCGCCTTGTGGGAGCCGTCGTTTTTCAGAAACTCGACGCTGAGAAAAATCTTCAGGCGCTGCCGGGCGCGCGACTTCAGGATAGCGCGCCAGTGCAGCGCTTCGCCAACGCGCACCCGCTCAGTGTACTCGAGCGATGAAACGGCAAACTTCGGACGGTCCGGGTAGCCCAGCAGTCTGAGGGCGCCGACGTTGTTGCCTTTGACCAGACTGCGAAGCGCGTGGCTCGTCAGCCACTGCATCTCCGTCGGGTCCGGGTGCGGCTTCTTCTGCCAGCGCTTCAGCGTCGCCAGCAGCAGGTCGGGATCCTGCTTGCTGAGATCGTTCAGGTTGTTCGCCACCGACCGAACCACGTAGCGGGTGCGGTCCTGATAAAGCTGATCCAGCACGGCGATCACGTCAGCGGACGGCAGCTTCACCCGCATGGCCCAGGGCAGCAGCGGGCGAATGCCCTCCGAGGCGAGGCGTCGCACGTGGTAATTGGCGTCTTGCGCCCAGCGCCTGACCTGGACCATCGTCTGCTCGGGAAACTGCGCCAGAAAGGGTCGAATCGCCAGTTCGGACGAGAAGCGCATCGTTGCTTCCCTCAGGAAGTCGAGCGATCGATCGAGATGCTGCTCGCTGCAGCCGTGCCGCGCCACGTACTCGCCGGGCACCACCCAGATGAAGCGCCCGAAGTCGTCGTCGGTGAGCTCCGGGTCCAGCGGCGGCGGCAGGGCGCCTTTGAGAATGTCGACGGCTTCTGGAAACTCGCTGGGAAGCTGCTGCTCAAGCAAATCCACCAGGCAGAAAATGCGTTCTTTGAGCTCAAGCTTGGGAAACCGTCGGCCGGCTGCACGGATCAGCTTCTGGGCGCTGAAGGTCGCGCCGCTCGCGTACTCAGCGGCTGACCGCTCGACCGACTCAGCCAGCAGCTTTGTGGTCTCACGGTTAAACAGGTCGTCCTTCAGGGAAAACCCGGTTTCGGCTTTGACGCTCATCGGCGTTTCTGGTGTCTTGCCAGACCCTAAACGTAGCGTCGGCGGAGCTTACGCATGCCGCCCACCCAGCGACCGTAGTTCTCCGCCTTGTGCTGCATGTATTGAACCACCTGCGGGTGAGTGAGGATCAGAAACGATTCGTCAGCGATCCCCTGCATGATGGCCGCGGCCGCGTCGTCAGCGCTTAAGATCCCGTCGAGGTCATTGCCCGCGATGCCGGTTGGCGCCTCTTCGCCATCTTCGTCATAGCCGATCAGCGCGGTGGCCACCGCCTGCGGGCAGACCACCGACACCTTGATGCCGTCGTCGCCGTGCGAGATGGCCAGCGACTCGGCCAGCCCGACGGCGGCATGTTTGGTGCTGGAGTAGGCGGCGTCTCCGATCTGACTCAGCAGGCCGGCTGCGGAGGCAACGTTGATGAGATAACCGTCGCCGCGTTCAACCATGCCCGGAATCAGGCGGCGCGCGGCGTAGACGTGGGCCATCACGTTGACCGACCAGCAGCGCTCCCAGACGGCGTTCGGCTGGGACGCGATATTTTTCGAATCCGGCGGGAGCTCGCCAACACCCGCGTTGCTGACAAACAGGTCGATCGGTCCGTGGGCCTGTTCGACCTCATCGATCAGCGCAATGACCTGGCTCTCGTCGGCTACGTTGACCTCGTGGCCACTCCCGTCGATTTCTTCCGCCAGCGTCCGGGCGCCCGCGCCGTCGAGGTCGGCGACCGCTACGTGGTGCGCACCGGCCCGGTGCAGGGCTCGGCAGAGCGCCCGTCCAATCCCCCGGCTGCCGCCGGTCACTACCGCAACTTTGTTCTGCATATCCATGGCGCCAGTTTACCGCAGCCCGTGCCCGATCGGCGGTTGATCGCCAGCCTGTTGAGCCTACGCTTGGGCCCGGCGTCGCCGAAGCCAGGCGCGACCCAGCAGTACGCCGATCAGCAGGAGCGTCAGCAGAATCCCCCCGATGGTCAGGTAGATCGGCGTCAGGTCCGGACCGGTCAGCAGATAGAAGGACAGCTCCGAACCGAGCTGCTCGCCGTATTCGGAGTTGGTAAACAGAACAAAACCCCAGTCTTTCTCGGGGTCCACCGCAAAATACGACGTAAAACCGTAGTTGTTGCCGCCGTGCAGATAGATGTTGGTGAACGGCAGGCGAGGCTTGAAGAAACCCAGCGTGTAGTCCACCTTGATGCCGTTGTACTCATCGACAAACGAGTGCACGGTGTACAGCTCGCGAAAGCTGCTGGGCCTAAGGCCTTTATCGTCCATGAAGGCGATCAGCCAGCGGGAAAAGTCCTGTGCCTCCGAATGGACCGAGGCGGGCGCAACAAACTTAAAGCGCACCGCACGATCGTAGTCCCTCTCGGGACTGATCCACTCACCGTTCTCATCGTAGGGCTCCGCCTTGTGGGTCTTGCTGTAGTCATCCTGGATAAAGACCGTGTGCTGCAGCCCCAGCGGCTGGGCCACCACCTCCTGGAAACGGGCTTCCAGACCCTCCCAGTCGGTTTTGTCGATTTCCTTGAGCACCATCGCCAGGTACTGATAACCCTCGCCGGAGTAAAAGTAGTCGGTGCCGGGATCAAACTGGATCAGCAGCTTCTTTTCCGGCAGATCGCCACGCCAGTTGGGAAAGCCGGTGCGGTGGCTCAGCACCATTCGCGCGGTGATCTGCTTGTAGCGTTCGTCGTAGGCGATGTCCGGGTAGGGCAGGTAGGTGTACAGCGGCGTGTCCAGATCCAGCTTGCCCGCCTCGACATAGGTCATCACAAAGAAGGCAAAGAGGGGCTTGGAGAGTGAGGCGTCTTCGAAGATGGTTTCGTCGTCGACCCGAATGCCATCCTGCACGTTGGCGTAGCCGAAGGTCCGATGGTGAACCACCTGACCGCTGTTGATAAAAGCGATCGACATACCGGGAATGCCCAAGCGCTCCATCTCCGACGTGAGGTGCGCATCCAGCACCTCGGTCGGGATCGACAGGCCAAGATAGCTTTTGACCGCGCGTGGGTCTCCACCGCAGCCAGCGATCGTGAGAAGCAGCACCAGCGCTATCAGTGACGTCAGTCTTGCCATTCTGATGTGTTTCACCTGGGTTGCAGCCATTCCGCAAGTACTAGACAAGCAAACGGCCGCCACTGGAAACCGCCGTCAGTCATGGGTGCTGCGACGAATTACCGCCGCCGCCTGGCCACGGACGGCGACGCATTGCTTGACCCGAATCGGGGGTGAATCACGCCAATAAGAACGACACTTACCGAAACCTCCAGCGCAACCACCGGGCATAGTGCTGCAACCACGGGAGCAGCAGGCCACAATGGTTTCTGACACACTGAGTCTGGCAAAGACGGCGATAGGGAAAACCTCGTGTCGTTGTGAACACCATACAGCTCCAGGAAGAACTGAATGACGTTAGATCGCTTTTGCAGATTCCTGACCGGGATGAGGTCAGGGCTACTGCTGTTTCTCACCGCGCCTACCGTGTGGGCGGGCACCGCGCTGCCGACCTTTGACCTGCTCTGGCCGAGCCAGCCTCGGCCATACTTTTTTCAGACCAACTTTGCCACGGGACCCAACTCGATTGCGCTCGACGATCAGGGGTTTGTTTACGTGTCGGATCCCATCGCCAGCCAGATCCAGAAATACTCTTCCGACGGCGTGCTGGTCAGCAACATCGACTCCCCCGACCTTTTCAGCCCTCACGGAGTTGCCGTCGACAGCCAGGGCAATGTCATCGTGACCGATCGATCGGTTGGCTACGTCATCAAGTTCAGTCCCGACGGCGAGCAGCTGGCGCGAGTCGGGGGCTTGAGCGGCGGCGACGGGGAGTTCACGCCCCGCTGCATCCCCTGTGGATCGTTTCTCCAGGGTCCGTTTCAGCTAGCCGTCGATGACGCCGACAACTACTACGTGCTGGACCCGCCCGGCTATCGGGTCGTGAAGTTCAACAGCGATCTGCAGTTTGTCGCCAACTTCGGGGTCGAGGGGACCGGTCCGGGCCAATTCACCGAGCTGGGGCCCATCGGAATTGCCCATCTGAACGGCGAGATTCTTGTTTCGTCGTTCAACACCGAGCTGATCAACGTCTTTTCGACCGAGGGCACCTTCGTGCGCGCAATCGACGGCCTGGGCAGCGGTCTCAACACGATCGTCAGGCCGGAAGGGCTTGGGCTGGATGGTGAAGGTAATCTGCTGGTTACTGCCGGTTCGCGTGTCGTTCGAATTGATGCGGCGGGCAATCAGCTGCTGGAGTTTGGTACCTTCGATAACAACGATGCCTCCCTCGGACCCGGGGAGCTCGCGGGTCCTCGCCAGGCGCTTGCCGGTAGCAACGGTACGGCTTACGTGGTGGACCGCTTCGGCATCACCCGTTGGGGCCGGGACAACGGTGAGTTTCTCTCGCGCTGGAGCGACGCCGGCGAGGAGCTGGGGAAGTTTGCGTCCCCGGACTCCATGGCGATCAGCAGCAGCGGCGATGTCTTCGTCGCCGGCGCATTCAACAGGCGGATTCAGGTCTTTGATGCCGACGGAATCTTCCTGCGATCTTTCGCCCCCGTCAGGCCGGGGGAGAGCGATACGGGCTTTCTGGGCGGTATGGCCATCGCGTCGGACGGCAGCGTGGTGATCGTGACCTTCAATCAGGACGAGATTATCCGACGCTTCAGCGCAAACGGCGGATACCTCAACGGCTGGGGCGGGCGCACGCAGGATCTGGCGGAAGCCGGCGTCGACGGGATATTCGGCAACGCGGTTTCCATCGCCGTTGGCCCGGATGATCTGGTTTACGTCGGCGACGAGCAGGTTCCGACAATCCAGGTCTTCGAGCTTGATGGCACTTTTGTCGGAGCGATCAGCGACACGTCGAGTGCTCAGCCACCGACCTTTTATGACGCCGTCACGGTGGCGCCCGACGGTTCCGTTCTGGCCTCTTTCCTAAATCGGCTGCAGCGGTTTACGCCGGAAGGTCAGCTGCTGGCCGAGTATGCGTTGAGTGGGCGGACCTTTTCGCTGGCGGTCGACGACAGCGGGCGGATTTACGCCGGCAATACGCAGCTTGAGGTGCTGGCGGCGGACGGTACGCCGCTCGGCGTGATGGCTGAAGGGGGCGTGCTGCCTGGGCAGGTCAACACAGTGGTCGGTCTTGCGGTCGGCACGGGTCAGCGTGTGTACGCGCTGGAGCGCTCCAACAATCGAATGCAGCGATTCCGCCCCGGCGTTTCCGCAGGCAACACCAAGGCAATCGTGGTCACCGGCGGCGGACCCTATCCCGGCAACGCGCTCTGGGATGCGACCCAGGTGAACGCCAACTTTGTCTACCGCACGCTGGTCAGCCAGGGCTTTCAGAAGGACACCATCCAGTACCTGTCGGCCGACACGGATCTGGACCTCGATCAGAATGGCTTGGCGGACGACGTCGACAGCGACGCGACCAACGCGTCGTTTGAAGCGGCGATCACCGGCAGCTTTGCGGACGATGCGGATAACCTGCTGATTTATATGGTGGACCACGGCGGCGTCGACACGTTTCGCATGAGCGGGTCCGAGGTGCTCCAGTCGGCGACCCTCGACGGCTGGCTCAGCGCCTGGCAGGCCACCCATCCCGATGGGGAACTGACGGTGATCTACGACGCCTGTGAATCCGGATCGTTTATGGACGAACTGGCCGGCGCCAGCCGCCTGGTGATCACGAGCGCGAGTCCCGGCGAAAGCGCCTATTTTGTGTCGGGCGGCACGATGTCCTTTTCGAACCAGTTCTGGACCCAGGTCTTCAACGGCGAGGACGTCGGTGAAGCGTTCACCGTCGCCCGCGATTCGACGGCCGATTCGTTTCCGACCCAGAACGCGCTGCTCGACAGCGACGGAGACGGTGAGGTCAACGAACCTGAAGACTTTCAGATCGCGACAACCCGGATTATCGGGCGCGGTCTCGCGAACGTCACGGACCGTCCGGTGCTCGGCACCGTTTCGGCCCCCGCGGTTCTGAGCTCCGGAAACACGGCGCAGATCTCGGTGAGCAACGTCTTCGACAGCAACGGGATCGCGCGCGTCTGGTCGGTGGTTCGCCCGCCGGGCTTTCAGCCGGGTTCGTCTGATAACCCCGTAGCAGAGCTCCCGCTGGTCGAGTTTGTGCCGACCGACAGCAACGGCACGTACGGCGCTACGCCGTCGCTGTTCAACAGCCCGGGCACGTATGAGCTGGCGGTTTACGCCGAGGATGAGGAAGGCAATGTCGGGGTTCCGCGTCTTGCCTCGATCACCGTTGACGACCCCTCGCGACGCCGCGCGGTGCTGGTTGTAGGCACCCGCGCGGACGGCAGCCGGCGCCGACCTTTCGAGCGTAACGGCAACCTGGCCCAGGCCGCCCTGCGCCAGCAGGGCTATGGTCCGGACGGCAGTCGCTGTCGTGATACAGGCTGCGACGATATCTTCTACCTGTCGCCGGTTACGTCGTTTGGGACCGACGGGCTCACCACGCTGGCGAACCTGGAGGAGGCCATTACGCAGTGGGGCACCGACGGGGTTTCCGATCTCACCGTCTATCTGGTCGGCGCGCAGAACAACGGTGAGTATGTGCTGAACGAAACGGAAACGCTCAGTGCGCAAACGCTCGAGGGCTGGCTGGACGAGGTCGAGGCCAGCAACTCGGGGCAGCTCACCGTGGTTTATGACGGCAGCAACGCCGGCGCGTTCCTGCCGGTGCTTGCCAGCAACGCTGCCAAGCCTCGGATTGTCATCACCAGCACCGACGCCGGCGAGGAGGCGGTTTTCCGGCGTCGCGGCAGGCTGGCCTACTCGCGGTTTTTCTGGACCTCCCAGCTCAACGGCGCGAACGTACGACGGTCTCATCAGCTCGCGCGCAGCGCGGTGCGTTTCTCCGGCGACGGGCAGAACGCGCAGCTGGACGACCAGGGCAACGCGGCGGGCAACGATCTGTTCGACGGGGCGCTCGCCCGGTTCTACGCGCTGGGCCGCGGCATTCTGCTGGCTGGTGACGAGCCCGTAGTCGGCGATGTCGCCGTCGCCTCAGCGCTCACCGCCGACTTTGAGCCCATCACGGCCAGCGGTGTGACTACGACAGGCCGCATCGACGAAGTCTTTGCGGTGATCACGCGGCCCGACGGCCAGGCGGTGGTCGAACCCTTAAGCCCTGCCGGCGATGACTTTCAGGCCGCCAGCGTCGGGCTGTGTGCCGGGAGCGGGAGCTACGAGATCTCGGTGTTTGCCGCCGACGACGAGGGGAAGACGTCTCAGGCCAACAGCGTCTCGGCCATGCGCAGTTCGCCGTGTGCGGACACCAGCTTTGACCTGGTTGTGCAGGACGTCGAAGCACCCGCGACGGTGCTGGCCGCCGACGCCGAAGCTGAGGCCATTATCCGCGCCACCAACGTGGGTCCAGCCACCATCGCGGCCAGCACAATTCGCGTGTACCTGTCTGAGGACTCGGCGTTAGATGGCTCTGACCCTGAGCTCGCCTCGGCCCAGGTCGACAATCTGTTTTCTTTTGCCGAGGCGGAAGCGGAGTTTGTGGTGCCGCTGCCGGTGAGTGAGTCGGTACGTTTCCTGATTGCCTGCATCGACGAGGTCGGAGGCGAGCTCAACACCGCCAACAACTGTGCGCCACCGCAGCGGATCAAGGTTGCGCTCGAAGATGCGGTCTTCGCCGCGAGCTTCGAATAGATGGCGGGGGGTCAGAGTAAAGGGACAGGGTAAACCGCGTTTACCCTGTCCCTTTACTCTGACCCCGGGTTTCGAATAGCGGGCGCCAACCCCCCAGGCTAGAACCAGCTGCGGGTCGAAGACTCCACGTGATAAAGCGTGATGTCGGCAAAGTGCTGAGCGTCGGCCAGCGTCACGTGGGGGATCGTGATCGTGTGAGAAGCCAGGTGCACGTTGAGGGTCGCAAGCGAGCGCTTGCGCTGCCCGGGGCTCTGGCAAACGTCGACCCGCTGCACCTTGCGCAGCGAGAAGACCGCGGTGTGGGTGCCGATGAAGCCGCTCCGAAGGAAGCCGGTGGCGCCCCGGATGGCGATGCCGAATTTGCTGCTGCGCAGCCGGATGCTGACCACCGCGATCGTCAGGCCCAGCAGCGGTATGATCGCGGCGTAGAAGCCGATCGCAAAAGACAGTCCCAGGGTGACACCACCGACCGGCGCCAGCCAGTACCAGAGGCTACGCTTTAGATGGTAGGCGCGGTTGATACCGGTAAAGTCGGGTCGCTCGGTCGGAGCATCAGGCAGAAACTCGCGGGTGACCGGAATCAGCTCGTCCGATTCCAGCGCCGGAACCAGAAACGCGGGTGTCGACGCGGGCATGCCGCTGCTGTTCACCTCCTGACCTGCGCTGACCAGACGAAGCTGCAGGTTGGTGATGCGCAGCATCCGGGCGATCGCGTTCTGCTTCCACACCGCGGCCTGCACCTTGCTGCCCTTCAGCGTCTGCTGCTGCCGGCTCACCAGCCCGCTGCTGCGACGGAAGCTGCCGCCTTCTGCGGTCAGCTGGTAGTTGGCGTAGCGCCACAGTGCGCCCAACACCGAGAAGAGCGCGAGCAGCACCGGCACGGCAAGCAGACTGAGGGCCAGCAGCAGCCCTCGGGCGGGGCCGCCGGTTTCCAGCAGGGTGCCCATGCGCAGCCGCTCGAGGACAAACTCCCCAGCGGTTTCCCACGCTTCTTCACCCAGCGCGCCGGCCAGGACACCGAAGGCGACCGCAACCCACAGCAAGCCGTTTGCGGTTAAACCGTAGCGCACGATCTGCCGGTTGCTGCGTTCGAGCAGTACGGGTGCGGACTCCGGCACGGTTTCCGCCGCGTCAGTGTTCGGGTCGGTTGTCTGAGGCTGAAATCTGAGCAGCGTGTTGCGGATCTGGTTGGCCAGGTCCACCCCGATCCCCGCCAGCGCAATCTCTTTCTGGGCACTGCCGGCGGTATCGAGTTTGAGCACCGCCAGGCCAAACGGCCGGACGTAAAACGGCTCGTCGATCGACGTGTCCTGGATTCGGTCAAAGTCGATGTTGAGCTGTTCGCGCTGGATCACCCCGCGGCGCACCAGCACCTGGGAGTCGGTGAGCTGATAGCGGAAACGCAGATACGACAAAACGGCCCAGACCGCGCCCAGCACCGCCAGGGCGGCAAACCAGACGCCGGCCCACACCTTCATGCCGTCGCTTGCCGTGGCAAACCAGGCGACCGCCGGAGCCAGCATGGCAAATCCGTCGGTGACGAGAAATTTCAAAGCCTTGGTGAGGAAGAACACCACGGCGACCGGCGATGTCCGCCGCCAGGTGCCGGTCACAGGTTTTGCTGCATCACATGGTCGCGCAGGGAGCGGGCGTGCTCCTGGCTCAGGCCGTCGATCTGTAAATCGACGGCCGCGCCCCCGGCGGTATAGAACTTCAGCGACGCCAAACCGAACTTGCGCTGCAGCGGCCCGCTCGACAGCTCGATGTGCTGAACGCGATTGCGTGGCAGCAGCACGGTCTTGCGCCACCACAGGCCGCTGCGAAAGACGATGTCGTGATCACGAAGCGCCATCCGTTTGGCGGCCGCCATCTTCACGGCGAGTACGGTGAAGAGCACGGTGGCGGTAGTCATGATGACCGGCAGCAGCAGGAGCCGGGTCTTGACCTCCGGCGGTTTGGCGACGATCACCGATGGAATGAAGCTGATCAAAAGCAGCACGCCCCAGATCAGGAGGCTCTGGGTGAGCACCTCTTTGCGATAGCGCGGATCCAGTGGCTTGAGATCGATATCGCGCGCGCTCGGAAGCGCGTCGATGTCCAGCGCCAGATTGGCAAAAGTCATAGCATGCGGGGGTCAGCGAAAGCGCTAATTTAGCACCCTTAACGGGTTTCCCGTGAGTGAACAAAGTCTCCCTCCTTGCATCTCGAGCGTCAGTGCCGGACGATGCCCGCTTTTACTCAAGGCGCGAGCACCATGGCCAACCCAGCAGGCAAAAACGTTCTGATTTCCGGCGGCACCAGCGGCATCAATCTCGGCATCGCCAAGGTTCTGGCAGGCGGCGGGGCCAACGTGGCGGTCTTCGGGCGTGACCCCGAAAAGTCTGCGGCTGCGGCGTCAGCGATCGACGCCGAGGGCAGCGGGCAGACGCTGGGGCTGGCGGCCGACGTTCGAGACTACGACGCGGTTGCTGAGCTCGTTCGCCAGACCGCCGAGCAGCTTGGCCCGCTTGATCTGGTGGTCGCCGGCGCCGCCGGCAACTTCCCGGCCCCGGTGATCGACATCAAGCCCAAAGGGATCAAGGCGGTGGTCGATATCGACCTGCTGGGCACCTACCACGTCTTCTGGGCGGCCTTTGAGCACCTGCGCAAGCCCGGCGCAAGCCTCGTCGCGATCTCGGCGCCGCAGGCGGAAGTGCCGATGGCGTTTCAGGCGCACGTGTGTGCGGCAAAAGCCGGGGTGAACATGCTGGTCAAATGCCTGGCGCTTGAGTGGGGCGCCGCCGGCGTCCGGGTGAACGCCGTTTCGCCGGGGCCGATCGACGGCACCGAGGGCATGAGCCGGCTGGCGCCGACGCAGGCGCTGCGGGACAAGTACCAGGCGGCTACGGCCCTGAAGCGGTTTGGCCAGCCCGAAGACATCGGGCGCTTTATCCAGTTTCTGATGTCGGACGAGGCGGCTTACGCAACCGGCGGCATCTACCCGGTTGACGGGGGCATGCAGCTTGGCGACGCCACGCAGGACTGCCTGACGTCAATGAGAAAGTAGGGGTATCAGCTTCGCCGTCAGCCGGTCAGCCGGCGGTTCACGTCGTAAGAGGAGAGCGAGACGATGCCGCGGGAAACCGCCACGCTGCCGCTCCGGGCTACCGCCGCGATCTCACCCACATCCTTGGCCTTTTCCACCAGCGTCTTGAGGTCCGCCGGGCTGCCGATCAGCTGCATGGTGTAGCTCTCCGGCTCAGCGTCCAAAACGGTGGCGCCGTACTCATTCGCGAGCGCCTCCGCGCGCGCGACGCCGCCGATGCCGAGTCGCAGCTTGAGGATCAGCATCTCGCTTTCGTAGTGCTCCCCGAGGGTCATGTCGTGGATGTTGACCACGTCGACGAGCTTACCGATCTGATTGGTGATCTGGCCGATCGCGTGGTCTGAGCCGGTGACCACCATCGTCAGCCGGGACACGCCCGGATCGTCGGTCGGAGCCACGTTGAGCGTCTCGATGTTGTAGCCGCGGGTGGAGAACAGACCGGTGAAGCGCGTGAGCGCCCCCACCTCGTTTTGCATCAGAACCGATATCACGTGTCGCATGGCGCGATGTTGGCCGACCCGCCCGCCAAATGCAACGTTCAAATCCATCGGTAAGTCGTTGCATTGGCAGGGACTTTGGCGGACACTCCGGGGATTGGGAAGCAGTAAGCAAGCGTTATGAGAGTTGTCGAGGAAAACGCCAGTCACCGGAGTCACCCGAAGGCGGGTACCGCTATGTCCGGGGCCGAGGTGGTTGTGCAGGTGATGGCCGACGAAGGTGTCGGCACCATATTCGGCTATTCCGGCGGCGCTATCCTGCCGACCTACGATGCGGTGTTCCGCCACAACGAGGCCAGCCCCGAGCAGCCGATGCCGCTGATCGTGCCGGCCAACGAGCAGGGCGCGGGTTTTATGGCCGCCGGCTATTCGCGGGCGAGCGGTCGCGTGGGCGTGGCCATGGTCACGTCAGGCCCAGGTGCGACAAACATGGTGACGCCGGTCCGCGACTGCATGGCCGACTCCATTCCGATTGTGGTGATCTGTGGGCAGGTGCCAACCGCCGCGATCGGCACGGACGCCTTTCAGGAGGCGCCGGTTGCCGCCGTGATGGGCGCGGTTGCCAAACACGTATTCCTGGTCACCGATCCGACCCGGCTGGAGCAGACGATGCGCACCGCCTTCGAGCTTGCCCGCACCGGGCGGCCCGGCCCGGTGGTCGTGGATCTGCCCAAAGATATTCAGAACGCGACCTGCGAATTCTCTGGTCACGGCACGCTGCCGCTCCCCGGCTACCGTCACCGGCTGCAGGCCGTGATGAACAATCGCCTGGGGCCCGGCGACTGTGAGCGATTCTTCCGCATGCTCAGTGAGGCCGAAAGGCCACTGCTGTACATCGGGGGCGGGGCGATCAACGGCAACGCCGTTGAGGCGCTGCGCGAGTTTATCGACGCCTTTCAAGTGCCGGCGTGCACCACGCTGATGGGCATCGGGGCGGTGGACACCACCAGCCCGCTGTCGCTCCACATGCTGGGTATGCACGGTATGGCGTACGCCAACTACGCGGTGGAAGACTGCGATTTTCTGATCTGTGTCGGCGCGCGCTTCGACGACCGCGTTGCCGGCGTGCCGAATCGATTTGCGCCAAACGCCACCAGCATCGCGCACTTTGACGTAGACGTGTCTGAGATCGGCAAGGTCAAAGGCGTCCAGTGGCACCAGGTGGGTGATTTGAAGCAGGACCTGGCTGACCTGGTCGATTACGGCCGGCGCGTCGGCTTCGACAAAGACTTCGGCGCGTGGCACCAGGAACTCGTCGAGCTGAAGAAGCGCCACGGTCTGAACTACGACCGGGAAAGCGACAAGGTGCAGCCCTACGCGGTGATCGAGGCAATCAACCGGATCACCGAGGGCAGGGCGATCATTTCGACCGGTGTCGGCCAGCATCAGATGTGGGCCGCGCAGTATTTTGATTTTTGCGAGCCGCGCCTGTGGCTGACCTCCGGCAGTATGGGGACGATGGGTTTTGGCCTGCCGGCCGCTATCGGCGCCCAGTTTGCGCTGCCCGACGCGCTGGTCATCGACATCGACGGTGACGGCAGCATGCGGATGAACCTCGGCGAGCTGGAAACGGCCACCACCTACGACCTGCCGGTCAAGGTGGTGGTGCTCAACAACTACGGCGACGGCATGGTTCGGCAGTGGCAAAAGATGTACTTCAAGGGCCGCATGGCCGGCAGCGACAAGTCGCTCCATCGAAAGGATTTTGTCCGCGCGGCGGAGGCAGACGGCTTCGCCTTTGCCAAGCGCCTCGACGATCCGGCTGAGGTCGACGCGGTGGTCGCTGAGTTCCTCGCCTTCGAGGGGCCGGCCTTTCTGGAGGTCATCATTGATCCCGACGCCGGCGTTTATCCGATGGTTGGCCCGGGGCAGTCCTACGACCAGATGATCACCGGCGACTATATCGAAGGCCGCACCGCGCGGCTGGAAGAGAAGCTCGATCCGAGCGAGATGTTTTAATACCCCAGGGAAACCGGCGATGACCGACAAAATTGACGGCAAAGCTTTTGCCGCGCAGCTCTGTGAGCGCCTGGCGCAGGAGGTTGCGGCGCTCAAAGCCGAGCGCGGCGTGACGCCGTGTATCGCCGTGGTCCTGGTGGGTGAGGACCCGGCCAGCCAGGTCTATGTGCGCAACAAGATCGCCCGCTGCGCTGAGGTCGGCATCGAGTCGCGGGAGCACCGGCTGACGGCCGACACCTCGCAGGAAGCGCTGCTGGAGCTGCTGGCAACGCTCAACGGTGATAACACCGTCCACGGCATCCTGGTGCAGCTGCCGCTGCCCGCGCAGATCGACGAGACCGCCGTGATCGACGCCATTTCGCCAGCCAAAGACGTTGACGGGTTCCATCTTCAGAACGCGGGCGCGCTGGCGGTTAACCAGCGGCGCATGGTGCCCTGCACGCCGCTGGGTTCACTGATGCTGCTCGAGGATCGGCTCGGCGACTTGAGCGGACTCCATGCGGTGGTCGTCGGACGCTCCAATATCGTCGGCAAACCCATGGCCCAGCTGCTGCTGGGTGCTAACTGCACGGTGACGATCGCGCACTCGCGCACGCGAGACCTGGCGGCGGTCTGTCGCCAGGCGGACATCCTGGTAGCGGCCGTCGGCCGGCCGCGGATGATTCAGGGCGACTGGATCAAGCCGGGTGCGACGGTGATTGATGTCGGCATCAACCGGATCGAAGAAGATGGCAAGAAGCGTCTCGTCGGCGACGTGGACTACGCGGCCGCACAGGGGGTGGCTGCCGCCATTACGCCGGTTCCCGGAGGGGTTGGTCCGATGACCATCGCCTGCCTGCTGCACAACACCGTGACGGCCGCCAAAAATGCCATGCCTGCCTGATCGTTTCAGTTCAGCGTATCCCAAAACTGTCCCGAAAATCCCGCGCGGGTCTTTGCTGGGCGCGATACCATAGCGTCCCCACGATTAAGGATCAGGATTAGCTGTGAAAAACCTAGCCGTTGTGTCGAACTGGCGACTGCTGTCGCTGGCCGCCCTGCTCATCCTCACCGCCTGCGGCGGCGAATCCGGCGACAGCGCCGGCGAAACCGGGGTTGAGCCACCGCCGCTGGCAGCGGCCGGCGAGTTCACGCGCAATGACGACATCACGGCGATGACGGCCACCGAGCTGCAGCGCGCCATCGTGGCGGGCGAGCTGTCGGCCGAAGCGGTGACCAGCGCCTTTCTCGAGCGGATTCAGCGACTGGACCGGTCCGCTGATGGCCCGAACTCCGTGCTGGAAATCAATCCGGACGCGCTGTCCATCGCCCGGCAGCTCGATCAATCGCTCGCGGCTGGCGGGGAGCCGGGTGGACTCCACGGCGTCCCGGTGCTGGTCAAGGCCAATATCAATACGGGTGACGCCATGACAACCAGCGCCGGGTCGCTGGCGCTCGCCGAGCACCGAGCGACCAGCGATGCCCACGTGATCGGGCTGCTGCGAGCCGCCGGTGCGGTGATCCTGGGTAAAACCAACCTCAGCGAATGGGCCAACTTCCGGTCCAACAACTCGACCAGCGGCTGGAGCTCCCACGGCGGGCTTACCCGCAATCCCTGGCGCCTGACCCATAATCCCTGCGGCTCCTCGAGCGGCTCCGCCGCTGCGGTGGCGATGCGTTTTGCGCCGCTGGCGCTGGGCACCGAAACCAACGGATCGATCGTTTGCCCGGCTGGCGCCAATGGCGTGCTTGGCCTCAAGGGCACCATGGGGCGAGTCAGCCGCGCTGGCGTCATACCGATCGCCACATCCATGGATATGGTCGGTCCCATGGCGACAACCGCCGCCGACCTGGCCCTGCTGATGCGGGCGATCGTGGGTTCGGATCCGAATGATCGACCCACAATGATCCGCTTCAAAAAATACTCCATCCTCACGCCGGAGTTCACCGGTCAGCTCAAAGATACCCGGATCGGCGTTTGGCGCTCTTACCCCGGTGCGGGCACCAATCCCGAGGTCGATGCCCTGTACGACCGGACGGTGGCGCTGCTAAAGGACGCGGGGGCTGAGATCGTCGACAACCTGCAAATCGACCAGGGTGATCTGGGTTCCCGGGCCTACGAGGTCATGCTGTACGAGTTTCGCGAAGGGATAAACAGCTATCTGGCTGGCGTCACCGCCCCGGGGGCGCCGCGCAGTCTGGAGGAGCTGATCGCCTATAACCAGGCTAATGCGGAGCGGGTGATGCCCCATTTTGGTCAGGAGATCCTCGAGGCAGCCCAGGCCGTGACCTGGTCGAAGGTCGACTACGCCAAAGCCCTCAACGAGGTGCGCACGGCCGCCAATCAGCAGCTCGAGGGAGCGCTGCAGCGGCATGACCTGACCCACCTGGTGAGCGTCACCAACGGACCAGCCTGGGAGACCGATCTGAAGAACGGCGACAGTTTCGGTATCGGCAGTTCAACGCTGCCGGCCATCACCGGCCACCCGCATCTGACGGTCCCCATGGGGCTGGTGGACGGCCTGCCGGTTGGGCTGTCGGTGATTTCGTACCGATCTAACGAATTTCGGGTCCTGCGCATCGCCGCGGCCGTTGAGAAACTCGCCGGGCCGGTTTCACCGCTCTGAGTTACGCTCCTTCGAGGCCGCCAGCTCCGCTTCGATCTCGGCGATCCGGTCCTGCAGCTGCTCGAGCTGCCGGGCCAGCCGCTCCTGTTCCTTAAGCGCGGCCTGGTTGGCCCGGCGGGCCTCGTCGCGGCTGGCCCGCATTCTTTCATGCTCGGCGCGCACCTCGGCCTGAGCCGCCCGTGCCCGCGCGCGCTCAGCCGCTCTCATTTCCATCCCCTCCGCCCGCAGCCTGGCGGCCTCACCTCTTACCGCTGCGCGCTCGGCGGCCGCCCGTTCCCGGACCCGAGTGGCTTCAGCGCGTCGCGCCTCAGGGGCAGCTGGGTCGGCGGTGGGGACCGGCGCTGCAGCCGGGGTCGGCGCCGCCTCAGGAGCTTCTGCCGCCCGAGGTGCTGCCCCTTCCATGGGCGTAGGGGACGCTGGAGCAATGGGACTGCTGACGCTGGCGGGCGCGGGCGACGTTGTTGGCTCCGGTGCTGGTACGGGTTCCGTCTGAGCAAATGAGAGCTGTCCAGCCGCCAGGGGCAGCGCGATGGCTGCCGCCAGCGAGAGTCTTAGTGGCGTTTGATACATGGGGGCCTCCCGGCGATAGAGTTGTTCGATTCGGCGCCGCCACTGATCGGTGCCGGTCATGGCGAGCGCTGAGCTGGCGGTGGCATTTCTGAAGCGGCTGGCAGACTGGCTAACGGCAAGCGCCTTGAGCAGCGTCTGGGCATAGGCTGCGGTGTCGGTCAGTCCGTCGACGGCTGAGCGGTCGCAGACGATTTCGGTCTCCTCTGCGAGATGCTTCGTGACACGAGGCAGCAGCGGGTTACACCAGTGAGCCGCGGCGGCCATGCGTACGACCAGCAGCCAAAGCCAGTCGCCTCTCGCAACGTGCGCAAGCTCATGAGCAACGGCGTGCTGAATGTCTGTCGCCGACATGTCCGGATGCTGGCGCCAGGCCTCGGGCAGCAGGACCACCGGCTTGCGCCAGCCGAAGCTAACCGGACTGACAATCTGGTCGCTCCAGCCGAGCAAAACGCGGCGCCCACCGACCCGCTGTTTGCCCTCGAAGCGCGCTCTCCGACGGATATCCTTAAGCGCCCGCAGCTGGAGCGCCAGGCGGATCCAGCCGACGACGGCGCCGAGAAACCAGATCGACACGAGCCAGGGCAGGCCCGGACCCGACGTCGACAGGGGGTCGATCGCAACGCTATTGCGCTCGATGGGCTGCGGAGTGGTCAAGGGCTGGCCGGCGTAATCCGCACTCGGCGGATAATCCGTGGTGATCGTCAGGTTTAAGCCGGCGATCTCTCCCAGCACCGCGAGAGCGGGCAGCGCGAGGAGCGTCAGCATGAGCCCACGCAGCAGGCGGACGCGGCTGGCCGGTTCGGCGCGGTATGCCGCGGCCGCCGCCAGCGCCGTCAACAGCAGGCCCTTGAGTAGCAGCACAAGCACCAGGAGATCCAGGCTGTTCACGATCCTTGCTTCCGGTGTCGTGACTCAAGCTGATTCAGCAGAGTCTTGAGCTCGTCGATGTCGTCGCTGCTGATCTGCTGGTCTTCCAGCCCCAGCAGCGCGCTGGCGGCCTTCACAGGCGAGCGGGCAAAAAAGGTGTCCACCAGATGACGGGCCGCCTGCAGGCGGGCCTGCGCGCGCGACTCGACCGGTCGGTAAACGTATTGCTTACCCTCGTTGTGAAACGTCAGCAGGTTGCGCTGGACCATGCGGGCGAGCAGCGCCCGCACGGTGGAGTAAGACGGCGGGTTCGGCAGGGCATCGAGGACGTCTCGTGCGCTGGCATTTTCGACGCGATGCAGCACGTCCATGATCTGGCGTTCGCGCCGGGTAAGTTGATGCGAATTTTTTAGCATGTGCTAAAAAATTAGCAGCATTTGGCCGAGCGCGCAAGAGCGGGTCACACCGTCGCGAATCAGCGGTCCGGCGCGGAGCCAGACGAGGGGCCGACCCGATCCGGCAGGCCCCTGCGCCCCCGGTCAGTCAGCGAGCTTGCGCTGCGCTTCGCGCTTGCCCAGCCCACGAACTGACGCGAGCGCCTTGAGCTGCGCGGCCCGCGGCTTGGACTTCCCCTGTTCCCAGTTGTAGATGGTGATGGGGTGCACACCGACCAGCCGACCGTAGTCGGCCGCGGTCAGCCCCAGCTTCTGCCGGTGCTTCTTGAGCCAGGCCGGCGCAAACCGGATCTGCCTGGTGCCATCGTCCGCTTCGGGCTGCGCCGGTTTTGCCGACGACTTAGTGAGTTGCTGGAACTGCCGCTGCAGCGCCTTGTGTTCCCGCTTGAGCGCCGCGATGTCCCCTCGATAGCGCGCAACGGATTTTCTGAGCGATTCGGTTTCCTGGCGGATCTGACGCCGGGCCACTCGCTCGATTTCTGCCTTAAGGGCCTTTTTTACGTCCACTATTGCTTGTAGTTTTTGCTGAAGTTTTCGCAGGTTACTGAAATAGTTGGAAACTTTCCAACCGGAACATAGCCCGACGGATTTTCGGACGAATGCCCCGACGAGGACCCGAAATCCCGCTGCGAGGCGGAGCTTCGATCACGCCAGGTTGCCGATAGTGATTTTGGCGTTGCGGAAACGATCCGATTTTCGGGCGCCTCGGGTCGGCCCTGGATCAGCCTTGGCGAACAGGCTTGGTTAGCCGGCGCGTGATTCAGCAGTTCCGGCAACTGAATCGGGTGGCATTTCCAACTTTTGCGCACTGGTCGCAACACACCCGCATCGCGGACCCGAACGTGCGGCACGTTGCCCCAAAGCAGAAGCCGCAACCGATAGATTGATATACGAAGGTGTTCATACTAGCTTTTTCGTAACGTGCCAAAGCGGCGCCGCACAGATCTCAGGGGCGCGGCGCGCCGGCTGCGGTTGTTGACCACGAAAAAAAGCAATGGGAGTTACTGTATGAGTGCCAACTCTACTGATCCACGTCGGTGGATCCGGTTGCCGCTGGCTGCGGCTATTTCTCTTACCCTGGCGCTGGACGCCGGGGCACAGGTTGAGGGTGACAACGCGGGGGATACCGCCGAACTTGATGATCTGACCGTCACAGGCTCGCGCCTGAAGCGCAGCGACATCGAAGGACCCACGCCGGTTCTCGTGCTCGAGCGCGCTGAGTTTGAGGAGATGGGTTATCGAACGGTCCAGGACGTGCTGGACAGCCTGACCCAGAACACGGGCGGCAGCCTGTCCCAGCAGTTTGTCTTCGGCTTCACGCCGGGCGCCTCGGGCGTCAACCTGCGGGGCTTCGGCACGGGCCGAACGCTGATCCTGGTTGACGGCCGGCGACTGCCGGTCTACCCGCTGGGCCTGGGCGGAACCACCCAGTTCTATGACACCGCCTCCATCCCGACCGCGATCATTCAGCGAATCGAGGTACTCACCGACGGCGCGTCGGCGATCTATGGTTCAGACGCGATCGGCGGCGTGATCAACATTATTACGCGGCGCGAGTTCGACGGCATCTCCACCCGGCTGCGTACCGGCGATACGGACGCTGGCGGCTACCAGACCCGCCAGGCGGAGCTGGTTGCGGGCAAGGCCTTCGACGACACGTCGGTGTACTTCACGCTACAGTACGACGACAACGAAGAGCTGATGTCCAGCCAGCGCGACTTTGCCGCGTCAGACATCGCCGACCCGCTGGGCCGGGGTGTGTTCTCGACCTTTGGGGCCAATATCGTCGAGCTGGTGCCCGGTGGCGGCATCGGCATCACGCCCGACCCGAACTGCGGCACGGCGGCCGGCGCTATCGGCACTGAGGGCATTCCGCCCGGTACGCCGGGTGGCGGCCAGCTGTTCGGTCAGGACACCTGCGGCTTCAACCGCACCCAGTTCAGGCAGCTGTTTCCGCAGAATCGGCGGACCACCTTCGCCGGGCGCGTGGAACACTCACTGAGCGAAAACCTGTCGGCGTTTGCCGAAGTCCGCTGGAACCGCGGCGACACGTTTGTGCAGATCGAACCGTTTGCCTATTCCGGGACCGCGCTGTTTGGGGGCGCGTCCGCAACCCCGGTTTCGCCGAACAACGGCGGTCTGATCACCGGCCCCAACGGCGGCGATGCGGTGTATATCCGCAGGCTGTTTGAATACGGACCGCGCACCACCGACATCGAAACCCAGACGTTTGGTGGCCTGTTTGGCCTCAGCGGCACGTTCGGCGACGGCTGGGACTGGGAAGCAGGTTACTCGATCAACAAGCAGGACTTCTTCTCGCAGCGTGGTGGTTCGATCATTCTGTCTGCCTTCGAGGCGCAGGTGGACGCAGGGCTGGACCTTTTCCAGCCGATCCCGGCCAACGTAGTGGCGTCTACGTCCTTCCGGCCCTTCACGGACGCGGAGTCCACGAACCGGTTTGCCGACTTCCAGATCTCCGGCTATCTGCCTTGGGAGATGCCCGCGGGACCGGTGGCTGTTGCTGGCGTATTTGAGTGGGAGGACCAGGAGTTTTTCGACAATCGCGATCCGATCACTCTGTCCGGGGACGCGTCGGACGGCGGATCTGCAGGCGGTGGCCAGCGCGACCGTCTTGCGATTGGCGCCGAGATCTCCCTGCCGCTGTTCTCTCAGCTGACCCTCGACCTGGCTGGCCGTTTTGATGACTACGATGATGAGTCTGATACGGGCAGCGCGTCGACGGGCAAGGTGGCGCTTCAGTACCGGCCGCTGGATAACCTGCTGCTGCGGGCCAGCTACGGAACGACCTTCCGTGCCCCCGATCTGCAGCGCTTGTTCGGTTCCACGACCCGGGCATTCACCAGCGTGGTGGACTCGCCGCTGTGCGTAGCCGCCGGTGGTGATCCCAACGCACCGGGTGGCCTGGATCCCAACAACTCCAGCGACCCCTGCGACATCGTGCAGAGCGTACAGATCCAGATCGGTGCCAACACGGCTCTGGAAGAAGAAGAGGGTGACAGCATCAATGTCGGCGTGGTGTGGGAGCCGCTCGACGCGCTCTCCTTCACCGTCGACTACTACGACGTTGAGCTGGAGAACATCATCGCAGCGCCCTCTGGCCAGTTCATCCTCAACCAGTGTGCAGGCCTGAGCACGGGTACGCCGGACGCGAGCTTCTGTTCACTGATTACCCGGGATGCGGTCGGTACGCTCCAGGGCGGGAGCATCTCGGCCCAGGCGCTCAACCTGTCGACCCAGTCGATCCGGGGTATCGACGCCACCGCGCGTTACGACCTGGATACGAACGACTGGGGCCTGTTCGCCTTCCAGTGGGAAACCACGTACGTCGATTCGCTCAAGACCCAGTTCGCCGACGGGCAGCCGGAGGTGGAGAACCTGTCGCTGGCATCGCTGCCGGAGTTTCGCCACAACCTGACCGTGAACTGGAACTACGAGGAGTTCGGCGCAACGATTCGCGCTGCCTACGTGGACGAGCTGCCGGGCATCAACGCCTTCGCAGATCCGGAAACGGGCAGCGTACCGGGCGGCCAGTTTGTCGACGACTACCTGACGGTCAACGGATCGTTCCGCTACGACTGGGGTGAGATCGGCCAGTTCCAGCTGGGCATCAACAACATGTTCGACGAGGATCCGCCGACCGATCCGACGAACGCCAACTGGCCTTGGTTCATCAACGCGGGTGGGTACTACAACAGCTTCGGCCGTGAGTGGTATCTGCAGTGGGAGAAGCGCTGGTAACGACCCACTACGGTTTACCAGACTAAACCTGACAGGCCGCGGCAATTGCCGCGGCCTTTTCTTTTCTTAAGCTCGACCCCCGACTTGACCGAGGCTGCGTGCTGGTGCTTCGGTTGACGGACCCGTAAGATGCCCGCCATGGCACCCCGCCAAAAAACCAGAAAATCTGCCAAGCCCAAGTTTGTCGACCCCCGGGCAACCGAAGAAAAGCGACGCTACGAAAACCCCATCGCCAGCAGGGCGGCAATCCTGCTGCTGCTGGAGCAGCGCGGTGAGCTGATGAAGCGCAGCCACATCGCCGAGGCGCTCGACATCACCGACGACGCGGCGCAGGAGGCGCTGCGCCGGCGCCTGCGCGCGATGGTCCGTGACGGCGAGCTGATTCAGAATCGCCGTGGCGGTTACGGCGTGGCCCAGAAGCTGGACCTGAAGGCCGGTCGCGTCATCGGCCACCCAGACGGCTTTGGTTTCCTCGCGCTGGATGAAGGCGGCGACGACTGGTATCTGTCACCCCGCCACATGCGGGGCGTGCTTCATGGCGACCGCGTGCTGGCCCGAATCCAGGGGCTGGACCGGCGCAACCGGGTGGAGGGGGCGATTGTCAGCGTGCTGGAACGCGCCAACAGCCACCTCGTCGGCCGCTTCTACCGCGAGTCGGGCGTGGCGTTTGTCACCGCCGACGAAAAGCGGATCAACCAGGACATTCTGATTCCGCCCGACGCTACCGGAGAGGCGAGTTCCGGGGATTTTGTTTACCTGGAGATCACCGAACAGCCCGATCGTCGACACCAGGCGGTCGGTCGGGTGGTCGAAGTGCTGGGGCGCAGCATCAACGCACCCATGGCGGTTGAGGTGGCCATCCGCAGCCACGACATTCCCTACGAGTGGCCGCAGGACGTCCTGGAGGCCGCCATCCCGGACCACGTCAGCAAAGCCGACCGGGCGGGCCGCAAAGACCTGCGCGATCTGCCGCTGGTCACGATCGACGGCTTTGACGCCAAAGACTTCGACGACGCCGTTTTCTGTCGCCGCAAGCCGCGCGGCGGCTGGGCCCTGACGGTGGCGATCGCCGACGTCTCACACTACGTGAGGCCGGGCACGGCGCTCGATCGCGAGGCGTCCCATCGAAGCACCTCGGTGTACTTCCCCAATCGGGTGATCCCGATGCTGCCGGAGGGATTGTCCAACGGCATCTGCTCACTCAGGCCGAAGGTGGACCGGCTTTGCGTCGTTTGCGAGATGCAGGTGAGCACGGAAGGCAAGGTGACCCGCAGCCGGTTCTTTCGCGCCGTGATGCACTCCCACGCGCGTCTGACCTATCAGGAGGCCTGGGCCTTTCTCGATGAGCACGGCGATGCGCCGGTGCTGGATACGCCGGTCGCCGAATCTTTGACCGCACTGCATGAAGTTTACCGGGCTTTTCGAAGCCAGCGCGGTAGACGCGGCGCCATCGAT
The DNA here is from genome assembly GCA_028285525.1 of Lysobacterales bacterium. Classification (GTDB taxonomy): domain Bacteria; phylum Pseudomonadota; class Gammaproteobacteria; order Xanthomonadales; family SZUA-38; genus JANQOZ01. The sequence goes on from JANQOZ010000061.1 coordinate 84,445, forward strand.
TTCCGCGGCCGTGAGGTGTACTTCAAGTTCAACGATGATGGTGAGGTGGCCAACATCGAGCCGAGCACCCGCAACGACGCCCACAAAATCATCGAGGAGTGCATGATCGCCGCGAACGTGGAGGCGGCGCGAACCCTGGATCGGGCCGAGCTGACGGCCGCCTTTCGCGTTCATCCCCCGCCGCAGGAGCGTAAGCTCGAAGAGCTGCGCGGCGCCCTCGGTGAGCTCGCGATCAAGCTGCCGCCGGCCGAGCGGCTTCGCCCGAAACATCTGTCCGATATCCTGCGTAAAGCGAGCGGTCGGCCGGAGCGCTCCCTGATCGAGTCGCTGGTGCTGCGCTCCCAATCGCTGGCCGTCTATATGCCGAAAAACGGCGGCCACTTCGGGCTCGCGCTGAAGGCCTACGCGCACTTCACCTCGCCCATTCGCCGCTATCCCGATCTGCTGGTCCACCGGGCCCTGGTTGCGCTGGCGGAGCGCAGCGCGCGGCCCGACCCGGACGATCCCGATCAGCAGACCGCCCTGGCTCGCCGCTGCGAGCATGCCAGCATGGCCGAGCGGCGCGCGGAGGACGCTTCCCGCGACGTCGACGAACGCCTGAAGTGTGCCTACATGCTGTCCCACCTGGGCGACGTGTTCACCGGGCTCGTCACCGGCGTACGTGAGTTCGGCCTGTTTGTTGAGCTCGACGGGCTCGGCGTGTCAGGCCTGGCCCACGTCACCACCTTGCCAAATGACTACTACCACTTCGATCCGTTGAGCCATACGCTGACCGGCGACAAGCGCCGCATGAGCTACCGCCTCGGCGACAAGGCGACGGTTCAGGTGCTGAGGGTGGATACGGACGATCGTCAGGTGGACTTCAAGATTCATGTGGCTGACGACGACGGCTGACCGTGGCGTCGCCGGCTGACCAGAAAATTCTGGGTATCAACGCGGTCCGCAGCGCGCTGACCAATGACCCCGCCAACGTCACGCTGCTGGAGCTCTCCGGCGACCGGGGCGACAAACGCAGCAAGGAGCTTGAGGCGCTGGCCCGCAAGGTTGGCGTGGCGGTAGCGCGCGTCGGCCGGCGTGAGCTGGATCAGCACGGTCGCGGCCATCAGGGCGCGGTGGCGCACTACCGCGGCGCGGAGCCGCTCACCGAGGCGGCTTTGCTCTCGGATCTCGCAGAGCTTGAGAATCCCCTGGTTCTGCTGCTGGATCATCTGGAGGACCCGCGAAACTTCGGCGCCTGCCTGCGCAGCGCGGCAGCCGCAGAAGCGGACGCAGTAATCTATCCGAAAGACCGAGCGGTCGGTCTGACGCCGGCGGCCCGAAAGACCGCTGCCGGCGGCGCGGACCTGCTGCGGCTGGCCCAGGTCGTCAATCTCAATCGAACCGTCGACGCGCTGAAGGAGGCGGGTTTCTGGGTGGTGGGAACCGCCGCGGATGCGCCACAAACACTCTACGAGCTCGACCTGCGCGGACCGACGGTGCTGGTGCTGGGCAGCGAGGGCAGGGGCATGAAGCGGCTGCTGCGCGAACGCTGCGACCATCTCGCGCGTATTCCCATCAGTTCGAAGATGGAAAGCCTGAACGTGTCGGTGGCCGCGGCCCTAATGCTGTTTGAGGCGCGCCGGCAGCGAGACGCCGTCGGCTGACCCCTGTCGCGGCACGGCCGCGCAACGTGTTTCCTGACGCGGTATGGTGGCGGGAACCGACCGGGCGTCGAGCCGCAGGTAAGCCGCCGCCCGACCAAAAACCCATTGCTCAATTCCGGGGCCGTGAGTTTGTTCTTTCCAACACCAAGGAGATGTCTATGTCTGTTGCAAAAGTCACTGAAATTATCGCCTCATCCGACAAAAGCTTTGAGGACGCCGTCGCCAAGGGCTGCAAACGGGCTGCCAAGACGCTGAAAAACGTCAAGGGCGCCTGGGTGGACGGCCAGAAGGTCACCCTGGATTCCAAAGGCAAAATCACGTCTTACCGCGTCAATCTCAAGGTGACTTTTGTTCTCAAAGACTGACTTTTTTCTGGCACCTGTCAACAACCGTCACCGGGTCTCTTGTGGCGGTTTTTTATTGTGCTAACGTGCGGTCAGGAGAGCTCAAAATGAGCGGTGGATGGAACAACATCTTATGAAAGCGAAACTGACGCTGTTGCTGGCTGCGATGACTTTTGCGGCGGGCGCCGCGGCCCAGGAAGCGACCGACCCGCAGGTGCGTCTGACGGGCAGCGACGGCAACGCCCGGGTTTCCTATACCGGCGACTACCAGCGTCTGGGCATCGGTATCGATGACGACGGCGACCTGCAGGGTGAATATCTGCATGTGTTCGGCGAGGACGAAAACTCGAACTGGATCGGTGAGCTCTGGGTCAGCGACGAGCGGGGCGGCCTGAAGCTGAACTATCACTGGCTGACGGGTGCCGATTCCCTGGAGCAGGCGGCCCGCCAGCAGAGCAGTGCGCGGGTGGCCAAGACGTTTATCGCTCTCGATCAGAACGAATTTGACGACCGCAAGGTTTCGCTGGGCCTCGGCTGGGAGGGCCCCGACCTGTTCTGGGGTGCCTACGTGATGAAGGCGATCACCGGTCGGCGCCTCGTCGACCGCCTGGTTGATACGCAGCTCACGCAGATCAGCGGCATCGTCGGCAACCAGCAGTTTGTGCAGGATCAGTTCAACGACACAATCACCACCATCTACGAGCGCGCCTACGATCACGGCGGGGGGCTGCGCATCGGCCGCTACTTTGACGATCAGCTGATCCGGCTCCGCGGCGGCGTCGACTTTGAGCAGGGCAGGGACGGGGCGGAACAGCTTTCGGCCTCCGTTGGCGTTGAGAAGTTTTTCTCCGGCACGCCGCATTCACTCGCGCTGACGGCTGAGTACCTCGACCGATCGGGCGACTTTGTCACCGACAACAGCGACACCCGGGCGGTCCTGTTCTACCGGTACGCGTTCGGCCAGCGTCACCGACCGAGCTACAAAGCGGCGCGCGACACGCTGGAGCGGCGCGTGGAGACGCGCACCGAGCCGCGGCCGGCGGTCACCGAGAAACGCCTGGTGCGCAACGAGGCGACGCTGAGTGAAGCGGTTCTGTTCGACCTCGACCGGTCGCTGCTGAAGGGGCCGGCCAAGGACAGTCTGGACAGCGTGCTGGCGAAGATCAGCAGCGCCAACATCGTTGGCGAGATCACGGTGTCCGGCCACACGTGCGACCTGGCGCCCGAAGCCTACAACGAAGCGCTGTCACAGCGGCGAGCCGACTCGGTGGCCAGTTACCTGACGGCCAGCGGCGTGGACCTCGACCAGCTGGTCGTACGGGCGCTCGGCGAAAGCGATCCCGCCGTGCCGAACACATCCGAAGAAAACCGCCGCCTCAACCGGCGGGTGGAAATCGAGTTTGTCACGCTTGAGGAGCGCACCGAAGACGTGGTCATCACCCCGGCTGTCGCCGGCGGCACGGACGTGCGCTGGGAGCGCGAGGAAATCGACGACCCGGCCTGGCTCGAACGGGCGCTCAAGAATCCGATCGCGCACAAGCGCGAGGTCGACACCTATCGCTACGCTGAGGTCGACAACGCGCAGCGGCTTGGCCCGCAGGTTATCGTCAACACGTTCCCGAGCGCCCAGGACGATGCGGTCACGGTTGATCAGGACCAAACGGTATCGATCGACGTACTCGGTAACGACAGCGATCCTGACGGCGACGCTCTGACGCTGGTTTCCGTTACCGCACCGGCCAACGGCACGGCCACGATCAGCGGCGATCAGGTGCTCTACACGCCGAACCCAGGCTTTTTCGGAACCGACACCTTCAGCTATGTCGCAAGCGACGCAGGCGGGGAAGCTTCCGCCAACGTGACGGTGACGGTGCTGGAGCTGCCGCCCATCACGGCGGTCGACGACCAGGCGACAACGGTGCGTACCCAGCCCGTCACGGTAGACGTGCTGAGCAACGACGTTGGTGAATCGCTCAGCGTCGTGGCGTTCACGGCGCCGGCCAATGGCGAGGTCACCCAGCAGGGCGGGCAGCTGACCTACGCGCCGGAACGGAGTTTTGTCGGCTCAGACAACTTCAGCTATACGGTGCAGGACGAGCGAGGCCAGCAGGCAGAGGCGCTGGTCACGGTGATCGTTGACGCCTTTAACACCCAGCCGGTCGCGCAGGACGATACCGCGGTGACCCGCAAGAACACGGCGGTGACCATCGACGTGCTGGCTAACGACTCCGACCCGGACGGCGATCCGCTCACCATCGTGGCGGTCGATACCAAGACGCCGTTCGGCACGGCGGCAATCACCGCCGATCAGCAGATCCTCTACACGCCGATGTCGGGCTGGTGGGGCGGTGACGAGTTTACGTACACCGTTGAAGACGGCTTCGGCGGAACCGCCACGGCCACGGTCACGCTGACGGTCACCTCCCAGAACTGGGGACGGTAGCTAAACGCGCGCGTCGCCCGGTGATTGGCCGGGCGACGTCCTTCCTGCAGCGTTCGGTCCGCGCCTGAGACGAATCAGCGATCGCTATCGTCGACTATGGTCGACTATCGTCGACCTTGGCCCGTGCCGCCGGTTTGGACAACGCCTGCCGCTCGCCGGGTCTGCGGACCCCCTATAAATACGACCGGGGTAAGCGGGCGCAGCCCCACGGTGACGGTGCGGCCGGTTCGAACAAGCGACAGCAAAACGCCGAATGACCAGCGGAGCAGCCGCGCCGCGGCCGCGAAAAACCGGCGGGGCGCCAGCAGGGCCCAGGCCGTCCCCGGCATCAGGCAACACCATAACCAGGCCGGCCCGATCAGTGGTTCCAGCGTTTGTCCCCAAGGGGTGACCAGCCAGACCACAACCCCCGCTAAAGCCCAGAAAAGCAGAATGCGGCTGACGTCCGCGCGTATAATTGAAGCCATGATGAGTTGCCCTCCGAGCGCTGTTGCTGCGCGCTATCCTGACCGATGAAGTTCTCATTTCTTGAGAAAAGCCGGTTCTGGATTCTGACCGCCGCGCTGGCCGCTTCCGCGGCCGTCTGGTTTGGTGCGCCGGGCACGGTTTACCGTATGTTTATCGCCACCGAGCGCCAGCTCGCCGGGCTGACCCCGATTGCCCAGACGATCGGCGATGAGCGTTGGGTATTCCTGCGCAGCGACGCGGCGGAAGAGCCGCGGCCGGTGCTGCTGCTGCTTCATGGCTTTGGCGCCGACAAGGACAACTTCAATCGCCTGGCGAGGCACCTGAAGGACAGCGCTGAGCTGGTAGTGCCCGATCTGCCGGGGTTCGGCATGAGCAGTTCGGCGCTCGACAACAGCTACACCGCCACCGCCCAGGCTAGGCGGGTTCTGGCCTTTATGGATCGCCAGGGCCACCAGCAGTTTCATGTCGGCGGCAACTCGATGGGGGGCTATATCGCGCTGGCGCTGGCGCGGTTGGCGCCCGAGCGGGTTCAGTCGCTGTGGCTGCTGGCGCCGGGCGGTGTGCTCTCGCCGCCCCTGAGTCCATTTGTCCAGTCGGTTATCGACGGTGAGCCGAATGTGCTGATCCCCGCCAGCGAGGCTGACTTCGACTCGATGATGAGCTTCATCTTTGAGAAGCAGCCCTTTCTACCGGGTCCGGTGCGGTCCTATCTGGCCGAAAACACGGTGGCCCGAAAGTCCCGACTGGAGGCGATTTTCGACAGCCTCACGCTGTCCAGCACGGCAGAGGCGCTGGCGGACGGTCTGGAGCTGCCGACGCTGATCGTCTGGGGCGAAAAAGATCGCGTGCTCGATCCGTCGGGGGCGGCGACGCTGTCGCGTCTCATGCCGAGATCACGGGTCAGCTACCTGGCGAACGTCGGACACCTGCCGCAGATCGAAGCGCCGCGGGAGGTGGCGGAATTCTACCTTCAGTGGCTCCCGACGACCCTCTAGCCCTCGTATTGACTGAGCGTCTCGCGCGCTAGCTCCGCCACCCGCTCCCGCAGCTCCGGCGGTGATGCCACCTCCACCTCGGGACCGTAGCGAAGAATGTCCATCGCCAGTTCGGCCGTCTGCCCGAAAGGCAGCGAGAGCTCGTACCGACCGTCGTCGAGCCAACGACCCTCCTGGCGTGAGTGCCACTGCTCGTCGGCCACCCAGCGGGCGATGCGCGCTGAGAAACGCAGCACCGCCGAGCCGCTGGCCGGGCCCGAAAAAATCCCGTAAGCGCTTGCGTAGTGACGGTTGAGTTCAGCGTCGGGGATCTCGATGGCCTCCTCGTCCGTGCTGGTGGCCGCAACAATTTTCTCCAGCGCAAAGCTTCGCAGGCCTTCCCGCAGATGACACCAGCTGTCCAGGTACCAGTTGTGACGATAGCTGGTCAGGCGCTGCGGCGAGATCTGACGCTGTGTCGTTTCACCGGTGCCGCGCGATTGGTAGGTGATGTCCAGCCGGCGGCGATTGACCAAGGCATCGAGCGCCGGCCGAAACTGTTCGCCGGAGAGGAGCCTGCTGGCCTGGTGGATGATGCGGATGCGTTTGCTTTGGGTGGCAACGTTGACGCCCTGTGAGTCCAGCAGCTTCTCGATCCGAGACTGCAGGGTGGCCAGGGCGGTGTCCATGAGTCCTGGCTGTACGCCGGACAGGAGCTCGCGCGCCGACATGAGCGCCCGCAGCTCTTCGGAACTGATCCAGACGCCTGGCAGCTCGAACGGTCTGACGCCCGGGTGCTGCTCGTAGTAGTAACCGCGGCCGTCGGGCGCGGTTTCGATCGGGGCTCCGAGATGATCGCGCAGGTCGTTAATCAGGCGATAGAGGGTGGCCTGGGAACAGCCCAGCTCGGCCATCAGGGCCTGCCGGGTAATGGGGGTCCGACGCTGACTGAGCAGGTTGTGCAGATGATAGAGACGCTCGGTCTTGCTCATTGGAAGTGCTGACGTATGATCATGGCCCTGGAGTTTACGCGGCGCGACGCGTCGCCCGAAGCGCTGAGGACGTTGAGTTTGATGAAACGATGGTTTTTCACGCTGGCGCTGCTGGCCAGCGGCAGCCTGTTTGCGGCGGATTGGCAGGTGGACGGATCCGCGTCTTCTCTGAGTTTTGTTTCCACCAAGAACGTGGACGTGGCCGAGGCGCACCAGTTCACGCGCGTCTCCGGCTCGCTGCAGGGGGATGGCAGCTTTGTGCTGGAGATCGATCTCAAGAGTCTGGACACGAAGATCCCCATACGCAACGACCGGATTCACGAGCACCTGCTCGACGACGCGGCAGCGGCCAGCGTCACCGGTAAAGTCGATCCTGCGCTGCTGGGCGATATCGGCGTCGGCGAAAGTCAGCAGCTGGATCTGGCCGCCGAGCTCAACCTGCTTGGTACCAGCACGCCGCTGGCGACGAAGGTGAGCGTGACGGCCTCGGAAGGCTCACTGCAGGTCGTCAGCGTCGAGCCCGTGCTGCTGAACATGCGGGTCCTGGGGCTGGGTAACGGTATTGAGAAGCTGCGCGAGATCGCCGGGCTCACGTCGATTTCGGTGGCTGTTCCGGTGTCGTTCAACGTGCTGCTGCGCCGCTGACGCGGCCGGCGCGTTGCTAGCCGGATCGGCCCTGGGAGTGTTGGGGGTTACCGAGAACGAAGAGAGGGATTCTCAGCTCAGGTACCGATCCGGCTGTCTGACTCTGTAGACCGCTGACGCGGGATTTGGTTGCACGCCAGCGGCGAGGCCAAGCTCATTCCTGGCTCGTTCCTGGCTCGTTCCTGGCCCGATTCAGGCCTGATAGTCCTGCCAGTAGGAATCGCGCTGCCGGCTTCCCCGTCCGCGCTCGCCGGCGGTGTATCCGTCGCTCTTGTGGTCGAAGAAGCGCTTGAGGCCCTGGGTCACCGCCTCGAATATCGTGTCGAGCTGGCCGGCCCAGCGACGCATTTTCTGCTGAGCCCCGGGACGGGTCTCGTTCATCAGCATCGCAAGGGCAAAGTAGCCCAGGATCGTCAGCAGGGACATCACCAGCAGACTCACCAGGACCACGGCACGGACCGCCCAGAGCTCCCAACCGGTGCGGCGCGAGACATTGGCGCAGACGCCGAACACCCAGCCTTCGCCGGGGCCGCCGCCCAGCACGCGTTTCACCTTGTCAAAACCGTCGCTGTTGTGAGAGCTATTCACCGCTGAGCGTTTCCTTCTTGCAGAGATTCAAACCCAAAGGATCTCGCGCCTCCTCAAAAGCGCCAAGTGCCGTAAGTCCCGCGCACTCGTCTCCGCTGGCGTAGACCTGGCCGAGCTGCAGCGAGGCCCAGGCCAGCGACAGCGCCAGCAAGCTTTCAACAGCCAGTCGTTTGATCCCTGATCCGTGCAACAGCATTTCCGGCTCCCTTGAGTGGACGTTCACCGAAATACCAATCAATTTGCGTGCCAAGCGCCGAAGAATCAGCAAAAACAGGGGTTTAGCCAGAGCAGGACACGCCCAGGACGACTTCAGCCCACGTTCTAAGGCCGCGCCAGGCTGCAAGTTGGCCAACAGTTGGTGAGACTCACCGCCCCGGCTGCCCTGGCAGCGCACGCGCGCGTCACGGGTGCTTTCCGAGCCCGGCAGCACTGCTAAAATACGCGCCATGACAGCACCGGACACGGTTTCGGCCACCGATCAGGTAGACGGCGCGTGGATGCGCTGCGCCCTCATTGCCGGTATTCACCGGCTGATCTCCAATCGAGACTACATCAACCGCATCAACGTATTCCCGGTGGCCGACAGCGACACCGGCACGAACATGGCGCTGACCATGCACGCGGTGCTGACCGGCGCCACCCGCCAGGTTCAGCACCACCTCGGCCGTTTTATGGAGGAGGTGGCCGACCATGCGCTGGACGGGGCGCGGGGCAACTCTGGCGCGATCTTCGCCCAGTACTGGCAGGGGTTTGCGGAAGGGGTTGCGGGTCAGGAACACGTTGACATGCAGCGCTTTGCCCTCGCAGCGCAGCAGGGCGCGAGCAGCGCACAGGTGGCCATCGCGGAACCTCGCGAGGGCACGCTGCTGACCGTCCTGACCGACCACGCCCGATCGATGCAGCAGGCGATCGCCGACGGCGCAGCCAACTTTCGCGAGCTGCTGGAAGAAGCGCTGGCCAGCGCCCGTCGCTCCCTGGCCAATACCCCGAAGCAGCTCGACGTCCTGGCCGCGGCCGGCGTGGTCGACGCGGGAGCCCAGGGCTTCGTGGACTTGCTCGAAGGGATGCAGGATTTTGCTGAAACCGGCGAGATCACTTCCGTACTGCCCGTCGGGCTGAAGCTGGAAGACGCCACCCCGGTACCCAAGCATGTACATGGCGAAGAAGCTGAGCACCGCTACTGCACCGAGTGCATGCTGACCGCCGAGGGGCTGGACAAGCGCCGGCTGCGCGAGGCGCTGGCGGATCTGGAAGCGTCCTCGCTGGTGCTGGCGGGCACCCGCAGCAAGATGCGGATCCACATTCACACCAACGACCCTCAGGAAGTCTGGGGCGTCTGCCAGCGGTTTGGTGACATCAGCCGCGAAAAAGTGGACGACATGTACACCCAGTACGAGTCGGTGCGCAGCGGCAAACGGCTGGCGATTCTGGCTGATACCGGGGCTGATATTCCCGATGAGCTGCTCGAGCAGCACAACCTGCATCTCGTGCCGCTGCGCGTCACGATCGACGACCACCAGTACATTGACAAGGTTTCTTTCGACGCCACGGATTTTTATCGTCGGGTTGCCGAAGCCAGCAGCCATCCGACGACCTCGCAGCCGCCACCTAGCGACTACCGGCGCCAGTTCGAGTTCCTGGATTCGCACTTTAAGGAGACCTTGTGCGTCAGCATCTCCGCGGCTTTGAGCGGAACCTGGCAGGCCGCTGACAGCGTCGCTAAACGGGTGAGCGCCGAGCGGATCACCGCCTGGGATTCGCGCCAGGTCAGCACCAGCCAGGGACTGCTTGCGGTCTTCGCCGCGGAGTGTGCCGAGGCGGGCTACACGAGCGAGCAGACCATTCAGATGCTGGAGTTCATGAAGGGGCGCAGCCGCTCTTTTGCGATTGTGCGCGACCTGAGCTTCGCGGTTCGCGGCGGTCGGCTGCCGTCGTGGGTGAAAAGTGTTGCCGACTGGCTGCGCTTGACCGCCGTGCTGGGCACCCGCCCCGACGGCATCGTCGGCCCAGTCGGCGCGCTGTTCAGCCGGCGTCGGGCGGTTGCCGGCTTTGCCCGCTGGCTGGGGCGGCGCCTGAATAAGGGGCAGGCCTATCGACTGATTGTGGCCAACTGCGCGGCGCCGGCGGATGGTCGGGAGCTCGCACAGCTGCTCACCGAACGGTTCCCTGACAGTCAGCTGTGGGAGGTTGAAGCGGGCGCTGCGCTGGGAGCGCACGCCGGGCCCGGCTGCGTGATCGTCGGCATCCAGGAATACTTCACGCCGAAACAGGTCGCCGATCGGCTCGCGCAGCCGTCACCGGAGGACGCATGACCGTCGGCGCCCTGGCGGGACTGGTTCTGCTGGTGATCGCGGCCTATCTGCTGGGCTCACTGTCGGGCGCGCTGCTGCTGGGTCGGGTCTACCGGCTGGACATCCGCGAATCCGGCAGTGGCAACGCCGGCGGCACCAACGCCCTGCGCGCACGCGGCTGGCGCTTTGCGCTGCCCGTGGTGGCCATCGATGTCGGCAAAGGCGCCGTTGCCACCGGCTTGCTGCCCCTGCTGTGGCCGCTGCCGGTGCCGCCTATCGGTGCCGTGGCCGCAGCCTGCGGCGTAGCGGCCATACTCGGACACGTGTTCCCCGTGTTTTTCGGGTTTCGCGGTGGTAAGGGTGCCGCAACGTTTGTCGGCGGCCTGCTGGGGATGCTGCCGCTGGTGGCGCTTGGCCTGATCGTCGTCTGGCTCCTGTGCCTGACGCTGACCGGTTTTGTCGGCCTGTCTACGATCTTTGCTTCGCTGAGTACGGTGCTGCTGTCGCTTTGGCTGGCGCCGGAGTCGTCCGTGCCGTGGTCGTTCGTGTTTTGCGGTTTGGCTGCGCTGACGGTGGTGCTGGCGCATCACAGCAACGTTCGGCGGCTGTTTGCCGGAACCGAGCCGCAGATGCCCAAGGCGATGGTTTTTCGTCGGTGGCAATAAGCGAAAATCAGCAGCGCCTGATCAGACTGCTGGCGGACGGCGAGCTGCATTCCGGGGAGACGCTCGGCGAGACGCTGGGGATCAGCCGGGCGGCTGTATGGAAGGCGATTCAGAAGCTGCCCGACTACGGACTCACCGTGCAGCAGCGCACCGGCAGCGGCTACTGGCTCGCGACGCCCGTCGAACTCCTGGACGCGGCGCAGATACGGTCAGGTCTTGAGGCGGCGGCCGACCAGCGGCTCGAGCTGGACCTGGTGCCGAGCTGTGATTCGACCAACGCCGTGCTGAGGGCCGCTGAGCTTCCCCTGGCGCCGCGGTATCGGGCGCTGTTGAGCGAACACCAGGGTGCGGGGCGCGGGCGGCACGGACGGGTCTGGCGATCGAGCTTCGGTGAGGGCATCTATCTGTCGCTGGGACAGGAGCTGGGCGGTGGCCTCGAACGGCTTGCAGCCCTGAGTCTGGTCATCGGCATTGGTGCATGCCGCGCCCTGAATCAGCTCGGCATCGACGGCGTTGGTCTGAAATGGCCGAATGACCTCTGGGTGGATGGACGCAAGCTCGGCGGGATCCTGTTGGAGGCGGACGGCGAGATCGCCGGTAGCTGCCGCTGGGTTGCCGGCCTCGGTCTCAACTGGCGCCTGCAGGGAGAGGTG
>JANQOZ010000072.1 GCA_028285525.1 Lysobacterales bacterium
CCGCCCCCGTACCGTTTGGATGTATTTGGGATCGGTACCGGAATCTCCCAGCGCGCGCCGCGCCTCCTTCACGCAGGTGGAAATCGTCGCGTCAGAAACGGTTCGTCCCTTCCACACGGCAGCGATGAGCTCGTCGCGACTGAAGACATGCTCAGGACTGGATGCCAGCGCGACGAGCAGATCGAACACCCGCGGCTCGACCGGAACTGGCGACCCGGCCCGGCTCAGCCCGAAGGCCTGTGTATCGACCACAAATTCATCGAACGATAGCTGCAAGGATTTCCCTCTACTAAAAGCGAACCGCCGTGTACGCGACCGTCATCAAGAAGCTGATGAACAGGGTAACCCCATAGCCGCCGCCGAGCAGGACGAACTTGCCCAGCGTAACCATCTTGTCCTGACGGTAGACCCGCAGAAGAGCAACAAAGACATAGCCGAACAGGTAGACAGTGCTCGCAGCGACCAGGACCTCCGCCGGACGGAGCAGAATAGGAGCGGCCCTGACAAGCACCTCGAGGCTAAATCCGAGGGTCAGTATGAGAAAGAACAGCGCGTGTACATGAAGACAGAAAATCAGATGCTCAATGTATCTTCGCTGAGTCAGTGGATAGATCAGCTTCATGATCAGGGCCACGACGGGTATCAGCAGGAACATCATCGTCGGAATATTGTTTTGCACGGCGGCGATAAAGCCCCCGCTGTCTTGCGCAATCGCAGTGCAGGCTGAGGACACCGCTTCCCGCCACTCAATCGGAGTGGCGTCCGCCAGTTCGGAGCAACCAAACTCGGAACCAGCGCTGTCGGACGCTATCGTTTCATCGGCGGCTTCGCCGGGTGCGGCCAGGCTAACTTCCTCACCGTCGGTTACCAGCTCGAACTCGTCGCCAAACAAAGAGCTGAGCGCAAAGAACGACAGGCTGAATACGAGGTACATTCGAAACGGAGGGAGATAGCGCGCCCGTTTCCCCGCCAGGTACTCGGTGGTAAGGAACCCCGGCTTTAGGATCAATGGAACGACGCTGCGCCACAATCGAGAGTCCAGATTGAACAGATCGTCCAACAGGTCCGAAGCCAACTCCGCCATCGATGGCACACGAGTATCGACCGGCTGACCGCAGTTACTGCAGAACCGCTGATTCGTCACTCGCGAATGACAATTGTCGCAGACCGCGGTCATTAGCTGTGGCGCTGCGTCATCGGTCTCTTCGAAGAGCGCGTCCGGCTGGAACCCTCGTCCCCGCTTGCGAGCTCCCTATTCCTCCTCTGACCCGACGGCTTCTAGCCGCGCGGCGTGATCGATTTCGTACGGCGGCGCTGCGCCGCCGGGGCCCTTCAGATAGTGATTCATCCAGCGCTCGAGGCGCATGCCGTAGTCCAACTGGGCGGCCGTCTTTCGGTTGCCGTGGCCTTCGTCTGGATAGAACACGAGCCGCACGGGCGTTTCCGTTCGCAGTTTGATGTGACGGTACATCTCAAGCGACTGGCTCGGGTGTACGCGCGGGTCCTTGTCGCCGTGCATGATGAGTAGCGGCGTCCGGGTTTTGCCGGCGTGGTAGACGGGGCTGCGCCTTAGCATCCACATCCAGTCTTCCCAGGGCCAAGCCCTGGAGTGCATGTTGTACATCTCCCACGGAATGTCGCCGGT
>JANQOZ010000075.1 GCA_028285525.1 Lysobacterales bacterium
GTCGTCGATATTGTGGCCGAGCAACTCGGCGTCGACAAAGAGAAAGTGTCTAAAGAGACTTCTTTTGTGAACGATTTGGGTGCCGATTCACTCGACACCGTCGAATTGGTCATGGAATTGGAAGAAGAGTTTGACATTACCATTCCGGATGATGCGGCTGAAAAGATTCAGACGGTAGGTCAAGCCATCTCGTATATCGACGAGAACACTCAGTCTTAGTCCGAAGAAGTAGATGACGCCATGAAACGTCGAGTCGTGGTGACCGGGCTGGGTGCCGTGACGGGTTTGAGTTGCCAGGTCGAGGATCTTTGGCAGCGGATCTTGGCAGGCGAGAGCGGAGTGCATGAGCTCAAGCTGTTTGATACCGCGGAGTTCAAAGTTCACTTTGCCGGCGACATTCACGACTGGTCCCCAGACAGCTACATCGAGCGCAAAGAGCAGAAGCGGCTAGACCGTTTTAGCCAGTTTGCGCTCGTTGCTGGCGCCGATGCGGTGCAAGACTCCGGTCTCGATTTTTCTCAGGAAGACTCCTTCCGTTGTGGAGTGGTTCTGGGATCGGGGATTGGTGGGCTGCATGAGATTGAGGCCCAGCATGGCCGGTTGTTGCAGAAGGGCCCCGACAAAGTGTCGGCCTTCACGATTCCCAAACTGATGGTCAATGCGGCCAGTGGGCACGTCTCGATCCGATATGGTCTACGGGGCCCCAACTATGCAGTCGCCACTGCCTGCGCCAGCGCGGCGAACGCAATCGGCGAGGCGATGAAGATCATTCAGTATGACGATGCTGATATCATGGTGACCGGCGGCACCGAGGCGGCCATCACCCCGATGGGCGTGAGCGGATTTTCGAATCTCCGAGCGCTCTCGACTCGGAACGACGATCCCCCAAAAGCGAGCCGGCCGTTTGACGCCGACCGTGACGGGTTTGTGATGGGCGAAGGCGCCGGTCTGGTGGTGCTGGAAGAGTTGGAGCACGCCAAAGCCCGTGGGGCGAGGATTTATGCCGAACTGGTCGGCTATGGTGCCACAGCCGACGGCGGGCACATTACCCAGCCTGACGAAGAGGGGAGCGGGGCTGCCCGAGCGATGGCCGGGGCCTTGCGCGATGCGCGTCTCCAGGCAAGCGAAATCGACTACATCAATGCTCATGGCACGAGCACCCCGCTGGGCGACAAGGCAGAAACCAAGGCCATTAAAACGGTCTTCGCAGAACACGCTAGCCAGTTGAGTGTTTCGAGCACGAAGAGCCAGTTGGGCCATCTGCTGGGGGCCAGCGGAGGCGTCGAATTGGTGTTGTCGCTGTTGGCGCTGCGAGACCAGGTTTGTCCGCCGACGATTAATCTCGATACGCCTGATCCTGATTGCGATCTCGACTACACGCCCAATCAGCCTCGGGAACGCAAGGTCGCCCGGGTGATGAGCAACAGCTTCGGGTTTGGCGGACACAACGCCACGCTGATCGCGGCGGCTTTCAGCTAGCAGCGCGTCAGCTCTCTTGCGATGGGTGCGGTTTGTTTTTT
>JANQOZ010000084.1 GCA_028285525.1 Lysobacterales bacterium
GAACGGTTCTACAATCCGCGGCAGCGGCGTAGGATGGAAACTCGGAAACAGGAAAAGTCACTCTTAACTCAACTGTCCGAAATTGTGGGGTAGAACCCAACCCACTTCTCGAACTGCTGCCACCGGCCCGTTGACTGGCATCCAGTTAGCAAAAGGACAAAGAGCGTCGCTAACCTAATCACGCCAATTCGCTGGCAGCGTATGAGGGCCTATATAGGATAGTTACTACCTAACCGCTTAGCGCTATCGAGGCGCCGTTACCGCCAGAGCAACCGTTAGGGCAACTGGACTGAAGATTGAAAACAAGGCGGTTAGCATTAGTCCTACTCTCCGATCAGGAGATCCGTACTGCTTCAGGATACCTTTCCACTTTCCGTCTGCCATGAACAGAAAATAATTGATGATCAGAATGACACCAGCAAGCAGAGCCGTTCCCGACCAACTAGATTCACCGAGTGTTGGAACAGGACCTGGACCGATGAATCCGAGTCGGAATCCGAGTAACGATAAGGCGGCACAGGCGTAAAGCACCACAAACGATATCCCAAAATACGCCGTCCCGTGACTCCACCTAGCGGCTTTGTCTACATATTCGTACCAATAATAGTGTCCGCAGTAGATTGAGTAATACAGTCGTCTCATATCTCGCAGTAAAATTCAGGGAACAGAAAAGACTTGGTCTAGTCCAGTGGCTATCGCTGCCCAAAGCACAAACGCTTCAGCTTCTTCTTGAGGTACATCATCAAGCGATTAGGCGACGCTGGGTAGGCTCAGCCGCAGAACCGTTTTGCTGGAAGTCCTATTGCAGAAAAAGCAAAAACTTTGCCCGCAGAAATTTCTGCCTTTAATAAGTTTATCTGTATAGGCATTGGCCTAACCACCTAGCCCCATTACTCCGAGCCTATTCGCGGGCCCCGCCACTGATCTACCGGTTCCGCACTGATTTCCGCGGAACGTATCGAAAAAGAACCCAGGATGCTAATTGTCGACCGAATAAACTGCGAAAACCTGCTATAACCTACATCGACCAATTTTAGATCAATGTGCGGCGGCAAGATTGTGGAAGTCATAAATATCCGCGAGGCGAAGATCCATCTATCACGCATCATCGACAGGGTGCGCCGCGGTGAATCGGTAGTCATCGGAAAATCCGGTAAACCTGTTGCTGTGCTTAGTCCTTATCCAGCGCCAATCTCCAAACGCCGCCCGGGCACGCTGAAGGGAAAAATCACGATTGCGAGTGATTTCGATGTTGATGACGAAGCCGTTGCGGACCTGTTCGAAGACTCGACCAACTAAAGGAGCCAATTCGAATAATCCCTGATAATCACATTCTCCTCTGCCAGCTGGCGGACGATGCGGCGCTGTCGATCCAAGCGCGGACAATGATCAGCGACGCCAACATTGGCATTCGCATTTGCACTTTCACCTATTCATCGCGACCCGTTCGACCGAATGATCGTTGCCCAAGCGCGCGTTGAGCATCTTCGATTACTCACGGTAGACACGAGGATGCTGCAATACCCCGTAAGCTCGGTAGCAGGATAGCCGCAACCGGACTTGGCACCTGGTCCTGGCCCCTAAAATTCCCTATCAGTGTTGCTAAAACAACAGCCCCAGCAGGGTCAAAGAGACGCTCAGCGCGATACCTGATCCCAGGACCACGCTTACGCCGGCGACTGTGCCCGCATCGCTGCGCTTGCGAATGGCGGCCACCAATGCCAGCAGCGCAATCAGCACGCCAAGCACGATGAGTGGCGTGACCCAAACGGTCGGCCCGATCAATCCCAGTGCGAGTAGCGCAACCGATCGGCTGAAGGTTTGCATTGCGGCCAGCCCGAGGGCGGTCGCGCCGCCGAGCATGAGAAAGGCTGCGAACCAGGCCAGTCGTCGCGGATTGGCGTGCTCCGATCGCTGCCGATCCAGCTTGCGACCGACCCAGGCGACGGGGTACGCCAGCAGCGCCGTCAAGAGCGCCAGAATCGCCATCCCCGGTACAATTAATGCGGAATATCGACCTTCTTCAACCGTCTGGTACAAGTCATAGACCGCACGGGTGGGCTTGTATTGGGTGACGAATTCAACGCCGTCCATGTCGTCAAGGCAGCTCGCGTCCGGCGCTTGCGTCGGAGACCTCAGAAAATCCGCCAAGATCCCGGCCGGGCAGCCCGGCGCTGTGGCGAAATGGCCGGTAAAGGGCACCTCGATCAAGAAGGAGTTCGTCAGCCCGGTGTGCACGTACTCGGCGTAGGCCGGCGGCGTAATCGGGTCAACCGAACCCGCAGCCAGCAGGACCGGCACGTCGGACTCAAGAAATGTATGCAAAGGATCGGGCTCCAGCAGGCCCAGCGGCTCGCAGAGGTCATCGTACGTACCACTGTTTGCCAGGGCTTCAGTCCAGAACGGGGCGCTGGTCCGCACTTCTTCCGCCCGCGCCGCTGATACCGGGCCAAAGCCCGAACAGGCCGTCACAACGCCCATGCCCGAACCCCACTCCAGATCGTTAGCGTCGGCCAATATGGTGGCCGTCGCCCGAAGGGCTACCTCGTCCCGTGCTGCGACCGCTTCCATCAACGCCGGCATCGCTGGATACAGCTGGCGCGAATACAGCGCTGAGAAAAATCCGGAGCTAACAACGCGGTGATTGAGGACAAGCTCACGGCTCGGGACGACCTCCGACGGAAGATCGCCCAACACCAGTGGCTTGTCGCGATAGGCATCCACGGCGTTTTCGGCAAGTTTGGCCAAATCACCAAAACGACTCGCGCATGCTCCATGCTCGACGCAGGCCGCATTGAGCGCTTCCAACGCATTTCGCATGCCAAAAGCAGTACCGCCCCAGCTCAGCGGCGGCGGCGCTACAACCGAATCCAGCACTGCGGCGCGGGTGCCGGCCGCGTCGATTCGCAGCACCATTTGACCGAGTTCAGTACCGTAGGACCCACCAAACACGTTCCACTGCTTAAGACCGAGTGCTTCGCGAACGTCGCGAACGTCCATCGCGTTATCCCAGGTGGTGTACGCCGTAACATCGACGCCGCGCTGAACACCTTCGTCCAGGCAACGCCGGTATTCTCCAACGAGGTAAGCGATGGATTGTTCGCTTTGTGGATCGGTCGGGCTCAGCGCCGCCCGATCAAGTCCGCGGCAGAAAAAGCCTTCTGAGTAACCGGTGCCCCGCTGGTCCAGCAGGACCATATCGCTGACTTCAGTCACCCGCCGCATCCACGGTGTATCCGCACGAGAGAAGCGAGGTCCGGCCCGAACGATCGGATTGCCTGGCCCGCCATTCAGAAACACGGTTATGCCGGCCGCTGGACTCGCTTCGGTCGACTGAACACGGGCGACCGAAAGGCGGATCAGCCGACTGTCCGGGTTCCTTCGATTTTCCGGCACCAGGACATAGCCGCAGTCCACCCGTTCCCGGTTGTATTTCGCAGAAGAAGGATATGGGCAGGGTGCGGCAACCCATTTTGGCGCAAAAGCGCGCCAGACCGGATGTTCACGGGTAAGGTAGGCGGGTAACCCCTCATCGAGCGGGTTGCCGTCGATCGAACGCTGTTGACTGTCTGCTTCGCTCCCGGGTGAAGTCGCTTCTCTGGGCGTCTGGGCGGTAGCGATCGATGCGTGGACACTCAGGAGCATCGTCAGTAGTGCTGTGACCACTATCCGCCCCGAAGAACGAAAGCCAAGCTTGAATTGATGAAATCGATGAGGGTCTGGCATGGTTTCTTCCTTGAAGAACAATGTGCTCGTTCGCTTAGACAAACGGAATCGGACCGTAAAGCGTGCCACCACTAGCGAGTGGCTGCTTACTACCCTCCACCGGTTACCCGGTCGGACAGACTACGCGACCGAACAGTTCAGGCCAATCCAGCTCGATCCAAATGGGGGTCGGGTTAACTTTCCTGGACCAGCCTCCCCAACAACACCAGAGCTCCTTGGAGAGATGCGGCACACCACCTGTTCTTGAGCGAGTTGGTCGAGCCTAGGGCCCCGGATTCAAGAATCTGCATCCAAAGACTTCGCGACGCGAAAGCCAAAGTTGGAGAATCCCTGGGTTGGGTTCCAGGCCCCTCGATACGTGCTCCTCAAGTACAGCGGACTGTAATCCCAGGCGCCGCCCCTCACGACCCTTTTTTCACAGCCTTCCTCGGGCACAGTTTGTTCAGAAAAGTGCGTTGAGCTAAGCGACGGTTGGTAGCAGTCGGCCACCCATTCCCAAACGTTGCCCACCATGTCGTGCAGACCGAAGGCGTTCGGCGCTTTGAACGCCCCCACTGGCGCGGTGTACAGGTGTCCGTCCGAGCACTTACCCGCGCGGTCCCATGTCTCGTAGGACTGGCCCGCCAATACGTCGCCGCCGTTAGTGAACCTGCAGAATTCGTCCTGGTTGACTCCCCACCAATACGTTGTGGTGGTGCCTGCGCGGGCGGCGTACTCCCATTCGCTCTCGGTCAGCAGTCGATAAGTTGCCTTGGGCGTTTGAGTGTTCAGCCAGCCGATGTAGGCGTTGGCGTCGCGCCAGCTGACACAAATCACCGGATGGTCTTCGCTTTGATCAAAACCGGGTGTCTGCCAGTTGAGCTCTGGCTGGTAGCCCCATGAGCCGTTCTCTTGCAGAGTCAGGCAAATGTCCTCGGATTGATAATCCATCGCGGTGACAAACGCCTGATATTGACCGACAGTGATCTCAAATTTGGACACGGCAAAGCCGTCCAAGGTGACCGCGGATTGGGGCCCTTCATCGTCGCTGCGGCCTGCTTCATCTTCTGGTGACCCAAATAAAAATGACCCGGCTGGAATGTTCACCATCTCTGGGCAAGCGTCACACTCTTTGAAGGATCCCACGTCCGTCTCGTCCG
Organism: Lysobacterales bacterium; assembly: GCA_028285525.1. GTDB lineage: Bacteria > Pseudomonadota > Gammaproteobacteria > Xanthomonadales > SZUA-38 > JANQOZ01. Next base: position 4,866 of record JANQOZ010000084.1, read on the forward strand.
ACGATGCGGGAATGGGAAGCAAAGTCACGAGCAGCAGGGTCGGCGCGAATCCGAACAGTGGTGAGAGTTTCATGAGTTGACTGCGTCTGGTTGTTGGATGTTGCCCCAAACACGCCTGGTTAGCGGTTTGGTTACAGGGGATGTCGCCACGTGCGAAAGGGGCTCAGGTCAGCAATAAGCCGGCAGGACGATCTGTCTGAAAATGAGACGATGGCGTCAAGTTCGCGGGCCCGCCGTTTGGCGTGTCATGCAGGATTCATGGTTCGAAGGAGGGTTATGGTGCAGCGGTTTCTTAGCGTTTTAGGCGGGCTGATATTGGTGTTCGCCGGCACAGCATACGGTCAACAACTCGCGATGGAGCGAACCCCAGATTCCGATGTTTCCCAGCGCACGGACAATTTCTACCTCCTTGGCAAAGTCTGGGGCTACTTGAAATACCACCATCCCCAGGTCAAAGGCGGTTGTTTCGACTGGGACAAAGAGTTGTTTAGGGTCGCCGCCAACATCAGCGAGGCAAAATCCCGCTCGGCAGCGCTGCAGGTCCTCACAACCTGGGTTCGTCAGATCGATCAGCCCCGGCCAAACTGCAGGGTAGAACTCGCAGAAGGCGAGCCGAGCGAATCAACGGAGCGCAGCTGGGTTCAGGACGAAGTGTTGCTTGGACCCGATTTGGCACAACTGCTCAATGCAGTGAACGCGAAATCCAAGCGATACGCTGATCAGCACTACGTGACGCTTGCCGAGCTTGTCGAAAACCCCCAATTTCTCAACGAAAGGTCGTATGCCGGTCGAAAGGAGCTCACCTGGCCCTACCGGCTGCTGGCCCTGTTTCGGTTTTGGAATATCGTCGAGTACTGGTCGCCATATAGAAACGTGATCTCCCAAGACTGGGATCAGACTCTGATGGATTTCATCCCCCGATTCGTTGAGGCCGACGATGCAGGAAAATACGCCACGGCGTTGCTGGCGCTGATTGCGCGCGTCGAGGATGGTCATACGAATCTGTGGTCCCGTTTTTATCTGAGACCACCGGGTGGCCGGCTTTATGTGCATGCACAAATCCGCTGGATAGAAGATCGGCCGGTGGTCTGGCGGGCGTCCAAAAACGGCTTTCGCAAAGGGCTCGCCGTAGGGGACGTGATCCTCACGGTCGATGGTACGCCGGTGGAGGAACTGGTGGACGCCTGGCGCCCTCTCTACGGCGCATCGAACGAGTCCGCACTGCGCCGGCAGCTCTATGAAAATGTGCTCCGGGGAAGGGAAAAATTCGTAGACGTGTGAGTTGAGCGCAACGGTCAGGAAATCGACCTCACGCTAAAGCGAAAGCCAGGGCCGACTCGGCTTAATGCCCACGACCGGGACGGCAAAACCGTACAGCTGCTTTCCGAAGACGTCGCCTACCTGAAGCTGTCGTCCGTTTCGGCGAACGACGTGCCGAAATACCTCGAAGCCATTGAGGGTACGCGCGGACTGATCATCGACATTCGCAACTATCCATCGGACTTCGTTGTCTTTGCACTTGGCCAGCATCTTGTGCCGCAAACAACGCCGTTCGCGCGGTTCACCCGCGGCGACCTGACGTCTCCGGGTACCTTTCGCTTCTCCGATTCAACAAGCCTCAGCCCCAAGTCACCCTTTTACGACGGCAAAGTGGTGGTTCTCGTGGATGAGGCGAGCCAAAGCAGCTCCGAGTACACCTCGATGGCATTTCGAGCCGGCCCCAACGCCGCGGTTGTTGGCAGCCAGACGGCTGGCGCTGACGGCAATATCTCTCGAATCACGCTACCGGGCGGTTACGAGACCATGATCAGCGGCATCGGCGTTTTCTATCCTGATCGGTCGCCTACCCAGAAAATTGGCATCATTCCCGACGTTACGATAAGACCGACGATTGCAGGCGTTAGGGCAGGAAGAGACGAGGTGCTGGAAGAGGCCGTGCAAATGATCCTGGGCCAGGAAGTGCCCCAGGCCGAATTGCAAGCAATGACCCGGCTTCCGCACGCGCCTCCGTAGTAGAGTTTGGCCGCCTAATCTCAGCAGCGGTCTTGGTCGGACAAACTAAGCCACGTTGGCGATCAGTGCTGCCATCTTCTCGATCGCCTGCGCCCAACCGCCTGCACCGCGCGAGTCTGCGGGAACGCCGACATGCGTCATCTTCATGGTCGTCTTTCCGCCGGCTTCGGAAAGCTCGACGATAATCTCCGTCCTTTCCGGATGACCCGGAGGCATCCCCATGCTTTCCGGCGACAGAACGTTGCCCTGTTCGTCGGCCATGCTTTCGGTATAAACGAGCCGACTTAGCGGGCTCACTTCCTTGTATTCACCGACCAACCACATGGTCATGGTTTTGTCCGGCATTTCCATTTGCATGCAGATCTTTCGCTGCCCGCCCTCGACAACGTTCATTTCGGCGACGGGAATTTTCATCCCGTTCGGCCCGTACCATTGCTGAAACAGATCTGCTTCGGTCCACATTTTCCAGATCGTTTCGATCGGCGCTTCAAACTCGCGTTCAATCCGTACCCAGTCTGTTTCAGTTGCCATCTCTTCCCTCCGTCAATTGCTTCAGCACAGATTCCAGCTGATCGAACCTGGCTTCCCAGATCGGTCGATACTGCTCAGCCCAGGAAGCCACTTGCTTCAGAGGCGCAGGATTTAGGGTGCACGGACGGTATTGGGCCTGCTTTCCCTGGGAGACCAGCCCTGCACGCTCGAGCACTTTGATGTGTTTGGAAACCGCGGGAAGGCTCATATCGAACGGCTCGGCGATCTCGTTCACCGTAGCTTCCCCCTGTGCCAGGCGGGCGAGCATGGCTCGTCTTGCGGGGTGCGCCAGCGCAGCGAACGTATCGCTCAATGGGTCCGTCGTGCTCATACGACATTATTAAACCAATAGGTTAATAAATGCAATGGTTAAATACGATTCCCCACGCTTTCTAGGGTCAAGCTGGTGATGGAACTGGATCAGTTGCGCGGGCTGCCGACCCCTGCAGCGGCCTTGGTCGCCGCAAGCAGCTCGTCGACGGAGTCCACGTTGGCGATCGCCGGCTGAAGATAGATCATGCGCTCCTGGTAATTGACGATCGCGGGCAGCACCGGAACGCTGGCGCGCACGGCAATTCGCGCAAAACCGCTTTTCCACTTTCGTACCGCACCGCGGGTGCCTTCGGGCGTGATGCCGACAACCAGCTGCTTTCTTTTTGAGAACTGCTCAGCCATCTGGTCCACCATGCCCTGCGGCGAACTCCGGTCGACGGGAATGCCGCCAAGGCCACGCATGATCACACCGAGCGGAAAGCGGAACAGCGAGAGTTTGGCCAGGAACGAAGTCTTCAGACCCAGTCCCCAGAACACCGCCCAGGACAAAATAAAATCAATGTTCGAACTGTGCGGGGCCAGCACCACAATCAGTTTTGGCTCATCGGGCCATTGGCCGGTCATGCGCCAACCCATCAATCCCAGCGCCCGTCGTCCGAGCCAGCGTGTCAGCGGGTTACTTGTCTTGGGGACCTTGGGTCCAAGAACTGGCCATCGCATGGCGAGCAATATCCTAGTGGGTTCGATGTTGGCGTCGCCGGATCTGCACCGGCCCGGCGCGCCTTTTACGAATGATGATCTGAACGTTCGGAGTGTGGACCGGCAGAGCGCTCAGTATAGCAACGGATATCGCCCGAGAGGATACGCGCCCTGTGTGTATGCGTTCCAGCCCAGGCGCTGGTCGCGTGACGGTGATGCACCCGGTATCGTGTGCCGGTTTTAAAAAAGTTGAAAGCCAAAGGCAGCAAATCATGACAAGGATGTACGTTGGTTCTGAGGTCGGAAAGCTCCACCGGGTTTTGCTTCACCGTCCGGAGCTGAGCCTACGGCGGCTCACGCCGCGAAACTTTGAGGATCTGCTGTTCGATGACGTCGTTCGCGTGGCCCGCGCTGCGACCGAACACGACGTTTTTGTCGAGACGCTGAAGCATCATGGTGTGGAGGTGCTACTGCTCCACGACCTGCTCGCGCAGACACTGGAGCAGACCGAAGCCCGCAGCTGGGTGCTCGATCACCAGGTGCGTGAAACCTCGCTGGGTCCCGGACTGGCCCGTTCGGTACGAAGTTTTCTCGAAGAGATGGATGGCGAAGCCATGGCCTCCGCGCTGATCGGCGGCCTCACGCAGGATGACCTGGCTAACCGCTCCCATAGCCTGACGGCGGAACTGATCGTCGGCGAGACCGACTTCATCCTGCCGCCGCTCCCCAATCACCTGTTCACGCGCGACACATCGTGCTGGATCTTTGGCGGCGTGTCGCTCAACCCGATGGCCAAAGCCGCCAGGCTGCGTGAAACGGTGCACCTGAAAGCGATCTATCGACACCACCCGCTGTTCGCCGAGTCCCGGTGGGAAAACTGGTTCGACGGTGTGTCTATGGGTCGAACCGATGCGTCGCTTGAGGGTGGTGATGTGCTGGTGCTGGGAAACGGCACCCTGCTCGCGGGCATCAGCGAACGCACAACGCCGCAGGCAGTGGAAATGCTGGCGGAGCGACTCTTTGCCGGCGGCGTAGCGGACCGGGTGCTTGCGGCCGACTTGCCCAAACACCGCAGCTGTATGCACCTGGATACGGTGATGACCCAGATGGATGTGGATTGTTTCAGCGTCTACCCGCGCATCATCAACGACGCAACACCGTCGTGGGATATCACTCGCGGCGCCGGCGGCGGCCTGAACGTGAAACGACGAACAGGCTTTTTCCAGACGCTGGCCAGCGCCTGCGGCCACAAGGAGCTGCGGATCATCCCAACTGGCGGCGATAAATACGAAGCAGAAAGGGAACAGTGGAACGACGCCAATAACGTTCTGACTCTGAAGCCTGGCACCGTGATCGGCTACGAGCGCAACGCCGCAACAATTGCGGCCATGCGCGAGGCCGGCATCGAGGTGATCACCATTGCCGGGGAAGAGCTGGGACGCGGGCGCGGCGGGCCAAGGTGCATGAGCTGTCCAATCGAGCGAGACGGCTTGAGCTGAGACAGCCCAAGCCGCCTGGGCTTCGAGGCCGGGGCGGCTTCACCTTTTGTTGTTGGGCGCCGCGTTAGCCTGCCGGCCTTGTTGATGGGAGTGACAGATGCTGCCCGCCTTCGCCTTAACCTTGGCCATGCTCAACCCGACGCTGACCCTGGAAGACTATCTCGGCCGCGCAATCGCGCGTGGCGTCCCGCTCTACAATGACGGCCAGGCGGCGGCTTGCGCCGCGGTTTATGCCACGGCGCTGGAGGCGATTGGCAGCACCGAGGGCTGGCTCAGCGAACCCGCTCAAAGAAAAAGCCTGACGTTTCAGCTCGATCTGGCCACAGCGATGTCCGACCCGCGAGACCGGGCCTGGGCCTATCGAGACCTGATCGACACCCTCCTCGCTGGGGAGCCTCTCCCGCCCATACCGGAAGCCAGCGAACGATTGCTGTTCGATTTTTCGCAAACCGCGGACGTCGATCGGTGGCAGGTCGTTCTGGATGGCGTGATGGGCGGCCGATCGACCGGCGAGGTGTCAGAAGAAAATGGCTCGTTGGTTTTCACCGGCGACACGTCGCTGGCAAACAACGGCGGCTTTTCGTCGATACGTGCGTCGGTCCCTGCGGGATCGATCGCCGGTTACGACGCCCTGCGTATCCGCGTCAGGGGCGACGGTCGGACATGGATCCTCGGCGCCAGCGGCGGCACAGGCAATCGAGGTGACAGCTACTGGCGGCGATTCGATACCGATGGCGCCATCTGGCAGACCGTCACTGTGCCGATCCGGGAGATGACCCGGGTATTTTTTGGCCGCCCGCTCAATGGCAAGCTTCAGCCTGCCGCACTTCGCGGCGTCGAGTTCTACATCTACGACAAGAAAGCGGGACCGTTTCGCCTCGAGGTCGATCGAATCGAAGCGGTGCGTTTGCCCGCAACCTGATCTGAAGCGTCGCGCGGCGCGTACGGCACAAGCCGCTTTCGCCCCAGCAATCTTCTCGAGATCAGCCCCCGCTAAACCGCCCATGACGCAGGAAGTGGATGACCTGTTCGAGCACATCCGGGGCGCGCATCATAAACGTGTGGGTATGAGGCACCTCGATGAAGTCCGACATCCCGTCGACCTTGGTGTTTTCGACATGCACCTTGCCGTCGTCCGGGTTGGGCAGACTCAGGGACAGTATCGGATTCATCGAGCGCGTTCCCGCGATGACGCCCAGCGAGAAAGACACCGGCCCCAGCTGCCGAGGGACACTCTCGGGATCGGTGCCCAGCTGCATGCCGGCCGGACCGTTGAGAAGGCGAAACCCTGGGATTCGGCGCCAGTTGTCCACCACGTGGCTACCCTGGTTTGGCGGGCCCAGCATCACCACGTGGCCGAGGTTTTCAATCACCTTGCGGGCGAGGTAATACCGAACCAGGATGCCGCCCAGCGAGTGCGTGACGAGATGAATCTTGGCGGGCTGGTGCTGAGCACAGTCATCCACCCCCTCCTGAACGGCGGGGATCGCCAGCTCCTCCACCGGTGCGCTGCGAGAGTCGTACCCGATGTTCGCCACGGCATAGCCTTGCGTTGTCAGCGTCTTTTCCAGGCGCCGCATGGAACGATCGGACCGTGCCAGGCCATGCAGCAGGACCACACATTCCTTGGGAGGCGCGGGTAAGGCATTCACGACCGGCTGGCTTGTCATGCCGGCCATGAGCGCGAGGACTTCTAACATCGATGAGCAAACGGCGGGAAGAGCACGCTGAGAGATTGCCCCAGCCGGGACCCAGATGTCCAGCGTTCGAGGCGGTTTCGAGTCGCTCTGGCAAAGGCGCGGAGTGGCGTTTGTCTAAGGCCTCAACACAATAACTTCGACAGGACCGCGCAACTGGTAGTCATTTGCTTAACGCTCCGGCATGATCAGGTTTCTACGGGCAATTGAAAGGAGGTGATCACATGTCGAGTGAGTATCAAACGGTTATGAGTCTGCAGTCGTGTGAGGAAGGAGCGATTCAACGCTGATCGCACCACGGCAACACGAGGGCAGGTTCTGCCCGACTCACGGAAGGCCGCGCAATGCGCGGCCTTTTTTATGGGGTACTGCCAAGGAGCTTTCTAGGCCGTAGCGCCGCGACGGCGATCACCGTCGCGGCGCCTCCAACAGATCAAGCTCGGAGGTCAAAACGATCGGCGTTCATCACCTTGGTCCAGGCGCTGACAAAGTCGCGCGCAAACTTCTCTCGGTTGTCGTCCTGCGCGTAAACCTCCGCATAGGCCCTGAGCACGGAGTTTGAGCCGAACACGAGGTCGGTGCTCGTCGCTGTGAACTTCGCTGCGCCGCTTTGGCGGTCGCGCAGCTCGTACACCACGTCACCAACCGGGTGCCAGCTCAGGGCCATATCGGTGAGCGTGACAAAAAAATCGTTGGTCAGCGCACCGACGCGGTCGGTCAGAACCCCGTGCGGGCTGCCACCGTAGTTAGCGCCCAGCACCCTCATACCCCCGAGCAGCACCGTCATTTCCTGAGCGGTCAGACCGAGCAGCTGCGCGCAGTCTAGCAGCATCTCTTCCGGGCTCGCTGCATAACGATCTTTTTGATAATTCCGGAACCCGTCCGCCAGCGGCTCCAGTACATCGAATGACGGCGCATCGGTCTGCTGATCACTGGCATCGCCGCGACCCGGCGTGAACGGCACCGGCAGAGACAGGCCAGCCGCCTCGATGGCCTGCTCCACCCCCACGCTGCCACCGAGCACGATCACGTCCGCGAGTGACGCACCCGTCTCCTGAGCGATGGGCTCGAGCGCTGCCAGCACCTCCTGCAGGCGCTCGGGCTCGTTGCCCTCCCAGTCTTTCTGAGGCGCCAAGCGGATTCGAGCGCCATTGGCGCCGCCGCGTTTGTCTGAGCCGCGAAAGGTGCGGGCACTGTCCCAGGCGGTGGCGATCAGCTTGGCGGAGGACAGGCCGGTCGCCGCGATCTTGGCCTTCACGGCATCGATGTCGTAGTCCGTGTTGCCTGCCGGCACCGGATCCTGCCAGATGAGATCTTCCGACGGGACGTCCGGCCCGATGTAGTTGGCCTTCGGCCCCATGTCGCGGTGTGTCAGCTTGAACCAGGCCCGGGCAAACGTGTCGCGGAAATAGGCCTCGTCCTCGCGGAAACGCTCGCAGATTTCCCGGTAGGTCGGATCCATTTTCATGGCCATATCGGCATCGGTCATGATCGCCCGGGCCCGCTTGGTGGGATCCGTGGGATCTACCGGCAGATCCTCATCGGCGATGTCGACCGGCTCCCACTGCCAGGCACCGGCCGGAGACTTCTGCAGCTCCCAGTCGTAGCCGAACAGCAGGTCGAAGTAACCCATGTCGAACCTCAGGGGTTCTTTGGTCCACGCGCCTTCGATACCCGAAGTGAACGCCCGGTTGGCCTGACCCTGATGGTCGCTGTTTGCCCAGCCCAGGCCCTGTTCTTCGACGCCGGCAGCCTCGGGCTCAGGCCCAACGTGTTCGCCGGTGCCGCCGCCGTGCGCTTTGCCCACGGTATGGCCGCCGCAGGTCAGCGCCGCCGTCTCTTCATCATTCATCGCCATGCGGCCGAAGGTCTCGCGAACCTGCGCCGCGGTCTTGAGCGGATCCGGATTGCCGTTCACGCCCTCCGGGTTCACGTAGATGAGCCCCATGTGGGTTGCCGCCAGCGGGTTCTCGAGGGTAGAGGTATCGTCGAGCGACTCATATCGATTCTCGCTCGGCGCCAGGAACTCCTGTTCAGCGCCCCAGTAAACGTCCGTTTCCGGACCCCAGATATCCTCGCGGCCAAAGCCGAAGCCAAAGGTTTTCAGGCCCATGGACTCATAGGCGATGTTGCCGGCAAGCAGGATGAGGTCCGCCCAGGACAGCGCGTTGCCGTACTTTTTCTTGATCGGCCACAGCAGCCGACGCGCTTTGTCGAGGCTCGCGTTGTCAGGCCAGGAGTTGAGCGGCGCAAAGCGGATGTTGCCGGCGCCACCACCGCCGCGGCCGTCCTGAATGCGGTACGAACCCGCGGAGTGCCAGGCAAGCCGGATCATCAGTCCGCCGTAGTGCCCCCAGTCGGCGGGCCACCAGGCCTGACTGTCGGTGAGCAGCGCGTGCAGGTCAGCTTTGACGGCCTCGAAATCCAGACCTTTCACCGCTTCGCGGTAGCTGAAGTCCGGGTCCATCGGATCCACGCGAGCACCCTTCTGGTGGAGGATGTCCAGGTTGAGAGACTTGGGCCACCATTTGGTAACCGGCTCACCGGTTGCGGTGTTGCCGCCGTGCATCACGGGACATTGCTTGGGATCGTTCATCGGGTTCTCCTGAAAAAAGCGTGCAGCTATTACACGGGCCGCAGAACAATAAATCTAATGAATTGTTTCTCTCACCACGATCGACACCTTCAATGACCAAGGGTCCGCCCGCGTCTCACGGGGACCGCGCCGCGTTATGGATTAGTCGGAAAGGATGCGCGTGGAGCGTTACCGCTCCGTGACGCCAACTGAACGGGTCGTGGGGATCAGCCGCCGGCCCGGTGAAGGGCCAGCCAGTTTTTTTGCTCGTTTTCGGCCCGGACCTCGAAGAAGTCACCAAAAGGCAGGTCGAGCTTTTTCCACACCGAGGCGAGAGCAGCCGCCAGCTGTGAAATGTGCTGATCGTCGTGCTGTGGCGTCGGGGTAATGCGCAGACGCTCGAGCCCTCGCGGCACGGTCGGATAGTTGATCGGCTGCACGTAGATGTTGTGCTCGGTGAGAAGCAGGTCAGAAGCCTGCTTGCAGCGCGCCGCATCACCGACAAACAGCGGCAGGATGTGAGTCTGGGTCGGCATAACGGGAAGGCCGAGCTGTTCCAGCGCGTCTTTGGTCTGGCGAACGCGGTTGTGCAGCTCGGTCCGCTCCAGCGATGAATCCATCAAATGACCGATGGACGCCCGGGCCGCGGCGCAAACAGCGGGCGGCAGGGCGGTCGTAAAAATAAAGCCGGGTGCGTAGGAGCGAACGGCGTCAACGATGTTGGCAGAGGCCGCAATGTACCCACCCAGCGTACCGAACGCTTTTGCCAGGGTGCCCTCAATAATGTCGATCCGCTGCGTGAGCCCCAGCTGATCGGAGATCCCGCCGCCCTGGCTGCCGTACATGCCGACGGCGTGCACCTCGTCTACGTAGGTCATCGCCTGATAGCGTTCAGCCAGATCGCAGATGGCTTCCACTGGGGCGATATCCCCATCCATGGAATAGACGCTTTCAAAGGCGATCAGCTTCGGACGGTCGAGCGGCTCACTCTGGAGAATCTGCTCCAGATGGGCCAGATCGTTGTGGCGGAAGATTCGTTTGGCGGCTCCCGACCGGCGAATTCCCTCGATCATGGAAGCGTGATTCAGCTCGTCGGAAATGATCACAACGTCGGGGAGGAGTTTTCCCAGCGTACTGAGCGTCGCGTCATTCGAGATATAGCCAGAGGTAAAGACCAGCGCCGCGTCTTTCCGATGCAGCGCTGCGAGCTGCTGTTCCAGTTCGACCATCGGATGGCTGGTCCCGGAGATGTTCCGGGTACCGCCGGCCGTCGCGCCGATCGAGGTGGCCGCCGCTACAAGCGCCTCGACCACCTGCGGATGGGCACCCATGCCCAGGTAGTCGTTTGAGCACCACACGGTGACTTCGCGAGCCTCGTTGCCCTGCCGATAAACCGCGTTGGGATACTCACCGGCAACGCGCTCCAGATCAGCAAAGACCCGGTAGCGGTCCTCGCGGTGCAAGCTGGCGATGGCGTTGTCGAAAATCTGATCGTAGGTCATGAAAGGTGCGCTGCACGGTAGCTTGGGCGGTAAGTCTAGGCCCTGCTCGGCCAAGATTTTGTCAATGCGAGGAGTCTATTCGATTGATGATTTCAATGGAAAATCATGTTTTCAATCGCTGCGATCGACAAAAACAATCGCGATTTATCAGCGGTCGCGTGCCCCTGATTCTCAGCACCCAGGCGATACCGCTCAGTTTGCGGTAACTCGAGCACGGGCCCGCAGTGACAGAATCAGGATTCCGCCGATAGTCAGCGCACCACCCGCCACGAGTACCCAGGTCAGGCGGTCGCCCCAAAAAACCACGCCAAAAATGATCGCGAGCACCGGCGTCATCAGCAGATAGGGTGTCACGTAGGCAACGGGGTGACGCTGGATCAGAAAAAAGAAGATGCCGTGGGCGACGATCGATGCGCCCAGCGCCGAGTAGATGATGCCTCCCCAGTGCTTCCACTCAGCCGTAGTGAGCAGCTCCAGGCTGGGCTGCTCAAGCACAAACACCATCGGGATCAGCGCCAGGATGGAGATCATCGCGGTCCAGGCCTGAAAAGCCAGCGGATCGAGGCCACGGATACCCCGCATGAATACCGTGCCCAGCGACATGGAAAACGCGGCCAGCAGAATCAGCAGGGCGCTGTCGAGCTGCGAAAACACCTTCGGATCGAAGCCCAGCACCAACACACCCGAGAACGCAACGCTGATGGCCAGCACAGATCGCCACCCCAAACGCTCCTTCAGCAGCACCGCAGCCAGAACTGCGGAAATGGGGATATAGGCCTGGATCAGAATCGCGACCGACGAAATATCGTTGGAGAGCTGCAGCCCCCAGAAATTGAGGCCGAAGTGCAGCGCACCCGTGAGGATGGCAACAGCCACGAGCCGCCACCATTGACCCGGCGCAGGTCGCTTCAGAAACGGCAGCAGCACCACCATCACCAGGATGAACCGCAGCAGCGTGAAAAGGAACGGCGGAAAGTGCAGCAGCCCCACCGCTGCGGCCACAAAGTTGAAGGCCCAGACCAGGCACGCAACAAAAATCAGCAGCAGGTGACTCGCAGGCATTCAGTCAGGCAATTCTAATAGCGGCTATGGCGAGCCCGGCCGCTGCGCCCGCTCTCTTCGTCGGGTTCGGCCATCGGGCGAACAGCTTGTCGTTCATCGGCTCTGTTGCGGTCGGCAGCTCGCCAGTCTAGGGGTTTGTTGAACGGGTGTCTGCCTCGGGCTCTGCATAACTGGCTCAAAAAGTGCGCGGAGCCTTTAAGCTACCTGTATTACCACCGTCTTACCCTGATCAGTTGTGTCAGTCTTAGCTCTTGTCCTGCTTAAGTCACCGGCTCAGCAACCCGCAGAACACATCCGGCGCAAGCCGAACGAGCTGAATGCTGCCTGTCTCGCCGCTCGCGAGCTCAAACTCGAATACGGCTTCTGAACATGACATGAAGGCCAGCTTTCCGCTGCCCACGCTGACTGTCGAAATCGATGCCGGAGAGTCGAACTGCCCGCCCGTCGTTCGGCTGATCACGAGGTCCGACTCAACGCCGGCCGTGCTTCCCTGAGCCGTCATCCATTGCTGATCGACCGCGCCGATCTTTTCGTCGGACGCACCATCAAACGTAAACCAAGCCGCAAAGAGCACATCAGCGGCCGGCACAACATCAAACACCAGCCCCTGACCCGGAGTCGCCGGATCGAACCAGGCACCGCTCAATCCGGCATTCATCGAACTGAACGTCTTGGGAATCGGCGCATTGCCGATTGGGTTGCCACAAAGCGTGTCGGGTAATAGCCGGGTGAGCGCAATCTCTCCCGTCGGTCCATCATCGAATTGATAGGACAGAGTTGCCTCAGTGCAGCTGGCAAATCGCAGGCGCGCGCTGCCGACGACTTGGGTCTCCACGGGATCAGCTCCCAGGAACCGACCACCGTTCGTGCTGAGTATGTCCAAATCTGCTTCGGCGCCACCATAGCCCCCCTGAAGCGTCAGCCAACGCTGCTCTTCACCGCCACTGTCCGACACAGACTGATCGAACGTAAACCATGCGGCAAACAACGATCCGTCAGAGGGAATGGGTTCGATGAGCAGCCCCTGTCCAGGATTTTCCGGGTCGAACCAGGCGCCGGTTAAGCCGCCGTCAATCTCAAACGCCGCTTCCGGACGCACAAAACGTCTCATGAACTCGAGCGAGTTGAACCGCAGATCAATGCCAGCAGCGTTGTCGAAAATCGAGTGGCGGAAGCGGTGAACTTCGGTCGCCTCAACCACGCAGAGCCTGACCTCCGTTCCGCCACTACAGGCACTGTCTACCCGGCATGAATGCTGCGGCGCAAAGTCCTCGCTGGTAATAGGTCCCTGGCAGCCGTTCTGCTGACGCCAGAAATCCATCGTCTCATTCGCCCCCAGCGTCGTCTCGCCAAAGGAGTTGGTTCCGCCCTGAAAACCCACCAGTTGATCCGTCATGCCGCGAAAAACAATGAGCGGGACGGCTCTGGGCAGCCGACAACCGAGCTCAAATTCCGGTGCCAGCGGCGCCGCAATGGTGGCGGCTGCGGCGAACCGGTCCGGAGCCTCGCACAGGAGCCGATAGGCCATTTCACCGCCGTCAGAAAACCCCATGATATAGATACGATCCTGATCGATAGAGGTTTGCCGCGCGATCTCGTCGATCATCGCTAACACAAACCCCACGTCATCTCTGCCAACCGCGCCAATACCGGAGTTCCATCCAGCGCCCGAATGCGGGAATGCGGTTACGAGATCATGACTGTGGAACGCGGGGTTGAAGCCGAAGCGAGACCGGTATTCCGCAGTCGACCAGAGAATATAGTGCAGGTCCAGGACCAGCGGCAGTGCTCCGCCCCCACTGGTTGGCGGAATGTATAGGTCGTACAGGTGAGTCTGCCCATCATGCTCCAGCGTCAGCTCATACTGAAACTGACCCCAAACCAGGCCCGACCAGCTGAGACAGACGATCAGAAAAACGACTCTCCACATTTTTTCGCTCCTTCAGAAGGTAATCCTCCGGAGCTACTAAAAGCGTCTGACGGATCCTGAGTAACGAAAGGCTGACGAAAATGGTGCGAAATCCTTCTTTGAACGGGGTATCTGCGCAAAAAACTTCAGCCCGCGGAGTCAGTTAGACCGCTTTGGCCACGCCCGCCTGATTGAGCAGACAGCTGGCCTGGCAGTAGCGAGCGTCGCCCGCAGTTACTTGGAAAAAGGAAGACTTCGCCAGCTTTCCATGAGTTTCGTGGTTTTCTCGGAAGTTGTTCGCCGTGTTTTCGTTACCTCGCCGAGGGCCGTCGGTAGCTTCAGGTTTCGGCCGGGGTTGCCCGGCAACTTGGAGGAAGAAGATGTCCCAACTCAACCAAAACCGCTTGCACGCCTTTGCTCTTGGCCTGTGTCTTGGGCTCAGTACGCTGGTCTCCGGCCAGACCCATGCTGAGGAAAACAAGCGAATTTTCAACAACTGCGACGTCACCCCGGTGACAGATTTCTGGCACGGCGCCTTCACCGGAAGCGAAATGAGCGGCCGCGCGGGCCTTTGCACGACGCGACGCGGATTGACGGGCAACATGCAGGTGACCGGCATGGTCCCTGGAAGCCCCTACACCGTCTGGTGGGTTTACATCGACAACCCAGCGGCGTGCGTCAATTTTCCGCTGACGCCCGACAACTCCGAGGTCCCAATCCCAGAACCGCTAGGCTACGCAACACCCTGTGGCTTGGCCGACTTCTTCACCCAGGACGCGTCCGGCGAATTCCTCAATCCACTGGTGGTGTTCGGCAGAATGGACGGCATTCTCGCCAGGGACCGACGCACCAACAATTTCAAAGGGAGCTTTAAGGACTTCTATCCGAGCTCGGGCTCTCAGGTTTGGATGTTTGTCTTCGGCCATGGGCCGGCAAAACTCGAAGACAATCGCGAGCTGGCTCGGCAGCTACTCACCCCGGAGGACCCGCTGTCCGGAATACCACACGTGGGTATCGAGGGCAGACCTTTTGGCTACCCTGCCGGTGTCGCGGTGTTTCGGGTTCCTTAATGGATTGCAGCGCGAGGGTGCGGTTTGACGCACCCTTGTCGCTGATTGGGGCCGTTCTCCTGGTAAGGGCTAAAGACCTCCGCCAGCCATCTCCTCGGACCACCTCTCAGACCATGCTGCGAGCAACCCAGACTCCTGGAGCGGATGCCAAGCTGGGTCTCGCACCACGCACTCCAGACAGACAAAGCCTTGGGTGCTGGCTAGCTCCAGCTGCTCGAGCGCCGTTGCTTCATCCTCCGCCAAGAGAAATAAGACCGCTTCGCGATAGGTCGTCTCACCGTCAGTCTGACCGCTTTGATTACGCTGTTCGACGATACCGCGGAGAATTTCAGCGGCACCTTCGTTGCGGCCCTCGATAATCGCGGTTAACGCGGCTGAAAACCGCGTGTATAGGTCCGAGGGTGCCGTTTGCTGATCGGCTTTTGTAATCGCCAACGCGCTGCTGGCGTTGCCGTTACGAAAGTGTGCGTACGCACGCTGGAAATTGAAGTACGGCGAATCAAATACCGGCTGGGTCTCGAGAAATCGCTGCCACTTGCCAACATATAAGAATACGTTGGGCGTTTCGCCCGTTTCAGCGATCAAGACCAGCGAATCCAGCGCCAGCGCTCTCTCCATCGCTCGCTCCGACTCCTCGAGACGTCCGGTGTAGTTCAGGAGATAGGAAACCGTTGCCCACAAAGCAGCGACATCCGGCGAGGATTGCGCCGCCTGCTGCGCAGTGGCGAGCGCTTCCCTTAGGTTTCCTTGTGCTGCAAGCACCGACGTCTTAACTTTGACTGCGCTGGGATAATCAGGACGCAGCGCAAGCACCTGCCCTGCAGCCACCATCGCGCTTTGCAAGGCCTCTTCGCCGAGACCACACGCCCAGGAGTCGACCCAGTGAGCCCAGGCCAACGCCATCCAGCCACGCATAAAATCGGGGGTGCGCTGCACCACCGGGCCCATCATCCGGGCGAGTTCCGGGTTACATCGCTCAAGTTCCAACTCCGACATCACCAACGCGTAGGTCTCAAAGTCGGCAACCTGGTCCGGAAACCCCGACTCGCTGGCGTTTCCCAGAAGATGGGTGGGCAGGCGAAGCATCGCGCGGTCGACAATCGCGTCGCGCACCGTAATGAACCGACGAGTGCTGGCAGAGTCGCCGTGTTTCGGTAACTCGTAGACGCCCATCGTGAAGCGTGACCGGTTCAAGGTATCCCACAACCACAGGCGCACCTCGGGGCGCTCAGCGCCCGGGGTTTGCTTGACGTTGCCCGTCACGAGCCAGTCAATTCCCTGCCCTTGTGCCAGATCCATCGCCAAAGGCATGGAGCCCTCGTCGGTGGCAGCATCAAGTGACCGAGTTGAGAGACCTGAGAATTCGTCCAGCCGCAGTCGCAGCGACTCCGTCAGCAGCAGAGCGCTTCCGCTGATAGCGTCAGAGGACACCTGAAGATCGGCGACGGCGATTCGCTGTGAAATTGGTGATGCAGGCTGATCAAATTCGACCAGTGCGGCCGCCAGCGCGGCCGCGGCAACCAACACAGCGGCGAGCCCTCCCCATTTCCAAAGGGTTCCGCCGGAACCGGCGGACGGTTCAGCGCCTTGTTGAGTTTGAACGATCGCCAAGGCGACTTCCGGCGTGAAGCGGTATCCGCGACGGGGGACAGTTTGAATGAGGCTTCGCGCGCTATCGTCCAGCGCCCGTCGAATCTCCACGATACATTGGACCAGGGAGTCTTCCGTGATGACCGCCTGTTCACCCCATACGGCGTCCAAGAGCTCGGCTTTCGTAATCAGCGCACCGGGTTTGCTCAGGAAATACTCGAGCACCTCAATCGATTTGGGTCGCAGATCGATGGGAACGCCATCGCGCGACAGCAGTGCCGCGTCAGCGTCAAAAACGAACGCGTCAAAGACGAGACGCTTGCGGTTCCGAGCCTGTTGATCGTCTAAATCAGTCATTGCTACCGCTTGGCGTCACTGCGGGTGCTATCTAGCGTCGAAACCTCGTTATTTTACTGTTACCCATCAGCAGAATTCGCGCAAGCAAAAAATCCTCAAATATCGAGGGGGCGACTGCCCCAGGTTCCCGTCAATCATCACAAACAGCACCACAAGCGGTTGCTACACTCGCGCCCGTTTTCCAAGCCTCGCTCGAGCGAAAAACATAATAATGACCCAGAAAGAAAGATTGGGCGTACGCCTCGTTGGATCTCTGCTGCTGGCCATCTGCCTTGGGACAGGGAATGTCTACGCTCAGGAAACAGCAAACGGTCAGACCTTCGAGGAACGGGCAGCGGCGATTGACGCAGACATTCGGGCTTTTGTGCAGGACGCGCAGGAGTATGTCCGGCGCGCGGAGTCTGCTGAGGGCGACTTTCAGCGGCTTTTATGGCGACGATCCGAGGACTCGGGGCTGGAGGCCATCACCAGTTCACACGCGCTCGCCAGGCTGGTTATTGCGCAGGAGTCGAACGGGCTCGATTCAGGCGAGTGGCGTGCCCGGGCTACCGAACTGCTAACCGGCATGCAGCAAGGCGTGCAGGACTACCTGACGGGCGTTCTGGAGCGAAAAGACACGGACGCCGTTCCGGACAACCCCGATCCGGCCGCACTGGCCTCGCTCGAAGACCAGCAGGCGGAACTGTGGCGGCGCATTCTGCGGCTGCTCAGCGCCTCCCAGGATACCGCAACGCTTTCCGGCGAGTTTGGTATCGACAACGAAGGTCAGCGCACCTTTACGCAGAGCGCACTCAGAGAGAGCGTACGGTTCCTTTCGCTGTCGCTCGAAGGCGCCACCGAGCAATTGGATCGCATCGAACGACAGCTAGAGGTTCTGCCGAAAGACGCTGACCTCGCGGCGAAACAACGCCTGGTAGAAGAGCGGGTCAGACGACTCGCGCGCAACCTGACCGCTGCCAGCAACCTGCTCAAGAAGGTGGGGATGGACGACTCGCGTTACCGCCAGCAGCTCATCGAGGTCACCGGCACCGTCACCACCGATATTTTTAACTGGCGTGTCCTCAAGGGACTTCTGTCCGAGTGGCTTAGCGACCTCGGAACCTGGTCAAAGGAAAACCTGCCGCAGGCGGTGTTCAAAGGCCTGCTGTTTCTGCTGGTGCTGTGGATCGCCCTGGCGGCCTCGCGCGTGACCCGGCGCATCGTAGACGAAGGGCTGAAGCGGTCGAACTTCAAGATCTCCCGGCTGCTCCGAAACATGATCATCTCCTCGGCGGGCGGGTTTGTGCTGTTGCTGGGCGTGCTCTTCGGCCTGGCCCAGCTGGGTATCTCCGTCGGACCGCTGCTCGCCGGCCTCGGCATCGCCGGCTTTATTGTCGGGTTTGCGCTGCAGGACACGCTCGGCAACTTCGCCGCCGGACTGATGATCCTGCTCTACCGGCCCTACGACGTGGGGGACATCGTCGAGACTGGGACGGTTTTCGGAAAAGTCAGCCACATGAGCCTGGTGAACACCACGATTCTGACCTTCGATAACCAGACCCTCGTGATGCCCAACAGCAAGATCTGGGGGGACGTTATCAAGAACGTCACAGCCCAGAGCAATCGACGCGTCGACATGGTTTTTGGCATCGGCTACGGCGATGACATCCCCAAGGCTGAAGCGCTGCTGACGGAAATCGTGACCCAGCACGAAAAAGTTCTGGCCGACCCAACGCCGGTCATCCGCCTGCACACGCTAAACGAATCCTCCGTCGATTTTATTGTGCGCCCCTGGGTTAGAACCGAAGACTACTGGGACGTCTACTGGGACGTGACGCGAGCGGTCAAGATCCGCTTCGACGAAGAGGGTGTTTCGATCCCTTTCCCGCAGCGGGACATCCACCTGTACCGCGGCGATCAGGAGCCGCTTGCAACGGTGCTATCAACCAGGGCAACGGAGCGCGATTCGACGCAACAGCCAGTGGGCTGGCAGGGGACAAAAGAAGCCGAGACCCCGGATGTCGACGACGGCGCGGCAACCTGAAGGTCCAGCGCTTTCTCGAAACACGGCCGGGCTCTAGCTCCGCGAACGCTCCTGGACGTATTCCGCGATGGTGTCGAACACCAGCCGGATGCGCCGGCTCGTATGCAGCTCTCGATGGGTAACCAGCCAGACCGGCACGTCGAACGGCGGCAGCGATGGCAGCACCTGCTCCAGCGCCGGCCGCGATTCGGCAACGTCTTTGGTCATGACGCTGATGCCCAGCCCCTGGTCCATCAGTGACAGGATCACAATGCCGCTCGAGGTGTACACCTTGAAGTGCTCGGCCGTAACCGGCATACCCATGCTGTTCAAGATGCCCAGCATCGTGGCGGGGCTTTCGAACCCGATAAAGTCGTGATCCGCCAGGTCATCGAGCGTCTTCGGCCGCCCGCGACGGTCCAGGTATTCGCTGGACGCATAAAAGTGGGCGGTGGTGCCGCCGACACACTTGGCGATCAGGTCGCCCTGCTCCGGCCGTGCGTGCCGGATCGCAATGTCGGCCTCTCGTCGGATGAGATCGAGCGACTCGTTGGCCGCGATGATCTCCAGCTGGATGCCCGGGGCGCGCTCGCGAACGCGTTCCACAATCGGCGGCAGGTGCATCATCGCAAACCCCTCGGTGGTTGTGAGGCTCACGTGGCCGTCGATTAACTCCGTGCGGCCCGTCGCGGCCAGAGACACCCGCGTCGCCGCCTCGCCCATCGCGCGCACGTGCTCCAGCAGCGCAAAACCGGTCTCGGTGAGATCCATGCTGCGGCGCCCGCGCTCAAACAGGGTTACGCCGAGATCCGTTTCCAGCCCCGCAACCTGCCGGCTCAGCGTTGGCTGAGTCAGACCCAGGGCACGCGCCGCCGCGGACAGAGACCCCTCCTCCGCGGTCGCCAGAAAAGCGCGCACCTGGTTCCAGTCAAAGCTCACCGCCTGCCCTTTCACAATTTATGCATACCAAATATAGAATTTTCGGGAATTTATGTTTTGTATTTGCATAGCTAGCATGACATCTCGTTTGAGAGGAACCAAGTCATGCAGTCCACGAATGCGCCGCTAATTCCGGTCTTTACCCGCTGGTTCGGGTCCTGGCAGATTCGGGTAGAGCGGCGCCCCCTACATCCGGAAGCGCTGGCCGAAGCCTACGACCGCGCCGCACCTCGCTGGACGCGGCTCACCGACAGGCTCGGCTACGGCCGGTCCTATGAGCGACTGTTTGAGGGGCTCATCAGGAGGCAGACGCTCGGGGCCGACGCGGCGCTACTGCGGGTGCTCGATTGCGGCGTGGGAACAGGATCTTTCTCGCTGGCGCTGGCTCGCGCCTGGCGCAAACCCATGGCGCTGACCGCTGTGGACCTTTCGCCGGCCATGCTCGCCGCCGCCGAGGCGCGTATTCGCGCGGCCGGCCTGCATGCCCGGCTGCTTGAGGCGTGCGTATGCGCGCTGCCGTTTGCTGACGCGAGTTTCGATCTGGTCGTGGCGGCACACGTGCTGGAGCACCTGCCCGATCCGGTTGAGGCGCTCGCCGAAATCCGTCGCGTGCTGCGACCGGGTGGCCAGGTGGTGGCATGTATCACCCGCCACTCGTGGCTGGGTGCTTACATCCAGGCGAAGTGGCGCACGCACCGGCTGACGCGCGAGCAGGCCGATCGCTGGCTTTGCCAGGCGGGCCTTGAACCGGCGCCTGTGCAGGAACCGCTCACCGGACTTTCCGGCCTGACGAGCCTCGTGGCCGTCGGGCACCACCAACAGGCTGGCGCGGCCGGCCCGGAGTTATTGTTTTGAGTACGCTCACCATGCACCAACCCCACGCGGACGCACGCTTCTGGAATCGCATTGCGGCGCGCTATGCCCGCAAGGCGGTACCGGATCAGGCCGCTTACGAAACCAAGCTCAGGAAAACCAACGGCTACCTGAACATCGCCGACCGGGTGCTGGAGATCGGCTGCGGTACGGGCAGCACCGCGTTGCATCATGCTTCCCGCGTTGCCTCGGTGCTCGGCACCGATATCTCGCCCAGGATGATCGACATCGCCCGCGAGAAAGCGCAGGTCCAGGGTGCTGACAACGTAACCTTTGAGGTGTCCAGTGTCGAAGCGTTGGAAGCCGGTTCGACACGTTACGACGTCATCATGGCGCACAGCATCCTGCACCTGGTGGAAGACGTCCCGGCGACGCTGGCGCGGCTTCACGGTTTGCTGAAGCCCGGTGGACTGCTCATCTCCAACACGCAGTGCATCGGCGACAGCGCCCGGTGGCTCGGGTGGGTGGCACCGCTGGGTCGACGCCTTGGCGTTTTGCCGCGAGTGAACGTCTTCAAAGAAGCGACGTTTTTCGCGTGGATCGAAGCCGCCGACTTCGCCGTCGAAGAGGTTTGGCAACCCAAGCCGAAAGCCAGCCACTACGTGGTGGCCCGCTCGATCTAGGCCACGCCCGGCCCGGCTGGATCCCATCATTCCAGCCGGGCCTTCCCACCGTTATTCCCGTTATCCCCTGGCCCAACCGCTAACGCGCTACGCCTCCCCGCCGAGGCGCACTGTGCATACTTTTTGACAGCTGTGTATATGTGTGTATACTGTGTATATTAAATATAAACAGTAAAGCGGCAAGCTACACCGATGGGCCACGACTTCATCCTGTCGCAGAGCGACGGACGACCGATGTACCTGCAGATCATGGAGCAGATCAAGCTGCGCATTGCTGTGGGTGACTGGCAGCCCGGCTTCAAGCTGCCGTCGATCAGGGAGCTAGCCGTGGACGCAAAGGTCAGCGTGATCACCATCAAGAGGGCGTATCAGGATCTCGAGACCGAGGGCGTGATCGTCACGCAGCAGGGCAAAGGCTCCTTTGTCGCCGCGGAGGACGACATCGGCCAGCGGCTCAAGGAAGCGGAGCTCGATCAGCACCTGACGCAGGTCATCAAAACCGCCAAGTCGGTGCAGCTAGACGTAGAAGAGCTGATCAGCCGGCTGCGAAAGCGCTGGCCGGAAGCGTGAGCCATCACCTCAGGAACATAAGCGTGAACAGCAACGAAACGACACAACCACTGATCAAGCTTAACGGTGTGGGCAAGGCCTATCAGCACTTCGAGCTCTCTGATGTCGACCTGACGCTCGAGCCGGGTTGCGTGATGGGATTCATCGGCCCCAACGGCGCCGGCAAATCCACCACGATTCGGCTGATCATGGGTTTGGTCCAGGCCGATCGCGGTGACGTTGAGGTGCTCGGAGTGCCTATGCCTGAGCAGATGGCTGCCGCCAAGCGGGACATCGGATTTGCCTCCGAGGACATGCGGCTGTTCAAGAACGGAACGCTGGCCTGGCACATGAACTTCATGCGGCGGATCTATCCAGGCTGGGATGACAACTATGCACAGGTGCTGCTCAAGCGCTTCGATCTCCGGCCGGAGCAAAAGCTCAAGGGCTTTTCGCACGGCCAGCGGGTCAAGGCGGGGCTGCTGCTGGCCCTGGCGCGTCGTCCCAGACTGCTGGTGCTGGATGAACCGACAACGGGGCTCGACCCGGTGGCGCGCAAGGAGGTCCTGAACGAGCTGCTGGAGGTACTGGCGGATGAAAGTCGCGCCGTCCTGTTTTCCTCGCACAACACGCAAGACGTGGAGCAGCTCTCCGACACGATTACGTTCATTGATCGGGGCCGCATTATCGACTCGCAGGACAAAGAGACGTTCCTGGATAAGTGGCGACGCGTGCGTTTCCGCGCTGCTGCGGAGATCCGCGAGGAGGACCTAACCGGTGTGGTGGAGTTTCACCACCGCGGCCAGCTTGGGAGCGTGATCACCGACCGATTTGAGCCGGCGATGACCGAGCGCCTGACCCACCTGGGCGCTGAAGTCCAGGGCGTGGAGCCGATGACGCTGGAAGAAATTTTTGTGGCTGAGGTTGAAGCCAGCCGCGAGGAGGTATTGCTTTGACCACCATCGCTGTCACGAACGCAGCCGCTCCTGCGAATGAGCGAGTGGGCCTGCACACCATCCTTTGGGAGCTGGCAAAAAAGGACGTGTACTTCAGTGCTGGCCCGCTGCTGGCCTACTTTGCGCTGGGCATGATCGGTGTGGCGCTGCTGGCCGCGGGTCATGAAGCCACGTTTTACGCCGGCGCGCTGCTGCTGATGTCCGCCGTGATCGTGACCGGCGCGCACCTCGTATTTGTCAACGTGGTGGGGGAGCGCGGCCAGCAGAATCTGGCTTTGGTCATGAGCCTGCCCATCACCTACATGCAGTATTCGGTCTACAAGCTCGGCGCCAACCTGGGCATTTTTCTGCTCGCGTGGCTGATCCTGGTAGGTGCGGCAGTCGGCACGATCCTGGGCAAAGAAGGCCTGCCGAATGGGCTAATCCCGTTCACCCTCATCATGCTGCTCGAGCTGTGCCTCGCCTACGTGCTGGTGCTGTGTGTGGCGCTGGTGATGGAATCGGAGGCCTGGACGGTGGTCGTCATGACCATCACCAACATTCTGATTTCCCTGGTCATGTACGGCGTAAACCGCATCGAGGGCATCGGCCAATACGTGTCTGGCCCCGTGGCGGTCTGGAACCGGTCCTCACTCGGGCTGATTGCCGCCGAGCTCATAGCGATAGTGCTGCTGATCGCGGTGACGCTGCTGATCCAGTCCCGGAAACACGACTACCTGTAGCCGTTGTGACCTGACTAAATTCTCAACCGTCGGCTAAGGCTGCCGACGCTTCCACTGGAGAGAACTGATGGAACACGTCAAAACCGGCGAGGACTTTGCTCGCCCTCAAAACACCGCCGCGCCGCTCAGTCAGCGCTACCACTACATGGACAATCTGCGGGCGCTGGCCATGCTGGCGGGCGTGGTTTTTCATGCGCTGCTGGCCTACAGCCCGCTCATGGCGAACCTGTGGCTGTCCGCCGACTCACAGAACGCGACCTGGGTTGACGCCATCGCCTGGTTCAGCCACCTGTTCCGGATGCCGCTGTTTTTCCTGATTGCCGGCTTCTTCGCCGCCTACCTGCTGCGCAAGCGAGGCGCCTGGGGGCTGCTAAGAAACCGCGTGCTGCGGATTGCGCTGCCGCTGGTGATCTTTCTGCCGCTGGTCACGGTCGCGATCCTCGCCGGCATCGATTGGGCCAGCCAAAACGTGGCCCGGCCCTCCCCGATGCTCGAGCTGATCAAGTGGCTGAAACTGATGCCCGAGCAGACGCCACCGCCCTTCTCCTTCAGCCACCTGTGGTTCCTGTATCAGCTCTGTCTATTCATTCCCGTATGGCTGCTGCTTGGCCGCCTGGGATTCCTCGCGCGCTTGCTGCCGGCGGACGGACTGAAGAGCTGGCAGACGCTGCTGCTGCTCCCGCTGCTGACCGTTCCCGCGCTGATCAGCCAGACGGCACCGCACCCGGCGCCCGACGGGCTGACGCCCCACTGGTGGTCCTTCGGTTTCTATGGACTCTTCTTCCTTTTTGGCGGTCATCTGTTCAAGCAGCAGCATCTGCTGGAGCGTCTGCGGCCGCACGTGAGCTGGATGCTGGCGGGCAGCGCTTCCCTGTACGCGGTGTACTTCTATTTCATGCCTAAGACTGTGAGCATGGAAGAGATCATGGCTCAGGCGAACCAGCCGGCGGGGCTCACGCTCCAGCATGCCGCCATGGCCGTCGCAGGTGCAGTTGTCGCCTGGTGGATGACGCTGTCCAGCCTGATCGTGGGTAAGCGTCTCCTCGATCGGGCCAGCTCGGTGGTGCGCTTCATCGCTGACGCGTCGTACTGGATCTACCTGATCCACCTGCCCCTGATCTTCGTTATCCAGTACAAGCTGACGGATCTCGACTGGGGGCTCTGGCAGAAGCTCACCGTATCGGTCGCCCTGACGTTGCTGCTGGGGCTCGCAAGCTATGCGCTGATGGTTCGCTGGACACCGATCGGCTGGCTGCTCAACGGCCGCAGGAAAGGACGCGCAACGACGCCCGATCTTCCTGCGGCGCGGCTTCCCGAAGGTCAGCCGTCATCGTAAGGTCAGCCGGCCTTTTGCCACATTGACGCCTTTGCCACCACAGGGTTACGCTGAGACGCTTTACCGCAGCAAAGACTGAGGAGCAGTTCCTTGAGGATTACCTTCGATTTAAGTGATAAAGACCTGAGCCACTTTCGTGGGGTAATGCGCCGGGCCATCAAGGCTCACAAGGACACCGACGAGGCCACTATCGTTGCCGCCGCGACCAAGCTGCTCGCGGAGGTCAACGCCAAGAAAGCGCCTAACTTCATCACCGACCGCCTGTCGCGGCTGCGCGGCCTGATCGCCATGGTCGAAGATGACGGCTGGGCCATGCCGGCCGATGAGCACAAGCGTGTGATGAGCGCCCTGGCCTACTTCAGCGACCCGGAGGATCTCATCCCCGACGAAATCCCCGGCCTGGGGTTCCTCGACGACGCGATCATGATCGAACTGGCGGTGCGCGAGCTCAAGCATGAGATCGAGGCCTATCGAGATTTCTGCGTGTTTCGCAGTGCTGCTGCCGCCAAGCGCGGCATCCCCGAACACGAGCTCGACCGGGAAGATTTTGTTGTCGAGCGCCAGAAGCGTCTGCACCGTCGGGTCAAGACACGACGCTCCAAGCGCAGCCGGAAGACCGGGTCGGTGGGCAACTTCCGACTTTTCTAACGTTCCTGTCGACTGTTTCACGGTTGCAGCCTAGGAAGGCTGCTAACAAAACCCCGCAAGCGTCTCTAAAGGCTGGCAATTTTCTTTCCAGCCCTCTAGTATTTCCGTCCCCGGGTTTTAACAGGCAACGCCATGGACGCGCAGGACCCTGCCGCCTTGGGGGGAAGAATCACAAGCTGGCTCGCTGCGGCGCTGATCGTCCTGATCCTCTGCGCCGGTAGCCCCGCGTCCGCCTTTCAGACCATCAACCGGATCAAAGCCGGCGGCGAGCTGCGCATCGGCCAGCTGGCACCGGCCAGCGTAACGGCCGACCAGGAGCGCGTCCTGGCGATGAATCTGGCCGCCCGCCTCGGTGCGAGGCCCTACTTCATCGATTACGTTGGCATTGATGAACTGCTGAAGGGTCTGGCGAAAGGCGAGGTCGACGTCGCCATCGAGCCGCTGTCGAAGGCGAGGCCGCTCCCCGAAGGCCTCGCGTCGACGCTGCCGGTTCGCCACGCCGATCTGTGGCGCGTGACCAGCCCCTACATTGCCGAGTCCCGCAGCACCACCGCACCGCTGACCGTGCATTTTGCCTCTGATGCCTGGCATCAGGCGCTGGCCCTCAAAAAGGCCAACGAAGACATCCAGCTTTCGGTCGCGCCGGTGCGAGCGAGCCGTTACCAGCTTCTGACCCGGGTCGGGCGTGGGGAGGTGACCGCCTCGCTGGCGTATGAGCACGAGTTTACGGACCGCGAGATCGGCGGGCTGCGGCCGCGACAGCGTTTGCGCGACCAGGTCGCCCTGAGCTGGGTTCTGCGGGCAGAGGATCGGGTACTGGAAAAAAAGGTCAACGACTTCCTGCGTGAACAGACGCTCACGAGCACCGCGCTGTACGTCGACCGCGGCGACTGGCGGTCGATCCAGGAGCGCGGCCGCATTCGTCTGGTCACCCTGTACCGGCCCGAAACCTATTTCGCCTGGTCCGGACAGTTCATGGGCTTCGAGTACGACCTGGCGCGCGCGTTTGTCCGCCAGCATGGCCTGGGGCTTGAGGTGGTCATCGCCCGCTCGCAGCGGGAAATGCTCGAACGGCTGGCGCGGGGTGAAGCAGACATCGCCGCCGGCTTCCTGGCTCCCGCGACGCTGCCCGCAGGGCTCACGGCCAGTGAGCCCTACCTCAAGAGCTCCGGCCGCGTCGTCAGCC
Organism: Lysobacterales bacterium; assembly: GCA_028285525.1. Taxonomy (GTDB): domain Bacteria; phylum Pseudomonadota; class Gammaproteobacteria; order Xanthomonadales; family SZUA-38; genus JANQOZ01. Next base: position 31,477 of record JANQOZ010000084.1, read on the forward strand.
GCCGCGGGCGCTTCGTCCGGCTCGGGCCGCTGGACTTTCATCAAAAGCAGGTCGTGCTTGACCCGCAAACGCCCTACAGGCAGCACTTCGAGCGGCTGGCCGGTGTCGGCATCAGCGCCCAGGTCGTTGAGCTGCCGCTGAGCGCGTCCGAGCTCCTGGACGCGGTCAGCCGCGGCGAAGCAGATTTTGCGGTGATCGACGACCATGAGTTCCAGCTCCAGTCGCTCTGGCGCGACGATCTGGTCAGCCTGATGAAGGTGGATCTCGAAACGCCCAGAAGTTGGGTAGTCAGAAGCGAAACGCCTGAACTGCAGGCTGCCGTCGATCAGTTCCTGCTCAGCGACGCCGGCCGCCGCCGTGTCCGGCTGGGACGCAGCAAATATTTTGCCGGCAGTAAGGCGGCGGACACCTTCAAGGAAGCGGTAGCGGTGTTCCAGCGCGATCACGGCTATTCACCGTTTGACGAGCTGGTGCGCCGCTACGCCAGCTACTACGCGTTCGACTGGCGACTCATTCTGGCGGTCATGCTGCAGGAAAGCCGCTTCGACCCGAACGCGGTGTCGCGCTCCGGCGCCCGAGGGCTGATGCAGGTGCAGGACGCTGCCTCGCAGCAGGTCGGCATCTCAGACCTGTTCGATCCCAAGTCGGCCGTCCACGCGGGCGTGAAGTATCTCGACTGGGTGCGCAGCCAGTTTGAGGCGGACCTCGACATTCGCGACCGCACGTGGTTTTCACTGGCGGCCTACAACGGGGGCCTCACCCACGTGATCGCCGCCCGCGAGCTGGCGGCCAGCCAGGGCCGCGATCCGCGCCGCTGGTTTGGCCACGTGGAGCTGGCCATGGGTGACCTGTCGTCACAGCCGCGCTATCGAGCGCTCGACTCCCGCCAGGTCACCGACTACGTATCCCGGATCCGCGATTACTACGAGATGTACGTGCGCCTCACCGAACACCAGCGGCTACCCGGCTCCAGCGGCCGCGCCGCGCCGACGGTGGCCGCCTACGTCGGCGACTGATTCCCTCCCCAGGAGGCTGCGAACCTGTCCCAGAGGAGCAGACCCCAGACAAGCAGCGTCAGCATCATGGCGACAAAAACCGCCGCCGAGCCGCAGTCCTTGGCCTTCTTGGCCAGCGGATGGATGTCCGGACTGGCCCGGTCGACGACCGCCTCCACCGCGGTGTTCAGCAGCTCCGTGATCAGCACCAGCAGCGCGCTCGCAAGTAGCGCCAGCAGCTCGAGGGTCGTTGAGGCCAGCCAGATCGCCGCGGGAATCAGCACCGCCAGAACGATCAGCTGCGACCGAAAAGCCTGCTCGTCCCGAATGGCGAAACCCAGACCCGCGATGGAGTTGCGGGTCGCCTGCACCAGTCTTTTCAGCTCACTCATGGCGCGAGTCTAGCAGGGTGCACCGCACGGTGACTGAATCGACAGAAACGACGACATCTGAAGCGGTATGATAGGGCCACCATGCGAATCCTGATCACGCTTGCACTGCTGATAGGCTGCGTCGGAACGGTCTTTGGCGCAACGCTTAAGCTGGCGGACGGCACCAGCCTTCGCGGCGAAGTGGTGTCTCTCAGCAACGACGTCTATACCATTCGGAGCGACTCGCTCGGAACCGTCAAGGTACCCGCGGCCGACGTCGTATCGATTCGCTATGGCCGGTCGACCACGCAGGATTCCTCGGGGGCTCAGGCGCAGGTACAGCAGCTCCAGACCCAGCTGGCGGCGGACGCCACCGTGATGTCGATGATCGGCGAGCTGCAGAACGATCCGCAGCTTCAGGCGATCCTGGCCGATCCGGAGATTATGCGGGCCGTGGCCACCGGGGACCTGACGACGCTGATGGCCAATGAGAAGTTCATGGCCGTGATGAACAACGAGAAAGTCCGAGCGATCACGCGCCAGGCCACCGGCGAAAAATGACGACCGTCTAAGGGCCGGTCAGGCCGAAGCTCAGGCGGACTCGACGATAGCCGCAACGCCCATACCGCCGGCCGTACAGACCGAGATGAGCGCCCGCCCCTTACCGGCCTGAGACACCAGTTTCGCCGCCACAGGCAAGATCCGGGTGCCGGTGGCGGCAAAAGGATGACCGGCCGCCAGGCTCGAACCCTTCACGTTGAGCTTGTCGCGATCGATACTGCCCAGCGCCTTTTTCAGCCCGAGCCGCTCTTTGCAGAATTCTTTGGACTCCCAGGCCGCGAGCGTGCACAGGACCTGCGCAGCAAACGCCTCGTGAATCTCAAAAAAGTCGAAATCAGCGAAGGTCAGCCCGGTGTCCTCCAGCAGTCGCGCAACGGCAATGGCGGGTGCCATCAGCAGCCCCTCTCCAGCAACAAAGTCCACCGCTGCGGTTCGCGAGGCGGTGAGATGCGCCAGGATCGGCAGATCGCGCTCCTGAGCCCAGGCTTCGCTGGCCAGCAGCGCGGCGCTTGCGCCGTCGGTGAGCGAGGTGGAATTGCCGGCGGTTAGCGTGCCGTGGCCGGACCGCTTGTCGAACGCCGGCTTGAGCGTCGACAGCTTCTCCAGCGTTGAGTCCGGCCGGAGGATGCCGTCTCGCTTCAGCCCCCGAAACGGCACCACCAGATCGTCCAGAAAACCTTCTTCGTAAGCGGCGGCCAGTCGCTGATGGCTGGCCAGGGCCAGCTCATCCTGCGCTTCGCGAGTGATGCCCCACTGACGCGCCATCAGCTCGCAGTGCTCGCCCATCGACTTGCCGGTTCTCGGCTCGGCAACGCCGGGGAAAGACGGCGCCAGGTGGCGGGGCCGAAAGCCTTTCCAGGCCTTGAGCCGCTGTCCAAGGGTCTTCGCACGGGCGGTGGCCAGCAGGCGCGACGCAAACGCATCGCCGAAGACGATCGGCACGTCCGACGTGGTGTCCGTACCCGCCGCAATGCCGCTGTCGATCTGCCCGAGCGCAATCTTGTTGCCGACCAAAATGGCGGCGTCCAGGCTGGTGGCGCAGGCCCGCTGCAGCGTGATTCCGGGCGTCAGCGGCGACAAACCGCTGGACAGAGCAACCTCACGAGCCAGGTTCCAGTCCCGGCTGTGCTTGATGACGGCGCCCATGGCGACCTCACCCAGCACCTCGTCAGACAGGGAGAACTGCTCGACCAGCGCGCCCAGGGTTTTGATGCCCATCTGGCGGTTTCCGATGGTCGCGTAGGCGCTGTTGTTGCGGCAAAACGGGATTCGGGTGCCGCCACAGATGGCGACCGGTTGCTGGGCTGTCATGAGGGAACCGATTCGTTAAACAATGCCTGAACTATCCGCTATGCGCCCACAGGGTTCAAGGGTAGCCGGCGACCATCACCCGCTTGCCATAGCGGTGCTGTTCGTAGGCGTCGGGCGGCGGGGTCAGCAGCTCAACGCGGCTGAAGCCAACCTTCTCCATGATCCACAGCAGCGCCTCCGTGCTCGGCGCCAGGCAAATGCCCTGGGTGCTCATTTCCGGGCCGTGGGTTTCTTCCGTCTCGTCGATGATGCCGAAACAGCCTTTCAGCGGTTTGACGAACCGATAGTTGCCCCAGTCCACGTTGCCCGACAGGTGCGGCACCACCTGCGTTTCAACCAGACAGACCCCGCGAGTCAGGGCGTGGGCCGTACGGATCGCGCCGACAGGATTTTCCAGGTGATAGATCAATCCCAGCATCAGCACCACGTCGAAGGTGCCCAGCGCATCCGTGTCGAGCGCATGGATATCGCTGACCATCCCCTCAAACTGCGCATGGCCCGCGAGCTCAGCCATGAGCGTGGCGTCCGCGATGTGCTCGGCCCTGGCGTCCACGCCAAGAACGCGCTGGGCCCCTCGGGTCGCCATCGACAGCGCAAAATAGCCCTGGTGACAGGCGAGATCCACCACACTCTTGCCGTCCAGCCGCTCACCCAGCAGAGGCAGCAGGGCGCTGTCCATCATCTTCAGCCGCGTGTCGTGCACCGCGTTGAGCCGTCCACCGTCGTAGGTGGGCGTCGTTTTGCCGCTGGGCAGCGGGAACGGGTAAAACCACTCCCGCTCGAGCGCTTTTGCCTCTTTGGCTGCTGTGTCCATAAAAGATGCCGTGGAAATCGGAGGAACCAGCAATGGTACAATGGGCGTCATCCCCAGCAAACGCTTTGATCCCGTGACCGCCAAGCCTGATGTCCGCGTCGAACCCGGCTCGCTGCTGCGCCGCTTTCTCTCCGTCCGCCAGCATTCGCTGGACCTCGTGGCAGACCTGGGAGCGGAAGACCTGCAGATTCAGTCGATGCCAGACGTCAGCCCGGGCAAGTGGCATCTGGCTCACACCAGCTGGTTTTTCGAGACGTTTGTCCTGAGGGCGCTAGACAGCTATGCCGTGTTCGACCCGCACTTCGAAGAACTCTACAACAGCTACTACAACGCCGTCGGGCCGCAGTTTCCCCGCGACCGACGCGGACTGATCAGCCGCCCGGACCTGGCGCGCGTGCTGGCTTACCGGAATTATGTCGACGAACACGTCGGCAATCTGCTAGCAGCGGGCTCAGTCAGCCCGGACGTGTGCGCCATCATCGAACTGGGGCTGAACCACGAGCAGCAGCATCAGGAGCTGATGCTGATGGACATCAAACACGTTCTGTTTCAGAACCCAACCTGGCCCGCCTACAAAGCCGTGCCGCCGCCGGCGAGCCCGCCGTCGCGACCAGCCGGCTGGCTAGAGGTGGAGGCCGTTGAAACCCAGATCGGCTTTGACGATGAAGGCTTTTGTTTCGACAACGAGCTGCCGCGGCACCCGGAGCTGCTCACCGCGCACAGTCTCGCCGTCCGCCTGGTGACCAACGCCGAATATCTGGAGG
>JANQOZ010000102.1 GCA_028285525.1 Lysobacterales bacterium
TCTGATCGCATCACGGGTCCAGGCGAGGGAAGGACCGGCGCTGTCAGCGTCGGCAGCGCGCTGCGCAGCGCGAGCTGCTCAAGACTACCGCGCCACTGGAGATCGGTGACTGCGCCGCCGGCAAAGCTGCCCCAGAGCTCACCGGTGAGTTCACCCTGCGCGGCGGTAACGCCCGCGACCGGCAAACCCTGCTGCCAACGCGCCAGCTTAAGCGCCTCCAGATCCAGATAGATGCGGCTGCCGGTACTCGCACTCTCGACGACAAAACTCACTCGTCCGGCGTCCGCCTCCTGCGACGCCTCGCCGATCGGCGCAAGATAGCCCGACACGCGCGTTGCCGCCGCGGTCTGGCGCAGGTCGAGCTCCAGCTCGCCCAGATCGAGCGCCCAGCCGGCGCCCTCGTCTTTAAGGCGCAGGTTTTGCGCCCGCAGCCCCATGCCCTGCAGCAGGTCGAGATCGGGTATCGGTCGGTCGCTGCCGGTTGCCGGCAGCCCCATCAGCCCCCAGCCGCCGGCGGCATCCCGGGTGACCACAACTTCCTCGACCAGAATTCGAAAATGCGCGAGGCCGGCTCCGGGGCGCAGAAAGGCCAGCGTGTCGATCGACACCTCTGCGTTGTCGATGCGCAGCTTTTCGGCACCGCTTCCGACGGTCATTCCCGACAGGTTCAAATGAGGCCCATAACCTTCCCAGCGGGCAGACAGGCTGTCGATTTGAACCGGCTGCCCCAGCTGCTGCTCAAGCCATTCGGCCACCTGAGGCGTCCATCGATCGGCGTAAGGCAGCAGCAGACTCCCCAGGCCGACGAGCACCGCGAGGCCGATCGCGCACATGGCAAACGCTGTCCAGGCGATCGACTTCAGCTGGCTCAGGCGCCTGCGCCAGCCGATAAGTGGCTGATCTTGGCTCAAAGCTGACCGCGGGTGGCTAGGGAAAGAATAAGAAATCCTCCGTCAAATCAAAGGCTTGTGTGTCAGCGGGCGCTTTTGGCCCGCATGTACTGACGTCTATTGGACCGCTGAGCGCATGATATTGATGCAAAAACCCACGATCATCAGGAATTTTCGAAGTGTTCGGCCTAAAAAAGGACGACGTCGAACTGTTCCTGGGTGTACTGGTCCTCGGACTGAAAGCGGATCGATTTCTGGATCCCGTCTTCCAGCGCCTCGATGGTTGCGGACTCCTCCTCCAGGATTTTGTCGACGATCTGCGGCGCCGCCATCACCAGCAGTCGATCGGCATCAAACTGCCGCACGGCGCGGGTGATCTCTCGAAAGATCTCGTTGCAAACGGTTTCAGCCGTCTTCACGCGACCCTTGCCGTTACACATCGGACACGGCTCGCACAGCAGCCGTTCCAGGCTCTCGCTGGTTCGCTTACGCGTCATTTCTACCAGGCCCAGCGTGGATATTTCGGAAACAAAATAGCGAGCGTGATCTTTGGCCAGGGCCTTGTTGAGTGTACGGATCACCTGGTCGCGATGCGCCTGCTCTTCCATATCGATGAAATCGATGATGATGATTCCACCGAGATTGCGGAGCCGCAGCTGCCGGGCGATGGCCTGGGCTGCCTCAAGGTTGGTCTTGAAGATGGTCTCTTCCAGGTTTCGGTGGCCTACGAACCCGCCCGTGTTCACGTCGATGGTGGTCATCGCCTCGGTCTGGTCGATCACCAGGTGCCCGCCGGATTTCAGCGACACCGTGTTTTCCAGGGCGTTGGCGATGTCGTCCTCGACGCCATAGAGATCAAAGATCGGACGTTCGCTCTGGTACAGCTCAATCCGGTTGGCGCGCTCGGGCATAAACTGCTGCACAAACTCCACGGTGCGTGAAAACGCCTCGGACGAGTCGATGCGTACCCGGTCCACCTCGGTATTCATCATGTCGCGCAGCGCCCGAACCTCCAGCGAGAGATCTTCGTAGACGCACTCGCCAGGCTGCGCATCCGCCGAACGCTCCTGAATCAAATCCCACAGCTTGTTCAGGTAGGCAAGGTCCGCCCGGATAGCGAACGTGTCCATGCCCTCGGCGTTGGTGCGCACGATGTAGCCGGTCTTGCTTTCGTCGTCTCGCGCGGCCTCCACCATCCCACGCAACCGCTCGCGTTCCTCCGGGTCTTCGATGCGCACCGAGACGCCGATCTGTGACGACGACGGTGTCAGCACCAGGAAGCGGGAAGGAATCGAGATGTTGGTTGTCAGCCGCGCGCCTTTGCTGCCGATCGGGTCTTTGATGACCTGCACCAGGATCTTCTGGCCGTCGCGCAGCAGCTGGGTGATCGGCGGTGTTTCCTGCGGCTCAGCGTCGTCGGTCTCCGCGTGATGTCGACCGATATCGGAAGCGTGCAGAAACGCCGCCCGCTCGAGCCCCACGTCGACAAACGCCGCCTGCATGCCCGGCAGCACCCGCACGACCGTTCCCTGATAGACGTTGCCCAAGTAAGCCCGCCGACTGCTGCGCTCGATGATGAGCTCCTGCAGCATGCCGTTCTCCAGCACCGCAACCCGGGTTTCGCTTCGGGTTACGTTGATCAGCATCTCTTCGCTCATCGTCGGAGCGGGCTGTCCGGTGGCAAGGCGCCGGCCCACTGAAGGAGCGGCACGGTTTCGAATAGTGGTAATCCCATCACGCCAGAATAACTGCCCTCGATGTGGGCCACAAAGCTCGACCCCAGCCCCTGGATAGCGTAACCGCCGGCCCGGCCAGCATACTCGCCGGTCGTTAGATAGGCGTTAACCTGCGGGTCGCTGAGCTCGGCAAACGTCACCTCGCTGACCTGCTGACAGCTCTTGCTTTGACCGGCGCCATCGACAACCGCAACGCTCGAATAAACGCGGTGCGTGCGACCCGCGAGGCTCTGCAGCATTTCCCGCGCCTCGGCGGCGTCTGCCGGCTTGCCGTAGATGCGCCCGTCCATGGCCACCTCGGTATCTGCCCCGAGCACCGGCATGGGACTCGGCCGCCGGGCGGCCCCGGCAATCGCCTTGTCCAGCGCCACCCTCAGGTTGTAGTTGGTGGGTGACTCGCTGGTGCCGGGCTGTTCCTCCACATCGACCTCAAGGACCGCAAAGCTCACGCCGATCTGCTTCAGCAGTTCCCGACGCCTGGGCGAGCGCGAGGCGAGCCAGAGAGTGGGAGCACCGCTACTCACGATGGTAGGGGTGTCCGACCAAAATGCTGTGGGCGCGATAAAGCTGTTCGGCGAGCACCACGCGCACCAGTGGATGAGGCAGCGTCAGCTTGCCCAGAGACCAGCGCTGCTGGCAGTGCTCAAGCACCCGGGCGTCCAAACCATCCGGGCCGCCGATCAGCAGGGCCACGTCGCCACCGAGGCCCAGCCACTCGTCGAGCTGGTCTGCCAGCTGTCGGGTACTGAACTGTTTGCCGGCAACGTCCAGCGCAATTATGCGCTGCGCACCGGCGGCCGCCTTGAGCAGCGCGTCTGCTTCCTGGGCCAGGCTTTTGTCGAGCGCGAGTGATGCGCGTCGTTTGGGGAGCGGTATCTCGGTGAGCTGCAGCTTGATGTGTGGCGGCAGGCGTCGCTGGTATTCCTGAAAACCGGCGTTGACCCAGTCGGGCATCTTGCCGCCGACGGCGAGCAGCCGAATGTTCAAGGGGCTGAGAGGATGGCTTCAGCGGCGGGCCGCCGGGCCCGACCGATCAGGGCGTCGCTTCAGCGGCCGCCTCATCATCGACGGTCCACAGCGATTCCAGCGCGTAGAAGGCTCGCGCGCGAGGCACCATCAGGTGCACAAGGACGTCAGCCAGGTCCACCAGGATCCATTCGGACTCTCGCTCCCCTTCAACGCCCACCACGGGCATACCCTGTTCCTTGCTGCGAGTGATGACGCTGTCAGCGAGGGTTTTGACATGGCGGGTGGAGTTGCCAGAGGCGACAATCATGTAGTCGGTGATGGTGGTTTTACCGCGAACGTCGATGGTTTGGATGTCCACAGCTTTGGCGTCGTCCAGCGCGACGTTGACCAGATCAGCCACCTGCTGCGGTGAAATCGCAGGTGACGCGGTGCCGGGGTTTTGGCCGGCGGGTGAGCCCTTTTTCAAATGACTGAAAACCTCAAACAGGTACGGTGTCGAACATTGTAGGAGGGCTGCAGCCGCGGATCAACGAACATACGGGCGCTCGCGAGCGATGAGATCGACCACCGCGGGCGGCGTCATGTAGTCGATCGGGCCACCGTTGCACACCAGCTCGCGAATCGCGCTGGCCGAGATTTCCAGCGCCACGGTTTCCATGGAATACACTCGGCCGCCCTCCAGGCAATCCAGGTCTTCGGGCTGGGTGACCTGAGCATACCCAAGCTCTGAAAGAAGGCCGGGGGCAACATCTTCAGCCATGCCCGGACGCCGAACAATCACAAGGTTGGCGAGGCGTGCGAGCTCCCCGCTGCTGTGCCAGCTCGCCAGGCCAGCGGCGGCGTCACTGCCCAGGACCAGCGAAACCGGGGCCTGCGGAAACTCTTCGCGAAAGGCCCTGAGCGTATCGACCATGTAAGAAGGTCCGTCACGGTCGAGCTCCCGACGATCCGGAAGCAGGCGCGGATGCCCGCGTGACGCCAGCTTTAACATTTCCCAACGCTGGCGGGCGCTGGCGACACCCTCGCGATGGGGCGGGCGGGCGGACAGCACCAGGTGTACGGTGGCGTCGAGCTGCCAAGCGATCTGGCTGGCGATGCTCAGGTGACCATAATGCACCGGGTTGAAGGTTCCCCCCAGCACCGCGCGCCGGCCGGTGACGTCAGGCTTCGGCGTGGACTCCGACGTCACGAAGCCTGCGCGGCCTGCTGCGACACCACGGGCTGGCGCCCAAGACACAGCAGCGTCACGAGCGCTTCCACGGATTGCCACGGATCGCCAGCGGCCAGGCCTTTGGTCTGCCGATCGAGCAGCGCGCAGTGGTCTAGCGCCTGGGTCAGCTGACGCTCGTTCAGGCGCCGCATCGCTCGCTGCAGCAAATTCTTTCTGGCATCCCAGACGGCGTTGGCGCGATAGATCGCCTGGACGTTGGCGCCGGTGTCCATCGCCTGGCGCAGGTTGAGCAGCAGCCGCGACTCCCGGGTGAGCGTCCACGCCACCACCGGCAGCGGCGCCGCCTCGAGCGCCAGCGCGCGCGCCACGCGCAGCGCACGGGTGAGGTCACCCTTGAGCGCTGCGTCGGAAAGCTTGAACACGTCAAAGCGCGCATTGTCGGCAACGGCTTCTTCGATATCGTCGAGGGTGACCGTGCCTCCGGCCTTCAGGAGAGCCAGCTTGTCGACCTCCTGAGCGGCCGCAAGCAGGTTGCCTTCGATGCGGCTGGCCAGCGCCCGGCATGCGGCGGCGTCCGCGGTGACCCCGCGGCTGATAAAGCGCTGGCTCAACCACTGCGGCAGTTCCGCCGGCTTCAGCGGCCAGCAGGTGACAAACACCCCGATCCGATCGATAGCCTTAACCCAGGCGCTGTTGCGTGAGGCTTTTTCGATCTTGCCGGCGGTGATCAGGAGCACGTCGCCGTCTTCGGTGGCCTGGTCGGCAAAAGCGCGGATTGCCGCGCCCCCTTCGCGTCCTGGCTTGCCGCTGGGCAGGCGAAGATCCAGCAGCCGGCGGGAGGCAAACAGCGACAGGTTGGCGCTGTCCGAGGCGAGTCGGTTCCAGTCGAAGCTCTTGTCGACCTCAAACACGAGGCGCTCCGCCAGACCCTGTTCGCGAGCGGCTGAACGAATCGTGTCGGCGGTCTCGAGCACCTGGAGCGGCTCGTCACCGGAGATCAGGTAGATGGGCTTCAGGCCTTTGCTGACCTGACCGGCGATGCGATCGACGCCGAGCTGCATCAGCCGGAGGCCAGGGCGCGCAGGATACGGTTCGCCATTTCCCGGGTCATCTCGTCGCGCAGAAACTCTTCTTCACTGGCGGCGCCCAGGACCTGGCCCTGGTCGAAGGTGTAGTCCCGATAGATCTCCAGGGAAGTCAGCGGCTGGATCTCGCGCCCGTCTGCGCTGACCACGCGAAACGCTACGTTGTAGCGCAGCGCAAATTCTCTCACGCGTGCGGTTGCGCCGACCGACTGGACATCGCGCAGCAGGTCGTTCTGCTCGAACTGCAGCTGCGCCGTCGCCTTGTCGGGTGCAACCACCTGCCGCCCGGAAGCTGACAACAGCGTGGATAGCTCACGCGCCAGCGGGTGGTTATCGGGTATCCCCAGGTTGACCGCATCGAGCTCCGGCGGCAGCGCCGCGCTGCCCCGAAGCTGGAACCCGCAGCCGGCGAGGATCATCACCAGCGTGAGCGTGAGCCACGCTTTGAAGCCGGTCCGGCTCATCCGCTGATCACGATATTGACCAGCTTTTTCGGCACCACAATCACCTTGCGCACCTGACTGTCCCCGATAAACCGAGCCACGTTCGGCTCCTCGCGAGCCTGGTTCTCGAGCTCTTCGCGGCTGGCCTCAGCCGGCGCCTGAATGCGGCCGCGGACCTTGCCATTCACCTGTACCACAATCTCCAGCTCGTCGCGCACCAGCGCGGCCGGATCATGCTCGGGCCACGACTGATCGATCACGTCACCCGCTTTACCCAGGCCCTGCCACAGCCCCTGTGCCGCGTGCGGCACCATTGGGGTCAGCAGTATCACCACCTGTTCCCACACATGCTGCAGCAAGGCCCGGTCCGCGTCCGTGTCGCCTTTGTGGCGGGACGCGGCGTTGACCAGCTCCATGATCGCGGCAATGGCGGTATTAAACGTGCGTCGCCGTCCGAGGTCGTCACCAACCTTGGCCAGCGTCTCGTGCAGCTTGCGGTAAAGATCGCGCTGACCCTCGTTGAGCGCATCCGGTTCCAGCTCGCCTCCGGCGCCACCCGCGGCATGATCGGCCACGTTGCGCCACAGGCGCTTCAGGAATCGGTGTGCGCCTTCGACGCCTGTTTCGGACCACTCCAAAGATTGATGCGGAGGAGAATCCGACACGGAGAACAGGCGCACCGTGTCCGCGCCGAATCGCTCGACCAGATGCACTGGGTCGACCCCGTTGTTTTTTGACTTGGACATCTTTTCCACGGCGCCGATCTCCACCGGCTGCCCGTCGCTGATCAGCGTGGCGCCGACCATGGCGCCACGGTCGTCCAGCACCGGCTCGATGTCCTGCGGATTGATGAACTCCTTCACGCCGTCTTCGTCTTCGCGATAGAACGTGTCCGCGACCACCATCCCCTGGCACAACAGGTTGGTGGCTGGCTCGTCGGAGCTCACCAGGCCCGCGTCGCGCATCAGCTTGTGATAGAAGCGGAAGTACATCAGGTGCAGGATCGCGTGCTCGATGCCGCCCACGTACTGGTCGACCGGCAGCCAGTAGTTGGCGCGCTCGTCCAGCATGGCGTCAGCATCCGGGCTGCAGTAGCGGGCGTAGTACCAGGACGACTCCATAAAGGTGTCGAACGTATCGGTTTCCCGCTCGGCCGGGCCGCCGCACTCGGGGCAGACGGTCTGGCGCCATTTCGGGTCCGCCTTGATCGGCGACTGCACGCCCATGAACTCCACGTCTTCTGGCAGAACCACCGGGAGCTCGTCCTCGGGCACCGGCACGTCGCCACATTTGGGGCAGCGGATCATCGGGATCGGACAGCCCCAGTAACGCTGGCGCGAGACGCCCCAGTCGCGCAGCCGGAAGTTCACCTTACGCTGCCCCAGGCCCTGCTCTTCCAGCCAGGCCAGCGCCTTGGCCTTGGCATCCTCAACCTCGAGTCCGTTGAGCCACTCGCTGTTGATGGCGACGCCGTCGCCGGTGTAAGCCTCACCCTCAAAGTCTTCGGGCGGCTGTACCGTCCGAATGATGGGCAGGTCGTAGGCTTTCGCAAAATCCCAGTCGCGCTGGTCCTGGCCGGGCACGGCCATGATGGCGCCGGTGCCGTAGCCCATCAGGACGTAGTCGGCCAGGTAGACCGGCACGGGTTTGCGGGTAAACGGATTCAGCGCGTAGGCGCCGGTGAACACCCCGCGTTTGTCCAGCGCGCCCTCCGCGAGCCGGTCGATTTCGCTTGCCGCCGCCGCGTCCTTTTGGAACTGTTCAACCGCAGCCTGCTGGTCAGGAGTGGTGATCTCGGCAACCAGCGGATGCTCCGGCGCCAGCACGCAGTAGGTCATGCCGAAGCTGGTGTCCGGTCGGGTGGTATACACCTCCAGACTCAGGTCCGGCTTAACTTCGCCGGCCTCATCGCAGATGTCCAGCGAAAACTCGGCGCCCTCAGAGCGACCAATCCAGTTGCGCTGCATGGTACGAACCGAATCGGGCCAACCGTCGAGATCGTCCAGCTTGTCCAGCAGCTCCTGAGCGTATTCGGTGATCTTCAGGAACCACTGGGGAATCTCGCGCCGCTCCACCAGCGCTCCCGAGCGCCAGCCGCGGCCGTCCACCACCTGTTCGTTCGCCAGCACGGTCTGATCGACCGGATCGAAGTTCACTGTCGCGTTGCGCCGATAAACCAGCCCCTTCTTGAACAGCCGAACAAACATCAGCTGTTCCCAGCGGTAATACTCCGGGCGGCAGGTGGTGACTTCTCGGGACCAGTCGTATGCATAGCCCAGCCGCTTGAGCTGGCCACGCATGTGGTCGATGTTGGCGTACGTCCAGCGCGCCGGCGGCACCTTGTTCTTGATCGCCGCGTTTTCCGCCGGCAGGCCGAAGGCGTCCCAGCCCATGGGTTGCAGGACGTTTTTGCCCAGCATGCGCTGATAGCGCGCGATCACGTCAGCGATCATGTAGTTACGCACGTGCCCCATGTGCAGCGCGCCGGAGGGATACGGCAGCATCGCCAGGCAGTAGTATTTTTCCCGGTCTTCGTCTTCGGTGACTCGGTAGACTTCGCGGGCGTCCCAGTCAGCCTGAATTTCTGGCTCCAGCTGATGGGGGTTGTAAATCGGTTCCATGTTCTTTTTTTGACGGCCCTGCGCGGGCAGCTCTAAGGGTTAATCGCGCATGCTAACCCATCGCCGGTTACCACCCAATACGGGCCCCGCGGGCCGAGTCTGAACGGCTGCTGAATCCCTCGCCGGACGTGATGAATTTTGCTTGCCAGTTATGGTCTGATATCACTCAGGAGCCCGAAGTTGAAGGAGCGGGTAATGCGTAAGCTATTGATATTTTTTATGAGCAGCGTGCTGGCTACTGCCGTGGTTACGGCCCAGGAAAGCAACGCCGCAGACGACGGTGCCAAGGATGCTGAGGCTGCCGGCATGGACATGGTGATCGGGTCGAGCGAGAGCCCGAAGCGATCCGGCCCCAAAACCGACCAGGTGATCGGTGACGCCGGCCAGCGCAATCAGGCGGTTTATGGAGAGCCTCTCAAGAAGCTCTGGGTGCCCAACATCTCGAGCTGGCAGGTGGTCGACAACCAGCGGCTGGTTCTATACGTCAGCCCTTTCCGGCCGTATCTGCTGACGCTCGCCCGTAAGGCGCCGGGGCTGGGGAACAACGATCGCATCGTGTTCCGCTACGACAACAACCACATCTACGCGCGCTTCGACCGGATCGAGGTGGACGGATTTCCCTACGTCATCGATCGCATCGAGAAGCTGGATCGGGAAACGGCTCGTGCGCTGACGCGTCGCGATAAAGGTCTCGACGGGCCCATCCTGGAAGAGGATGAGGGCGGCGGCGACGATGATGACGCTGAGGCCGACGAGGAGGCGCAAGGCGCTTAGCGGTCTGCCGAAGGCCTCTCCAGCTGCTCTGCGCTCGAAGTCTATACAACGCTCCGAGCCGCTGATCTGCCGCCTGCAGACGCAGCTCAGCGGCCGAATTACGCCGACCAGACCGAATCCACTTCAGTCGCCAGGCCCAAGGCCGTAGTATGAAATGGAAGAAGTGTGCCGGGGCAAGCGTTCGTCTTGTGCCGGCCGGGGGAGGCCACCGCGGGTGGCCCAAAGCAGGGAAATACGATGAGGACACCCCAGGCGTGCCTGCTGGCACTGCTGATGGCCATGGTAGGCGGGGCGGCGGCTAACGAGACGAAGCTGACGGAGTCGCCGCCGGCAGCGCTGCTCGGCCCTGCCGGTTTTGAAAGCGCGCCAGCTACGGTTGCGGGAGAACCGTTCGAGCTGCTCGGCCAGCTGATTCCCGCGGGCGAGCGCAAGCAGCTCAACTGGCAGATCGAGGCGGCCATGGGGGCCGTCGCTATCCCGACACCGATTCTCGTAGCCCACGGCCAGCGGCCCGGGCCTGTCCTTTGCCTGACGGGCGCCGTTCACGGCGACGAGCTCAACGGCGTTGAGGTCGTGCGTCGGATTCTGTTCGACATCAAACCCGCTGACCTTTCCGGCACGGTGATTGGCGTGCCAATTGTTAACGCCTCAGGCTATCTCCGCGGCTCGCGCTACCTGCCCGACCGCCGGGATCTGAACCGGTTTTTCCCCGGCAGCAGCAACGGCTCGCTGGCGTCGCGATTTGCCAAAGCCGTGTTCGACACAATCATCACCCGCTGCTCGGCCCTGGTGGATATGCACACCGGGAGCTTTCAGCGCATCAATCTGCCTCAGCTCCGAGCGGACCTCACGGTGAAGTCCGTGGCCGACTTCAGTCGGCAGTTTGGCGCCATTGCCGTGCTGCATGGCGCCGGGCCAAAAGGTTCACTGCGCCGGGCCGCGACGGACGTCGGCATACCCGCGGTGACGCTGGAGGCCGGCGAGGCCAGCCGGTTCAACAAGTCTTCGGTCGACGCGAGCGTCGAGGCGATCCAGTCGCTGCTGAACCGCATGTCCATGGCGCCGCGGTTCCGCCTGTTCGGCGAGCCGCAGCCGGCTTTCTACGATTCTGTTTGGGTACGGGCAAACAGCGGCGGCATCCTGTTCAGCCAGGTTGAACTCGGGGAACTGGTCAAGAAGGACCAGATCCTCGGTACAGTGACCGACCCGATTCGCAATGACCAGACCATACTCACTGCCCCGTTTACCGGTCGGATTCTCGGAATGGCCGTCAATCAGGTGGTCATGCCGGGATTCGCTGCGTACCACATTGGCAGCCAGGCCAGCGAGGAAGAGGCAATTGCTGACGCCATCGCAGGGCCCGGCAAAGAGGCGAACGCCAAGCCCGAGCCTCCGCCGGGCGACGACGGCGACCCGGCGGACCCGGGCATCGACAGTGACTCAGTGGAAATGCTGAACGATCCGATGGCGCCCCTGGAAAAGCTTAAACCCGCCAAAGACGAAGACACCGATCTTTCCGACCTCGATAGCAGCGATCTATCCCCCCAGGTTTCTACGGAAGATGCTCAGTCGCTGGAAACGATGGAACTGACCATGATCGAGGTTTCGGCAACGCGACTGCCCGAAATGAGTGAGGCAACGAAAGCTCGGCCTGAACCGGAGACGCCGCTCCTGCACCACAGTTTCGAAACGACCAGAACAAAAGAAAGGCCGGCCGAGGAGACAACCGCGGCCGAAGAGGAATAGATGTCCGATCGGGATCGGCATCACTATCGATCATCCCTACCCTCCTGCACTCATGATGCAGGCATCTGCTAGCCGAAAGTCTAACCACGGCGTTGGCGTACATCTCTGAATTTCACCCGACTACCCCTCCAGCACCGTAGCAACGTATTCGCCGAACAAACGCGGCAAACCCAATCTGTCCAAGTAAAGAAATCCGGTATTTCACCTATTGCGATCAATAATACGAATCATTATCATTCGTAATTAATGCTCCTGGACTAGCGACCGGACCCCTACCCCCGGTGATTGAGTTTCAGCAGCAGTCGAGACCGGCGGAGCCGCTATCGTGTGGCCGATGGTGGCTCCGCCCTTGCTGCAACAAGGCACATACCTACTCAAAATTCGGAGACACCGGGATGAAAACACCGCTGACCCTTGGCCTTATCGCCGTCGTTTGTGCGCCCTGCGCCTATGCTCAGGAAGGCGAGGAGCCGGCGGAGATCGAGCCGGTGGTCGTCACTGCGACCCGCCTCGAACAGCCGGCCAGCGCCATTCCGGGTACGGTTATCGTGCTGGATCGTGCAGCGATCGATGCCCAGGCCCAGATCAGCGACGACCTCGCCAGCGTCCTCGAACAAACCATCCCCAGTTTTGGCCCGAGCCTGCGCAAGCTCACCGGCCGAGCAGAATCGCTTCGAGGCCGAAATCCGCTCTACCTGATTGACGGCGTACCGCAGCACAACGCCCTGCGGGACGGCAGTCGGGACGGTCACACCATCGATCTCGACTTTGTTGAACGCATCGAGGTGATAAACGGCTCAAACGCCATTCAGGGCGTTGGCGCTACCGGGGGCGTCGTGCAGATGGTGACCCGCTCGCCGCGGTCCAACGAGCGCTGGGAGACCACCCTCAACGCCCGGGTTACCGCGCCGGACAACGGCGATTCTGACGGCCTCAGCTACAAAGTCAGCGCGCTGACCGGAAGACGCATCGGCGACTTCGATCTGGTTGCCGGCATCGCGCTCCACGAGCGCGGCCTGTTTTTTGACGGCAACGGGGACGAAGTTGGCCTGTATCCAACGCAGGGCGACATCATGGACTCGACCTCGTTGGGCCTCTTTTTCAAAGGCGCCTGGCGCATTAACAATGAGTCGGACCTCACGTTCATGATCAATGATTTTGATCTCGAACGTAACGGCGACTTTCGCGTGGTCCTAGGCGACCGGAGCACCGGGCGGTTCACCAGCACCGAGGCAGGCGATCCCTCAGCTCTGGTTGGCGATCCGGCGCGCAACGATGTAACCACCGCTTCACTCACCTATCGTCATCGATCACTGCTGGGCGGCAGCCTGACGGCGCAGCTGTTCGACCAGTCTTACGAGGCCAGATTTGAAGGCGGTACCTTCGGCGGATTTTTCCGTCTCACGCCCGACGGTAACCCGTTCCTCGATCAATCGGCGGTGGTCTCCGACAAAAACGGCCTGCGCCTGACCTGGAACCGACCCGTCGGCGCCCAGGGTTCAAGCATGGCGCTTGGACTGGACTATTTCCGTGATGACTCGGCCCAGGTGCTGACGCGCAGCGGCCGGGAGTGGGTACCGGAGACCCGGTTTGAGACGTTGGCGCCCTTCGTACAAGGGACCTGGGCGGCAAGCGACGCGGTCACTGTCGTTGCCGGGCTTCGCCATGAGGACGCTGAGCTGAAGGTTGACGACTTCACAACCATCGCTGCAGCTAACAGCACGTTTGTACGAGGCGGCGCACCGGATTTCTCCGAGACGCTGCCGAACGCTGGGGTGATCTGGCGGTTTGCCGAGTACTGGAACGTTTACGGCTCGTTCAGCGAAGGGTTCACGATGCCGGACGCCGGGCGCGTTCTCCGGGGAATCAACGTGCCCGGGCTGGACGTTGACTCATTGCTCACCGTCGAGCCGATTGTGACCGACAACCGTGAGATCGGCCTGGAGTTCGACAACGGCGCCTGGCGCGCGAGCATCGCTGCTTATGACTCGGAGGCCGATAACGGCTCAAGGCTTCTCCTCAACGATGCGGGTATCTTCGAAGTTCAGCGCCTCCGCACCGAAATCGATGGCATCGAAGTTGTCGTCGACGTACCGATCGGCGGCGCCTGGTACGCCGGCGGCAACTACGCCAATCTGGATGGCAGGTTCGATTCGGACGGCGACGGGCGCGTGGATAGCGACCTCGACGGGATCAACATCGCCCCCAATCGGCTGAACCTCTACGCGGAGGGCCCGATCGGCGACGCGATCAATTTGCGAATCCAGGCATCGATGCTGGATGACCGGGACTTCAGCGGGCCCGGCGCACCGGTTAACAGAAACTTCGACGGTTTTACCCTTTTCGATGCTTTCGCAACGTGGGAGACACGGTACGGCCGCTTTGGACTCGCGATCGAGAACCTGTTCGACAAAGAGTATGAAACGTATTTCTCGCAGGTCGAAACCGGTGCACGTGCCGATACGTTTTTTGCCGGCGTCGGCCGCACGCTTTCGCTGAGCTGGCGCACCAGCTTCTAGTGCGGTGGCTCCACCGCTGGGTCGGCGTGACGCTGGCCCTGTTCGTCGTGTTGTCAGCGGGCAGCGGCGCCCTGCTTTTGTGGTCAGACGAGTACACCCAGTGGCGATACCCCTCTATCCGGAACAGCCAGGGGTGGACTGAACCGGACGCGACGGTGATCCAGGCGGCCCTGGCTCAGGCGCCCGGGCCGGTGCAGACCCTGGGCATGCCCCGCCCTGGGCTGCCCGTCTATCACCTTTACCTCAAAGGCGGTGACCAGGCCTATCACTCGATCGCTGATGGCTCGCTGATCGACAGGTTTGGTCCGCTCGGACGACTCCCCGCGGTGCTCTTTGAACTTCATGTTGATTTGTTTACCGGCGACATCGGACACACGCTGGTAGGCGTTCTGGGGTTGACGCTGACGGGACTCCTGGTGACCGGCGTCTGGATCTGGTGGCCCCGCCGACGCGTCCTGCGCCTTCGTCAATTGCTGCCCAAAGGCAGCCAGCTGTCGCTCATGAACTCACACGCTGCCCAGGGTTTGCTGATCAGCGTCCTGGTGACGTTTCTGGCGCTGTCAGGTGCGGCGATCGTGTTCCATCAGGAGAGTGAAGCGTTGCTGGGCCGGGTGTTGGGCAGTGCTGAGATCACTCGACCCACTGTCCGAACGCTTGCCGCTGAAGCGGGTCCCGTGGCGTGGGATCGGCTCCTGAGCGCAGCCCGAACCCATCTGCCAAACGCCACCCTTCGCCATGTCAGCCTGCCATCCCAGAAAGATCGGCCGGTGGTTCTTCGCCTGAGAAACGCTGGGGAGCTGCACCCCAACGGCCGCTCGTATCTCGTTGTACACCCGACAAGCGGAGAGGTTCTCGAGGTTATCGACGCGACGCAAACCGGGCTCGGGCCTTCGGTTTACAACGCGCTTTATCCGCTGCACGCAGGTAAAACCGGGTGGGTTGGACATCGTGCGTTGCTCCTCGTCGTTGCGCTGGCGTTAACCTACGTGGCCATCGTCGGCCTGCTCCTGTTCTTTCGAGGTCGCGCACGTAGACGTCGTTTCCAACCAGGAACCCACTAGCAGAAGTACGGTGGCTGCTATGCAGCTGAATACGTGTTGCAGTGAGTTTGTGGAGGCCGATACGTTTTGGAGCGGAAGCTGCCGGGAACTGCCTCAGTGAATAGCCGTTGAGACGCTGTGAGGCTGCTGAAAGTTTGCCACGTAGAGGTCTTTCGTCAGCAGCAGCGCAGAAATTCTGTTCAGCCGACACATGACCGACTGAACGGCTTCACCGTGGCAGAAATCCCGGATGGGCCGACAGGCACACTGGTTAGGGTATTGCTGCAGTCGGGCAATCGGCCAAAGAAGACGCTGCTCGTCCTGGGTGAGCGAACCTCGCTCAACCTCTCCGACCATCACCTGCCGACTGGCCCCCAGGGCCACGGTCGCCAGCGCGTCCTGCCATGAAACCAGAATCTCTGGGATTCCCGCCTTGAAAAACACCTGCTCTACCTCGGCCCGATAGCAGCGGTTGTTCTCAGCAGCGCTGATCATGACCCTCGTGCCCCACAGCAGCATCTTGCCGCCCGTGCCCAGGGCAGCCTGATGATCGAGACACGGTCCGAACGAAAAGTGGTCGTTGGCATCAGGCGTACTGCTGGTTACTTGCATTGGCTTCTCTCCCATTTGATGCCATCAATAGTAATGAGAATGATTATTGTTTACAACAAGGATTTATCGGAAGGCGACAGGTGACACGCCGCCAAAGCCACTGTAGAGGTCACGCGCCGACCTGCCGATGGAAATTCCTGATCGTTGCTTCGTTTCCTAGGTAAAAACCCGTATAGTTAATGAGAATGATTTGCAATAATCTTCTCACCTGAGCTATCACCGTCCGGTGAACGAATAAGGAAGGGGATTTACATGTCCAAATCGCGCAGCTTTGGCTTCGCGTCTCTATGTCTGGGCTTTGCCGCCGCTGCCGGCGCGCAGGAGTCGAACGTAGAGCTCGAGGAAATTATCGTCGAAGGTCAAAAGATCAAGCGCTCCATTCAGGATACAAAAGAGAGCGTTGCTGTCTTTGACCAGGATTTTATCCAAACACAACGGCTGTTCGATCTTCGCGAGCTGTTCAACCAGACAGCCAACGCCTTTGAATTATTCAACGGTGAAGATTTTGGCATTCGGGGCGTTTCCGCCAGCTCAGCCTCCACCGGGGGCGGTAGCGGCGAACTGGGCAGCCTGTTTTATGACGGCGTTGCGCAGACCGGCTTTGCGCGGCGCTTTGGCCCCCGAGGGCTCTGGGATATCGAGCAGGTAGAAATTCTGCGAGGACCGCAGTCCACGAACGTCGGCCGCAATGCGCTGATCGGCGCGGTGGTGATGACCTCCAAAGCGCCCGATCCGACCGAGTTCGACTCAGCGGTCCGGCTTGAAGCCGGGGACTTCGGGAAGCTGGGTTTCGAGGGCATGGTGAACGTCCCGCTCACCGAAAACTCTGCTTTTCGATTTACGGCCGAGACGTTTCAAACCGACGGCTTCACCGAGAACGTCACCATCCCGGTCGAAAACTTCGACGAGCGCGATAACCAGACTTTTCGTGGCCGCTATCTGATCACGCCCTCAGAGAATCTGAGTATCGGGGTGATTGCACAGTATGCTCAGACCGAGCGTGGCCAGCAGATCTACCGCGCCGACCTCAACGACGATCTTGAAGACCGAATCAATCGCGCAAATCTCCAGGCATTCGAAGATTTTGAGGCGTGGTCCGGATCACTTACCGTCGACTATCAGCTGACCGATCGCTGGTCGATCCAGTCGGTCACGGCCATCCTCGACGGAGAATACGACCGGTTCGACGATGATGACGAAAGCGCCGGCGGCGGCAACGCGTTTCGCGGTCGGGTAGGTACGGAAGAAAACTGGTCGCAGGAGCTGCGCTTCAGCTATGAGGGTGATCGACTCAATGGCGTGGCGGGCTTCTGGTACACCGACGTCGACGTGCAAAACGATACGCTTGGGCTCGTGAATCTAGCACCGGCAGACCTCGGTGTACCGGCCCCTCTCCTGCCGTTCTATCCGACGATCCTTGAGATCAATGCGTTCATTCCCGCGGAGAACAACAAGTCAAACGCCGCGTTCTTTACCGAATGGGACTACAGCCTCAATCAAGACTGGACGCTTTCCGCTGGCTTTCGCTATGACTACGAAGAGCAGGACAATCTGGCGAACAACCTCAACTCACTGGCGCCGGGCAGCACGCTTCCCGATCCAGTAGCGTCCGGCGCGCTCGCTGAGATGATTCAGCCGGGCTTAGGGCCCGTGGTGCAGGCGGGGGTGACCCAGGTCAACGGTCTTCTCGAGAGTTTTCTGATCCCCACCGATAACCCGACGCTCAACACCGACTACACGGCTTTCCTGCCCCAGCTCGGCGCAACATATGCGATCAACGACGACGTCTCGGTCAGCGCCTTTTTCAAGCGCGGCTATCGCGCGGGCGGATCAGACGTGTCGCTGACCGGAGAGATCGCCGACCACGAGCCTGAATACCTCGACAACTTCGAAGTATCTCTGCGCTCCACCTGGGTGGATGGTGACCTGGTGTTTAACGCCAACGCCTATTACGGTGACTGGACCGACCAGCAGGTGGCCTCCTGCCCCCTGGGACCATTGTCTTGCATCACGGTGAACGCGGGTGAGTCGGAGATCTATGGCCTCGAGCTTGAGGGGCGCTATGCCGTCAACGAAGACGTATCCGTGTTTGCCACGATCGGACGCTCCGAGACCGAGTTCACGCAGTTTATCGATAATGAGCAAGACCTTTCCGGCAACGAGTTTGCCCTCTCGCCCAACCTGACGGCATCGCTTGGCGGCACCTGGTTCCTCACCGATCAGATTTCCGTTTCCGGGAACATCAACTACCAGGACGAGATGTGGAACGACATCCAGAACACCATCGAGCTGGACGCGCGGACGATTGTTAACGCCAACGTGCGCTACCAGGTCGACAAGTTTGACGTCATGCTCTACGCGCGGAACCTCACCGATGAGTTTTACCTGCAGTCCGACTTCACAGATCCCAACGGCGGCCGCTTCGTGACGCCAGGTAACCCGCGTGAGTTTGGTGTGCTGCTGCAGATGTTCTTCCAGTGAGTGAGGACACGCTCTTCCCGAGGCCGGTCAGCCGCGTGCTGGCCGCGACGCTGGGGGTACTGATCACGGCGGTGCTGATTACCACCGCCATGCCGGTCTATGTGCCCTTCAGCCAGGCCAGCAGCGTGGTGGTGCCGATTGTCCTGTTCCCCGTTACGTGGCTGCTCATCTTTCTTTGGGTGCTCTTTGAGCAGAAGATGTGGCGAGCCTGGCTGGGCTTATTGGCCCTTTCCGGCTTACATTTAGGTTTGATCTTATCCGGTGTTGGAGTGCTCTGACCGTGCAGCGAGATACAACCAAACGCTTTTACGCCGTCCACAGCTGGGTGGGCGCGATAACGGCTGTGCTGATCTTTATCATTGCGTTCACCGGAGCGGTTTCGGTTTTCGGCAGACCCGAGATCAAAACCTGGGCACATGAGGTCTCGCACGTTCCAGCAGAGCTGGACCCGCTGCGCATCGAACAGGTTTTGCGGGAGGACGCGGCAACCGTTCCAGAGGCCTATCTCGACAATATCCAGGTTCTGATGCCGGGCGTTCGGCGCAGACCCGTGCTTTCCGTGCAGTTCGACCGGGAGGTCGAAACCGCCGACGGTCGAACCGAACACCACATTATCCGCTTCGACCACGACCCTAAGACCTATGAACTCGTCGACCGGCTGGAGGGCGAGCCCCGTGAGGTATTTGAGAACGAACCAAAAGACTTGGCCGACTTCATCATCACCTTTCATGCCGACCTTCATCTTGGTGACCCCATCGGGCTGCTGCTCACAGGCCTGCTCGGGCTAACGCTGTTCGCCTCGATTGTGACCGGTGTCATCACGCACCGAAAGGTGCTCAAAGAAGCCTTTACGTTTAGACCCTTCCGAAGCCTGCGGCTGCTGTTCACCGACTCGCACAAAGTGCTCGGCGTGTGGGGCCTGGTTTTCAACAGCGCCATCGCTTTCACCGGTGCCTTTCTGGGTCTAGCGGTTGTGCTGTTGCTGCCGGCCGCCGCCTATGTGTCCTTTGAGGGTGACCTGGACAAGATGGTCGAGACTTACCTCCCGCTGAACGAGCCCCAGAAGAGCGGCATACCCGCGGAGCTCAAAATCGCTGAGGTCTTGAGCGCAGTCGATCAACCAGAGAATGGCCCCATCGTCAGCGCACAGCTTCTGACGGGCACTGACCAGGCGGGCGTCGCACACGTTTACACGCTCGCCGGGGACGGCATCGGAGGCGAGACCCATCGGTATCAGCTAAATGGAACCGTGCTTGAGAGCGTCACATCCCAGTTCTCGCAGCTTGGCGGGGCTGCGGGGCCAATCCTCGACGCTATGTTTCCGATCCACTTCGGCAACTTCGGCGGCACGGTAGTGAAGCTCATCTGGTTTGTTCTGGGCCTTGGAACCGCCCTGCTGGCGGTGTCGGGATCGATGATTTGGGTGGAGCGTCGCGTGCACGGCAGTTCCGGATCGCTGTCGGTTGCCAGCTACCGACGCATCAGCCGCTTCACCGTTGGCGCCTGCTGCGGCGTGGTGCTCGCTACCGTAACGTTGTTCCATCTTCAGCTGTTCGTGCTGCCCCAAGTCGCTACCACACAAACCTGGCTCATGGGCACCTTTTTTGGGAGCTGGGCGCTGGCGATTGTCTGGTCGATGCTGCGGACGAACGACTATCAGACAACCCGGGAACTCTTGGGCCTGACGGGCGCCGCCGCTGCATTGGTCCCGATTGCGAACGGATTTGTCACCGGCAACCACCTCTTAAACGTCTTCTCCGGCGGGCATTGGGTGGTGGCTGGCGTCGACCTTGGACTCTTGCTCCTTGGCGCGGCTCTGGTAGTCATCGCGCTCAAGCTACCCTCGCAACGTCCGCTGCGGAAGAGTGAGAACCGTCAAAGCGCAAGCCCATCATCGGGCCTTAGCGGCGACCTGGCGTACCCGGAAGCGAGCACAAGCTGATGGTCTGGACCGTCCTGTCTCTCGGGATGATGCTGGTGGCGGCCAAGCTGCTGGCCGGCAACGGCCGCAGCGCGGCGGGGTGGGCACTTGCGTTCGCCTCTGCGGCCCCGCTGGTCGCGATCATGAATCTCGCAAAAGCCGTCTTCATTTGGCTTGCGCTGCTGGGCCTGGCCGGTTTCGCAGTCACGTTGGCGACAGGCCTCACAAATCGGAGTCAGGGCCAGCAGGCCAGCGCCGAATCCTGACGCCGCGTTTATCTGACGTTTCTCTGACGTTCGCAACTACCATTACCTGCCAACCAAGCTGGCGAACCATCCGGAGCGGGGCCGTTGATTCGCAACTCACTGAACCGTCCTGACATCAGCTCCCGGTTCTCTCGCGTCACGATGAATCGATAGGGCCAGACGAGTCCGGTGCCGTCTTTCAGATAGTCCAGTTCCAGCACTACAGCACCGCTGTCTGTGAGCACTTTGACGATTCTCCCGTTTAAGGGGTCGATTCCAACAAGCGGAGACTCCGCACCCCCGGCGAGCAGTCGGTGCCAATTTAGATGACCGTGGCCAGATACGTTCTCCGGACCTGCTAGCTGAAGGTTTTCGTCTGTCAGATAAAAAAGGAAATTCGCCGTGAGTATGTCGATGAGATCACTTTGCGATCCGCCGGAAATCGACCTTCCTTTTTCTACCGGAAGGCGCTCATTGCCTAACCTGGCAAACTGATAGCCCTCCCCGCCCACGATGCGGACCGCGATTGCGCCGCACGCGAAGCTGGCGAATACCTCTTCTGTGCTTGGGCCACTCGACGGGCTTTGGGTGTCCAGCCGATACGAGATCGAATCGATCTTTTTCAAGAGTTCTGCACCTCCGAACGCCGCTTTCAACGCGTCGAGGTTGGACGACAAGATGGCGTCCCGAAGTGGGCCTAGATCTTTCACGGGGATGGAATACAAATCCGACGCCCCCGAGTCCTGCCCCTGCACCGGGCGATTGGAGGCAAAATAGAGCACCGCGTTGTTCGGGGAAAGACTCGGCGTGAAGTCAAGATGTTTCGAATTCACCTCAGGTCCGAGGTTAAGCGCATCCGTCCAGCCCTCATCGGTCAAACGGGAAACATATAAGTCGCCGCTACCGTAGCCACCGGGACGGGTGCTCCACCACAGCGCAACCCGCCCGTCTCGAGTCAGCGTGAAATCACTGTTGAGGTGAGGGCCGTTGAACGGCCCTGAGAGCAACTCTGGTTCCCCAAATCCTTCTCCAGTCATTGGCGCACGATAGATCTCATACGCTCCTCGCTTCTGGGAACTGAAGTAGAGAAATCCCCGATGGAGCTCCGGCCCAAACTCGCCTGCGAGCGAGTTGACGGATGAAAGGTGCTCTGGCGCCGTCCAGTCCGAGCCTGCGCGGCGACTCAGCCAGATATCGTAGTCATCTTCATCCTCTCGAACGTCCCCCAGGAAGGCCGGTCGGTTGGAGATGAAAAACAACTCAGTACCGGCCGGCGACAACCACGGGTCTGAATCTTTATAGCGAGGATCTGAAAACCCGATCGTTTCGGAATTCTGGATTGCGCCGTCCACCAGTGTCACAAGATGTAGCTTCCCGAGAGAGTAATCAGCTTCGGCGCGGGTAAAGATCCCTGTTTGCTCCGAGTCGACAAGCTGAAAGTTAATTTCAGTTTTTGCTGTCGAAACCACATCTGGCCACATGCGCTCTGCGGGCGACGCGTCGGCGCTTGGGCTGACGGAAAGGCCCGAAGCAACGACAGCGGCAGTCATTAGTACTCGAATCATCAGCCTTGCCCAGGTTTGATCGTTGGCAAATCCGCTATTCTAGTTGGCTGTATTAACCAATTCTCTGGCCACTCACTCGATCCACCGCGTAGATTCAACCGTTCCACGCAAAGGCCGCGGTTCAGCGGGTTGGAGCAGCACCATGGCAAGTGCTTCACAGTTAGGTCCTCGAAACTTCGCGCGTTTGAACTGCTCAAACGTCCTCTAGAAAGACCGACCTGAACAGGCTATTTCCCAGGGCGATCGGACGAAGGCCGCCATCCACGATCTGTGACGCGTTTCTCCGTTAATCTCTGGCCGATCTCATAGCCTGCGCTGATGCGCTTATTTATCATCTTGACGGTCCTTCTCGGGCAATCCGCGGCGCTGGGCCAGCCAGTTTTCAAAAATGGCTTTGAGCAGGCGGGCATTCTGCCCTTAAGCTCCACCTTTCTTGGCGGCTCGCAAAACGAACGAGTGCAGGGTGCGGTTGTCCTTGCTGACGGCTCACTTCTGGTGGCCATGGATGCACCGGCTTTCGCGCCAGACGGTTTTGCTCCCCGGCTACTCGCCGGCAGTGCCGTGGACAGCCCTACGTTGCTGCTCCTGCTGACCGAAGATGCCTCTCAGGTGCTGTCCGCCGCTAGGCTGCCAGGCACGGTAAACGATTTGGCACTGGATGGAAACGACACGATCTACGCAGCCTGTCGCGAAGGCGGGTTGGTCGCGCTCAGCCCAGAACTTGACGAAGTCTTTTGGCAGGTTCCTGAGATGGACGCAGATCGCGTTTCAGTTTCCACCACCGGTCGGGTTGCTGTACTCGACAATGCCCTCAACGATGCGGGGACGACCGCCGCAAGAGCCGGAACAGTCCACGTGTTCAGTCCTCAGGGCGATCTTCTGGGCCAATGGCCCGGGCGCCACAAAACCTACGATCTGGCTATTAGCGCCGCTGGAGACCAGGTGGTAGTTACGGGTTTTCGGCAGACCTCGGGGCCGTCCGGAAATCCGGTTCAGATCGCCTATCTCAGGGCGCTCAATTTTTCCGGCGCACTTCTTTGGAGCAACTACGACTGGACGGGGCAGCAGGTGGACGATCCCGCGGCAGGCGGCACCGGGCCCACCAACAACATGGCGGACACACGGGGTGTAAGAGTGTCGTTTGGTGCAGACGGCATGCTGTACGCAGCTTTCATGGCAGCGGGTGGGAACCACATTTTTCGCTATGCGCCGCGGGACCTTTTTTCACCAAGCCCCATCGTTGGGGGTGATGCGTTCCACGAGTTTTTCAATACTCGCTCCGAGCACAAGACGTTCCTGGCCCGGTTCGATCCAGCAAACGGAGACTACCTTGTCGGGCAGCAGCTCGTTAACCGGCTGTCCAACGGGCGCGGGAACACCATTACACTCGATCGGGGCGGCGACATTCAGGCTGACAGGTTCGGTCGGGTATACGTTTTTGCTAACGCGGCATCAGGGTCTCCAATCACCTTGGAGCCATTGCCTTCCGGCAGCTATACGGGCGGAAGCGTCTTGCTTGTGTTAAGCAACGATTTCGCAGATCGAGAACTGGTGACGCGCTACACCCCGGACGCTGATGCCCGAACGCTCGCTTTGCGAGAATTTGGAGGCGCGACTCGAATAGTTGCGGGAGGAGGAAGCGATGATCAACTGTTCGGCCTGCGTTCGTTGCAACCTGACTTCGGTGGCGGAGACCGAGATGGGGCGTTGCTGCTGCTTGAGGGGCAATAACGGTTCGCTGTAGATGTGGCCGTACTACGGGTTACACGTACGGCAACGCCGTTGTCCCAACAACGACGAGCAGGCCCAACTTCCTTAACGTCGTAGACATACTGACAGCTCTGCCAAAATCATGAGAAAATGACGTGGTTGAGGAGGCGGTATCCCAAACCGGTTGCAAGTTCGTCAGCGGGACGAAGCGAAAAGAGAACCGCTCAGAGGATTAGCCTGGCTCAACACCAAAGCTCTCTTTTTGAAAGCCGGCATAGCTCAGTTGGTAGAGCAACTGATTTGTAATCAGTAGGTCCCGGGTTCGACTCCTGGTGCCGGCACCAATAAAATCAGCAGCTTACGTAGTTTTCGGGCATTTTTCAGGACTAATATAACTCGCTTAAACGCTCTGAATACCGCCACAACTTCGTGAATTGGCCTACCGCGTCACAATAAGCGCGAGCCACTGATTTTATTCCGGCTTTGCTCATCAGATCTCATCAACGCTAGTTGCCCTTTCACGCCCCAAATTTTTGGGACCGCGACCAAGTGCCAAAACAGGCAAACACTGCAATTGTAAGACCGACCCGGCACTTAGTCCTGGACCCTAAGATTCCTAGACATCGCGAAATCCGAACCCTGTAAGCCCCGCCCGCTTAACCAAACCAAAGAACTCCGATGTAGCAAAATCGCGGTTTAATTCGTATTTCCAAGCCGGAAGGCGAAAAACATACTTCGACTTGACCTTGTCGAGGTCATAGTCAGGAAATCTCGGGAGGCGAAACCTCCCGTCCCCCAAATAGCCTGGTTTGAGTTGATTACTCGGTACGTCGATAGGGTCCGAAATACAAGTAATCCAAAAAACAAAATACCGTCCCTCGCAGCCGCGGATGGTCGTTTCGACGAATGAAGCTTCAGCACCGAGCTCGGGCAAGAGAACATCGCGAGCCTTTTCCGACACTACACTAACGAACCCTTCGCAGAAAAAGAATGGGGTCTCACTTGAAAATACCATGTGACAATCGAGAAAGACCGAATCCTTGGTTCCCTTTTGCCATCTAAAAGCAAGATCGCCAAGCGCGACCGGAGTTGAGGTACGTGCCCACGGCTGCTGATTAGTTCGATCAACTGATATCGGATATTCGAGCTCGACTTCATCCAACTCCACGTCGCCGAAGAGCCTGATTTGCTCTCCGTCACCAGAGAATCTGTATAACTTTGTCAAAGTTAAGGGCTCTTCTTAGGCGAAAGCAAGTCAAGTAAACCACTGGAACCGACGCGCATTTCTTCCTGAATGATGTTCATAACCCTACGGATTTCATCAGCACCACCTTTGGCGTCGGCTTGCCTAATCGATACCGGGGTCGGCTCCTGCCCCGCAACATTCCGGGCACAAACGGGAACGAGACGGTATGAATTCTTGGGGCCAGGACCAAGTGCCCGATACGGCCAAGCGCGCCTACGGCACACCGACTTGGTACTTGGTCCTTGCCCCTAGGGTTCTTGGACTGACCTGGGAATTACGTTTCCGGATGCGATCATGAGACCCACGGATCCTCTTCCCAAAACCGTGTTTTCAAACAAAAACCCCTGAGCCCGGATTCAACAACCCGATTTTTAAACCTCTCCGAAACATAAACTGTCGTGCTGCTGTCTGGAAGCACGAATGCATCCGCATCACCGATGATCCCGGTGTCAAAAACCCAGCTTTCAACATTAGCGAAAAGGTCAGGCGTGGATCCATATTTCTGGAGTGGGCCCTGTGACTTCTGTCGGTCAATGCAATCGAGCTGCGTCTTAACAACCACCATGAAAAATGAATCATCCGAGGCATCAGCAGTCACTAACGGATACAGAATCGCATGCCGACTCCAAATATCTGAGAGAACCTCAGCAGCCTTGGCGCTAACTAGATTTACGAGTCGGGACATAGGAGCATCGGTATTGACCCTACGTGCCCCGCGGCAAACGACCTGAGGAGGGGTCCAATCCTCGAGATCTGGTAGCGGCTCACCAAGTAATGGATCATGCCAAAGCAGCCATCTATCGTCTGATTCGGTCGATCCCACAAAATCGACTGCGTCCTCTGGAGCTGACCATCTGTAGTACATCGCTCGCCCTACTGCGCTCGCCGGTTAAGAGGCGCAAGGTTGTTGTTTAGCATTATTAGGGCCAGTAACAACTGCCACATCCGGCCATGCGTGCCTATGGCAGATTGACCTCGTAGATCGTCCTGACCCCAAAGATTCATCAT
This sequence comes from Lysobacterales bacterium, assembly GCA_028285525.1. Lineage (GTDB taxonomy): Bacteria > Pseudomonadota > Gammaproteobacteria > Xanthomonadales > SZUA-38 > JANQOZ01. The sequence goes on from JANQOZ010000102.1 coordinate 25,783, forward strand.
GCGCCGAATTGCCAAACGCTTTGGCGCGCATTACAGCACGGCCAGTTCCGCCCTCATGGCATGATTGTGGCAATGCAAGAATTCGCATCTTTGCGAATAGTGACCCCGAATGGAAAACTCATAATAGTCGTTATGGCATCGATACCGCGGTTCTCATTACATGACTAACGAGGATGCACCGATACCTTTTAGGAACTTTTTGTGGGCTGTCTCCCGACATACCTGTTCCCGGATATCTTGCTCGAGTTTGGTTTTGAACTCATCCTGTGGACTTCCACTCAGCTTGTGGAAGTAGCTGTTTGCACACGAAAAATTACCGGCCACTACTTGGTATCCAATCATACCCATGAGCCGCAAGGGCGTCTCTTTCCGCGAAACAAAGTCACCAACGAGCTCGAAAGGCTCCGGTGGGTGGTCTATTTCGCCGAGTAGGTACCGATATACTTCGATCATATTAGTAGAAGCGGAAAAAGCACTTATCCAGTTTCGTAGATGGCCAAGAAATGCATGATTACCATCATCCCTAGATCCAAACTTCCAAAGTGAAACTGTTCCTTTCCCAAATGTCGACCGGAGTGAACCATCTGCCATGAGCCGATGATACTCAAAAGGCGACATCAGAAATCCACTCTCGCCGGCATAGTAGTAGACGCCAAGCGACACTTGGTAACCACCGCTCTTTCTCCCGAAATAAAGCGCAGCATATGCGGGGACGCGGGCAATCTGAGCTTGGTAGTAGTTTAGAGAGTCGCGACCAAAACCGATCTGAAAAAGCTCGTCTTCGAGCCGTTTTGGTGCTTTGCTTGCTTTCGCCATCAGTCGGCAACGTGAACTGTCGTCATTAGAATTCTTGGTGCCAGGAAAGAGTGCCAGATCCGACCAAGCGCGCCAACAGCAGACCAACCTGTTGCTTGGTCCTGTCCCTGAACCACCCCGAATTCACCGTAGAGTTTTTGGTTTGAGCGCCGGAAGATGCTCTTTGGCCTAATATTCCTGAGGCTGGAGTGGGTGTTTCCAGGCCTTTCGATGAGTTTTGCCGAGTTATATTAGGCCTCAATACTCTATTAACCAATTGTTTTTATTATCTTTTATGGGTTTTTGCGGTTCGGATGTGTAATCAGTAGGTCCCGGGTTCGACTCCTGGTGCCGGCACCAATAAAAGCAATGGGTTACGACATTTTCGGGCGTTTTTCACGCCTAATATAACTCGCTGAAACCCTCTGAATTCCGCCACAAACTCGTTAATCGAGCTACTGAGTCAGAAAAAGCGCGAGCCACTGATTTTTTTCCGGCTTTGCTTATCAGATCTCTTCAACGCTAGTTGCCCTCTCACGTCCCGAATTTTTGGGACCGGGACCAAGTTTCCAAAACAGGCAAGCGCGGCAACTGTACGTGAGCGATCAGCGAGCCACGCCTTGACCACGTCGCTGGTTATGCGTTCCCCCGCGGACGAACTAGGCAAAGCCGGCGGCAACAAAACCCGTTCCAGATCGCTCTCGCCCACATTCCACGGCAACAGCGCGTCGATGTTTTTCCCCGCCCGAGGTAACTCGCTGAACACATAGATGAGCGGCGCAACGGTCAGCGGGAATGAGTCCGCCACGGCGGTGGTCGTCACTGGCGGCGTGTTCTCCGTCCTGCTCGATTTAGGCGGTAGGCTCCCTCCGGCATCGTCGATCCGAAGGCGGCCAACCATTTTGCTCAGGCCGAATACTTGGTAGGGCCAGCCGATTTGCTGGCTGCTGACGGGTTTGAGTAACCGGGGTGACCGACGTCTAAAACATCGCAGGTGGGGTGTGATAACGTCCGCACAGAAAATCTGGACAGCAGCGGCCAGCGATGCACCGGCATTTTCGGAGAAGCCATGCAACGCTGGACCATTCATAATGGCTGTCAGGCCACCAAAGGACGCGCGCTTTGGACCCACTGCAAAAACTGACCACTACCTTACTCGTCGTCACGATAAGTTTGCTGGCGTTCGTGGCCACCGGCCAGTCGATCTTTGCCGACGGTTTTGAGGCGCCGGACTTGCCTGACATTCCGATCACCTCGGAGCCCACCTCCGCGCGGCAGTCTGCATGGCCGCTAGGTTCAACCAACGCTCAGCAAGGGTATTATGAGTACCTTCCGCCGGGTTACTCCGCGGCGCAGCGCTATCCGCTACTGATCTTCATCCACGGGTTGGGTGAAAACGGCAACGGGGATGAAGATCTCTCCCGCGTGCTTCGCAATGGCCCGCCCCGGCTGATTGATCGGGATCAGTGGGACGCCACCCTTCCGTTTGTGGTGTTGTCGCCCCAGCACGGCGGCGGCGGCTGCACATCAAGCGGTGAAATCGATGCGTTAATCAGCTTTGCACTTGACCAATACGCCATCAATCCCGATCGGGTTTACCTCACCGGATTAAGCTGCGGCGCTATCGGGAGCTGGAGCTACGCCGAAAGTTTTGTCAACGAGGCCATCGCCGCGATGGTGCCCATCGCGGGAAATGGCACCGGCGCATTTAACCGCGCCGGGTGCGCCCTGGGCGCGCTGCCTATCTGGGCATTCCACGGGGACGCCGATACGGTGGTGAACGTGTCCGGTACCATCACGCCGATCAACAACCTGCTGGCCTGCGATCCGGCACCCCTCAACGTGATGATGACCATTTATCCCGGCGTGGCGCACAACTCCTGGAGCCGAACCTACGACGGCAGCGCTGGCCACGATATCTACGCCTGGATGCTGCAGTTCAGCCGCCCATAGTTAACTGCAAGGCAGCGACAGCCCCGCAACTGCAACAATCGTCGGGTTTAGATTGGTGTGACGCGCCGCTCGAAATGCTGTGTGGGCCTTGCGAATGCAGGCCTTTTTAGCGCGACACTCAAGGTTTGAGGGGATCGCTAAGGAGTTCAGTTCCCTATTTTGGTCGGACCGATTCGCGCCTCATTGAAATAGTAAAATCCGTAATGGGTTTTAGTCTGAATCCGGACCAAGCCAGCCAAACGCCTCAACAAACTTGGCTCGGGCGTTATCTTCGATAATCTGGTCATGCGCCAACACGATACGTTCCACTGGCCATGCGAGCATTTCTTCGATCGACCGCTTGAAGGCTGCTTGGCTCTTGACCATTAGTCTCATGGTTCGCGACATCGCAACCTTGTCATATACACCGAGCAGCTGTGCCACTATTTGGACCAAGCCGAAAGACCTCGGCGAAAAAGAAAATAGTAAATCCGTGGCGAATAAGGTTCTGGACTCCCGGTGAAACCAGACGGTCTCGTTGATCACCGGTAATCCCTCAATAAAGACTGCTTCTAAATCGTTTGACCAGAGTTTGTGCGTAGCTGGATCAAGTTCATCGATGCCCATGAGTTCTGGAATCTTCTCAGCAAGGCCAGGAGCCAAGAAACCCCGAGCAGTTGGGAATTGATCGAGGAACTGCGAGAAAAACAAATGATGGGTCTTGTTCGGGGCAACGACGTATCGAACGGTACCAATCTCTGCCAGCTGTTCCCTGTTGGCTTCGCTAAGTGGGACAGGTGAGTGAACCCATATATCTCCGTTTGAAAGACGTATGTAGGTTGCTCGATTAGTGAGCCCCAATGGCCCAAAGCGGACCTCATGTAGCGAATGCCAAATCTGACCGCTCACAATCTGTTCCATGGTTACCACCTTATTGCTTGAGCAGGCCGTTTTCCTACCGCCGGAGGTTAGAATGAGATTGCTTGCGAGTTTTCCTGACAAACCCTAGGAAACCGGCCGAACGAGGCGTGCAAATATGGCCTTCAGTGCGTGTAGCGAAAATCCGATTCGCAGCATACACAAACTCCCCGTTTGGCCAGAAGGTCTTCGATATCTCGATGGCTAAGATTGAATCGGTGTTAGAGTCAGACCGCGGAGCTGATGATTTCAGGCGGGAACCGGTGTCGTTTGCGGATGCCGATCGCCGGCTGAGTTAACTTGGCAGTACCATCTTGAGCCTGCGGTGGCCACTTAAAACGCTCCATCATCACATCCCAGGGCCTCACTAAATGCCAATCGCGACAGCAGCTGATCTCCGGCCTCCAATTCGGGAATTACGAGTTCAAATTCAAAGGCAAGCTCATCGCAGCTGATGGTCGTTATCGTTCCCTGCCCCACTCGGTTCGCGGTTACGCTTCCCTCAAGCCGCCCAGCATTTGTAAATGGCCCCCGGTTGCGAAACAACTCTAGAGAAATTTCGTTGCCTTGCGGAGAACCCAGGCCGTAGAGCCACAGGTTATTCCCATCGCGATCAAACGTCTGCCAGGTCACTAGGACCTCCGACGGCCTGACGTATGAGACCTGCAGGTAGGCACCGTCGCGATCGGGCTCAAACCACAAACCCGTGACCACCCCGACGCTGGCTGGCGGCGGTGAGTTCGTCTCCACCGCGCCAGCGTCGCAGCGGCTGGCGTTGATCAGACGCGGGTGGCCGCGCTGGTCCAACGAGACGCAGTTTTGTGCTGCCACACGCCCACGCGCCGGATGATCCGGCGTCAGAGGCACAACCCGCCGGTAGCCGGAGGTTATCGGCGGGAGTACGAAAGCTGTCGCGGCATCCACCGCGTCGTTGCTAACCAATTCGGCCACGCACTCCGGGGCTGAAAAAACGTTGTCGCCCGAGGACTGGATATCGCCGGCGCAGGCGGCGTTAACCTGGCCGGACACAATACTCTGCCCGACTACCACTTGCCCCTCCGGCGCGTTGAAAATACTGGTGACCAGGCACTCTGACAGGTCGCGCGCGACAAACTGCATGCCGAAGGTGACGTGGCGCAGCTGCGCTGCGCCGGTGTTGTAAAGCGCCATGCCGCCCGCCAGGCAAAAGCTGAAGGGCTCCTGAGGAAAAGTACCTGGCTTAAAGTCCGCGATCAGGTTGAAAAGACTCACGTTAACCGCCTCCAGGCGGCCGGAGTTGTAGATCCCCAGGCCCGGCAGCGTTGCGCTGTTGACGCCCGGCGCTGCTTCAAATTCCGCTCGAACACCACTGATGGAAACGCGTTCCAGCCGAGTCCGCCCCCGGTTTTCGATCGCCCTGATTTGCGGTGTGCCAGTCAGGTTGATATCCACGTCCGCCAGCGTGACTTCAGCCTGTTCCCGTATCTCAAATCCGATTCCCCGGAGCTCAGAGCCCCGCCCATTGAGGAACAGCTTTCGGTCCAGCTGATAAGGCTCCCCAAGAGCCAGGCCCCCACGACGCAAACAGGAGCCAAAGGGCCCCATTTTTTGATCGCCGGGGAATACGGATACCCTCGGGCCGCGGCCGGGAAATTCGTAAAAGCCATCAACAGCTAGAATGACGCGAACGGGTTCGTCCGCTACGTTCGCCTGGCAGAGCGCCGTGCTCAGCGCTTCCACATCGCCGTTCTCGATCACAAACGTGGACTCGGCCAGACCTGGCAGCGGTAGCAGGCTCAGCAGAAGCGTAGTCAACGACAGTTTCATCTCAGGGGCCCCTTCTTGGTTCCGGCGCAGTATGCCCACACCGAATGAACCGGCGATGAACGCCGCCGGGTCTCACCGCGCGGGACTTATCCTGTCCGCTTTTTCCGGCACTTTCGATGTGCTTTGGCCATGCTTAAGTAAGGACTACAAAGGACCGCGCGAATGTGCCGTTTGCCCGCACTGCTTTTGCTTCTGTTTTTGCCGCTAGCAGGGAGCCGCCGCGGGTTTTCCGGAGATCATTCAGTGGGAGCATAAAAGCGTTGACCCTCCCGAACCGATTAGAACCGTCTCATTCCACACAACTAAAACGGTCTTCTAAATACCCAAGGTGATTCACGAGATGACGTGGGAATACCTTTTCATGGTAGGCAGAACCTTCAGGTATGAAAGATCGAATTTCTCGAACTACCGTTTTGGGCCCTACTCTGCCGTACACGGATAGTGACGTCGCAGCGATGCGTAGACAACTTCCTGTGCCTGTATACCTTCAAGACTTTCGTACCGATCAAGCTCTTCAACAACGTGCATCATGACGTCTGCAATTGGATCTGGCTGTTCGAGACAAAATTCCGCGTATATGGATGAGCCGAACCTCTCCAGGCGAGCGTCAACGCGCGCGCTGATCGCGCGGTTGGTGGACGCGTTGTCTTTTTCGATCTCCGCGGCAACATTCTCGGCAACGCGTCCATCGGTTGCGACTGCTCCGTCAAGAAAGCCTTTCACGTAGTAGACACACAGCGATGACCACGGACCAATGTCGTCGTCCTGGAAATCAACGCAAACCTGCTCAAGTTGCGCGGCCGTCAAGGGCGCGATGGCCGACGTTCGTGGTGTGATTAGTACAAAACTCAGCACCGCTGTGCATATCAATAGAATTCTCATAAGGTCGTACTCTCTGTGGTTCCGACATCAGCTGTTAGCCATCTCCTAGCCTTTAAGCTAACAGCTTCAGAAATATCGAAAAAGTCTAATTAACAGCCATCATTAATCGGTTTCACCGATGTATTTCGAAGGTGTCGACAAGCTGACTTGGCTGGGTGAGCCCAATCTCCCAAGAAATTTTCAGACCACCACATTCCTCCACTGAGCATATGTACGTTCCCTGAGGTCCCGGCAGTGTGTCGCCGGCCCTTGATAGCGCCCCAGATTGAACAAATTTTGAACGGCTGGGTTAGCAGCAAGGAATCGCTGGCCCTGCCAGATATACTTGAACTTTCGCATCCCGCGCTCTCGGAAACGGGGCGTTAGTCTTCGCAACCGCGGGCACCGAACTTGAGATTTTTTGATCATGGCCCTCGACTCGACAAGGAAGGCACCTAGTGGTGCTATGAGACCTCTCTCGACCATGCGGCAATCGATAGGATGCTGAGTCCCAGACGGCCACCAAGCGTAACCTACTTTTCCCGGCGCTCAATGATTGACCCACCCCGAGTTTTCCGTAGAGTTTCTGGATTGAGCGCCGGAAGATGCCCATTGGCCTAATATTCCTGAGGCTGGAATGGGTGTTTCAAGGCCTTTCGGTGAGTTTTGCCGAGTTATCTTAGGCCTCGAAAGTCTTTTACCTAATTGTTTTTATTGGCTTTTAAGGGTGGTCGCGCTTCGGATTTGTAATCAGTAGGTCCCGGGTTCGACTCCTGGTGCCGGCACCAAAACCCCAATATTTTCAGTAAGTTAGCCTCGCATGTCGAGGCTTTTTTGTGTCTGTCGTAATCAGTTGCTACTGGGTTAGACATCGAAGCCTCAATCAGTTAAGTCACTGAAAATATTAGACATTGCATTTCGGACAGCAGCCCTTATGAAACGGGAAAAGAGTAAAAGAAAGAGAAAAAACCAAACCGTTCGCGCAGCGGTCCGCGCTTACCCGGGCTTCCTGGCTGTAGCTATTCCCATTGAAAGCACAAGGAGTAACAGCAACAGCAGGCCACGCGGTTGCAGCCCGGGAACCGGGAGGCTCCCAACAACTACACCACTAACAAAAACCGGGTTGACGTCGTCGATTGCAGTATTGGTAAACACCTGCAAAGTGTAGTGGCCTCGGGGTAACCCGGAGACTTGAAAGTTGAACGTTGGAGTTGGGAACGGATCAAGGTTGAATCCGCAAAACGCGATATCAAGGTTTACCAGAATGACTTTCCCTGATGTAGTCACCGATTGATTGTTCCAACAGCCGGAGTTGAACGCCTGAATGGTGATTTCGAATGGTTGGTTCGCTGCCGGCGCGACTGGGCGAATTGAAAGGCTTTCGACTTGGAAAAAAACCGGAGTACCAGAAATACAGCAGTCAGCCAGGGTCAGCAACGCTATTAGGACTACCAACCGCATAAGGCACTCAGAAACCCGCGCTCTGGGACACCGCCTTTAGACGTATGGCCATGCGCATGACCCCTAAAAAGGCCGAGGATTGATGCGTCAACCGATCTTCACCTACCCATGCTCATGACAACCATAAATTTGGGGTCAGTTTCAAGTGCCAGGCTTGGCTGACAAGTCAGATCAGGGATCATCCTCACCGGTTTGGGCAATCGGACCTTACGGGGCTTTGCCAACCCGGGAGAAGATACAAAGCCCTGACTCTGTCATATCGGAACGACCACTGTGCCAAGACGCCCTCGGTTTTGCCCAAAAAATGTACCCGCACACATCATTCAGCGTGGCAACAACCGACAAGCGATTTTCGCTGCCGAGAGTGACCTTGCCGCCTACGCGCATTGGCTAAGAGAAGCGGCTGTAAAGTTTCAAGTAAACATTCACGGCTGGGTGTTCATGACCAATCATGTACACCTACTCCTAACGCCATCTACCGATTCGGGTATTTCAAAGCTGATCCAGAGTCTTGGACTGCGATACTCGCGGCACTTCAACTACACGTATGCCCGAACTGGCTCGCTCTATGACGGACGATTCAAGTCCTGCCTGGTGGAGGATCACAACTACCTGCTAACTTGCCTTCAGTACATAGAACTCAACCCGCTACGCGCCGGCATGGTGACAGACCCTGGAAATTACTCTTGGTCAAGCTACCGCTCTCACGCGTTCGGGGTACCGGTAAAAATGTGGAGTCCGCACCCGCTGTACCGCTCCCTGGGCGAAAACCCCAAGCAACGCCAGCAAGCCTACCGCCAGCGCATCACTCAACAACTCGATCAAGCCGTCATCACCAAAATTCGCCACTGCATCAACACCGGCATGGCACTAGGGTCAGATAAATTCAAAGCCCAGATTCACGCCCTGACCAACTAGCCTCTTTACACCACCTCATGCCTGGCACTTGAAACTGACCCCATAAATTGATGCCTGGCACTTGAACCTGACCCCTTAAATTAGAAAGCCAACCCAGAATGCTTTCGTCGAGAGCTTCAACGGCAAGTTCAGAGAATACTGTTTAGACCAACACTGGTTCGCCGGTATCCAGGATGCCAGATCGACTGTTCAGATCTGGAACCACCACTACAACCATGTCAGGCCGCATCGGTCTCTAGGAAAAATCCCGCCAGCGATGTTCGCTCAGCGGGCAGCCTGATATGCCCGATTTCCCACATAGAGCGCGGCTCAAATCCTGGGGTACGGTCAACCTCATGCCTGGCACTTGAACCTGACCCCTTAAATTGCCTAAATTGCCCAATTCGCGAAATGCCCCCAAAACCCGAGCTTGCTTTGACAAACCGGGCACACTTTGGCCCCAGCCCAGATTGTCGAGCCACACTTAGGGCACTGTTTGGTCTCTTGAGTTTCAGACATTCCTGCTGCGCCGCCGATTTAACTGGCCTAAATGGCCGCACATTCCGGTGTACGCCTTGTCGTGCAGTGTTCCCGACGCTTACTTGCCTCTTTTTGACGAGTCAAACACGGGCATGAAAAGAAAACGGAGGTTTCCAAAACAGTCAATGGGATCTTAATTGGGGTGGTACATCTGACGCAGATTGACGATTTCGAGACTCACGGAGAGTGGCGCTGATTTCCATCGCTTGATTTAAAGATTCTTCGTCTGCTTCCTTGCCACGCAGAAGATCCCGAATCGATATCAATAGGAGGTTTTCGATTTCTGGCAACAACATACCAAGGCTATTGGCGCCAGCATTTTCTATAAATTTCTTTTGATGTGGAAGAACAATGAGCACGACTTTCTTTAACGCTTCGTCGTCGACGAGATCTATCTTTATCCCGCCTTTGAGCGCCATCATTTTTGCGATCGCCGTAACAACAATAGCCTCAAAGGCCTCGTAGTATGCCCACACCAGCGGCCCCACATAGGGCTTACACGCATGCGCGCCGGTATTGCTGATCCTTTCCTGGGACGCAGGGCCCATCAGATTGGTGAACGATTCGCGAGCTCTTGCGTCTTTCTCCGCAAGCTCAACGCAGGCTTCATATTTTAGGCGAGGTAGAACATTCGCGGACTGAGCGTTTGCTCTCAGTACTTTGACCGCCTCCTAGAGTTCATCAACCGCCTGAATTCTTCTCGAGTTCATTGCAATCTGCCGACTGGTCATTGCAGACAAAACACCACCCCTAAGATCAGAAAGCTCAGTCTCAGTTTGTCGCAACTCCGACTGGACTCCCGCCAACTTTTCAGCAAACTCATTTCTCACTGCGGCCTGCAATCGAGTGACAATCAGGTTCTTCGATAGAAACACCGCGACCGCGATCAATCCGCTTATCACTCCGCCGGACAATACGATAGATTCAAATATTGTCATTCTGTTCACCTCACCGGCTTAACAGGTCGTGCTTTTCTGTTGTAAACCTTGTCGTGCATCTTACGCGTGGCGTGGACCAGCAGCCGCCAGTCATCCCCATCGGTGGCCGCCTTCGCTCGAATGTCCTGGAACTGGAACCGATCGATCCCGTAACGCTCCACTGCCCTGTCCATGGCCCGGCACCAGATCGTGCGGAATCCGTTGCCGGTGTACGGACCACCCAACCTGGTCGAGAGGATGTGGATGCGGGGCACTTCGTAGAGCCGAATCGCCCGGCCATAGGCTTTCTGCAGTGCTGGTGACCACTCCACAAGCACGGCCTTACCCGTCTTGCCTTGGCGAAAGTTGAGCCCCTTTTCGTCAAAGTCCGAGTTTTGGGGTCAGGTTCAAGTGCCAGGCTTGGATGACAATTCAAATCAGGAATGATCCTCACCGGTTAATGTGGAGTCCACACCCGCTGTACCGCTCCCTGGGCGAAAACTCAAAGCAACGCCAGCAAGCCTACCGCCAGCGCGTAACCCAACATCTCGATCAAGCCGTCATCACCAAAATTCACCACTGCATCAACACCGGCATGGCACTCAGATCAGATAAATTCAAAGCTCAGATTCACGCCCTGACCAACTAGCCTTCTTACACCACCTCATGCCTGGCACTTGAACCTGACCCCATAAATTCCTGGGCGAAAACCCAAAGCAACGCCAGCAAGCCTACCGCCAGCGCATCACTCAACAACTCGATCAAGCCATCATCACCAAGATTCGCCACTGCATCAACACCGGCATGGCACTCGGATCAGACAAATTCAAAGCTCAGATTCACGCCCTGACCAACTAGCCTTTTGCACCACCTCATGCCTGGCACTTGAACCTGACCCCATAAATTGATTACCTTTCGCTGCGAGCAATATCGAGCTACTAGCAACTTTGCACCCTCCAAAAAACCAATCGATTGCTGGGCTTGCTCAGTAGCCACTCGATTCTAAGAGGTTAGGCTTAAAGAGAGTAGTGCCGGTTCGATGATGAAACTCCTATAAATCTGGTTCTCACCAACTGGTATGAATCGAAGTGACACCATTTCACGCCTAAGATCGCGCGAGCCTCCTTTATGACCACTAGGATTTGAGTGCTTTTACGAAGCTGCTCCGGACTTCGGAAGAAAACGCTTTGTCAATATCAACACTAAGCTCGCCTATTGTTCCAAAGAAATTGCTTACAAAAGACTCTTGACCACTACGAAAAACCTCCGAAACGTCGGCGGTTAGCGCGCGGACAGAAAACAATTCTTCCAAGGCCAGATAAGGAGTCTTATCTGACCCAATAACGCTCAGATTCGAACTAAAGAGGTACAAAAAAACGCCAAGTGAAGTCCCTACAGTCGATGACTCTCCATACCTCTTTGTAAAGAAACGGTTCTTCGCCCTCGGTAAACCGAACGAAAAGTGAACACTGTCGACCAAGCGTTTTTCGACTAACGCCTTGAGAAAACTCCGATGGGGTTCCATGCACACAACTTCATCACTATCTCGATAATGGATCTGCATTAAATCCAACACCACACACCGAAATGGCGTTTCGACAAATGAAACTCTCCATTCGTCGGTGGATAACTGGGACTCAAGTACCGTGTATTCACCTGCAATAAGAGAAGTGTCTCTGTAAAAGCCTCTCATGGAGCGAGATAGCTCCTCGAGTACAGTGGCTGCGTGGTTCGATTTGTTGTATCTCACCAGTGTCGCTACAGGATACTCCGCCACGTCTAAGCCCTAATCGCTAAAGAGATAAGAATCGCTTTTGCAGCCGCTGCTGCCGTCCAGGTAGTACAATTTCGAACCAAAAGGTTGTACTGAATAGAACACGAATCGCTGCTTCCAACTACGGTGGAATGCCAAATTAGCCATTGAACGAAGCTAAGTCTTGCCACACGTTTTTTTATGCCTCTTATTGACGACCTAATCGCCGGCCGGGCCCTAACGACACCATCGAACACCGAAAATGGCCTGCTATTTACAGTAGCTTTATTGGTGTTTAGTAAACCAACGTCGTAGCGAATTCCTTCGGGTCGAGGAAATCGCTCAACATAGATAAAAGTGTGCCAGTTTGGGCGGAAGCTTTGAACAACAAAAACGTTAAGATTTCTCTTCTTAAAGGTGTTTCGGACGAATCGGCTAGCTCCAAATCGTAGACCGGTACCCAACGTTACGTTGGTTGAGAGTGTAGCTAAACCAAAGTAGCCGCTTGGATCAACAAACAAAACCGGGTCGTTGTTGGCGTAGCTATACTTATGCAATGTCGCAGGAAGTTGAGGATGGCCAACAAACTTATCGCTGGAATAAAATCTACCTAACGATGGACTCAAGTAGCGAGCACGCAGGTAGTAACCACCTAAATCTTGATCAAAGTGTTCGCCCGTATACCTAAATGAGTTAACTTGACTTTCGTTAGACGACTCCTCAGTCCCAAACGCCTCATAGACGTACTCGTTCACTTCAATGCCGTTATTTGCCGTGACTAGTCTGGTGCTCCCCAACCCGTCGTAGTGATAGAATCCGGTCTTCCCATCGGCGATCCGCTGCTGCGAAATCAAATCGTCCCCATGGGTATAAACGACACCTACCCCCCCTGCACCATCACGCTCCTCAATGACCTGTGCGTAGTCCCGATTGGGATCAACAAGGAATCGAGTTGTCACCCCGCCCACAGTCTGGCTCTGCCGAATCCCGTTCTCGTCATAGGTATACGAGACATTCGAAGCGTTAGTCGCCCCAACCAGCCGATCTTCAAAATCCCACTGATAGGTCACTTCCGTTACGCCATTGACCCGCTTCTGCTGCGTGTTGCCATTTGCGTCGTAGATGTAGGTGTTAACGTCGGACCCGCTCGTCTCGGTAAGCAGCTGATCGTTATCGTTGTAGACGTAGGTGGTCACCACGCCGGCGTCATCCTGACTCAGCCGGTTGCCCACAGAATCGTAAACCCAGGACGTAGTTCGATCCGTGACGTTCGGATCGATCACCGCTTCCTGGGTGAGTCGATTCAGCTCGTCATAGGTGTAGGTGACCTGGCGCCCGCTGTCTTCCAGGATTTGTGCCCGCGTGCCGTTGTCGTTCAGCACATAGGTGAGACCAAGCAGATTAGTAGCACCAGGCCCAACATGATCGATGCCCGTCAGGCGGTTGCGCTCATCGTAGGTGTAGACCGTCTGCGTGCCGTTCGGATACGTCATGCCCGACCGAAGGCCCACGCTGTCGTAGGTGTAACCAGTGGTTCCGGTATCATCAGTGACGGTGTCCAAACGATTGAGCACGTCATAGGTGTATACAACAGACTGGTTGGCGGTGATCAGCGCCACGCGGTTGCTCGCCTCGTCGTACTGGTACTCCACTACCGCGCCATCCGGATAGGTGATGCGCGTCAGCCGGTCTCGCTCGTCGTAGTCGTATTCGGTAACGCCGCGGCTGTCGGTCACCGTGTCGACGCTGCCGTCAGACCGGTAGGTCCATGACCGCGTGCTGAAGTCTTCAAACGTTTCCGTTTCTACCCGGTTGTCGTTGTTGTAGGTCCAATTGGTAACTGCGCCGTTGAAGTCAACGCGAGTAATGCGGTTGCCGACATCGTCATAGGTAAAGTACTCGGCCTGCCCCAGCGGTAGCGTGCGAGAAACGACTCTTCCAAGACGGTCATATTCCCAACGAGTAACCCTGCCCAGCGCATCGGTCTGGCTGATCTTGTTGCCCATGCCGTCATAGCCGTACTCGGTGTGCTGGTTCAGCGCATCGATAACCGCCGTTAGGTTGCCGCGCCCGTCATACTCAAACTGGGTGATGCGGCCGAGCTCATCAGTCTCGCTGATCTTGCGACCCAGGCCGTCGTAGGCCATAAGCATACGATCGTTGTCGGTGTCGTCACCCGGCGTGTCGTCCGGGAAAATGGTTTCCACCAGCCGCTCAGCCGCGTCATACACATAGCGGGTTGTGCGGCTGTTGGCATCGGTCATGGCGACGCGCAATCCGCGATCATCGTATTCAAACGTCGTGACCTGATTGAGCGCGTTGCGCACCAGCGTGCGGCGGCCTGCACCGTCGTATTCATACTCGGTGCGGTTGCCACGTTCATCAATGGAGGCAGTTAGCCGGCCGGCCGCGTCGTACTCGTTGGTAGTACGCGGGTTGTCTGCAAGCCCACTGGTTTCGTCGTCATAGATCGTCTCAAGCAAACGCCCCGCTTCGTCATAGGTCATGTCGGTGCGGTTATTGTTGCGATCGAACTCGCGAATCAACCGGTTTTCGTTGTCGTAGGTCCGAGAGATGCTATCGGCCGGGCTGGCGAATCGCTGCGAGACCATGTTGCCTTTCGAGTCGAACGTATAGCCGGCAAAATTCCGGTTTTCGTCAAACTCGGCCGTGACACGGCCGTTGTCGTCGTAGACGGTTTCGGTGAAATTACCGAAGCTATCGGTGCTGAAGATCCGCCGGTCTTTGTCGTCGTACTCATAGCTGGTTACCGAAATTTCCACCTGGCCGTTGTTGTTGACCCGGCGGCGGGTTTCCGACAGCACGTTGTTGTTCTGGTCGTAGCTCCACTCCATGACGTTGCCGTCTTGATCTGTCTCCGATAGCCGATTGCCCGAGTTATCGTAGGTGTAGCTGGTAACGCCACCTTCAGCATCAGTGATACTGAACAAAAGACCCAGCGACCGACCACCGTTGCCGACTACGAAGTTGGTCTCGTTGCCCAGCGCGTCGGTGCTGCGTCCGATGTTGCCGTTCAGGTCGTAGACGTTGGTCACGACCACGTTGCCCAAGTCGTCGGTCTGCGTGAGCACCTGGCCCCGTGTGTCGTAGGTGTAGGTGGTAGTTTCACCCTCCGCGTTGGTTTCCGTCAGCTGGTTACCGCGGTTGTCATAGGTCCAGGTGGTGGTATTGCCGAGCGGGTCGGTCTCCGTGAGCTGGTTGTCAAACTCATCATAAGTTCGACCGATGGTTTCATTGAGCGCATTCGTCTCAAACAACACATTGCCGCGTTCGTCGTACTGATACACCGTGGTGTTGCCCAGGCGGTCCCTCACCGATTCGGAGCGGGCCGCGATGTCATGGGTCAGCTCGATTCTCCGGTTGGTCGCATCAATGACGGCTACAAGGCGGCCGTCTGCGTCATATTCGTTGGTCGAAACTCGCGTGCCACGCAGATCATCGAGATTCTCCAGGTAGTGGCCCGGCAGATAGGTGTATTCCGCCACGCTATTGATCTGGTCAGTCATCGACACCAGGTCGCCGTTACCGTCGTACTCGTAGCGCAACGAAGTGCCGTTCGGCAGAACCATCTCGCTGATGCGGCCCTCGACATCTCGCACGAAGTCGATCTGCTTGCCGGCGGAATGAAAAATGCCGCTATCGGTGTAAGTCAGCGTATTACCGTTGTTGTCGATCACCTGGCGAATGCCGAATGATTCGTCCAGCTCGTAGATGAATCCTTCCTGGGTGGTGAGGCGGTAAAACTTAGGATCAACCGGCTCGTCTGGCGCGCCAAGATCAACTAGATCGCCGCTAAGCACCCGCAGCGGACCAAAAGAAGCCTGCTCGAGCTCAGAGGTCGTATCACCAAGCGGCTCGAACCCTAAGAAGAAGAACGGATCGCTGATGAAGTCGAGATTGGACTTACACTCGGGATCAGCTACCGCCCGGAAGCGATGCGTTTCGCCATCTGGTAAACGGATGTTGACGTAGTTATCACCGTTGCTTTTGGCACAGGTCTGGCCAAAGGAACCGCCCTGCTCTTCGATAAACCAGAACTGGCCGGGCGCACGCGACTCGGTGAGCCGCATGTTCTGGTAGTCGACCGACCAGCCGTAGCCGAAATCGAGGTTTTCATTGCGCTGACGTGTGTCATAGGTACGAGTCACCTGCAGCGGAATCCCGACCATGTCGATGGACACGTCTTCCAACGTGATAGAAAAGTGGCCGACCTTCATGTTGCCATCGACCTCGATTGCGATTGAATCGCTGGCCATATTGCCACCCAAATCCGTGGCCTCCAGCACCAGCGAGTAGGCTCCGTTCATCAACATTGTCGGATCAAAGTCCCCGAGGCTGATGCCAGTGCCTTCGTTGCTGCCACTGGCAATTTCCTGCACAACTGGTCGCGTGCCGCCCTGCTGGAGGAATACGCGCCAAATAGCGAGGTTGTCGTCAAGCACATCGCCGATCATCGGCGTGGGCGCCGTAACCACGTCCCCTTCCACCGGCGCGGTCAGCGCGACAAGGGGCGGCGTCACATCGGACGGATCAATAACGATGAGATCTCGCTGATCATTCACCGTATCGCGCTGATCCACCGCGGTGCCAACAAAGCTACGTAAACCCGGCGCGCCGGAATCCACCATCGCGCGGCCGCTAGCGTCGAGCGGTATGCTCGCGCCGTCCATGGTGAGGCTAAGCATGTAAGGACCGGCTGCGCCGGTGGCCACAACGCCAACCTCAACCATCGTATTGGGCTGCACAGCCGTGTCGGCCAGCTCAACCGCCACCTGCAGCGGTTGGTTGGACGGCGCAACCGTGATGTTCCAGCTGCCGGGCACGGTGTACGTGCCGTCGCTCACGGTGAACTCAATGGTGTGGAATCCAACGGTTGAGTTCGACGGGCTATAGAACACCGCTCCCGTCGATGGATTGATCGATACCACGTTGAGGCCGGACACCTTGGTAAAGGTCAGCGGATCGCCGTCAGCATCTGTCGCAACAATCTGGTCGTTATAAACCACCGACACCCTCGCCTGGTCTGAAGGCAGCTGGTTAATCACTGGCGGCGAGTTGATAGTTGCCCCCACAGTGATGGCGAAGTCCTGCACGCCCTGGCCGCCCAGTCCGTCGTTGACTAACACGCTCACCATCGGTTGGCCTTCGTCCGCAGCAGTAGGCGTCCAGCTGATGACGCCACTGTTGGCGTCAATCGTCATGCCCGCCGGCGCTGTCCCGAGGGAGAACGTGAGCGGGTCGCCGTCCGGATCGGTTGCCTCGACGTCGTAGCTGTAGGGCGAATCAAAGGCCGCCACGATCTCAGGCTGTGACGTAATGGTTGGTGCGGCGTTGTTCATCGCCACCACCGTTAGATCGACCCGCTCGGACGCCACGCGCCCTGTCAAGTCCCGAGCCTGGATAAAGAAAGTATAGGAACCCAGATCGTCGATCGTCGGCGTCCAACGTATCTGCCCCATCTCCTGATTCCAGCTCATGTCGCTGGGTAAGTTGTTGCCCGTTACGTTCACTCGTAGGCCATCGCCAATGTTGGGATCGACTAGGTCGATGTCGTAGACGTAGGTGGAACCAACGGCAACGACGGATGGCGATTCGGAAGCGATACTCGCCACGAGCTGGTTTTCCAACAGACCCGGCAGGAACAGGCGGCGGTCGCCGCGATTGGGGCCGTCAAACACCTCCAGCTCGTAGACGGGTGTCATCACTCGATTGTTGCGGGTTTCGCATTCGATTTCGCTTGTGACCAGCTGCACAGCGATGTCCCCGCTCACCTGTTGACGGGTCAACCCTCCTAGCATCACCGTTGCGGACTGAGTGCTGCGCAAACCAGAAACCACTTGAGTACCAAGCAGCACCGCACTGGGTGAATCCGGATCACCGCGGTAGAACTCCACCGTGACAGCACTGGCCACGTCGGCAGGGCCGCGATTGGTGAGCTTCGCTGTAATCTCATAACCTGCGCCAACGGAATCGGCTCGAAGCTTGCCGATCCACAGGTCGGGCAGTAGGGCGTCGACGTCGCGCGCTGGTATCGCAATGTTCACCTCATTGCTGGTGGTAACCAAACCGAAGGATGGGGTCGATACCGGTCCACTCACCCAGCCTGTGCCGCGCGGCTCCATGGCTTTGGTAAAAATGCTGCTGCTGTTGCTGTCGGCGCCGGCAAGAATCTCGACGCTGCCGTCGCGGTCGATGTCAGCCAGGGCGAGCCCGCCATAGCGTGCGTCGAGGTCAAAAAAGCCACCCTCGCTGTACCACTCAAGACCCGACAATACGTCGACTATCTCAATGGTGGTGCCGTTACGAAGCCGAATTACCTCATACAGGCCGTCGCCGTTGAAGTCTCCAACGACCACCCGGAGAAAGTCGGTGTTGATCCCGAGCGCGTCCTCTTCCTGCGCCAGCGCCTCGCCGGTCTCGCTCAAGCGCAGGCCGTCATTGGGCGCGTAAATCTCAAGCCGGCCGTCGTGGTCGAAGTCGGCGACAACAGGCAGGCTGGCGTCCTCCATCGGCACGGGTCCCCACTTGACGCTGCCGCCCGCCTCAAACACCCATAGCGAGTGGGATAGACCATCAAACACGCTGGCAATAATGTCTGTAGAACCGTCCTGATCGAGGTCCGACGCCACGAACTGGGCGACCGGATTGGTGCCGCCGACAGCGGTATTAATTGACCAGCGCAAGCTGCCGTCAGCGTTGCGAATTTCGCTGCCAAACAGCACTTCATACTGACCATCACCCTCCAGATCAGCGATCCACGGCAGAGCTTCCACCACCGGGCTGGAAACAGCCGTATTAAACTGCCAAAGGAGGTTGCCCGTACCGTCAAGCACGCTGGGCCCAACCACGATCTCAACAGCACCATCGCCGTTGAGATCAAACACTTCGATAGCGGTGCGGGTTTCATCGAAGTTGCCGGGCAACACTGGCGTTACACTTTCCCAAAGCAGGTCACCAAGATTGCTGTAGGCATACAGGTGGCGCTCGCCGGTCGCGGCATCGTTAGCCACGAGCACCTCCGGCACATTGTCACCGTCAATGTCCGCAATGGCGGCGCCGACATCGATAGTAGCAGCGCCGGAAACCCGCCACAGGAACGTCCCTGTGGCGGCATCCAGGGCCGTCAGATCTGGACCTATGCCGATGATCGCCTGGTCGTCTGCCGTATTAATTGCTCCGTTGCCGTCGGTATCGGTTAGGGGCGCTACTTGAACCAGCTTTAGGTCTTCGGTACTGGTCCAGACCGACTTAACGTTCAGTGCCGACCGATCGGTAAGGGGCGCGCGGCAATAGGGGTTGAAAACCTCAAGGGCTTCTCGCACCAGGTTGATTTCACCGCCAACCGTATTGTTGAGCCCAGACTGCAACAGCCATTGATTGTCGGGCCCCGAATTGGTCACCGTGGCGCGGGGTGGTGCCTCAATAATCGCTAGCTGGTTGGTGTCGACGTTGCCGCCAATAGCCCGCACGGTGAAGGTGGGCGCAAAGGATTCGGTTTCTTCCGGCGTGATCTCACTGAACACGGGAGCATAGTTCACCAGAAGCTCGTAGTTTTGCACCCCCTGGTTCCCGAAGGGATCGGTCGCCGACACTGAGATCGCGTGGAGCGTTGAGACGCGGTCCTGCGGCACAGTGGGTGTCCAAGATAGCGTGCCACTTGCCCCATCGACGGTAACACCAGCCGGCCCCGACACCAGACCGTAGGTAATCGCATCGCCGTTCGGGTCAAACGCATCGATCGTGTACGCGTGCGTCGCCTCATTCAACTCCAGTGGTGGTAGCGAGATGATGATCGGTGCCGCCTGGGTACCTGCCGGGAGCGCTTCCCAGGTGACGTTCGCTGATTCGATCGCGGGCCCGGAAACAAAGGTTGCGGTTTCTGTTCCGGCGTCAATACCGATGTAGCAGTAGTTGGCTGTACCTGTATCGTTCGTCGCAATTGACTGGCGAATGGTTCGTGCGCCGCTCACGCGCACGTCGATACGAGCAAACGGAACAGCGTAATCCAGGCCGTTTTTGGTGGTGATCGTGAAGCAGGCGTTTGCCCCTACGGTCTGAGTCTGGTTCAGCGGGGTTACTTCAAGACGATTCACCGGCGGCAGGTCACCCAAAATAGCGTTACCGTTGGTGCCGTAAGACTCAGCCGGCCCCCAGCCATAGATGGTGATCCCAAATTTCTCGGCCGCCGACATCGTGTGCGTGCCAAAGGAAACTTCGATGGCCCCACCTAGGTATCCCGTATCCTCAATCGGCACCAACGTGCTGATGTCCGCAGGCTGGCCGTCAAGCACTAAAGAGGCTGCCGCCGTATCCGGAATAATCACGTTGACGTAGTGGGAATTCAGTCGATCGGTTCCCGCCGTTGTAAAGATGTACTCGTCGAGGTAGGCGGTGGTTGGCGGCAACAGCACCATGAACGGATCGGCGTCACTGTTACCGGGTTCTGTAGCCCCTCGCTCCACAGCGTCAAACGCCTGACCGGTTGCGATCTGAGCCGCATGGATGGGCGCTGTGGAGGTAATCTCCGCCACCCCATCAATCACGCGATCAACAAACTCAAGGGCGTCCAGATACGCGGTTTCGACACCATTAACCCGAACGACCGTATCATCGGTGGTGGCGACAAAGCGGAACAGGTCACCGTTAAAGCGAGTGGCGAAGGGTACGGACAAAAAGCGCGTGGCCAGCTGATCATCGCCCGGCACCTGCTCGATCAAGTGGTCACAGGAGATGGTTTCTTCGTTCGGAACGTTCGCGCAGATTGCGCCAGCAAAGACTCCAATCGGCCGGCTCGAACGAAGCGTGGTGCCGGTAACAAAGCGGGCTCGGGAGCCAGGAGTGTTGGTCCAGACGTCGCCCTGTTGAAGCGTGATGTTGAACGGCGCCTGATTAAAGGTTCCGTTACCAACCATCTGAGTGACACCGGGTCCAGGAGTCACGGTGACCAGTGTGTTGTCTTCGGTTGCAACAATGCCGAACGCGCCTAGCTGCAGCGAGTGAAACGCCGGAATGGTGTAATCGCTCGCCAGTACGTTCGTAGGGTAAACCTGGGCCGCATCGGTCGAGGCCGTCCGCTCGTTGAAGGCCATGACGGTAATCGGCGCATCAGCGCCGACGTTCACGCCCACTGGATCAGGCGTTCCGTTGGTTCGGGTAACCACCGAAATTGGCAGCTCGATGCGCTCCAATCCACCCGCAGGAATCGTGAAAGGAATATCGATCGCCAGACTGGCCACGGAAATCGTGCCGCTCGCACCACCCGGCGCAGCAATTGACAGCGCCGGAACAGCAGGCGGGCCTGGGTCGATGTCATTCCGCAAGAACGTCAGCCAGAAGTCGGTGCCAAGGTAGCTGCGGTTAATCGTGGAGCCGGGTACCGTCACGACGTAGTCCTGCTCGGCGAACGCGCCTTGCGGGTCGCTCGCTCTAACCCGCACATCCACTGCACCGAGCGTGTCCGAGAGGGGTACCCACGAAATGAGACCCGTCGCTGAGTCGATGCTCATGCCCTGCGGGGCAATGACCAGCGAGTACGTCAGGCTGTCGCCGTCCGCGTCGCTCGCGTCCACGTCATAGGCGTAGGCTGCGCCTTCAGCCGCATCAAGCACCGGCGTCGAGATAATCTCGGGCGCCGAGTTGTTAACCTGGACGTCGAGGTTCACCACGGCGGCTGCCGAGTCCGCCTGCCCGTCACTGACCTGGAAGGTGAAAGAGTCGGGCCCCGAAAAGCCGCTATTGCGGGTGTAGGTCAGGTTGGGTGCCGTGCCCGTGAGCGTTCCACCCGCGGGAGAGACGACCACCTGATAGGTGAGTGGATCACCGTCGACGTCCGATCCGGTGAGTGTCAGCGCAAGGCTCGCCTCAGTAACCACCAAACTCTGCGGGTCGGCGACCGGCGTATCGTTTTGCGCCGAAATCTGGACGGTAACGGTTGCCGGATCAGATTCGGCGATGCCGTCACTGACCGTGAAGCGGAACGTATCCTCGCCATTTTCATCTGCGTTTGGCAGATAGGTGAGGTTAGGCGGCGTACCGCTGAGCGTCCCTCGGAGCGGGGCCTGAGTAACGGCAAAGGATATGACGTCGCCATCGGGGTCCGTTCCCGCCAGCGTCAGCGCTACGGCAACGTCTTCGTTGGTACTAACAGAAAGGTCCTCAGCCGTCGGCGGGTCGTTGATCGGTTCAACCACCAGAGTGATGGTTGCAAGGTTGGAGTCTGCGGCCCCATCGTTAGCCACAAAGGTGAGCGAATCGGTGCCGCTAAATCCGGCGCTCGGCGTGTAGTCATAGTCTGATCCCCCGCCGACCAGAGTGCCGTTCGCCGGTGCGTCAACGATCGCGAAGGTCAGAAGGTCACCATCAGCATCGCTAGCGGTTAAGCGCACCATGGCAGTCGTATCTTCGGCCAGGTTAATCAAGTCGTCCTGCGCCAGCGGCAGGTCGTTGACTGCGGTAACCGTTAGCGTAACCGTGGCTCCCATTGAGCTGACGATTCCGTCAAACGCCTGGTAGGTAAACGAGTCGACACCGTTGAAATCCGGGTCAGGCGTATAAGTGAGATTTGGGCTTGTACCCGTCAATTCACCGTGTTCCGGCTGCGACGTGAGTGCGAACGTCAGCGCATCACCATCTTCATCGCTAGCGGACAAAACCACCGGCACCGACTCGTCTTCATTCAGCGTCTGGGCAATATCAACGGCGATCGGCGGGTCGTTCACCGCGTTGACGACAATCGACACCAACGCCGGAACTGAGTCACTGAGGCCGTCATTGGCCACAAAAGAAAAGCTGTCCGAGCCGCTAAAACCCGGATTGGGGGTGTAGATGAAGTCTGGACCATTCCCCGAAACCACTCCGTGGCTCGGCGGCGTAGACACGACAAAACTGAGCGATGCTGACTCCACGTCGCTCGCGCTGACGCTCACCACAACGCTTGAGTCCTCTTCCACCACCGCCGATGCGCCGCTAGCTATCGGGATGTCGTTGACTGCTGAAATGGAAAGCGAAACGGTTGCTTCATTGGAATTGACGTTTCCGTCGTTTGCGACGTACGCAAAGCTATCAGCGCCGTTGAAATTCGGGTTTGGAGTGTACGTAAATTGCGGCCCGCTTCCCGAGAGAACGCCGTTCAGCGGTTGCGTAATGACCTGATAGGTCAGCGTATCCCCATCGATATCGTTGGCGATCACCGTGATGTTGGCGGTGTTGTCTTCTGCCAGAGTAACAACGTCGCTATTCGCCTCGGGCGAGTCATTCACCGGTGCCACATCGAGCGTTACGGTTGCAGCGTTCGAGTTGCTGGTTCCGTCGTTCGCCCGATAGGTAAAACTGTCACTACCGTTGAAATCCACGTTGGGAACATAGGTGAGATTTGGAGCCGTTCCTGACAAAACACCTGATCCCGGTGCAGTGAGTATCTCGAAGGTTAGCGGGTCACCTTCAGGGTCCGTAGCCGCCAGCGCTACGGCAGCGTTCGTGTCTTCATCCAGGTTGATCGTTTGATCAGTTGCGACTGGCGGCGAGCTCGCGCTGCCCACCTCAATCGTGATCGTGGCTACATTGGACGTCGCAGAGCCGTCGCTAACGGTGTAGGTAAAGCTGTCGGTACCGACAAAGCCAGCGTTGGGCGTATAGATCCGCTGTCCACTCACCTCGCTCACCGTGCCGTTTGCCGGAGCGCTGACTATCGTTACGGTAAGGCTGTCCCCGTCGACGTCAGTTGCGGTGTCCTCAAGAACGACGGGTACATCAACGTCGGTCGTGTAGGTCGCATCAAACGCAACCGGCGGATCGTTTACTCCACTGACTTTGAACGTCACGCTTGCGGGATTCGATGTTTGGCTGCCGTCGCTGGCCACGAAGAGGAAATGGTCCTGCCCAAAGAAGTCAGGATCCGGCTGGTAAGTCAGATTCGGCGGACTGCCAGTGAGGCTTCCGAACATCGGTTCTGATAAAACGGTAAAACTGAGGCTGCCTTGACCACCCGTTCCTGTCAGCGTTACCGGGGCACTGGAATCCTCGGTCAGATTAATGAACTGGCTGTCAGCGAACGGGCCTGCGCCTCCCGTAGGATCGGAAAAGCCGTTGCTGAGCGTCAATGAGGACCATTTATCGACAAATATGTCTCTCGCAATGAGCGCTCCAACCGCTTGGGCTGCCTGCTCAAGACGAATGGTGCCGTTTGGCGCGTAAACGTTGGCCTCAATAGACGCGGTCGGCTGAAGCTGCACAGCGGCCGGCGTCTCGTGGATGCCCCCGCCAACGCCGTTCTGTCCGTTGACATACAAAACGATAGATGCGGGGCTATTCCCATAGGTGGGAATCAATTGTCCACCGTCATCGATAAACAGCGATTCATCGATTCTGAGTCTCGTTGAGCCGTCTACCTTGACGTAGGCGTCGACACCAATCGACAGCGATTTGATGTTGTAGAGCCCCGGGCCAAACTCCAAAATCCCGTTGTCCCCGACAGTGATGTCACCAAAGTCGCCTTGGACAATCGTCTGGTTTCCGGATGCAGGAACAGATACATCTTGGGTCCCAGGTAGTCCGGTTTCGAACACGGGGAGGTTTGAGAACACCGGCTCGTCGTAACGGTTCACCAACGTTCCACCCAGCTTCGGTCGACCACCGAACAAGCCAGCACCCAGGATTTTTGTTCCTGAAATATCGACGTCGCTGTGGAGGTACTCGCCGAAAAGGTTTCGGTCAGCCTTCACGACGTAACTTTGGGGCAGGAACACACCGCGCCCAAAAAAGGCTTCGTAGCCTGGCTGAAGGGTATCGCCAGCAGCAGGCGCATTGACTATGACATTGCCGGATTTGACGAAGACCTCTCGACCAAACTCGATGCTGTTTGTGGCCAGTGCGACGGTCTCTTTGAGCTGGATGTCCTCGCTCGGCAAAACACGATTCGAGACCTCGGCGACAGTCGACTGAACGCCACCCACCGCAACACGAAACTCGAAGTTATCGAATCCGACATAGCCAGCATCGGGCTCGTATCGATATTCAGCGCGATAGTTGTCCAAGGTCTGAATAAACGTCAGCGTGCCGTTCGCGGGCTGGGTCACGATCTCAAACTGTAGCTGGGCCCCAGTTGGTCCACTGCCAGTCAGCTCGAACGTGACCGTCTCACCGACTCGGGAAAACAGACCTCGCGCATCCGCAAGCGGGCGATTGTCGAGTTCGGAAAACCCGCTTTCGCCGACGACAGTGCCGGTGTGAACGTCGCGCGCAAACAAAGCCCCGGTGGTGCTGCTGCTCGTCGTAATCGTTCCATAAGGTGCGTACACGCTTGCTTCAAAAACCGCGTAACCGCTGCCGACCTCTACTGTCGCTGGAAGAGAGCTGAATCCTCCGTCGGTTCCGTTGGAGCCGGCAACGTAAATTTTGACGTTGGGTGTTCCCGAATCATTTGTCAGCGCGGCGCCATCAGCAAGCTTGAGTTTTTCTGAGATTCGGACGTTTGTTGGTCCCGGGAACTTCAGATACGCGTTTGTCTGAATATCGACTGACTCAAACGTGTAGTTGCCGGGCTCTAACGAGAGGATCCCGTCTACGACGTTCAATTTGCCGTAGCGACCCGGCCATAAGACTCGATAGCCACCGCTGTCGACGGTTATGTCAAGCGTGCCCGGAGTCGACTCCTGGAACATCGGCAGGTTTGGAATGACCGGGAGCGTGAGGCTTTGTTGACTGCCAGTGTGACTCGCAGTTGAGTGAATAGTGAGACCGTTAGTGAAAATATCTCCTTCGATAACGCTATACAGCTCCATGTCGATGGAGTCGGCAAAGATATCGAATCCACCTAGTAAATCGGCGCTGCGCGCGATGCCGAGCTCATAAGGGGGGCTTAGTGTTGGACCGCTCGAAACGCTATCGACGACAACGTTTCCGGAGATATAGGCTTCGCGCTTAATGTAGGCACTGTTTTCTGCGTAGATTGCCGTTTTGGAAAGGTCGTCCGCCCCAGTTCCGGTAGCGAAAACGAATAAAACGGCAGCAACAAAGCGCGGCGCAGACCTGAGCATGCGGTATTCCTGTAGCTAGATATGTGAGGAGGGCGTCAAGAAAATGTCGGGATAATGTTACCTTAGCAATTATTTCAGATTTGTTACAAGCAAGCTGAAACGACTCGCCACATGGGCGATCGACTGTACGTAGAAGGCTCGGATAGGGGCATTTTTCGCCAGGTTTGTACTCCCGCAGACGTGCCACACACCGCTGCGGCAGCGGCCACATAAGCCACTGGCGGAAGGTCATGTTGACGGCAGAAACCAATGCGATAACCGTCTGCGAGGTCTTCGCGCACTGGACAACCGCTGCGATTGTCGAATGCTTTGCTTACGGCTCCCCCGCTACCTCAGACCACATCCAACAGAACGAGCTGATGTGCCTCAGGCCTACTCGCGGGGCGACTTCCCTCTGGAGAAGCTCGCCGGCCTAATACTCCGAGGGCTGGTACAGGGGTTTCAAGGACTTTCGGCGAGTTTCAGTGAGTTATATTAGGCCGCCGGATGCCTTTAACCTCTTGTTTTATATAAATTTTTAGGGTTTTCGGGAACCGGATTTGTAATCAGTAGGTCCCGGGTTCGACTCCTGGTGCCGGCACCAATAACATCAAGGGTTTACGAAGTTTTCGGGCTTTTTTTTGGACTAATTAGACTCGCTGAAACGCTTTAAACACAGCCACAACCTCGTCAATCGAACTCTTCAGTCAAAAAAAGCGCGAGCCACAGATTTTTTTCCGGCTTTGCTCATCAGATCTCGACAACGCTAGTTGCCCTTTCACGTCACAGATTCTTGTGATCGGGACCAATTGCCGAAACAAGCAAAGGAGGCAACTGTAAGGCCGACCTCGCACTTGACCCTGACCCCAATTGACGCCGAATCGGATCAGCCGCCGCAGCGTCCGGCTGACTCAGCTTCAAAGCCATCGATGAAAAGCGGCTGATCGTCGTCGAAGTTGGTCACGAAAATAGGCAATGGCATTAGATCACTGTACGCGGTGTCTTCGCTTTCAATAGCCAGGTTCAGAGTGACCGCAACCTCCAGATCACATTCGTCGTCGTTTTGCCCGATCAGCGTAACCGTTTGGGGCGTATTCCAATTTGACGAAGTGAAGGTAAAGCTATTGGCCAGCGCCTGAACTTCGGTCTCATCGGCTACAACAAGCGATACAACAACATCGTTTGCCGGTTCGCGGGCGAGCACCAATCGAAACGAGTCTTCCTGACCACTTTCCGAGGTCACCAACGGTCCATCGATCAGTAGATCCACCCTGGCCGACGCCGACGGTGTGTTGTCGAGAATCTCCACCTGATAGCTGAACGAGACTATCAAATCACCATCGGTGCCAAGTTCGATCAAAAAGTCCTCCGTTGGCTCGAAGGCCATGTTGTTGACGGTGTCTATGGCCAGGGGTTTCGCCGCCATATCGTTTGCTGTCCAGGACAGTACACCGGATCCCGCGACGTAGTCCGCACCCTCCTGCGCTGAGCCCGGCGTCACTTTGTAGGTAAGGGTGATGGCGCCATCCAGCGGCGGTCGGGGAACCTCCAGCGCTAGCGCCTCCCCTTCCCGCACGCGCACGACAGTTGGACTGATCTCTGGCGTGTCCGGTGGATCCGACAAATAGATGCTGCCGTTGCCGCCTGACAACATCACGCGGCCGTCCGGCGTGACAACGGCATCGAAGAAACGGCTGCTTCGATTTTCAACCTCGATTGGCGTAGTGCGCCAGGTGGTGCCGTCGTCGGCGCTGATCCAGACAATGGGTATTCTATTGGAGTTGCTCGTGCTGGTGCGCCTCGACCCCGGAGCAATGAGGCGGTCGCCCGCTTCAACGATTGGGCCGATCGTCCAGCCGAGAAACACTCCGTCGCCGCCGTTGACACCATCCAAATCTCGATATTCTCGAACCACCCAGCTGTCTCCCCGGTCGTCGCTAGTTAAGATCTCGCCCGAGTCTCCACGGATGATCAACCGGCCGGAGCGGGTCCTAAATATCTGCTCCAGATCGATAGTGGTGAGTTCCGGTGATTCGTCGGAAAACAAGAGTCCCTCGAGGCCATTGAAAGGCCTTTCAACTCGCCAGGTAACGCCGTTGTCGTCGCTAACAACCAGTTCCGGGCTGAAGCTGAAGGAGGCGTTTTTGAGGTAGATGATGCGGCCGCCGCCAGCGTGAATGCCAAATTCCGGCGTGGAACCGAAGCCACCTACACCCTCGCGCTGGGTCCAGGTCTGGCCGTTGTCGTCGCTGGTAAAGAAATCAGCCTCCGGGCCAATGGTCCGATCTTCCGGGGCGATAATAAGACGCCCGTTTTGCCCTACGACAACGTCAATCAATACGCCCGTAGTTTCGGGGGAGGCAGGGTAAGGGAGTGCGGCCCAGGACTTTCCTTCGTCGGTACTGGTGATCACCTGGTTACCCTGCGCCGAAAACAGGCGATCGCCGCTTCCGCGAATTCGAGTAAACCCGGCAATGCCAGTTTGTTCTTGAAGATCGGCGAACTCAACCCAGGTCGCGCCGTTGTCGACGCTGGACCAGACCCGCTGCCGAAAGTCCTGGCCCAGCGCCAGAATGCGGTTGCCAACCCGAAACGGGTTGCTCATGTTGGGTCCGGGATCCTGATCGAGAATTTTGGACCAAGAGCTGCCCCGGTTATCGCTGCGCCAGACCTCGTCGCTGTTGCCGACCGAGATTACGGTTTGATTGTCGATGGCTCCGACGCTGCCAAACCCCTCCCGTACCGTATCGTCGGCCACCATCCAATCGGCCCCGGTGGACGAGATTTGCGCACCGCGGCCGCCCACACTGAGTAGCTGACCGTCAACGTTTAGCCAGTCCGGATAGAGTCGACTCAGCTCGGTTCCCGTCCAGTTGCGCCCGCCGTCGAACGGGTTGGGGCTTTCCAGCACAAAGTTGCGCACGGCAACGGCTTCGAACAGCTCCGGTATAGACTCCGACCGTCGGAAAAGCTGTGTCTGCATCACGTAGTTGCCGTTCAGAAAGGTTATATCGCTGCCGTTTAGCCCTTCTAGGACATCGGGCCCCAGCACGTTGCCGTCGACGTTGTACTGCGCCTCGCTCAAGCGGTAACCGTTCCAGCCGCCGCCATCGGCGCTGTCCAGCACCGTTTGAAACCCCGCAGCGGCAAGTCGTGAACCGGTTTGCGCCATGGATTGCAGGGCCCCAAGCGAAAAATACATTTGTTGCCACGATGCTCCCATGCGCCGAAAGATTAGACCGCCGATGTAGAAGCCGCCAAAGCCATTGGAAAGCAGCGTTGTCCCGTAGGCGATCAGCCCTCCGCCAGGCGTCACAAAAAGGTGGGTCAGATAGATACCCGGAAACCGACCAACCGAAGCAATAGCCTCCCTTACAGGAAAGGTCTCAACCTGCCAGCTGCTGCCGTTGTCGATGCTGGAAATGATTTTTGTTTGCCCCTCAAACGGAATCTGAAACCGATTGCTTGAGGGAATCAAGCGGGTCGCAGTGCCGACGATCGTGTTACCGAGGAGCACCAGGTCGGTGACATTGCCGTCCAGCGGCTGTCCGTTCTCTAAAATGGTGTCGTAGCGCCAGTTGGCGCCGTTGTCGTCACTGATCATCAGCCGGCCACCGCCGCCGGCGGCGATCCAGCGGCCACTGGGTGTCGCCACAAAGGCGTTGTAGCTCAGTCCGGGACTCAGATCGCCCCGCACGCGAGTCCAGTTGTCGCCGAGAGCAGTTGAGGTCAGCGGCGCAATGAGCGCACCAGCAGCCAGTAGCGTTGAGATCAGCATGGCTTTCATGGATCACCTTTTTGTCGAGGTCAACTTTTGAAGCGAAATCGGGCTTCAAAGGGGGTCAGGGCAGATCAGACCCGCGAGTAACCGGTGCAAGAACTTCAGGAATCCAGGAAATCTGGGGCAGGTGTTTAATTGCCGCTTTTTGGGCGTACAAGGCAAAGCGCTTTTGCGAGCAAGCGATAGCGAGACCACCGCGACTCGAATTCGAAGGCGCCCCTTATCATGTGACATCTCGCGGTAGTCGGCGTGAGCTGAATCACCCTGGGTATTGCGGAGACCATCTCGTGTGAGCCTAAGTCAACCGTGCAAAGCCCGTTTGACTGCTTCTGGTTCTTTTTCCATGACCCTAAGCAGGGTATGCGACGCTCCGTCGGGCTTGCGTTCCCCCTGCTCCCACTTTTGAAGCGTTCGGACAGAAATCATCAGGAACTCCGCAAACTGTTTTTGCGACATGCCAAACTTCAGCCGAACCGCTTTCACTTCCGCAGGTGCAAACTCGTGGCGCTTAAGCGACCCTGGGCGATCTCGAAACTCCTTCAGCCCAGCGAGGATCTCAGCACCAATGTCTCTTTTGCTCATTCAGACACACCTCGAAGTGATTTCACCAACTCTCGCATTGCCGTGATCGCGGCCGAGGAAAGATCGTCCGCTTCGCTTATAGAGCTGCAGCATATTGAACTGGTCGTCGTCGAAGTAGTCTTCTCGGAGACTGGTAAACGCCGACGTTTCGATAAACCCCATTGATCACCATTATACCCCAATGGGGCATAAATCGGCAATCAGCAGGGTGTGGCAGATTACGAACTTAGGAGTGGCCCTCTGTCCTAATATTCGTCAGGCTCGAGCAAGGGTTTCAAGGACTATTGATCTATTTCGGCGAATTTTGTTAGGCCGCCATATTTCCGTAAATAACTGATTGATAGTTTTTACCGGTTTTCGCGGTTCGGATTTGAAACCAGTAGGTCCCGGGTTCGAGACCTGGTGCCGGCACCAATAAATTCAACGGGTTACGTGGTTTTCGGGCGTTTTTCAGGCCCAGTTAAACTCGCTAAACCGCCCTGAATCCCGCAACAACTGTGTCAACTGTCCTACTGAGTCGCAATACGCGCGAGCCACTGATTTTCTTCCGGCTTGGCTTGTCAGATCTCATTAACGCTAGTTGCACTTTCACGTCCCAAATTTTTTGGGACCGCGACCAAGTGCCAGAGCAGGCAAGCGCGGCAAATGCAAGGCCGACCTGGCAATTGGCCCTGAACCCTATAGTTCGGACTTTGAGGCCTCTATGGAAAAGGCCGGAAGTTTCCGTGATACCCGGACCAGTCCATAGCCCGCAGTGGCGAGAGCCGGACAAGATTTGCGGTTTGGCACATGACCGAGCGACCAAGCTGATCTACACGAACAACCTTGATGAAATTACGAACAGAGATCTCCCTGCCCCTAAAGGTTGGCAATGGTTTGGGCCGCGCCTTCATTGCCGAAAGCGGCCTCCTATCACGCTTTTTCGTCTCCCTAATCGGAACGTTATCGAACCTCACCCCTTATCGACACACTTGATCCCGTTTCGCGATGCTTTTCGCTGTACCAGATATCGAAACCTAAAACAGGCGCTCCCGATGAAACAGCTCAAGTGGCTTTTTCTTCTGATACTTTTGACTACGACGCTTTCCGAGTCCAGTGCCGGTATCGGCGATGAGTGGACCCGCGTCCGGGGTGACCAAAGCCCGGGGCTCAACTATTCGTCTTTTGTGGCAACGTCCAGCGGCCGTTGGATCGCCGCAGGGGCTGGTGGACGCCTAATGATCAGTGACGATTCCGGCGCAAACTGGCGCTACGACGTCATCTTGGAGGATAACGACAGACCCCTGGGTGGCACGGTCACTGATTTGGTGGAAAACGGAGGCGTCATTATCGGCACGGCTATCAGTCAAATTCCTTCGTCCAACGAGTTTGGGTTCCCTTTTGAGGGTTTTACTCAGGTTGTCACCAGCGCGGACAACGGGAATACGTGGCAGGTTAGCCCGTTTCCCGTTTCCGAAGCGATATCCACCAGCGGTCGTTTTCCCGGCATCCTTCTTTCCAATCTGTTCGTAACGCCGGGCGGCCAGGTGTTGGCCTATGGGACCACGCTCCTTTCAAGCGGCGCTAGAGGGTTTTTTATCGGCGGACTGATTTTTAGACTTACGGGGGGCACCTGGCAACAGATGTTCTTCGAGCTCGGGATGTTGCAATCGATGTCGCAGACAGGGTCGCGGCTGGCGGCTTCGGGTTTTCAGACGGTGATCGACAGTGCCGATGGAGGTGGCTGGAACGGCTACCGTCTGCGTGATGCCCAGATTTCAGTGGACGGGGAGATCCTCGACTTTGAAGTTCGCGAGGGGCTCAATGGCAGTGACGTGGCGTTTCTAAACGGCAACTACGTGATGCAGACCCAACTGTTTCGTCGTTCGCCCAGCAACCCCGGAATTTTTGAGGCAACAGCCGTTCGTAACTTTATTCTCGAGAGCCCGAACCCTTTTGATGGCGGGCGCATTTGGACCGGCACTGAGCTAAATCGGATTCACCCAGACTGGCTGAATTTCAGCGACCGGCTGGTAAGCATCGAGCGGCGGGGCGCTGAGGTTTCATCCAACGGATCGGGTTGGACGGTCGCGGACAGCTCGGTACGGCCCGGGTATGGGAGTTACGGCAGGCAGGGCGATCAAACCGTTATTTCTGTCGGCAGCAGTGACGAGGTCTGGCGCAGCGACAACCGGGGGCAATCCTGGACCAAGATCCTGGACCAGGACCCGGGTCCCAACATGATTCAACTGGTCACGGTGGGCTATCGTATTCTCGGGCGGGAGGGAAATGCGCGAATCTGGTCCACTGTCGATAACGGAGCCACCTGGGTTCAGATTGCCGATATCGCCGAGCAAACGGGCGCCAGAGGCATAACGCAGATTCGGGTGGTCGGTGACCGCCTGTTTGCGGCCCAAGGTGATGCCAGTCAGATTATCACCAGCTCGGACCAGGGCGAGACCTGGGAGGTTCTCAGCTTCCCAAATCCGTCGGTGTCCAGCAGGGTTTTGCTGGATGTTGTAGAGGGTCAAGGCGGAAGATTGATTATCGCTCCTGAGAGCCGGGGAATCGACCCGCCTGAGACAGATTTTTTTACCAGCGATGACAATGGTCAAACCTGGACGCCGCGCAGGGCGCCGCTTGGATTCGGCGCAACCCCCGGCATGGGCATCCACGTGGGCAATGGTCGCATCATTTACCTCATGAACGGTTTTGCAAGTTTCGATCCAGAGCTGGTGATCAGCGACGATAACGGGGTCACCTGGCGGCGGGAAAATCCCTTCGCCAACCTTGATGGTTTGGGCACGCCCATTAACGACCCGGATCAAACCATCATCGACCTGGAGCAGATTCTCCAAACCCGCTCGGGACGCCTGATTATCCGCGGTGACAGTGGAGAGATTCTCACCAGCGATGATCGGGGAGACACCTGGGTGGTGCGAGAGAATCGGGACGACGTGTCTGATGACGACCCATTTTTCAGCTGGGACGTGTATACCATCGTAGAGGCCGGCGGCCGTCTGATCGCACCTGGTGACCGCCGCCCAACGCCAACCAGTTTCGATGACGTTGCTATCATCTGGGTCAGCGCTGACGATGGGACTACTTGGCGGACCTTTGAGCTGGAGGTTGAGCGGGACAATACGCGGCTTTTTGACGCAGTGGTCGCGCCCGACGGACGAGTGGTGCTTTCCGGTGGAGGAAACGGCGCAGTTTACGTGTCTGATGCGCCGGATTTATTTGAGGTCGACCGCGCGGTTGAGGTGGTTCGAGAAGGTGAGACCCTCATGCTGGAAGTTCCCCGGCCGCCACTGGACGGAGCCATCCGGGCCACCTACCAGCTCACCCCAGGTTCGGCGACGGAAGACCAGGACTACGTGGCGGTTTCCGGCGAGCTCAACTGGACCGAATTTGACCAGTCTCCCAAGACCGTAATTGTTGAGACGATCGACGACTTCAACTCGGAGCCCCCTGAAGAGTTCCTTATTGAGGTGGGCACGGATGGGGCCCTGGTGGTGGCGACCAACTATGCAGTAGAGATTCGCGACAACGAACCCGCCGCGACAGCTGGCCTTAAGATATTGGCCCCTGGGCCGCTTACAACCGGCGAGAACGCTCCACCTGAGACCTTCAGAATCGTACTGTCTCGTGATCCTGCCAGCGACGTCACCGTGACCCTAACAAACACCAATCCGGCAGAAGTCATCGCGCAACCCACTACCTTTACATTTACGCCGGAAACCTGGAATATTCCCCAGACCGTGCAACTCGCGGGTCAGGACGATAACACCTGCGATCTCGACGTAGCGGTGGCGCTGAACCTGAGCACGGCGAGCGCTGACGCCAACTATGATGAACTGATACCTGTCACGGTTTATGTCACCAACGAGGATAACGACCAACCAGTGTTCGTCGATGGTTTTGAACGAGAGTCTGCCGGGCTTTGTGGGAGATAGTAAAAATCGGAATTTCGGGGTCAGGTTCAAGTGCCAAGCTTGGCTGACAAGTCAGATCAGGAATCATCCTCACCGGTTTGGGCAATCGGACCTTATTGGGCTTTGCCAACCCGGGAGAAGATACAAAACCCTGACTGAGTTATGTTTGAAAGACCACTGTGCCCAGACGTCCTCGGTTTTGCCCAAAAAATGTACCCGCACACATCATTCAGCGCGGCAACAACCGGCAGGCGATTTTTGCTGCCGAGAGTGACCTTGCCGCCTACGCGCATTGGCTAAGAGAAGCGGCTGAAAAGTTTCAAGTGAAAATTCACGGCTGGGTGTTCATGACCAATCATGTACACCTACTCCTAACGCCATCTAACGATTCGGGTATTACAAAGCTGATCCAGAGCCTTGGACTGCGATACTCGCGGCACTCTAACTACACCTATGCCCGAACTGGCTCGCTCTCTGACGGGCGGTTCAAGTCCTGTCTGGTGGAAGATCACAACTATCTGCTAACTTGCCTTCAGTACATAGAACTTAACCCACTACGCGCCGGCATGGTGACAGACCCCGGACACTACCCCTGGTCAAGCTACCGCTCTCACGCGTTCGGCTTGCCGGTAAGAATGTTGAGTCCACACCCACTTTACCGCTCCCTGGGCGAGAACCCAAAGCAACGCCAGCAAGCCTACCGCCAGCGCATCACCCAACAACTCGATCAAGCCGTCATCACCAAAATTCGCCACTACATCAACACCGGCATGGCATTAGGATCAGATAAGTTCAAAGCTCAAATCCACGCCCTGACCAACTAGTCGTTCTCTACCACTTAGTACCTGGCACTTGAACCTGACCCCATAAATTTCGGCGATGGCTTCCACCGCGCCTGGCTCGCCCAGTTCAGGCATCTCGTCACCGTCTTCTTCCTCAAACCAGCGGAGCGCGCGCCGGAATCCAGGCAGCATGCGTACGCCACGCTTGTCGCCGAGCGCTTCACATAGCTTGACCGCGTCTGCAATTTCGCCGTGTTCCAGTTCGTCACCAGCGGCGGCCAGCCACCAATCAATTATCTCCTCCTGGACCCCAGCGGCGTAATCCGGATGCTCCAGAATCAGGGCGACAGCCTCGTCATGCGGCAACCCGTCATACAGATCGTAGTTTCCTAGCGCTGCGGCAACTGCACTGCGCAATAGACTGGCCGGAATGTCACTCGCGCAACCCAGCCAGTCACAAATGCTGCTCAGCTCTGCCGGGTCTGCCCCAGCCACGGCGCGTAACAACTCTGATTCATTGGCTGCTGGTTCGCTGGCGGCCAGAAAACCAAGGGCATTCGTTCGGGTTTTCGCGCCACTTTCCATCACCCCCCGCACGAGCTCCTGATCACAGGACCGAAAGCCACAGCGACTGCTGATGCGCGTCAGCGTATGAACGAGCAACGCCCGCTGTTCGTCATCCCAGGCCAGGGGGATCAAGGCGCCGACCAGCGCCTGCGCCTTCGCCGCCGGCTCCTGCTTTAGCGCACAAAAGACGGCACATCGCGCCTCCAGCACGTCTTCTTCCACGCCTGGCTGAAGACCGATAGTGAGGGCGTCGTACCTAGCAGCGGAGGTGACGTGGCGGGCGAGCGCCCTGGCTCGGTCCTTGACCATGTGGTTACGCCCCATTCGATCGGCGTGCCTCAGAAACTGGTCGAACGAGACGTCATCCAGGGATTCGATCCCACCGAGCGCAATCTCCGCAGCGTCACAAACCGAGGGTTCAGGGTGTTCCAGGCAGGCCAGCAGCTGGGACTCCACAGCCGCGCCATGGATACCGAGGCGTCGTACTACCTCCCAGGCACCGGCTCCCCGGAGGACGTTGACGATCTTCGTTTCATGAGGCTCCAGGGTGTACTGGTTCAGGTCATCATGACGCCAGCCGGGTGGGTCGGACGGCGGCTCCGGCTCCTGCCCAAAGGCAGCCATCCGCTGGTAGAAGAGTTCGCTGGACAGGTCTGACCAGTAGGCGACGAGCGCGCGCACAAAAACCTCGGGCGAAGGCCTGAGCGCCGCGACGGTCAGCACCTCGAACAGGTCAAACGTCTTGTCCTCTTCCTGCTCGGCAATCCAATGGAAGATCAGGTCGTCGGCGCGAAAGCGCTGGAGCGGATCGGCTGCCAGCAGGTCCTGGAAAGTCTCCTGGTTAACCTCAAGCTCTTCGTTCTGGTCGATCACTGGGGGCAGGTATTCACGGTCATTTTCTGAAGCTGTCAATATACGCGTTCACCTGCTGGTGCGCTTCATACAGCTCCAGGTGAAGCCGGCCGGCTGCCTCGCTGTCACCGTCGCGCTCAGCCTGCTCCAGCCGTCGCTCCAAAGCGGTGCAAACCGACTGTAATTCCCGATGCTGTATGGCCGGAACACCCTTGTCGACCTCGTAACGCCAAATCATCCAGTCCATCCAGGTGATGACCCAATCGGGACACTCCAGGGCGGCAAGCCCCCGCGCCTCCAGTGTTTGGGTTAACATTTCGTACTCCTCGGACGAGAGGGTGAAGGGGTCCCAGCTTGCTCCGCCGCTCATGCCCGCGTCTGCCTCGCCGCGTTTGAGCACGGTGTTGATCACGGCCAGCGGCGGCACGTATTTGTCGAGGAAATACGGGATGGCGTTAAGCAGGTCCACCAGGTCACCCCGCTGTTCAACTTCCCCGCCCATTCCCAGGACCTTGTAGTGATAGGTCATCCAGAATCCTCTGCCATCAGATATGCGCAAGCCTACCGGCAGCGCATCACCCAACAACTCGATCAAGCCGTCATCACCCAAATTCGCCACTGCATCAACACCGGCAGGGCACTAGGGTCAGATAAACTCAAAGCTCAGATTCACGCCCTGACCAACTAGCCCTTTTTTGCGACCTCATCCCTGGCACTTGAACCTGACCCCATAAATTCATATTCGAGGTAATTGATTTCAGAAGGGACCTCCATAGTCCTCAACATCCACGATGTCGCAGATAAGAAATGGCGCATGAGGCAGCGCTGGCAATAAACTTAGCTGACCGATGCACTCGCGTGCAATTCTTCGGCACGCCTGCCACTCAGCGTTAGTAGCGAGCGACTCTGAGTTCCAGACTTCTGCACCGAAATCCTCGAGCATGGATCTGACTCTAGAATCAAGATCTACCAGCAGGCTCTCGTCGTCTACTTGCTCTCGAAAATCGCTAAGTACTAAGTGAGACGCTGCAAGAGCCACGCCTATCAGGTAATTCGCTCCAACGTCAGTACGTTCGCGAACAAACCAAGCGGGACATTCGCCAATCAATTTTGCTTGTTCGTTCGGGTCGGCTGCCAAAAAAGACAGTAACCTCCAGCTAAGCAGTCTGGACTTCGTCCAACCTGAATCCATCAAACGCTACCTCGAGCCTCCTTGCCAATTGTAAACGTGCATATGGAAATTGATCGTTTCACGGGGTCTACATAGCTCCCTCGCATTTGCTCCACTGGCGCTCCCATGATCGCCGTCCAATGGCCCTGCATCCATACGTATAAGTTGTCGTTCACCGCTGAGGTCTTGGGGCCAGGACCAAGTGCCAAATCGCAATACTATGGGCGCGCTGAGCCGGAACTGGCAACCGAAACTGGCAATATTTCCTGACTCTAGGGATTCCTGGCTCCAGGGATTCGAGAATTTTGACCCCGAGACGCTTGAGCTAAAACTTGGCCCTGAGCCCATTGATTTAAGCCTGTGCTCGCGGCGATTCCCAGGCCTTTCGTTTCTGCAGAATGTTTGGGTGTTAAGCTCAATCGATGAGCACCTCGATATTGAAAAGTAATCTGTGTAGGGCCTTGCGCATGCGTCGTCGACTGCGAAACGTCAAGCAACAAGCTCTAGCATTAGACCTGGGGGTGAGTCAGACGACAATTTCTCGCTGGGAGAGCGGTGAAAGCCTCCCGGGAGATGATCACTTTGACAAGTTGTTGACCCTTTTTGGAATTCCGATTGAAATTCCCTGTGACGGTGCTTTACGCGACTTGATAGAAGGGGCGCAGACACCGGTCCACCGGATTTGCGACGTCAGTCATCGGTTACTTGCAGCATCAAGACCACGGCTTAGTCAGTGGCGTTGCAGTTTTTCTGAACTGCGTGGACGGTCACTTTTCCGATACACGACACCAGAAATAACGAGAGCCGAAAAAGAACTGCCAAATCTGGGTTGGTACGATGATAACTGCAGCTACTTCCGGTTCTACTGCGGCGCCAGCACGTTAGACAGCGACATTCCCATTCGACCCAGTGTTTGTACTTGGGAGCGCCTATCCCTGGGCAACGGTTCAATGGTTCGGCTGGTATCAAGTGAGGATCAAAAACAAGGAATAAATTATTCATAGCAAGGATGAGACAGAGCATTCAATGTTAGAGCCCGTTGAAATCTCTGGAAAACTACCTCATGCCTATCTATGTCTACCTTGCCGGACCTGATGTGTTCTCTCGCCAACCGCTGAAAATTGGCAAGGAAAAGAAGTCGATTTGCGAAAAGTACGGCCTCGCTGGCGTTTTTCCAATGGATCATTGGGTAGCCTCAGAACGACTGAGCGATGCTGAATTGGGCTATTCGATTGGCGCCATGAGCGAAAGATGGATGCACGCCTGCGACGCGATGATCGTCAATTTAACGCCGTTCCATGGCCCCAGCATGGACGTTGGCAGCGCTTATGAAGTCGGCTTTATGCGTGCTCTCGGAAAACCCGTTTTTGGCTACTCAAATGTCGCCTCAGGATTCGCTGCGCGGGTTAGCGCCTTTTTTGACGATAATGTCAGACGTCGTAAGGACGGGCGTTTGGAGGATCATCTCGAGATGGAGATAGAGGAATTCGGTTTTGTGGAGAATCTGATGATCGATCACGGGGTTGTCGGCTCCGGGGGATTTATCCACACCCGAGACATCGACACCGATTGCCGCCAAAGTTCGCTCGAAGTCTTTGAAAGCTGTGTACGAGACGCGGCAAAAGCACTCGGATCACGGTAGACCTGATGTCCAAGCAAAAGGCGCTATTGGCAGCGCTCTCAGTCATCTTGTTGTTTGCAGCGACAGGCGCTTTCCTTTTTCAGCAGAGTCCTAACGGGACGCAACAGGATTCGGCGGGTGCGCGGGCATCACCTAAAACCCAAAGCGCAGCCGAATACTCCGGCATACAACCTGGTGACCCTATCCCCATACCGACAGGAAGAGCGGCGCGAGGTAGTGTCGAAGCGGTCGCACAATCCCCTCATCAAACCGTGTATTCGGGAGAGGTTGAAACTCCCGATTCTGCGACCTACTCCCTTTGGAAAGAACTGAGTGCCGACGGAGATGATTCGGCCGCACTGCGCGTGTTCAAGGTATTGAATGACTGTTCGTCTGTTGACCGAAACCACGCGAAGGCGGAACGTGCTCTTGCCAAAGGCGAAATTGATCGAGCGGAGGGGTTCCTGGATCGAGCAGATAGACTCTCAGGTGCCTGCAAGGAGATTGACAGCGGGGACATCTCCAACGCCGTTGCCTGGTTAAAAAGGAGTGCCGACCTTGGCAACGATGAGGCCCGGTTGTTGTATCGAGCTTTTGGTGGTCCTAGCGAAGAGGAGGCCTTCAGGAACCCTGATAGCGTTAAGGACTACAAAGACCGGGCCGTCAGATACCTGCTCGAGGCTTCTGCGAACGGCAACGTCGAAGCCATGAGCTTTTTAGCAACCGAGTTCTATCAAGGGAACCTTGTTGATAGAAACGTACTAGCAGCGCTTTCCTACGCTTATGCGGTTGAGCGATCGGGCGTTGGGAGCCCCTACGCCCCACAGCTAATCGAAACATGGTCACAAGAAGTTTCCCCAGAAGTATTAGAGCAGGCGTCGAGCCTGGGTTGGGAGATTCTGGATCGTTGTTGCGGCTAGAGCGACACAGCCACCAAGCTACTCCGGTAGTATTTTAAGGGAGTGCACAAAGTCGATTTCAACTCGCAAAATCAACCATCTTGGGTTTCCCGAAGACTTTCTCGTATGAGTTTTACACAACGGCGCAATGGCCAATTCACGTCCTGTGCGCCTGCATAAGACTTGAGCTGAATTGGTTTTCCTTGAAACCCGAGCCGAGTTCAGACCTGCGGGAGAAGCAGGTGGTTACCTCATTCTCCTAGCGGCGACAGTAAGAGGACGATTTCGAGAAAGAGTCAGGGTTTTCTTTAGCCATGGAGACAAAGTCGACGGGCTGGTACCCGATCCCACTGCTCAGCTTTTCGTTGATGAACGTTAGAACCGTCAGGCGCCCGGATTCGGTCATCCTGTCTAAGTTTGAAATGAAATTTCGCCTTTTCATCTGAGCAGCCGACTCGTTGATAGCCGTCAGCGCTCTTGCCTTTTCTAAAGCGCTTTTGTTTCTCTCCGAGCTGTCGCACAACACCTTTCTAATCTCGACCTGAGATTCCGCTGCCGCCTTTCCTGCAGTTTGGCCTGCTTCAAAAATCAACAGCTGGAGCTGGGTTTGATCTTCTGAAACCAACTCATCCATTATCATTGTGGAAACGCCGGTTATCATGAAGGCCTCCATGCGAACCTCGAGAGGAAGGGTCCCAACTGGCTCGTTGCTGAGAATTGTCTCTGTCGGAGAGTAAGTTTCTGGATCTGTTTCTTCACCATAAGGAGCTTCCGTGCAGGCGTATCCGATCAGAAACACTAATGAGGTTTTGAATCCGAGATATTTCATTTCGAGCCTCAAAGACCCTAAGTTCAGTCTCACAAAAAAGACGCCATTGCGAAAACGAGTCGGGTTTTCTCGATCTATTTGCCAGTTGAAAAATCCCGAACAGTACGGACCTTACGTTGATGCATCATGGCCACGCGTTGCCCAAAGAGCTTTATTGAGACTGGAAACCATCCCTAGGCTCCAAGAGTTGCCTGGCGGCCTAATTCCATCGGTCCGGAGCGAGGGGTTCAGGGACTATCGAGTAGTTTGGGGAGCTTCATTGTTCCTTTGACATGATCGATATCTCGGCGTTCTGCGGCTAACGGTAGAGGAGGAACTGCTATGACCGACAATACCTATCGTGAGTTGGAGTCATTGTTCAATCAGGTAATGGCCCTGCCTGAACGGGAACGACACGACTTTCTCAGTAACCTGGCCCAAACTTCACCACGCCTTGCGCAGCGACTGAGCAGCCTGCTGAATGCTGATGCGCAGGAGGACAATTCCCTCGAGTTGGCGCTGGAGAACGCTGCCACCGAGTTGATGGGTGATACCGCGCCTCCTGCGCTCATTGGCAAAAGTGTTGGCGTCTGGCGCATCGTCGACACGATCGGCAGCGGCGGGATGGGCGTGGTTTTTCGTGCCCAGCGAGATGACGCTGCTTTTGAACAGAGCGTTGCATTGAAGGTCATGAGCCAGAGGGTTTTTGATCCAGCGGCCATTCGCCGATTCAGCACCGAACGGCAGATTCTGGCCAACCTGGACCATCCTGGTATCGCCAGATTAATTGATGGCGGCGCAACCTCTGACGGGCTTCCCTACCTGGTAATGGAATACGTGGAGGGCACTCGCATAGATCTCTACTGCGATGCTCAGAATCTGAGCCTCAAGCCACTGCTCAAGCTGTTTCGTAAAGTTTGCGACGCGGTGGACTTTGCACACCGCAACCTGGTTGTGCACCGCGATATCAAGCCAGCCAACATCCTGATCAGTTCAGAAGGCCAACCCAAATTACTCGATTTTGGCATCGCCAAGCTGCTGAACCCGGAAGGCAACGAAGTGAGTACTGGCGTCGGCCAGCGGGCGATGACTCCCGAATATGCCAGCCCGGAGCAGGTTCGGGGCCAGTCGATCACCGTTGCCTCCGATGTCTATGCGCTCGGGGTCCTGCTGTATCGCCTGGTAACCGGGCACTCGCCGTACGGCGACCAGACTACAACGCCTGCTGAGCTGGAGCGGGCGGTGCTCGAGCATATGCCCATCCGCCCAAGCAAACTGCGTCATCGCTTAGCGGGTGATATCGATACGATCATTCTCAAGTGCCTGAGCAAAGAGCCGGCACGACGGTACGCCTCAGTTAGAGAACTGACCGACGATATCCAGCGCTTTGAAAACAACGAAGCGGTCTTGGCTCGAGGCGATTCCGTCGGGTACAGGATGGGAAAGTTCCTGGTCCGGCGGGCACCCTGGGTCATTGCCGGCAGCGCCGCGCTGATCGTTGTTGCTGCCTCATCGGCTTACTACACACTCGGCATCACCCGAGAGAGGGACCGGGCTCAACTGGCTGCCGACCAGGCCACCCAGGTCAGTGAGTTCCTGATTAACATTTTTGGAAGCGCATCACCCACCAATTCCAAAGGCGAGATACCCAACGCGCTGGATCTGCTGGACGCAGGCGCACAGTCAATTGAAGAATTGTCAGACCAACCCGTGGTGCAGGCGGCATTGCTCAACGTGATGGGCCGCAGCTATACCAATCTTGGTCAGTTTGAGCAGTCGCTGCCGCTGCTGGAGCGATCCTTGGCGATGAAGCGTGAGCATAGTCCAGACGACCTGCTGGGTCAGGCGGAAGCCCACCACGCCCTGTCCGAAAACTACCGGTACCTCAATCGTAACGACGAATCGGTTGAGAACATCCGGCAGGTTTTAGCGCTCAATCAGCAG
The DNA here is from genome assembly GCA_028285525.1 of Lysobacterales bacterium. Classification (GTDB taxonomy): domain Bacteria; phylum Pseudomonadota; class Gammaproteobacteria; order Xanthomonadales; family SZUA-38; genus JANQOZ01. The sequence continues at coordinate 68,617 of JANQOZ010000102.1, forward strand.
GTCTACGGAACCAGACACAAGGAAGTGGCGTTCCTTCATGGTGCTTTGGCTCATGCGCTGAACGCTGGCGGGCGACTGGAAGAGGCGTTGGCGGCCGTCGAAGAAGGGCTGGAAATCCGACGCGCTGTTGCCCCCGAACTGGACGCTGATCTGGTGGCCAACCTGGGCACCCGATCCATCATTCTCGATAACATGGGTAGGCATCAGGAAGCTCTGGCCATGTACGAACAGCTGGTGATCCAATCCGATGAGCTGATCGGAAAACTCGCGCCCGACAGCATCAGCAGGCTGGTAAACGCCGGCATGGGTAGCCGCCGCCTGTGGCAACATGAAAAAGCCCTGGCATACCTGACAGAGGCCAGTAGTCGGGCAGAGAGCGTCTGGGAACCGGGTGCTGACGAGCCGGCCTTTATTGAAATCCTGAAAGGGGATGTTGCCCAAAGCCTGGGACGCTTTGACGAAGCGTGGGCCTTCCATCAGAGGGCTGGTGAGATTATCGCTCTGAACTCCCAATCAATTCCCATCTATGCAACCACCCACCACCAGGGGATGGGCGACTGGTATCGCGAAATGGGCCGGTTTGTCGAAGCGGAAACGTCATTCGCAGAAGGTATGGCGCTGGCGAAAGAGGCAGGCAACTTCTACATGCAAAACTACAACGCCTTGGAGCTTGGTTCTGTAAAAGCCGCTCTCGGAAAGTTTGCTGAAGCCGAAACGCTGTTGACAGGAGCGATAGCGGACGACCGATCAAGCCGGACTGTGCGCATGCAGGCGAAACAACACCTGGCCGTCACCCTGAGTCTTCAAGAACGCTGGCAGGAGGCGGAGGAGCTGTTTCAAGAGGAGCTAGCGCTGCAGCGGAAAGCGTTCGGTGGAAGCAGCCCGGCCATGCTGCCGATCCTCACAACGGCTGCCGCCCACTATCGCCGCGCGGGAGACCTTGAACAGTCGCTGCAGCTGGCAACCCAGGCCTGTGAGATCGGTCAGGCCAGCATGCCTGAACGCAATTGGAATGTCGCGCTGGCCTGCGCAGAAAAAGCCTTCACATTGGCCGAATCAGGCAGCGCTGAAGAGGCCAAAGCCTTGGCGAAAGAAGCTCACCAGGACCTCGTCATCACGTTTGGCGAAGAACACTTCCAGGTTAAAAGGGTGGCTGTACTTTTGCTCTGACCCTTTACTCTGACCCCAAAATTTAGTGCACCCCTTTTTCGATGTTGCGCAGATTTCTCCAGTTCCGATGATCGAATCCTGTCCCACTTCTGGCTTTAGGAAGTAGAGACTTTTTTCGGGTGACTGGCATGACAACACACTCAGTTGATTTTCCCATCGACAGAAGCGAACGATTGCGCCGGCCTACTCAACACAGGCACGCTGCGGCTCGCTTTGGCGTTGCCAAAACTCAACCAACAATCTCACCCAGTCTGCTGGCCGTCCTCTTGACACTTCTGTTGTTTATCCCGAGCGTGGCATTAGCCCAGGTCCAACTTGGTTCCGAAATTAGTGGCGAACTTGGAGACCGTTCAGGTAGCGCTGTGTCTCTATCCTCCGATGGCACACGCCTGGCGATCGGCGCGCCAAACGGTGTCACCAATGGAAACACAAGCGGGCTCGTTCGCGTCTTCGAACTAAGCGAAGATAACTGGACCCAGCTAGGCCAAACCCTCGTTGGTGACGCTGCCACCGACGGCTTCGGCTTTGCAGTCTCACTGTCCGCTGACGGAAACCGCGTTGCCGTTGGCGCACCACGCGAAGGTGACGGATTAGACCGCGGGCAGGTGAACGTTTTCGAGCTGAATGCAGACGGTTGGTCGCTAGTGGGCGACACCATACTCGGGGACGCAGCCGGAGACCTAAGCGGCTTTGCAGTCTCGCTGTCCGCTGGCGGAGATCGTGTCGCGATCGGTTCGCCGTCGAACGACGACGGCGGAATCGACAGCGGAAAGGTGCGCGTCTTCGATTTCAATGGAGGCGAGTGGACCCAGGTCGGCGAAGACATAGTCGGCGAAGAAGCCGAGAGCGAAAGTGGCTATGCAGTCTCCCTATCCGCCAACGGAGTCCGCGTTGCGATCGGCGCCCCACTTAGTGGCCAGCTTATTCCTTTTCAGGGACATGTTGGCGTCTTCGAACTGATTGGAGACAACTGGGAGAGACTCGCCGAAGCCATAGTGGGCAATGGTGGCAGCGCTAGCGGATCGGCAGTCTCAATGTCCGCTGACGGAAAACGCGTCGCGATTGGCGCGCCAGTCAACAATGGCCTTGCCGGCCAGGTTCGCGTGTTCGAATTTAGAAACGATGCATGGGAACAGCTCGGCTCCAACATTGACGGCGAGACTTCCTTAGATGAAAGCGGCCGATCGATCTCTCTGTCGGCTGACGGAAGCCGCATCGCGATCGGCGCACCGCAACCGAGAACAATCGGGACTAGCGGTTATGTCCGCGTCTTTGAGCTCAGCGGCCACAGCTGGAATCAGATGGGCCAAGATTTGGACGGACAAATCCCAGGTGATGAGAACGGCCGGGCCGTCTCGCTTACAGCTGATGGAAATCGCGTCGCTACCGGTGCGCCACGCAATGATGACAATGGAGAAGACAGCGGGGAGGTGCGGGTCTTCGAGTTCCGCCCAGCCGGCCACTGGTTTTTCCAAGGCGAAAATTCGCTAGCCGACAGGAGCGGTAACTTCCCCGATCTCACGCTATTCGGCACTTCACGCGTACTCAACGGGCTCCTCATGGTAAAGGGAAATGGGGACACACCCACCGGCTATGCGCGCAGCGTGGGCACCTACCAGGGACGCGAGATAGGTGAAAAGACCCTGGTCGCGTGCGTAGCACTTTACGGCCTCGATGATGTGGCCAACGCTGGGTCAGTGCTGACGCTTGCATCCCAGGACGGCAGCCTGTTCGACGGCATGGTGTTTTCCGAGCTTGAAGCGAATCGATGGATGGCGGGAAGCAATAACTACCGTCGAACGGAGAACTTCAACCCGGGCTTTGAGGAAACGACAACCGGCGAATTCGTGCAGCTCGCCATCAGCTATCAGAACATTAACGACGAGGTGCTGGTGGTTGGCTACCGTGGCGAGACAGAAATCGGTCGGTACCTGACAAGTAACCCCAGTCGATTCGCAAATGGAGACGCGGAAGTGAACTTCGGGCTGCGACATAGGCGCGAGGGCAACCCGGTTGGCGCGCTACAGGGCGCCATCGTCGAGGCATCTGTCTATGATTTTGTACTGGGCGAAAAATCTATTGCGAAACTCGCCTCTCGGTGCGCCGCACCACCGTCGTTGCTTTTCGAGGACGGGTTTGAAACAAAGATCGCGCAATAGCGAGCCTTAGTGCTCACCGGGCGAGGACCGAAATTGCCCCGGGCGCAACAGCTTAAAAACAACGTTAGAGACCGAGATGCCTGACTACCAAGCAATCCTTGACACCCTTTACGCCGAAGCGATGAGCGCCGACGACAGGGGCGTTGTGGCCTCCTATATTCCCGAGCTGGCCAACGTTGACGTCAATCAGTTTGGCCTGCACCTGAGAACTTCGGATGGCTCTGAATTTGGTGTCGGCCAATCCGATATTCCGTTCTCGATTCAGAGTATTTCGAAAGTGCTTGCCCTGGCCAAGGCGCTGTCCATTGAAGGGGTCGATCCGTGGGATCGAGTCGATGTGGAACCCTCCGGAAACCCCTTCAACTACCTGTCTTTGCTCGAACAGGAAAACGGTATTCCTCGCAATCCGCTGATCAATGCTGGCGCCATCGTCATTTCCGACATTTTGGTATCCCTGTTGGAAGATCCCAAGGCGGAGTTTCTCGCGTTTGTTCGAGAACTGGCGGGTGACGATGAGATCAACTACAACATCGAGGTGGCGCGGTCAGAAAGAGAAACCGGTTTTCGCAACTTCGCGGCGGCCAACTTGCTGAAGTCCTTCGGCAACCTCGAAAACGACGTTGACGAGGTGTTGGACTTCTACTTCCACCAGTGCGCAATTGAGATGAGCTGCGCGCAGTTGAGCAAAGCCTTTCACCTGTTCAGCAACCAGGGAAGATGCTTGTCAAACAGGGCACATATCACCAGCAGCCAGGCGAAACGAATCAACGCTCTCATGCTCACCTGCGGGTTTTATGACGAAGCCGGTGAATTTGCGTTTGAGGTTGGTCTGCCCGGAAAAAGTGGCGTCGGAGGCGGGATCATTACCCTGCTTCCCGATCAGTTTGTACTGGCCGCATGGTCGCCGGGCCTGAACCCAAAAGGCAATTCGTTGCTTGGGATGGCGGCGCTGGAGCGCTTCACCACTGAAACGAGGCTTTCGATTTTTTAGCCTCTGCTAAATCAGGTAAATCACCTCAATCCAATCATCCTCTGGCCGGTACACGGCAAAAGTTAACCTGGCCCCGTTTTCGCGTTACTCTCGACCAGTCGTATTTCCAACGCATCCTGAGAGGGGAAATCATGAGGAAGCCTCACGCTAGCTATTGGTTCTGGGGGTTGATGCTGACTGCCGTCCAGGCGGTGACAGCTCAAGACGCAGCGGATGAGGCCCATCCCCTGCTTCCCGCCTATGAAAGGGCAGCAGCTGTACAGGCCCAAGCTATGGACAAGTGGGTCTTAAATCAGCATGTGTATCCCCGCTGGATCGATGAAACCAGCTTTTGGTACAACCGCGAGACCGCGGATGGCACCGAGTATGTTCGAGTCGATGCAAAAAAGGGAAAGAAGGCGCCAGCGTTCAATCACAAAGCCCTTGCACGGGCCCTTGAAAAGCAGCTGGACGAGGACGTTGATGCAGCCGATTTGCCTATCAGCGCCCTGGTGCTCGATGCGTCCTCCGCGACGTTCACCGCATTCGGCAGATCGTGGAGGTACGAGAAACGCCGACTGACTGAGATCACCGATGGCGCCATAGATAGTGCGTGGCGCATTTCGCCGGACGGCAAAAAAGCAGTGTTCTCAAGAGATCACAATCTCTGGCTCAGGGACCTTAAATCCGGTGAAGAGAAAGCCCTGACCAGCGATGGCGAGATGTATTACGCCTATGGCGTCGTTCCCAATGCCACCGGTCGCCCGGCGCTCAAGCCGGAGTCAGTCTGGTCTCCGGACTCCCGCTACCTGCTCACCGTCCAGACCGATGACCGTAAAGTGAAGTCGCTGCCGGTCATTGATTTTGCGCCCGCTGACGGCAGCGTCCGGCCCAGGGTGATTGACTACCGTACGGCGCTGCCCGGTGACGAACATATCACCCGGTTCCGCATGACCCTCATCGATACCGAAACCGGCAAACAGACCCGAATCCACTATCCTGATCTTGCGGCGGTACGCATGAACGACACGCCTCTCGGGGGCAATCGGGCATGGTGGTCCGATGATTCGAGCTCGGCGTACTTCGTTGACATTCTCCGGGGAGAACAGGAAGCCCGGGTGGTCAAGGTGGATCGAGGTTCAGGCGCGACCCGGGTGGTGTTCACCGAAACAACCGAGACTTACCTGGAGCTGGGCTCGAACGTCTACATGCCCACCTCTATTTTGCCGCTACCACAAAGCGATGAGTTCATCTGGTATTCGGAAAAATCCGGCTGGGCTCACCTGTACCTGCACGATGCTGATACCGGTCAGCAAAAGCGGGCGCTCACCACCGGCGACTGGCTGGTCCGGGACGTACTCGGCGTAGACGCCGAGAACCGGCAGCTGTTTATCAGCTTGGCAGGCCGCCGGCCAGACGTGAATCCGTACTACCGGGAGATTGCCCGCGTCGACCTGGATACCGGGGCTCTTACAGTTCTCAGTTCGGGTGATGACGATCGCCTGGTTCTTTCCGACGGCGACTTCACCCTCCTGCTTCTGACTGCTTTCGGCATGGATCCCAGCCTGGTTTCCGGCTTGTCTCCAGGCGGTGCCTACTACGTTGAGACGCGGCAGCGCCCTGACCGACCCACCACAACCGTGCTGATGGACGCGCAAGGTGACGAGGTGATGGTGGTGGAGCAGGCGGCCATCAACACCATGCCCGACGGGCAACGCTGGCCGGAACCATTCTCGGTGACCGCGGCTGATGGCTCGACGGATATCCGCGGCGTGATGTTTCGCCCCCGAGACTTTGACGAAGACAAACGCTACCCGGTGATCGACTACATCTACGGCGGCCCCCAGGTAGCCCATGTACCGAAAGCCGCTTATTCGAGTGGTGGTGTTGGCTTTGAGTCGGCCGCGTCACTGGCCGAACTGGGATTTATGGTGGTGATCATGGACGGCCGGGGCACCGCCGAGCGATCCCGGTCCTTTCATGAAACTTCCCACGAACGGATTCACACCGCCAGCAATCTGGAGGACCATGTGGCCGGCATCCAGCAGCTTGCCGAACGATTCTCCTACATGGACATCGAGCGGGTCGGCATTACTGGCGTTTCCGGCGGTGGCTACATGACCGCGCATGCCATGCTGAAGTTTCCGGAGTTCTTTAAGGTGGGCGTATCCGCCGCGGGCAACCACGACCAGCGGTTGTTCTGGCATACCTGGGGCGAGCGGTATCAGGGCCTGCTGGACGATGACAATTACGCCGAGCAGGCCAACCTGACCCACGCCAAGAACCTTCAGGGGAAACTGCTGTTCATCCATGGCCTGCTCGACTATGGCGTGCATCCCGCTGGCCTGTTCCAGCTGACCCAGGCGCTCATGAACGCGAATAAAACCTTTGACCTGGTTCTCATGCCACAGGCCGGACATGAGGTGCCTGGCTATGCCATGGTTCGGAGCTGGGACTACTTCGTCAGGCACCTGGCTGGACAGGAACCCCCGGCAGGCTTTAGCGCTAAATCCGCCACGGACCTGATCAAAGAGAGAGTTATGGCAATGCACGCGGTAGCCCAGAGCGACGACGCGAGCGCTCCGGTTGAGCCTACCGAGGATTCGTCGGGCAGCACGACCCTCGGCAAGGCTGTGGACGTTGTCCTGGATACTTCGGCTGGCGAGATCCGAATAGCCGTGTATCCGGAGTCAGCGCCGAAATCCGCGGGCAGCTTCCTCGACCACCTGGATCAGGGCCTGTTCGACGGCGCAGCCTTTTACCGCGTGGTCCGCAAGGATAACGACAACGGCTCTCCCATTATCGAAGTCATTCAGGGTGGCGTCACCGATCCCACTCGTGCCCTACCCCCGGTGGAACATGAAACCACCGAACAAACCGGCCTGCTTCATATCGAAGGAACGGTTTCCCTGGGGCGGGGCGACCCAGGCACCGGCAGTGGCGCCGCGTTCTTCATTACCATCGGCAACCAGCCGAGCCTGGATTTTGGCGGCATGCGAAACCCGGACGGACTAGGATTTGCTTCGTTTGGGAAAGTCACCTCGGGAATGGGCGTGGTACGCAAAATTCAGCAGATGGAATCCACCGCCCCCGTAGAAGATGACTACGCCGCGGGCCAGTTTCTCAACGAGCCGGTCATCATTAACAGGGCCTACCGCATGCGGTAGGTCGTTGCATTCGCGGGCCAGCGCCTTGGCCCTGCCTATGCCTGATTCATGACATGCACGTCGGCAGGTCGAGTGCCGCGGCGAGATCGACGCGCTGGTCTTTCAGGCGTCGGGATCTGTAGTTTTGCTGAACCTGATCATCTGCATCCCCCGTCCGGTCAAGGATTGCACCTGTTCAACGGGCTCGCGTTCCGGGTGAGCAAAGAAGATCTCCTCGGTCATGCTGTTCCCCTCGATGGCATGACGGACAACCAACGTTCGCGGCCCGTATTGGAAAGCAGAGTAGATCACATCATCGAAGACCGAGAGTTCCAGCACGATGCCATTACGTTCATCCAGGACAAACCGCCCATCGTCCTTTCGGCACAAGCGATAGTCCTTGATCTGCCGCTCTTCACCGTTCTCGCGGTAGGTGGACCGCCAGATGAGGCAACCGTCATCAGCATCGCCACCGACGTTCACTTCAAGGGTCACTTCCACCTCAGGAGGGTCCGGGCGAAGCGGAAGGTTCTGCAATCGCCCGGTCCAGACACCATGCCACTGCGGAAGGATGGCGGCGTCGCCTTGGAGCCCCTCTTGAGCTGACGCTTTCCAGGAAAAGGCCAACAGCGGAATCGCCAACCAGCGGAACAGGCGATTCCTTTGATTCGCTTGTGGCTTAACCGTTCCCTTACAGATCCGGCATCGCGTGGGTGTAGCCTACGTAGAACGACCGTCCCGCAAAGCCCTGTCGACCCGACAGGCCATTGAGCGATCCCCGCACCAGGTCAGGAAACTCGTCGGTCAGGTTTCGCACGCCACCGTAAATTCTCGCGTTGTCGCTGAAACTGTAGCCAACCTGCACGTCATGATTGATGAAGCGGTCCACAAACGGATCGTCAATAAACTCAAAGGCGGTGTCGCGCTGGGCGTTGATCAGCGGCGGGCGCAGAGTCTCGGAGTTGTAGTTGACGCCCCAGTTGGCATCCCACTTGTCCCAGCGCCAGGTCAGGTCAAAATTTGCGACCCATTCCGGCGCAGAATTACCCAGGAACGTATTGAACAATCCTCGCTCATCGGTCTGTCCAGGCAAGGGCGTGCGCTGCACGTCCAGCCGCTCCAGGCGCGTGGCGTTGAACGTCAGCGTGAAATCTCCGAAGGACTCAAACGGGAGCCGATAGATTCCGCCGAGCTCATAGCCGGACGTGCGAATCTCCGCGACGTTTACCGCCACAATTTCCACAAAGTTCGCAAAGCCGGTGGTCGAGTCCCGCCCGATCAGGTCACAGAAGACGTTATCCAGAGAAGCTGAGTCGTAGCAGGAGTCAAAAATGGCCTGTTGACTGGGGCTCAGCACCGCGTCCTCGAGCTCAATATCGAAGTAGTCGACGCTCAGCGACAGGCCATCGATGAAGGTTGGCTGCCAGACCAGACCGATGGTTTCCGTATTGGCAGTCTCTTCGTCGAGATTCGGATTGCCCCCGGTAACGCCCGGAAAGAACGTTCCTAGCTGCGGCATGAAGGTATCGGGATCCACGCCGATCGCAGACAGGTCGGCGGCGCAATTCTGGCGCCGGAACTCTGTACCTAAGTCGAGGTTGTCTACGTTGCAGGGGTCAAACTGCCCCAGGGAAGTGGAAATATTGCTCCTTTCCTGGAACAACTCCTGGACGTTAGGCGCCCGCACGGCTTCGGAGATCGTGCCGCGAAGGGTCAGTCCACCAAAGGTGTCGAAGGTAAAGCCGCCGCCCCAGGTCAAGGTGTTTCCAATGGTCGAGTAGTCGGACCAGCGCAAGGCCCCGTTGACGGTCAATCCTCTTACGAAGTCATTGGTGTCACCCAGCACCGGTGCCGAGAATTCACCGAACGCTTCGATCACATCGAAGTCACCGGCAAGGTTTTGGCCATTAAACTGTGCGATCACGCGGTCGGTTCCGGAAAGCGCGTCAAACCGGATGTCCGAACTCTCGTCGCGATACTCGCCACCCACGACAAACTCAACCGCTCCGCCGGGCAGCTCAAACCACCCGCTGGTATCGGCGTTCAGGTAGCCCAGCAGCACCAGCTGCTCGTTTTCCGTTTCGTTGGTTGTCGGAATCCAGATCCAATCGATCGCGTCTGCGTTGACCGAACTGTCCATGGTGAACGGATCAAACGGGATGCAGCCGCTTCCTGGCCCGGCCGTGAAGCTGACCGGCCCCAGCGATCGATCAAAAGAGGTCTGCAGGAAATCGCTGGGAAGCGAGTTAAAGCTCGCGGGGTCGATGTTGCTGCGGCAGACGATATTGCCGGTCGCCGGATCGACCACGCTATCGATGGCGGCGATGTACCGATCATACATGCGGTTGTTTCGGACGCTGATGTCACGGTTCACTCTGCCGAAGTTCACCGACACGTCGTAGCTGAAACGATCGTTGAGCTGGCCTTCCGCTCCGGCAACAATGCGAAAGGTGGTCTTGTCGATACGCTGGTCGATCAACCCCGAGTCCAGGTCCCAGCGGTTAAAAAAGATCGGCCCGGGATACCCTGCCGCCTCTGCGGCATCAAGCACGGCCTGGGGAAGGAAAGCGTTGTCCCGAGCCGCCTGGCTGCCCACCGTCAGCGAGTGCTGCTGCAGCGAGCGTGCCTCGATATCGGAGAAATGCAGGTCGACGTAGGGCCGGAATCGATCGCTGAAGTCGTAGTGAGAAAGTACGGTGACGATGGCGCGCTCATTCTCCGGCCGGGCCCCGTGGCCAAACAGGATCCAGTTGGGAAGCCCATCACCTCCCAGCTGCCCGGTACCGGCAAAGCTGCCAACGGGAATACCGTTGTTGAAGGGCGTACCGTCACCGTTGAAACCCGTAGAAAAGATATTGAAGGGGTCGAAGCGTGCGCCGCCGTTGGTGAAAAATGCCTCACGCGAACCCGCTTCAAGCACAAACCTTGGTGTCACCCCATTGGCCGTTCGGTTGTCGTAATTGTCGATTTGCTCGGCGATGCCGATGCTGGACTCGTCCCGGGCTGTGGCTGGCGTCAACGGACGTTCCCCGTAGAGGAGGTTAGCCGTGATGTTTCCTCGGCCATCAGCGAAGTTCCGGCCATAGGTCACCGAGTATTGCTGATCCCGAAAATCGCCATCCTGGGCGTCGCCGTATTGGGCCTCCAGCGCCAGTCCCTCAAAATTGTCCTTAAGAACAAAGTTGACCACGCCGGTAACCGCATCCGCACCGTAAATGGCTGATGCACCACCGGTCAGCGAGTCAACCCGCTCAATGAGAGAAAGTGGAATCACGTTGGTATCAACAGCGGTTGTGCCGCTGAAGCCGCCGACAAACCGTCGCCCGTTCACCAACACCAGCGTTCGGTTGGTACCGAGGTTGCGCAGGTTCAGCTGATTCTCACCCTGGCTCTGCTCCGACTCACCGTCAGAACCCACCAGCGCGCCGACTTCGCGAACAATTTCCTGCACGCTGGTGTTGCCAATGTACTCCAGCGCCTGTTCATTCAGCGTTGTGACAGGATTGAGCGAATCCAGATTCTGCGAGCGAATCCGGGTTCCTGTGACAACCACCTCCTCAACAGCTGCACCTTCCTCGTCGGAAGCCTGAGCGAATAAAGGTTGATCGACTAAAAGAAAAAGCGCGCCTGGCAAAAGCGCCAGCGATTTGAATTGATTGCTCATGTGTGTCCCCCATGGTCTGCGGCCGCTTGGTCGTACGCAGCCAGCTCCAGTGTAATCCAAAAGCGTCGCTGATCCACTTGCGGAAAATGACTAGGAGTCACGAGGGCTAATCGGGAGCCGTGAATCGAGCACGGTGAGTGGCTCCCCTGGGAAAGCTGGCGAAAAGGAAAGTCTGGCTCGTACAGAGTTCAGCGGTCGATGCGCAAACCCAGGGGCCTCGACCGAAAAGTTGTAGCCAACCGGAAAACCGTTTGCGAAATTCGGACCTAGCCCGGCACAGTCCGTATTCCCCGTTCAGCTTTCGGAATTGATCCGTCTGGCTAAGGCTCGAAGCCAGCGCGAAAAATCAGATCGTCCGCCCTCAGCTGAAACTCCAGGATCAGCGGCCTGGCCCCGTCTACCGTTACCGGCAGCGCAGACGCAAAAGAGCATTGCCCCGAAATTGGTGGCCCCGCGCGGCATTCCACGTCCGGGAAGATCAGATCGATGAATCCCTGTGCGTTGTCGGTTGACACAAAGTAGTCACCTCGACTGAGCGGCACTGCAAAGCTCCCGCTTGAATTCGTCGAGGTGCTTATGACCAGAGATTCGTCACGATCCCAGATATCAATTGCGACGCCTGACAGCGGCAAGTCATCAGACGCGTTTTCAACGGAGCCATTAATTCCGAGGCGTCTGAACAGCGGGATGGTCAGCTCTCTTGACTGACCGGGTGATACGGTCAGTAACTCACCTTGAAGCAAGTTACAGACATCATCCGGACAGGCGACGTTCGGCCAAAGCACGGCCTCATAGCCAAGGGCAGTCGCTTTAATGTAGAAATCGCCGGGGGGAATCCGGATAGCAGCCGGCCCTGCTGAGTTGGAACCACCTCTCCGTATAACGCCTCCTGCCGGGTCCAGGACATCGACGGTGCCAATGAGTGCTTGCCCGGATCCGCCGTCCAGCAAATTGACCACAACCGAAGGCAAAGGGCTTAGGGCAAAGTTGATATCCTCAATGGCCTCCTTATCGGTGATCACAAGCGGTGTCGTGGACTGCGGCCCACATGAAATCAGGAAGCCATCGATGCACGGAATATCATCAAACAGTTCATCGATATACTCGCGGGAGAGCTCGTTTGTTCTGGTAACGACGTAATAGTTGCCCGGTTCGAGTCCGTTAAACTCGTAATCGCCGGCGGTATTCGCTTGTGTTGAGACCAAAAGACCGCCGAGATCGTTCCAGAGCTCGACCCCTATGGACCTTAGCGCCGATCCATCAGTCGAGTCAGTGACAGACCCTCGAATGCGTCCGAAGGGGGTAAGCAAGGTGGTCCCGGTATCTGTTGTCGTACCGACAGAGACCTGGACGGTCTGCCCGGTTTGCGTATCACAGTCCACGGCGCCAGGACCCTCGCAGACCTCTCCACCAAGAAGCATGTCAACGTAGGATTCGGAACTGAATTTCAACTTGTACGTTCCCGACGCAAGGTCGTTCACCAGGAAACCACCGCCCCCGGAACTGCTCGTTTTTACAAGGTTGCCGTCCAGCGTGAAAACCTCAACCGTCACCTGTTTGGCCAGCACCAGCGTTTCGGCTTCCCGCAGCTCGCCAGCGATTCCCCCTAGCCTACGAAGGTCGAAATCCACATCCCGGATCGACTGGTCATTGACAACGATGGGCGATCCGCTGACAACGTCACACCCTGGATCACAGGGCAATCCACTCCATAGCGCTGTCTCAAACCCCGGAGCGGTAGCGGTGAGAAAGTAGGTCCCTGGCTGTACATCAAATACCTCGAAGGTGCCGTCGACGTTCGTGTCGATGCCAAGCGGCAATTGCTGGCCCGCAATGTCGTAAATCTCCAGCTGAGGACGGCGCACCTCCCGCGCAGTTGCGGCCTCGATCACTCTTCCCGAGATGGTTGGACTCGGCGAAAGGCTGAAGTTGATCCCGTCGATGGCGCCTTCTTCGTTCAGGTCGAACAGTTGACCCACGTCGTCCGCGCAGTCGTTACACGGCAAATCCGGGAACGCAAGGTCGACAAAACCGCGGGTTTCGGTGCGAACACGAAAGCGACCGGGTGACGGAAGCACGTACGCCCATTCGCCGTCTTGATTTGCCTGCACGCCGACGCGCGACCCTGACTCAGAAATGAGCGTCACGCGCGCGCGATCAATTCCCAGTCCCGTTTCAGCGCTGATAACACGGCCGCGAAGCACGCGTTTGGGGTTCATGGCGAAGTTGAGCTCTACCTGCTGCTGCGCTCCCAGACTGATAACCTGACCCAGGGGCCCCTGGCAGTCCGCCGCGCAGTCAACTCCGTTGAAATACTGAATGAAATACCGATCCGCTGCGGCGAATAGTGGCACCACTCGCACACGATAGTCGCCAGGCGCTGCGGGAAGGAAGTTCTCGACGTCACCGATCAACCTGAAGCTTTCTATGAGGTTACCTGCAACGTCGAGTATTTCTGCGTCCGCGGGTAGCGACGAACCAAGAACGGCATCGGCAGCAGTAACACCAAAGGAACTTTCGTTAGCGAGCTCAATCGCAATGGAAACCTCAGAATTGGGGCTGATGCTGATGGGCGTTCCGGTGCGCGGGTCGCACCCACCCTGACAATCGAACCCGTCATAAAGCTCATCGATGTGGGTGAGGGTGTCGGTCGCAACGTAGTAGTCTCCCGGCAGGAGGTCACGGAAAACAAACTCGCCATTGGTCCTGAACTGGATGGCTTGCAGTGCGCCATCGCTGTCGAAGACCCGAACCGCTGCTGGAAAGGTGTCTCCTCCCGGATCGCTGACGCTGACGTTGAGCCGACCCAGACGCTGGATAGCTATCGGCGGGTTTTCGAACTCGCCGGTAGCCGGAACGTTGAAGGGCGTGCCGCTGCTGAAGTCGCACTGGGACTGAGGCAGACAAATTGTGTTCGGGAAAACCGTTTCGGGCTGTGAACCGCTGTTTGCGCTGGCGATGAGGAAAAACGGCCCGCCGATCGGCGGCCTGAGTTCATACAAACCATCAGAGTTAGAAGACGTCTGCGCCATGACTGCTCCCGAAACATCTCTGAAAAAGACCTCAGCGAAAGCAGCATCCCCGCCCTGGGCCTCCTCCACAAAACCTCGATAGCGGGCCACAACCTGGAGCTCAAAATCTATGCCGGTGATCTGGGCGCCTGCCGCTACGGAGATTGGCGCAGCGCCTGCGATGTCATCGCAACTCACCGCACCAAAATCACACGGTTGATTCGGATAGATTTCCCCTCGGAGAAATTGGTGAAAACCGCTGGTTGTGGCGACAAGCCGATAGCTCCCAGGGGGCAGCCCGCTGAACCGATAATTCCCCGAAGAATTTGCGTTCTCGCTGCGAATTGCCGTCCCGCTGTCGGCGTACAAAGTGATCCTGGCGGAACGCGGAAGGCCGTCGGATCCGACCACCCTTCCCTCGACGGACGCTCCCAAAGGCGCCACCGCATCCAGGCCAAATTGCGCGGTCGCCAACGGAACAAAAACCGCCTGTCCCTGACTGAGGTCACAGGACGTCGAATCCGCCACGCAAATTGCGTCCGGAAAAAGAAATGTTGGGGTTTGCGCACTGGAAATCGCGATGACGTAAGTCAGGTCAGGCAACGGCCCACTGGACCATGTCCCTTCCGCATCGGTCGTTGCAGACCAGACCGACTGTCCCGTGGCTGTCGAGATAAACAAAACCTGGGCCCCTTCCACGGGAAAGCCAGTCACCGACTCCGTGAGTGTTCCGTTGAGCGAGCCAAACGACGTCAGCGCAATATCAACATCGTTGCGAACCTCTTCGACCGCGATGGAGATCAGCGAGCCGGTGCTTTCACAGTTGGAGTCGCCAGATCGTTCGTCACAACTCGCCGCGGCACCAAAATAGCGAGCCTTGTGGCCGTCAGCCGAAGCACGCACCCAAAAATCACCTGGACGCACGCCCTGGAGAACAAAATCCCCATTACTGTCGGTAAAAGTGCTGTTGGCACCTGCTTCAAAGGGCAACGTGATCGACGCGTTGCTCACAGGTAGCCCGGTGTTCGCGTCGGATATGTTCCCGCTGATGGTTGCAAAGCCCGGTAGCTCGAAGTTGATGTCGACAACCTCCTCGCCCTCAGCGACAAACACCGACGTGCCGTCGGACAGGACGCAACCCTGACCCAACCCTCCCGAGCACGGCACGCCGTCGTAAAGTGTTTCAACGCCCGAGTCCGAGACCGCCAGTAGCCGGTACTCTCCGGCAGTTACAGAGTCGAAGAGATAGCGACCGGCGCCATCGACGGCCACGCTACCGAGAAAAGTCCCCTCCGGAAAGCTATAACGGAGCACCGCGGCGTCCGCCGCGCCCGCCCCATCTGATCGACGAAAGACTCGGCCGGCGATACTTCCAGTCGAGCCCTGATTGGCGAGGTCTGCTGGTGCTTCGAGAGGCTGCAGGTCGAGCAGCGTCAAGCGAAGCTCCTGCATTTGATTGCGCTCAGCGCCAGAAAGGCCCTCGGACGAGGCAAACAGGATTCGCTCGAGCTGTGCGATGGCGCTGACTCGCCGGCTGTTAGCAAAGCTGGAATCGGAGGCCGCGGCCTGCTCGGCGGTCAGCCTTATCGACTCGATAATTTCGGCGTAAGTTTTCTCAGCGGGTACTGCAGCATGTGCAACCGCGAAAAGCAGATAACAGGTCAGAATCAGACAGCCAGAAAACCAGTGCGCTGATCGGAAAAAAGGGGGCAGCATTGCAGCTCCATTGCGGGCAAATATCCCTAGGCCACAGTGTGTCTCATGTGAGGCCATCGAAGCAATGATCTTCCCGCTTCCCTTGGCTAAAAGACCACCGTTCTGACGCCGTTCATCTGGACTCGGTATTCCACGTGCGCGTGAACCGCTCGCGCGAGCACGCTGGCCTCCACTTCCCTGCCCATGGTGACCATCTCTACGGCGCTGGTGGCGTGAGACACGCGTCGGACGTCCTGCTCGATGATCGGGCCTTCATCCAGATCCGTGGTGACGTAGTGAGCTGTGGCGCCAATGATCTTGACCCCTCGGTCGTGGGCCTGGTGGTAGGGCTTCGCTCCTTTGAAGCTTGGGAGAAAGGAATGGTGGATATTGATGCAACGCCCGGACAACTGTTCACACAACCAGGGCGAAAGAATTTGCATGTATCTCGCCAGCACGACCAGGTCGATCTCCCGCTCGTTGACCAGCTCTAGAATCTTCGTCTCCTGGCGCCGTTTGTTTTCTTTGTCCGCAGGAAAATGGAAGTACGGGATGCCATACCATTCGACGATGCCTCGATGGTCATCGTGGTTCGAAACAACCGCGGGGATATCCACGCGCAAGGTCCCTCGTTTCCATCGGTGCAGGAGATCCAGCAGGCAGTGATCCGGCTTGGAAACCGCCAGGAGGATGCGAGGGCGGTATGACAGGTCGTGGAGTTCCCACTCCAGCGCCAAATCGCTCGCCATTTCGTCCAGCTCACCTCTCAGCGAGACCACTTCCTCATCGCCCGGCACAATAACGTGCAGTCGGATGAAGAACGTCTTGGAACCATCATCTCCGAACGACACCGCGTCACGAATATCGCCGCCACGTTCGCTGACGGCTCGGGTAGCCCTCGTCAGAATCCCAGGCCGGTCGGGACACCTCATTAAAAGGATCAGTTCGACAGACATGTTCGGGCTTCGATCGGTTGGAACGCGGAGCTCATTTTCAGTGTCCTTGAAGTACTTTGAGATGTTCTTGTGTCTAGGTACTCATCGACCCGCAAACCGGCGCTTTCCAAGCGAGCGACCGGTGGGCCGCAGTCAGCGCGTCGATTTCCTGGTAAACGGCTTGCGGCCAGGGTGCGGTCCTACGAGACTCCAGATTCACGTGGGCCGTCACGAACTCCATGGAGCTGGCTAGCGTGCCCTGTGGCTCATTCACCATAAACCACATGCCGTGTACCCGTTTTTCATGTCCGCCTAGAAAGCGCCCATAAATCGAAACGTCTTCGCCCACCAGGACCTCAGCCTGGTAGTGCAAATGATGCTCCAGGTCGAAAATCCCGCAACGCTCCGTCTGCATGTACCTCTGGTCGACACCCATGGTCGCAAAAAACGCCCATCCAGCCTCGTCGTAAAGACCCATATAGTGTTGGATGTTGATATGGCCGTTGAC
Organism: Lysobacterales bacterium; assembly: GCA_028285525.1. Taxonomy (GTDB): domain Bacteria; phylum Pseudomonadota; class Gammaproteobacteria; order Xanthomonadales; family SZUA-38; genus JANQOZ01. The sequence continues at coordinate 85,875 of JANQOZ010000102.1, forward strand.
GTCCTCAAATTCGGGTGGAACCGTTCGCCGCAGAGCCAGCGGGAGCTCTCGTACCTGCTCCAACGTCGGAAACGTTTTTCGCATCGATGTCACGGAGTGCTAATCGCCGGCTAGAACGCTTTCGCCAGCCGAACGGTGTCGGCAAGGATCTGGTCGACATAGTCGGCTCCTTCAATGGAACCATACAGTATCTCCAGCCGACCCTCCTCAACCCCGCAGTAGTCGAGAATCCCCACCTGCAGCTGGATTTTCATCGCCTGGTCGTAGCCCCGTTTGGCATAGGCGGCTTGATCGGTACCGGCGATGCCGAGGAGCCACACGCGACGATGGGGATACGTGGCGTCGCCGTACGCCCAGCCGTGGTTCCAGACGCGGTCGATCCATCCTTTAAGCAGGGCGGGAAAGGACCACCAATATATTGGGAATATCAGTACCGTTGCTTCGTTACGCTCAACACGACGCATCTCGCCAACAACAGCGGGTGAATAGACTTTACGGGTATCGTTCCAGTCCGGCTCGTCTTCCTCGCGCAAAACCGGGTCAAAACCTTCCGCGTGCAGGTCGGCCAATTCAACCTCGTGGCCAGTCTCCCGCAGCGTGCCCGAAAACCGGTCGACAACTTGAGCGGTAAGCGAATTCTTCCGGGGGTGTCCTGTGACAACAAGCGTTTTCAATGGAGGAGCCTTCCTCGATCGGCGGACGGAGGTTACTCCGTCGCGGCGCAGCCGCCTTCGATCTCAGCGTTGATCTGCCAGCGTGTGCCGTTGAAGACGACCAGGTAGTGCCACTGCGGTCGCTCGCATCCAACGACGTTGTTTCCAGCGCTGTCCAGAAATCCCCAGTCGGCCGTCAGATGTACCGTGTCGGAGGCCAGCGATGTTGCCTCGACACCCAGCAGACGGGTCGTTTCCCATCCCGCCGCAATCCACGGCTGCACATAGATCTTGTCCATCGCGGCAGCGAGCGCGTCTCTGCCTAAAGTTTCAACCTTTTGACCAATGATGAACTGAACCGAGTCAGCATAGTGATCCATGAAATTCGGATCATCGCTCAAGAAATCGGCAACATAAGAGTCTTTGAACCACCGGGCGGCGGCCTCGTCGGCCGTACCCGCCGATCGTTCAGCGCTGGCTAACCCAGAAAAGAGCAGGCACGCACTGACTAAACCTGGCCGGTATCTGTTTCTCACCGCACGATCACCTCTCAACGAAGCGTATTCAGCAGGCACACGATCGCCTGGCGGTCATCCGCGTTGGTGACGCCGCCAAAGGCCATCCGATTATTCGGCAGGTAGGTCAGCGGGCTGGCGAGAAACGCATCGAGGGTCTCCAGATCCCACACGATGCCTGATTCGCGGAGGACCTTGGAATAGGCGAAGCCGTCTTTTGAGGCGGCGGCGCGGCCGACAACACCATACAGGTTGGGACCCGTCAGGTTAGCTGCTCCGGCCTCGACGCTGTGGCACACCTTGCACTGCTCGACGACCTTGCTGGCCCGTTCCACGTCGCACCCCGCCTCTTCAAGGCTTGGGCCCGCTGGCGGTGCAGCAGGCTCGGCGCTCACCGTGGCGTCACTGCCGGCAGAGGGCTCGTCTCCACCACACCCGACTAGGGTCAGAGCCAAGGCCAGCAGGGCAGCCGTTCTCACTCCCGGTGTCGCCCAGCCGGGCTGCCAAACCTCAGGCAAGTTCCTGGGCATAGATTTGTCCGGTGCGGGTACCGATTTCGATCGCGCCGTCGATCCAGCCTCGCCACATGGTGGCGTTGTCCGAGGTGGCAAAACGAATGTTGCCTTCCGGACGCTGGAGCTCGGGCACCAGAGCAAACTGGTGCGGACGCAGGGTGCACCAGGTGCCCTTGGAGAACGGATCAAGCGCCCATTGGTAGCCGTAGGTTTTGGTCACCTCCACCTCCGGCATGAACAGGTTGATCATGTCCGAGACGGTCTCAAGGTTGTTGACGTCGAACATGCCGTCCAGACCGTAAGACAACATGTGGGTGCCCTCGGGACCGGTCGTGTAGGTATAGCCGTACTGCAAGGGACCAAAGCTGTCGTCGGCGGTCAAAAAGACGTTGCCGATATCCTGCTTGGTCATGATGTGCAGCTTGTTGCCGTTGCCCACGTGGCGTTCCTGAGACACCTGAAGCTTCACGTCCGAGATCTGCGGGTCGTACTCGATGTCGGCCCACGTGTTGAGCGGCGTTGAGACAATCACACGCTTGGCGGTCAGCGTCTGACCGTCCTCGGTGGTGACGCGGACGCTGTCGCCGGATTGTTCAATCCGGCTTACCGGCGTGCTGAGCTTCACCTCGGCGCTGCCGTCGTCGATCATCGCGTTGATCAGCGAGCTGGTGCCGTTATCCAGCTTGTATCGCGACACCGCGTTATTAAAGTCGATGGAATTACTGCCCAACGCGGCCCACCAGCGCAACATCTCCAGGAATCCGCCGTCGGAGCACTTGGCGTGCGACATGATCGACCAGATAGCATTGACCGCCAGCTCAACGTCCTCTTCAAGGCCGAGCTGATCGATGCGATCCTGGATCGACAACTCCTGATACGGCTTCCAGTTGTCGGTAAAGAACGTGTCGTAGGGTCGCGGAAACACCTCCCGCGAGTTGGCGCAGAAGTCGATCAGCCCCTGATCTACCTTTGGCCAGAAGGTGGGAATGTCTGCCTCCACCGGCTTGCCGTCTTTCAGATAGATCCAGCGATCCGGGTTCACCGCCGCGGGTGAATCACCAATCGGCAGCGCGTACCGGTCCACCTCCGCCCACACGTGGGGCTGCAGCCAATAGATATAGTTGCCGCCCAGTTCAACTTTTTTGTCTCCGAACGGCGCGTAGTAAGTGCGACCGCCGAGGCGGTTCCGGGCTTCGAGCAGGACGGTCCGCAAACCCGCCTTGCTGGTCTCGCGAGCCGCTGCGCAGCCGGCCATACCGCCCCCGATGACAATCACGTCATAATCGGAACCACCGCCGACGTTGGCTGCGGTTGGCGCCGATGGCTCATCAGCCGACTGAGAGCACGCGGCCACCAGCCCCACCGACGTCACGGCCGCCGTAGCCATAAACTGTCGCCGGGACGATCCCTTCGTCTCGCTGCTGGCGGTTTGGTCTTCGCGTTCTTTTTTATCCGTCATAAGCTTTTCCCTCAGGAATCAGATTCACCGGCTCAGAAGCGATAGCGAAATCCCGCGCCAGCCCAGCGGGGCTGACCAATCGCCTGGATGGCGCTGCCGAAAAACAGAGCCAGGTCAAAACCGTAGGTCCAGTACTCTTCGTCGGTCAGGTTATCGATAAAGCCATAGACTTCCCAGTTTTCGGCGGCCTGATAAGTCACCCTTGCGTTCCAGACGGTGTACGACTCGTTGGCAGCGGCTTCGCTGTTGATCGTATTGAACTGCTGCTTGTCGGAATAGAAGCCGTCGAGCTGCGCCGCCAGGCTGCCCTGGCCAAAATCCCACGCCTTGCGGATCAGCAGGTTCCCCGTAAAGTCGGGCGCCAGCACCATCTGCTGGTCCCGAATGACGCCGCCACCGATGTCGACGTCTTCGACCGTCGCGTCCATCACCGACAGCCCCAGCGCGATATCCCAGCCTTCACCCGGTTGCGCAATCAGCTCAACCTCGGCACCTGTCACCTCCGCATCCTGGTTCACGATGACGCTGGTAATACCCTGGAAGACAAATGCCTGATAGTCCTCGTAGTCGTAGACAAACGCCGCTGCGTTCAGGCGCAGGCGGCCATCAGCCAGCGTGCTCTTAATGCCCGCTTCGAAGCTGGTCAGAATCTCTTGATCAAAGGACAGCTCGGGCAGCGTCGCGCCGCCGTCGATCGAGCCCAGGAATCCGCCGGCCTTCATACCGCGGTTGATACCGCCATAGATCAGGAGATCGTCGTTCGCCTGGAAGTCGAGCTGGAGTTTGCCCGTGAAGTCGTCGTCGGTCCGGTCGAGGCTCAGCGGGCTCAGGTCGGTCACGGTGGGGCTGGGCTGAACCGGACCCTGCACCAGGCCAAAGTCGCTGCAGCCGTTGTTGGTGGGCGCAGGACCGAAGTCTTCGCACACCACGTTGGTGTCAAAGTCCTTTTGATCGTCGACCCAGCGCAGGCCGCCGATCAGCGTGAGCCGGTCGGTCAGCGCGTACTCAACCTGTCCAAAGACCGACCACGACGTCGTATCCAGGGCGTAGAGATTGTTGGGGAAAATGCTGTAGCCGAAATAGTCGGGGAAATTGAACGAGACCCGATAATCGCCGTCGATGTTCAGGTAGTACGCCCCGGCGGTCCAGTCGAGCCGGTCGCTGGAACCCTCGAGACGAAACTCCTGGGCAAAGTTATCTGCGTCCTGCTGCGTCAGGAAATCGCCGAAGTCCGCAGGGCTTGAGTCGCTGTCTTCCTGGTAGTTCTTTTCCTGGTTCTGGAGATTGGTAATCGACACCAGCCGCATGGAGTCGTTG
>JANQOZ010000105.1 GCA_028285525.1 Lysobacterales bacterium
ATTCGTGTAGGGCCTTCGGGGCTTGTCTATCTGGCCGACGACCGCGGTGCGGTGCTTCGGTTCAGGCCCGACGGAACGTTTCTGGCGCGCTCGCCGATGAGGGCCCTGCCCGGCGGAGTTGTGAAACGCCCTTTCCGGCTGGCGTTGGACGCTGACGAGAACCTGTACGTTTCCGGCCTGCCGAACTACCTCGTGACCAAATATGCGCCCCCCGCCGACCTCCAGTCCGGTGCGCCCCACACATTCACCGCTGAGTTCGGCCGGGAGTCCAGTAATGTCGTCCGCCGGGGCCTGGCGGTCAACCCGGCTGGCGAACTGCTTGTCAGCGAAAACAACACCCGCTTTGGGATTTACGACACACGCTTCAATCCGCTCGGCACGCTCGGCGAGCGAGGCTTCGGTCCCGGCTTCTTTGAGGCCGCCGAGAACATCGATCTTGCGCCTGACGGCAGGATCATCGTTGGCGAAGGCGGGTTGTCCCGGCTGCAGGTGTTCACGCCGGGAGTTGCCGCCACCGACAACGCGCGTGCGATTGTCGTCGCCGGCGGCGGCCCCTATCCGGGCAACGCACTGTGGGACGCCACCCAGCTCAACGCCAGCTTCGCCTACCGGGTTTTGGTTGCGCAGGGATTCACCGCGGACTCGATTCAGTATCTTTCCGACAACAGCGACCTTGATCTGAGCGGCAACGGCGTGTCGGACGTGGACGCGCCGGCCACAACCGCCAACCTGGAGGCGGCGTTCAGCACGTTTGCTGACGGCGCCGGCGCACTCACCGTTTACCTGGTGGACCATGGTGGCTTTGATACTTTCCGAATCAGCGGAGAGGAGGTGGTATCCGCCTCGCGCCTGGCCGGCCTGATCAACGCCTGGCAGGCGGCACACCCCGGCGCTCCGCTCAACATCATTTACGATGCGTGCCAGTCGGGCTCGTTTATGGATGAGCTCCAGCCGACGGGCGCTGAGCGGGTGGTGATCACCAGCTCTGAGCCAGAGCAGAACGCCTATTTTGTCTCCCAGGGCACGCTGTCGTTTTCCAATCAGTTCTGGACCAACGTCTTTAACGGATTGTCCGTCGGCGAGTCGTTCTCCCTGGCGCAAAGCTCCCAGCAGGCCACCTTCGTCGATCAGTCTCCGCTGCTGGACGCAAACGGTGACGGCACCTTCAACAGCCCCGCAGACCTGGCGCTAGTCGCCAACCGCTTCATCGGCAACGGCGTGGCGCAAAACGCCAACGCGCCCGTGATCAACGCGGTTTCTGACGCGCAAACCATCAGCAACGGATCCACGGCTAGTTTGAGCGCCATCGACGTAACCGATCCGGACGGAATCGCCCGGGTTTGGGCTGTGCTTCGGCCTCCGGGCTTCAATCCGGCCGCGGCGGACACGCCTGTTCAGGGCCTGCCGACCGTGGATCTGAACCGGGTCGCCAGCAGCGACACCTTCGAAATCGCCAGCGACGTTTTTGTTGCGGAGGGCACCTACCAGGTGACCCTTTACGCCGAGGACGCGATCGGCAATCGGGCACCTCCCCAGGTCACCAGCGTGACGGTCGACAATCCGTCCCGGCGGCGGGCGGTGATCGTGACCGGAGGCAGTGCCGCCAGCCCGCAGCTTCGGCAGCGGTCGCGCAACGCCCGCAGAGCGTTCGCGGCGCTGGATGAACAGGGCTATGGCGCCGCGGAGGAGTCCTGTTCCGGCAGCGTCAGCCTGTGTGATGCCAGCTGTGACAATATCTGCTATCTCAGCAACGACGGCGTTGCCGGCGTGGACACCGCGCCGACGCTGGCCAATCTCACCGACGCGCTTACCGCCTGGGGCATCGACAACACCCAGGACCTGACGGTCTACCTGGTCGCTGAGAGAACCGCGTCGGGCTATGCGCTCAGCGACAGCGAGGAGCTGACGTCCGCCGCGCTGAAGTCCCTGCTGGATACCGCACAGCAAACGCTGAGCGGCACCGTAACGGTGGTGATCGAAGGCGACGACGGCAGGCCCTTTCTGGAGGGACTGGCTGCACCGTCGAACCAGCCTCGTGTGCTGGTTTCCAGCACCGGGAACGGCGAAGAGGCCGCGTTCCTGCGCGCCGGTCGGGTGACCTTTTCCAAGTTTTTCTGGAATCAGGTGCTCTACGGCGCCAGCGTGCGCCAGGCGTTTCAGTTCGCCCGGTCAGCCATCCGCTTTCGAGACAGCAGCCCGCGACCGCAGCTCGACGACAGCGGCAACGGCATCCCCAATGAACTTGCGGACGGCCTGCTGGCGCGCAATTACGCGATCGGGTCAGGCGTGCTGCTGGCCGGCGATGATCCGATTATCGCCAGCCTGACGGTGGCAGAGAATCTCTCGAACGATTTTGAGCCAATCACGGTTGAGGTGACATCAACCGGTACGGTGAACGGCGTTGAGGCGCTGGTCACCCGCCCGAGCGGCGAGCTTGTGTCGCAGCCTTTGACCATCCAGCCCAATGGAACATTCAGCAGCCCAAGCTATGGTCTGTGCAGCGATGCGGGCGAATATCAGGTTGCGGTCTACGCCAGCGATACGGAGGACAACACCTCGCTGCCGGAATCGGTCACGGTGACCCGCGCCGCGCCCTGTAACGAGTTTCTGTTCCTGAGCGGCTTTGAATAGCGTGACGCGCGGCCGGTATGCGATGACAGAACGGGGTCCGGGCGAACTGCCCGAACCCCGGAGTGGGGTCTTACTCAAAGCCGCTGCTGAATAGCATGTCCACCGGCGCGACGACGTCCGTGGTCTCAGCTGCCGTGTTGTTGATGGACTGTGGGTCGACCTCTGAAGCAGACGCGGTGGCGACCATCGTCATCTGCGTATCGGTGTCGGGCGCCTGCACGTTGATGTCGACGGTGCGGCTGTCGCCGTTGGCGAGGTTCCCGATCACGCAATCAACCTGAGTGCCGACAGCGCCGCAGTCAAAGCCGACGCTGGCTTCGCTGATGAACGTGCTGCCGAGGGGGAGGCTCGTTCCCAGCATGACATCGCTGGCGTTACCCGGACCGTTATTGGTCACGCTTACGGTGTAGGTGACCAGGCCATCTGGCTGCACAGGGTCAACGTTGTCCGACAGCTCTACCTCAATATCCGCCAGCGGGTTATTGCCTGTGACCAGCAGCGTGCCGACTATCAGGTTGTTGTTAGTCACGGCATCGCTGGTGTCCCCCTGAAACGTCACGCCGACCGCCTGGAGGTGAGGAAAGGTTGTATCGGGTGCACCGTCAGCCTCCGCCCTGACTCGCATCGGCTGCAGCCGATCCTGCGGCAGGATGACACCAAACAGCACATTGCAGCGGATCTCGACTGCGTAGTCCGCAAACGGGGCCTGAGAGCAGCCGAAGTAGATGCTTGTATCGATCTCAACAGAGTTCGGGTCTACCCCTCGCATGATGTAGCGATAGCCGGTGCCGATAGGGGCCGGCGACAGTCCATCGTTCCTGAGCGTTATTTCCATCTCAACCGTCGTACCACTGTCAACCGACTCTACGAGCGGGTCGCCGTCGGTGTTTGGCGAAAGCAGCGTCAGTTCGGGAACGACGTCAAAGAAGGCAATGCTGTCGCCCAGCGCTTCCACCGCGCCCACATCCACCGGCCCGCCGTTGTCGATACCCGGAGCATCCTGCGGTCGCTGCCGGAACGTGCCGTCGATGGTGGTATCGCTGGTCAGCAGCTCGTAGCCGCAGGCGTCGATGCCTGAGGCTTCCCCGCTCGTCGCAAGCCCGAAGTCGCCGTTGTCCGGATCGATCAGGGTCTGGCCGCGGTCGATCAGGTCCTCCACGGCCGTAACCAGGCCTAGACTGACAAGGTCGTCCGGATCATCCAGCACGGTGCAGCGCACCGAGGCGTTTTGGGAGGGTGATCTCGCAAGATCGTCCTGAAATTCATTGGAGTAGAGTGGCAGGGTGAAGTTGCTGTCCAGAAAGAGGGTCCCGTCGACCCGGAGACGGTAGTCCGACGAGAACTGGGGCACAAAGCCGCTGATAAAAGCAAAATCGTCACCCTTGTTTCCTGTACTGGTGAATTCGGCCACCGTGTTGTTGACCAAATGAAACCGGTGGTCCGCATTGGACATCGAGACGTGGATTACGCTGTTGGCGCCATAGCCGACATGCTGATAGAGGATGCTGTTGGTGATGGTCGTATCGCTGTTGCTCGAGAACAGTGCGGTTCCGCGTGGATCAAAGTCGTGTATATCGAAGCCGAATGGGCAGTTGTCTCGGTCATAGCTCGCCTCGTTTTCTCGAAAGAGAACTTTGTCGATTCGCAACGTTGAATCTGACGAATAGATTCCGCCACCATGGCCTGGTTCATGCGTGCAAAATTGAAAGGCCACAACCTCGAAGTCGACGTCGTAGTCACCGATGGATTGATTTTCAGCGATTAAGATACAGGCTTCCTGCTCAGCTGGATCCTGCCCGCAGGCCATACTGCTGCTAATGGCGCCGTTCAGTGTTAGGTGGCTGTCATCCCTGGTGTAGATCCCAGCGCCGCGGACGGCCCGATTGCCCGTCATCTTCATGCCCGCGATGGTGGCTTGAGAACGATTTAGAAAGATCCCGCCGCCTACGTGGCTGTTCTTGCCAGCCCCCGGGTCTTTGTGGTCGCTGATCTGAACTAGCGCGGCATTGTCCTCCACAAAAAGCGGCTGGCTGCGTCCGGTCGTCATCGTTGAATCGACGAGGTAGAGGCCGCCACCGCCAAGCAAGGACAGCGCACTGAACTCTCCGGCAGACGGGAAATCCGACAGCACGCGAAGCGCGCGGTTGTCGCGGACAATCCGTCGCTCATCGCTTTGATCCGGATCGTTGCGTGTCGTGAGGCTGCAGTTTTCCAGGTACATGCCGCCGCCCAGTGCGCTCTCCGGGTTTTCGACTGCTGGGTTGCCGCTGAAGTACACAGCGTCATTGCCCGAAATCTCGCCGGACTGGAACTCGATGGTTCCGCGGTCGCAGGCGATGCCCCCGCCGCGCGCCGCGCGATTGCCGGAGATCTGAATCGACTTCAGAACTAGCTCTTTGTTGCCGGCGCCGTTCATCGCAATCGCGCCGCCCCGGCTGACTGTGTCATCGAACCCGTTGTCCAGCAGCGAGACGTTATCGAGCACCAGGCGGGACGTAACTGCCGTATTGCCGTTTACCATAAGGATCCCCGAGCCGGTTGCGGCCCGGAGATTGCGCAGGACAAAGTTGTTTAGTCGAATGACCACGTTGTTATTGCCGACGCCGGTAGATATGCCGCTCAAGCCCTGGGAAAGCTGTTCGCCGTCAATTTCCGTAGTGCCAGTCGGCGAGCCGCCACAGCTCGTATAACCTCCGGTGACTTCCACCGAGCGATTGAGCAGAACGGGCTCGGTGACCAGCAGGTCTTGGTTGACCAGGATATGAAATTCGCCGTCCGCCGCGTTGACCGGCACGGCCTGGTGCGCGTCGTTGATCGAGCTGAAGTCGCAGGAAGGCTCATCACCCACCCGCAGCAGCGTTTGCGCCTGGAGCGAAGTTGCTGACATCACCAGAGCAAGAGGAATCAGGTATTTCATGGTGTTCTCCATCGTTTCTAATCCGCTGGCAGAGTTTTCTGCCTGTCATGGGCTAGAAACGGGGGGAAATCCAATGTTCGCCAAATTTTTTTTACCTGGCGGTGAGCGGTCGATAGACCGGGCGTTTTCTTAAATTAAATCAATTGCTTGGAGGGGTGCGGGAGCTGGGCCAAAAGAACCAGTCTCTATGCTACGATCGATCGGAAAGCGCTAAACCCCTCGAGAATCGGAGCTAAAGCACCCCTGATGTCTGGCGTTCTCTTGCTTGAAACCGGCGGTGGTCTGGAAGTGCTGACCCGTTTTGCTGACGACGACGCGCAAACCAGCGGTCGACTTCTTGAGCCGGGTACGCTCATCGGTCCGTTTGAAGTTGTCGAACGCGTAGGGCACGGAGGCATGGGTTCGGTCTATCGGGCCCTGCGTCGACACGACGGCTTCGAGCAGGAAGTAGCGCTCAAGATCATCCGGTCTGGCAGCGTCCCTCGTGATGAACTGCTCGCCAGATTCAGGCATGAACAAAAAATCCTGGCGAGCCTGAACGCTCTGGGCGTGAGCCGCATGCTGGACAGCGGAGTCAGCGAGGACGGCCATCCCTACCTGGTGATGGAATACATCGAGGGGCTGCCGCTCCAGGAATACTGTGAGCAGCACAAGCTGACGACACGCAGTCGATTGGAGCAGCTCGTCCGCCTCTGCCGCATCATTGCCCACTGCCATCGGCGTCGGGTGATTCACGGTGACATCAAGTCGAACAACGTTCTGATCGATTCAGACGGTGAGGTCAGGTTGCTCGATTTTGGTATCGCCGAAATGTTGGGGACGCGTGAGAGTCCTACGTCCGATGAGCCTCGTACGGTCGCGATGACGCTAGCGGTGGCAAGTCCGGAGCAGGCGCTGGGTGAGCCCGTCACCACCGAATCCGACGTTTACCAGCTCGGGCTGATGATCTACAGCCTGCTCTCCGGCACAACGCCGCACCGCGTAAGACCGGAGTCGGAGCCAGATACCTGGGCAACCCAGGTCACCACCCTGCCGCTGCCGTCGGTCGATGAACATGTGAGGTGGCTAAAGCGCGATCGGGTCTCCGACTTCGGCGACCTAAACGACATCGCGCGGAAGGCGACCGCAAAGAACCCTGAGGACCGCTACAGCAGCGCAGACCTTCTGGCTGAAGACCTGCTCAGCTACCTCGATCACCGTCCAATTTCGACCCGTCAGCACGATCGCTGGTATCGCCTGGGTAAGTTGATGAGGCGGAACCGCCTGGCGTCTGTGTTGGCGTTGCTTCTATCGGTCGCCCTGCCGACGGCGCTTGCTGTGTATGTCCAGCAGCTCAACGCGAGCCGGGCCGCGGCGGAGGCGGCAGCACTCAAGGCCAGCCGCACCCTCGACTTTATCTCCAGCCTGTTTGAAATCTCTTCGCCGGAAAACCGTCTGGGCGAGCCGGTTACGGCAAAGCAGCTTCTCGATCAGGGTGTGCAGAAGCTGGAGCCGCTGCGACAGTCTGATCCTCGGAGCTTTGCCGAGCTGCGTTTGGAATTGGTCGGACGCTACCTACGGCTCGTCGAGAACAGTGCGGCCCTCGCCCTTGTGGATGACACGATGGCGGTGATTCGCAGCGATAAGCGTTTCAGCGATCTGCTGGTGTTCGCGCTGGACCAGCAGGCAACGGCTCTGAGCGGTCTGGAGCGTCACGAAGAGGCGCTGACGCTCGCACAGCAGGCTTGGGAAATTTTCAATGCTGCGCCTGAAGATCATCCGAAGGTAAAGCGCTATAGCCTGCAATACTCGCTCGCCAACGCCAGCTATTTTCTCGGTCGGCTGGAGCAGGCCGAGCGGGAATCGCTGGCGGCGCTTGACAGCCTCGACAGCGAAGAATCCCGCGAGGCGCAGGGAAATGTCCGGATTCGGATCCATCAAATGCTGGGGAATGTTTACCGACGTGTGGGTGATCCTCAGGTTGCTCTTGAGCAATTCCAGCTTGCTCATGATCTGGTGGTCGAGGACTACGGTTCGGACCATCCCGAGTTTGTCCGCTCCCTGGGAAATCTGAGTCTGGCCAACTGGGGGCTCGGAAACTACGAGGAGGCGCTGGCGCTGAGCGAATCGGTCTACGAGGCCAATCAGCGGGTTTATGGAGCGCGTAATAAGCGCACGTCGACAGCGCTGGGAAACCTGGCGCTCAATTACGTTGAGGTAGGGCGCTACGACGAAGCGATCGAAAAGCTCAGCGAGCAGCGGGGTATCGTCAGCGAGCTTGGCCTGGGTGCCCGCAGCGTTGGCAATAACCTGCATAACACGGGTTTTGCACTGCAGTCGGCCGGCCGCTTTCGCGAAGCGCAGCAAACTTACGAGCAGGCGCTCAACGCGATTGTCGAGTCGAGTGGCGAGGATTCGCTGTGGGCGGCCAACATGCTTGGCAATCTGGGTGAGGTGGCGGTCGAGCTAGGTGAATACCAGCAGGCTGAGACCTACTTTGAACGATCCCTCAATATCAAACAAAAGCGCCTGGACGACACCAGCAGCGGGATGGCATGGCCGTACTACGGTCTTGGGCTTCTGGACCTTCGCCGAGGACGCCTGGATTCTGCAACCGCCCATCTTGGCGAAGCGCTGGATCGCCTGATCGCGACGCTGGGACAGGATCATCCGGAAACGGCGTTTCCGCTTACGGCGTTGGGAATGCTCGCGATCGAAGCGGGTGACTATCCGCAGGCCCAGCACCATCTGGAGAAGGCGCTGGCGCTACGATCCTACCTGCCATTGCAAGCAGGTCCACGACAGAAAACCGTGTCAGCGCTTGCCGAGGCGCTGGCGGCACAGGGCAAAGAAGAAGAACTGGCAAGGCTCAATTCTCTGGCTGAATAACAGGCGTCCAGGTTTGAGTCTTATCCGGGTGAAAATGCTCACCTTGGGCGACCTGTAAGCTGTTGTTTAGCATAAGATTTAAATCGTTTAGATTTTCGTTGGATTTCCTTCAAGACCTTCATCTCTGAATTGCGCAGGATCGAGTCCACAGTTTCGATCGATCAGGCAAAGGAGTGCAGGGCGTGAATACCAGCGCAGAATTTTCCCGTTGGCGGTCAGTTTGCGACATCTTGGTGGTGCTCGCGCTTCTGTCCGGCGCCAAGCTCGCGAAGGCAGGTGAGCCCCCGGAAGCACCTCCACCGGTTCCGGAGGTCTATGAACTGGTTCCTCTGGGCCCTAACTACCAGGGTCTGGCAATGAACGACGCGGGTGAGGTGCTGCTGACGGAAGCGGTCCCGGCGGCTTTCGACGAACCCTTCGACGTGCAGCGCAGCATTTGGCGGGACGCGAATCGGGACGGCGTGATCGACAACGATGAGCTGGAGCCCGTGTGCCGCTGGCGGCGAACCTTCAGCACCCCGCAGAACGACTTTCCGCCGGATATGTTTCTCTCGGGGTGTAGCAACAGCGGCTTGGGAGGAGGCCTACTGAATAATTTGGGTCAGGTGGTTCTGGTCGATTGGGAAGAGTCTCGAGTGGTGCTCTCCTGCACGCCTTTGCCCGGGCGAACCTGCGCGACGCGTACCGATCGCTTCGTGAAGGGCTTTTTCTGGAATCGAGGTGTTGTCCAGTTGATTGATGGTGTTGCCGAGACGCAGGGTGGCGGAAACGGAGACATGGTCCAGCAAACGATCATCCGTGACCTGAATGACCTCGGCAGTTTTCTCGGGACGACCCTGCGCTTCTCGCCATCGTTTGGCTTCGAGCCCTACATTTGGAACGGCGCGCTTCAGCGACAGCCACAATTGGTGGGCAGCGACCCCTTATTTCTCAACAACCTCGGACAAATCGCCGGGCGAACTGATCTGATCCGGCCTGACGGCACTGTGATCCCCTTCGGCGGGGTGATCTATGACCTGAACAACCTGGGAGACCTGGTGGTGACCGACGATATGGACCGCCGGGGACTCAACGTGCAGCTGTCCGACGGCACCCTTTACGACCTGACGCCGGCGCTGGAGGAGCGTGGCCAGGAGTTTGCGCCCAGCGCTTACGCGTTTAACGATCGGCGGCAGCTGGTATTCATCACCCGAGACGAAAACCAGGACGGTAAAGTGATCAACCTGTTCCAGGATGACAACCAGGACGGGCAGGTCGACCCTGACGAGATCTATGACCTGCGCCTGCGTTTGCCCGATCCTCTGCCGTTTGAGTTTGTTCGCCGTATCCGCAAGCTCAACAATCGGGGCCAGATGCTGCTCGATACCAGCAACGGCGACTACCTGATGCGGCCCCAGCAGCCCTGGCTGATGATGGTGGTGCTGGCGCTGAACGACACGCTTCAGTTTGAGGCTGCCGCCCAGCTGGAGCGGCTTGGGGTGGTGCTCAACGACCTTGAAGCCGCAGCCATGAACCCGGCCGTCAACGTGGTCGCGCTGGTGGACGGCCCGGAGCCCAACGACAGCTTCTACTACCTGATCCAGCCCGACGACAGCGATGAGCTGCTCGCCAACTACGAAGACGGCGTGAACCGCTTTCCGCTGGGGGAGGCGGATCTGGCGCAGGCCGGCACACTCACCGAGTTTGTGCGTTGGGCCCGCAACCGGGCACCAGCGGCGTCTGAGCTGCTGGTGCTGGAGGGCGCCGGTGGAGTCGGCGGCCTGATGGTGGACGATACGTCGGAGTTTGAGCCGCCGTTTATGTCCATGAGTCAGTTCCAGGCGGCCATGGCGGACATCGGCAGCGACGGCCCGGTGGATGCGCTTTATCTCAATACGCCCTTCCATGCCATGCTCGAGATGGGCTTTTCCGTGGCGCCGGGCGCGCGCTATCTCATTGCCAGTCAGGAATACGTGTGGCGCTATGAAGCGATCTATCGCCGCATTGGTGAGCGTTTGACGGGCGTGGGGGCCACCGAGCGGCTGGAGGACACGCTGCTCGCTCTTACCCAGGCCATTTCTGCTGAGCGGTCCATCGTTCTCGATGGAGAAACATTGATTCCGGTAACAACGTCTCTGGTCAACCTCAACAAGCTGCAGTCGGCGCTGGACCTGGCCAACCTGACGGCGCTGGCGCTCAATTCCAATTTACCGCTTTATCGCCCGGCGCTGGAGGCGACGCTCAACATCGTCCAGCGCTTCGATACGTTGGTGGACCTTGAGCATACAAAAGAGGACGACCTGATCGATCTGTTTGTTTTTGTTGGATTGCTGCGCGGCTTTGCGGAGCAGCTGCTCGACATCGATCCCGCCACCGACCCGCTGCTCAGCAGCGACATTACCGAAGCTGAGTTCACGGCATTCACCGAGTATTTGGTCGGCTCGTTTAACTCCGAGGGCGTCACGTCTGTCGGCACCGACGTGTCGTTTGCGCTAGGCGTGTCTATCTTCTTCCCCAGCGACGCCAAGCGCTTCTACGATGGCGCCAACTACAGCTTTGCCGCCGGCACCGTCTGGAACAGCGGTCCAGGTAACAAGGGCCTGCAACCGGGCGGTCCTCCCCTGTACGAGCCGTCCGCCTGGGGGCAGTTCATCGCGGACTACGTGGCGTTGACCAACCCTGATGCGCCCGGCGCGGACGATCTGCCCCGACCCGACGCGGCGCAGCCGGTCCCTACCGATATCACGCCGAACCGGATCTTCAGCGATAGCTTTGAGGCGGAGGCCGCACGGTAGGTGGGTGCAGCGGCGCTCGGCTAAGGCGCGCTGAACGGCAGGTTGCTTTCCTGCACGTAGATGCGCACGTCGTCGCCGCGCTTGATGAAGCCCAGTGTGAAGTGCACCTTGGTTTCGCGGCCCTCAAGATCCGTGAAGAAGTAGTTGCCCATGGCAACGGCCGTGGTGCCGTAGAGGACAATCCCTTCATTCTCGAAGCGGACGCGGGTCCAAGGTTTGGTGGCGAATCCACCGTCCTCCCGGTAGATCTGCAGGCCTTCGCGTTCTTCCGCCGAAAGCTGCCGCAGATACTTGAGCGCTGAATCGAACCCGACAAAGTAGCTCAAGGCCCCGCCGAGGGTCGGACGGTGGGGCACGGTGCTGGCAAGCGTGGGTTTAAAAAGCACCTGGCCGCTCTCATAGTCGTACATCGTCTGGATATGCTCCAGCGCTTCGCGGACGTACTCGCCGTCCGCGCGCAACACCTTTCCGATCCGTACAATGCCGTCACCCCAGCGCTGCTGGGCATCGAGCACCTCTTCTTCGGTGATATTGATGCCGGCTGAGGCCGCCGTGGCGAGAATCATGGTGAGACCAAAAAGCTGGTATTGCCATTGCCGAAGTCGCACGATCGAAACCTCTCGCTAGAAAACTGACTTCATGGTAGTGGGCGTACCCGTGAGGAAAAACACGGTTTGATTGAGGGCTGGGTTCGAAAAAAGCGACAGACCGGCGGACAAGCCGATGGCCTAAACGCGATCGGGCGCCGGCAGATCTTTCTGCAGCTGACTGCGTGCCTGCTGCCACTTTCGCTGCACCGTGCGATGGGTCATCGAGAGCGCTGACGCCACCTCGTCGTCCGACATACCGGCGAAGTACTTGAGCTCAAAGACCCGGGCCAGATCCTCATCGCTTCGCTCCAGCCGCTGAATCGCTTTGTCGATCTGCAGCACGAGATGCAGCGGCTGGCTGTCGCCGCTGACCTCCGCAAAATCCTGGGACGTTTCCGGTCGGGCGAGCTTGCGGCGTGCCTCATCAATGACAATCTGGCGAGCCGCCATGGCGGCGGTTCGAAAGAAGTGTTCGCGATTCTTGAACTCGAAGTTTTTGTTCTTGCTCAGACGCAGATAGAGGATGTTGACCACCTCGGTGGTGTCCATGTTTCCGCTGCGGCTCTGCCGCCGGGCGATGTTCTTCAGGTGCGAATAGACAAGCTTGTAGAGCGCCTGCGCGCTGTCCTGATTGCCAGACTGGCCACGATTGATCAGGTGGGTGATCTGGTCGTACTCGTCCTTGGGCTCCGACATCTTTAAGCAGCGGCAGTGCATACCATGGAGATCGAACAAGCATGCAGAAACTCGGTCCGGGAGTCGAGTGCCGGCTGAGCGAAGACGGTTATTGCCGAGCGAGCCCCTTGCCGCTGCGCTAATGGCGCCAGCGGTCAACCGCCGCAGCGACGGTCAGCACTATCGCCAAAGCTCCGGTCAGAATTCCTAGAAGGCCCAGCGCCAGGGCCATTTGAAGTAGCAACATCATCATCCATTACTCAGTTGTCTCCTTACTAGACGCTGAGAATCGGACGATCTCTCGCCGGATGGCGAAATTCAGCGGTTGTTGCTGCCTGATGCAGAGCCGAGAAAATCCCGGATGGCCGAGACAAACGCCTGTGAGGAGGGCTCGCGGCCCAGGAGGAGATGGTTGTCGCTCTCGAGTCCAAGAAACTCAGCGTCGGGAATGGCGGTGGCCAGGTCGATACCGGTCTGCACGGGGATGCGCTGATCGCGCAGCGAGTGAATCACCAGCGTTGGTACCCGAAGCTTGCCGAGGAGGTGCCGGACGTCGATGTCCCCGAAGGCGGATAGAAAGCGCACCGCGTTTTCCGGCGAGGCGGTGGCACGCTGGAATTCGTTGAACCATTCGAGCTCTTCGGGCGTGGCGGTGGGCATGAAGGTCGAAGAAAAGATCTGCCGGTAGGCCGGGTTGTGCTGGCCCCAGCCGGTGGCTGTCAACGTCATAATCGCCTCCCGCTCCCGGATAGTCTCCTCGCTGGCATCGATGCGCCAGCCCGCGGGATAGCCGCCGAACAGGATCAGCTTAGAGACCCGATGGGGGTGTTTGACCGCGTAGGCTATGGATACGGCGGCACCCTGAGAGATGCCCAGCAGCGCGAACCGCTCCAGGCCCGAAGCATCCACGACCGATTCGAGGTCGGTAACAAAGGCGTCGAACGTCAGGTCCTCGACGTCCCAGTCAGAAAGTCCGTTACCTCGCTCGTCGTAGCGGATGAGGCGATAGTCCATCGCTAGCTGCCGAAACAGCGGGCTCCAGATGGGGGCGTCCCAGTCGAGCTCCAGGTGGCTCAGCCAGTTGGCAGCTTTCACCAGCGGCGGCCCCTGCCCGACGGTGGCGTAGGCTATACGGACGTTGTCTTCAGCCATGCAAAACTGAATCTTCTGCCGATCCAGGAACGGCCCTGCGCTGGCCGGTTCTGCCTCAGCGCCCGCTGCCGGTTGGGCTTCATCACCCGTCGGCGGGGTCCAATCGACCCCGGCCTGACGAAAGCGCTGGGTGTAAACGTCGCACTGATCCCTGGCTTCGTCGGCAAACCCAAACTGTTCCAGTCGTGTGATCAGATTGCTGGCGGCCCGGCGGCTGAAGGGTTCAGCTTCGCACCAGGCCCGGGCCAGCGGCAGCAAACGACCGGGCGACAGGTCGGGATGGGTGGCCAGCCGCGCCATGACACGTTCGCGCAGGCGCTCGATCTCCTGACGCTGGGCGGTCAGCCAATGGGCAAAAGTCGGCTGGTCGGACAGGTCGCAGCCGTCCAGGAGCGTTTCGGCCAGTATTTCGGAGATCTGTTCGAGTCGCGACAGCGCCGTATCTTCATCGTCGATCTCCGCGGCAAGTCTGCGGCGGTCGATCTCAATCTGCGTACTGTCGATGCCGGCCCGTTCCCGGTCAGTGATCAGCCGGTCCTCATCCCCGGCTCTGACCAGTGGGCGGATTTTGCTCAGAGACCAGCGAAGCGCACCGCGAGGATCATCAGGTTTCCACCACAGGAGTTCGCACAAACTCTCACGCCGATGTGATCGACCTGTGAGAAGGAGATAGCCCAGCAGGGCCCGAGTTCGCTTGGAGGCGGGCAGCGGCACCGCCTCACCGTCGCGGTGAATCGTGAGTTCGCCGAGCGTCTTAACCACCAGCTGAGACATTGGGTCGAGGCGTCATCCCTGTCGGACCTTGAGTCAACTACATTTTCCCGAAAAAAGGAGAAATTTCCATGAAGTTGGCCAGATTTTTTGCCTTTCTTCGGCGGGGGGGCGATAAACGATCAAAGAGGCGGGGCTGGACCTTTAGCATGCTAAATTGCGCGCATGCTTGAGCAGCTGCTGACCCCCGAGGTGCTGTGGATTCTGGCCGGCGCCTCGCTGGTCATGTTTGTGGCGTCGCTGATTGCCGTTCCCTGGTTTGTTGCGCGGATTCCCGCGGACTATTTTGCCGGTGAGGAACGGCCGCCGGCGGTCGCGTTTCGCAATCAGCCCGTCTTGCGCCTGCTGTTTCGGCTGCTGGCCAACGTGCTGGGACTGATCTTGATCGCTGCCGGCATCGTGATGCTGGTGCTGCCCGGGCAGGGCATTCTCACGATCATTGCGGGTCTGCTGGCCTTGAGCTTTCCCGGCAAATATCGATTTGAGCAGTGGCTGGTGGGGCTTGGCCCCGTGCATCGTTCGATTAACGCCCTGCGTCGTTACCGCAACCAGCCGCCGCTGCAGCTACCCGATGAGCCCCCGCCCTAGTGAACAGAAATCCGGGTTAACGAACGCTTGGCCTGCCGGGCGCTCTGGGTTCCTGCGGTTCCTTCGAAGCTGTCCCGGAAAACTCGGTCCGACCGCACGGCGCTGACGCCCAGGGTGACCCAGTCAGACGGCGCTGACTCCATCATGTTTTCTGACAGGCTCGCAATCCGGTACTGGTACACCGTGTTCGGCCGTACGTTCGCGTCAGCAAAACCGTTGACCGGGCTGAAACCCACGCTGTAGATGGTGGTTGAACCCTCCTCGCGCCGATAGATGCGGTAGCCGGCGACACGGTCATCTTCCTCGATGCTCCAGTCGAGCAGCGCGATGGTGCCAGCCTGATCGGTGGACGGCCGCGGGTCGAACGGTACGGGCATCGCGCCAAATTCGACGGAGATTGTGTTGTTGTCCAGCGTGGTCTCTGCTGGGGTCATCTCAGGATTGAGCGTCACGTAGAGCGTATGCACCTCGTCTCGCTGAAAGGTGCGTGGGATCGCGACGCTCAAAACCTGCACGGCGGGGCCGTCGTCAGGTCGGATATGCAGCTCGCCGGCGGGCGAGCCGGCGCCGAGTGGTCCATCCCAGAATGCCGCCAGCGCGACTTCGCTGTTGAAGGCCTCACCGAGGTTGTCGAAGGTCACCTCAACGTCGACCGTCTCACCGGGGTTTAGGATTCGCGTTGCCGGCACCGCTTCGGTCAATGCCCCGTCGGGGCCGCGCTGCTGAACGTTGATGAAGACACCCACCGTGTTGCCCAGGCCCTTGCTCATGACGCCCGGTACCGGGCCGGCGACCACGTCGCTGGCGATGGACTTGCCGAGGCGTGCTTGCGAAAGCTGTTCCACCGACAGGCCTTTGGCGTTCACCACAATCAGGTTGTTGCTGACGGGGTCGAACGTAGCCTCCGGCTGCCAGTTGACCGCGCCGTCGTTGCTGAGCTGCGTGTTCTCTCCCACGCTCAGGTCGGCGAGTGTGGTTCGGTACTGAAAAAGATCACCGGTGCCGGTCACCACTCCGATTGACTGATTGCTTGCCGGGTTGCCCTCAATGCCGACCTGGCGGCCAACGATTGAAACCCGGTCGAAGCTGTCGATCTGGATAGTCGGGTTTTCGACATAAATCTGCAGACCGTCGTCGAGCAGCGCCTGACCGAACCAGGTGCACGTTCCGGCAGAGCAATTGCGGGCCCGTGCAATCCACAGCGAGCGCCGGTTGCCGAAAAAGGTAGTGTCGCTGGATTGGGTGAAAGTGACGGCGAAAGTCCCGTCTGAGAAGTCGTCAGCGGAGGGTGAGCTGACTCCTGCAGGCAGTGTAGTCGCTTTCTGCGGCCCGGCCGCTTCTTCGATGAACTCGTACCAAAGTTCCCGCGACTGCAGGTTGAGGTTATGGCGAGTGGCCAGCGGGTTGCGAATCCAGGTGATCACGGGCTGTGCGGAGGTCCCCTGCACCAGGTCGCCGGCGATAAACAGCGGCTCGGCCTGCACGTCTTTGGCCGTACTGCCTGGATCCACCGTGGTGACTGCGGACCACGTTTGGGTTGCGCCATCAAAACGGGCGTAACGCAGCTTGATGCTCTGCTCGTTGATGTCGCCTGCGGTGTCGATTTCCCATACGGCCAGGATCTCACCATCCGGCGCACAGCCCGGATCTCCGCCCATGCACGCCGCGAGCTCAACGCCGCCCTCACCGGTGCTCGGGAGCGTCAAATCCATCGTGGGCCCCCAGATACCGTTTTCCAGCACCGCGTAAACCATATGCTGAAACTCGGTGCCCGGTAGTCGGTTCGGTCCTGGATCGTCGCAGCTCAGCGCGCCGGCGAGCGTGTCCGCATAGCTGCTGGACGGGTCGTCGTGGCACGGATCGTCTGAAACCAGGTCGGGGAGTGCGTCGAAGGCCGCCTGGTCGAGCGATGACTGTGCCCAGACCGCGATGCCTTTGCCGACGTCGAAGAATGCCGCGGCGGGCCGCATGGCGCCGGGGCCCGATTCGAGATCCTGCAAGTCGCCAGGCGACCCTGCCGCCAGTCCGAAAGACTTGATGCCGGTGTCGGTCGCGTACACGCTCGCTGTCGTGCCGAACCCGTCGGTCGCGATGGCGAGCTTGCCGGCAATAGGTCGCTGAATGTTTTTGCGGCTTTTGTTCAGCCCTGACACCACACACATGTCCGGCTCGGCGTAGTCGATCATCCGCTCGCTGAAACGAAGCTCGGCGCAGAGGGGGCATGGCCCGAGCGCAACCTCAAGCACGATGTCCATCACAAAGTTGAAGCAGGGGCGGCTCGCCATTTCATTCAAGAGTGTGTTTGTGACGACAATCGGCATGCTGATGCCCAGCGCCGGCGAGGCAGTCGCGCTGGCGCTGACGATGCCGCCTAGCGCGGAGAGATCCACAAACAGGTCCAGCCCACCGTTCACCTCCGGCTCGACGAGCCCGTCGACGTCGATGATCAGGTCCGCCTGGTCCAAGAAGGCAAAGTAGGTCAGCGTGGCACGGAACCAGACGTCAGCCCCGATGGTTAGCGCCGCAATGGGCGGCACGCCCCATGCGTAGCGAAATAGCGGAATCTTGCCCGTATCGAGGATGGTCAACGGACCGGAGCTGCCGGTGGTTTCAAAGCCGATTCCCTGGTCAAAACGCCGCTTTAAGCACTGCACAACCGGTTCCCCCGGGTTGCAGTCGTCGTCGACGAGCGTTTTGTGAAAGGCCTTACGCTCTGCGGGCGTCATGTCGCGGCTAGCGACGCTCGCCGCTGATCCCGTTAGGTAGGTTTTTGTCAGCAATCCTTTGCCCCTCGGCTGGTTAGCGACTACCTGATCGGAGAAGCCCGTTCGTTCGATGTCCTCGACAACGCCACCGTTGATCTCCTGACGCATGGTCGCCATTTCCATATTGTCATTTTCGAGAGTCCCAACATCTTTCGGTACGTCCGGAGCCGTGGCGTCATTGACTTTGTCAGCCTTCTCGTCAGCGCTGATGACAATGCGATCCAGGTTCCAGAACACGTTTACGTTTTCGAAGCGATTTGAGTCATCCCACCAAGTTGGCCCCTGCTCGATCAGCACCTCAAAGTTTTTGTAGTACAGTGCACCGGTGTTCGTGGCGGTTTCGATTCGACCCGGAACAATCGCCGATTGTGCGCCGTTGAGGTTCCAGGTGGCCAGGCCGCTAACCGCAATGCGGTAAGCACCAGCCACGGCACACTCGATGCCGGAGTCGGGGGTCATGACGCCCACCACTTGATTGCCGAGCTTGACCAGTACGTCTTCCTCTAGCTCCCCGAAGAGCGCACTCGACCATGGCAGCACCATGGTGACTGTGCGATCGTCCAGGTCGGTACCCCGCAGCTGCGGAAAAGCAATGACCTTTGAGAAGCGGACAACGGCAGCGTCGTCAGGCTTGGCCAGCCCCTCGATAAACGGCGTCGACTGCAGCTCCTGTTCCGCGCCAAGTTCAACCGTCGGCATAACAGAAATGAGCGTCTGGGTTGGGTCGAAGGGCACCTCAAAATCGGACTCGAGGTTGCTGCGGAAAAAGTAGGTGCCGTCGAACTCTCGTCGAAAGTC
Organism: Lysobacterales bacterium; assembly: GCA_028285525.1. Taxonomy (GTDB): domain Bacteria; phylum Pseudomonadota; class Gammaproteobacteria; order Xanthomonadales; family SZUA-38; genus JANQOZ01. Next base: position 18,530 of record JANQOZ010000105.1, read on the forward strand.
GTAGCGAAGCCCGCCGTACAGGTTCGATCCCTCCTCCGTTCCGATCGGAATGCCGTAACCCAGCAGCAATCCGTTCAGGCGGATCAGGAACTCATTGGTAAAAGGGATCTTGGGCGGAATGTACTCGACCTCACCGCCGGCGGTTGCGCGGATTTTGGTGTTGATGAAATTCAGGTAGTCGGTCTGCTGGGGCGAAAAGGCGAACGAAAATTCGCCCTGACTGTTGGTCACGCCGTTGTTGAGCGTTTTGGGGCAGCCGGTAGGCGTCAGCAGCTGGATATTGGGGTTGACCAGCTGGTTGTTACCATGGAGTTCGGTCGCCAACACGTTGACCGACGTGGTGTCTGGCTCACCTTTGCCCGCAAGGGGATTAACGAACTGCGTACCGGGCTCAATGAGAGCGGTTTTTGCGGCAACGTTCCAGATGGCGCCCTCGATGGGCTCGTTATCATTCAGGTTCGTATCGTTTTCGCTCTCGAAAGCCACCAGCCGGCCGGTGAGGGTGATGCCGAACTCGTCCTGGAGCCCGACGGCAGCGGAGGGGTGCACAATGCGGCCCGACTGGCCGGTCTTTGGATTGGTGTATACAAAGCCCAGCTGATCTTTGTCGCTGCGGTCCGCGGGAGGAAAGCCGTTCTGAATTGAAGGCAGGGCGACGTCGACGCGGAAGCCCACCGGCTCACCGCCCAGCGGCGCCTCCTGGCCTCCCAAATCGAACGTCAGCGGCTGCGTGTTGACCGGATACTGGCCGCCTTCATCGGCGATCCACACCACCGACCAGCTGTAGTCCGTGACCTGCGTACCTTCAGGCACACTCAGACTGCCCTCAATTTCGATGATGTCGTTACGGCTGAAGCTAGATGGCCAGGTCAACGACCGGACCGACGGGGCAGTCAGCCTTTGCTCACGCCGCAGCAGCGAGTCTGATCCAACGCCGACCACCCGCGAACCGACTCGATTGATCAGCGTTGCGACAATAGTCTCCTCGCGACCCTTGGGGATGACCACCGTTGTGGTGTACTCCGGCTCGCTGACCGCACGAGAACCGATAAGTGGAACATTGTCCAGATAGAACTCGATGAGGCCCGGAACCAGGTTCGAGAATGTGACCGAGATTTCGGTGCCGCCAAAGCCCGACCGCCGTGCGAAGTTGATGACGGGTGGCTCGATCACATCCAGTTCCGCGGTGGTCAGCAGCTCGTTTTCGGTGTCGTCATATAGCTCAACCGTATAGGATCCCGGGGCTATCGAGTCGGGCAGCGGGCCGACAAACGCGCCTCGCCCCGCCGCATCGGTGGAAAAGCTGGTGATCAATTCGAGCGAGTCGCTAACGCCCGCCAGGCGCACAACGCGCTCGACCTGCGAGCCGTCGCCCCGCACTGAGCCGCTGAGGTCGCCGCCAACCGCCACTCGGTTGGGGAGCAGTTCAAACTGAAATTGTGCTAGTGCCTGCGGGGCAACAACGCACAGCATGGCCAGGAGAGTCAGCTTTCGCATGGGAATCACTTTTCAATCGCAATACCCAATGAATGCCAAGATGAGGGAAACCGCACATAGCCCCGTTACTGGTCGGGTGGTGCCAGGCAGGAGAGACAAATCAGAAGGCTAGGCAAAAAGGTGACGGTTTTCGGCAGCTCGAGCTTTGCCAACCCTGCCGGCTAGGATGGCGCTGACAGGGCAACCGGTCTAACCTACGCGGATGCAGGGATTGGCGGTATGCGGCGGGTGAGCCGCGGATGAGCAGGCGATGACTGAGCCCGGAAAGCTACTGGCCACCACTCAGCTGCTCGCACGCTATCGGGACGGTGAGCAGGCGGCGGCCGACGACCTGTTTCGCCGCTACATGCCGAAACTGCGCCGCTGGGCTCGGGGTCGACTGCCGGCCTACGGTCGAGATCTCTCGGAAACCGAAGATCTCGTGCAGGTGACGTTCTACCGCGCCCTGAATCGTCTAAAAGACTTCGATACGCAGCAGCCGGGCGGCTTCCTCGCCTACCTGCGAACCATCCTGCTCAATCTCGTGCGCGAGGAAATCCGCAACTCGGGCCGCCGCCCGGCCAAGGCACCGCTGGAGATGTCGCTGCCCTCGAATCAGGCTGCCCCCCTGGAGCAGGTGATCGGCTCGGAACAGCTGGCGGTCTATGAGCGCGCGTTGAGCAAGCTGCCCGACATGAAACGCAACGCCGTGATCATGCGCCTCGAGTTCGGTATGAGCTTTGAGGAGATTGCGACTGAGCTTGAACGACCGTCTGCGAACGCTGCGCGAATGACAGTCAGCCGAGCTGTCGATGAGCTCGCCACGCTGATGGCGCCATGACGGACGAGAGTAAACCCACCGATCTGGCGCAGCAGATTGCGGATCAGGAGTCGCCCGACTGGGATTCGCTGCCGGACGATCAGCCCAACGTGGATGCGCTCAAGATCCTGCACAGCATCTCGAGCGAGCTGCGCGCGGCTGAGACGCTGGAGCCCGAGGAGCACAAGCTGTTCCAGTGGCGTCACCTGCAAGTGCGAGAGGAGATTGGCAGCGGCGCGTTCGGCCGGGTGTATCGCGCCTGGGACGCCGTGCTCAACCGAGAGGTTGCGCTGAAGCTCGCCAAGGAGCGCGAAGATTTTCGGGTGGATCCGAAGATGATCATCGCCGAGGCGCGATCCATGGCGCGCGCCCGTCACCCCAACATCCTGGCGATCCATGGTGCGGATACCGAGGAACAACAGGTGGGCATCTGGACAGACCTCCTGACGGGAAGGACGCTGGATGAATACCTGGACGACAGTGGGTCGCTATCGGTCGCCGAAGTACTGCGGCTGGCCACGCCGTTGGCCGACGCGCTGACGCTCATCCATCGACGAGCGATGGTGCACGGTGACGTCAAGCCATCCAACATCATGATTCAAGTCGACGGCACGCCGATCCTGATGGATTTTGGCGCTGCCCGGGAACAGGGTCGCGGCTATTCCTCCGCCCTGGGCTCGCCGCGGTTCATGGCGCCAGAGCAATTTCAAGGTGCCATGCCCGGCCCGGCCAGCGATCTGTTTGCCTTTGGCGTGGTGTTAACCCGCTGCCTCTCGGGGACCTACCCCTGGCCTGCCGAGTCCCTGGAGGAGCTTGAGGCGGCCTATGATGCTGGGACGCCGCCGGATCTCAGTGGCGTGCCGCGGCGCTTTCGTCGACTGCTGAGCGAACTGTTGTCCCGCACGCCGGAAGCCCGGCCTTCCGCTGAACAGCTCTCGGTGCGTCTCGAGCGCCTGCGTACGGCCCCGCAGCGTCGGCTGCGTCGGGCTACGGTCGCTGGCGTTATCGGCGCAATGGGAATGGGTCTGGTGACCTCGGTGATCGCGCTGAGATCTGAGCGGGAGGGGCGAGTCAGGGTTCAGGCGATTCGAGACGTGACCGTTGGGGCAATTCAGGCCGCGGACCCCAATATTGCGTCGGGTCCTACTGCCGTCAAGTTGATATTCGAGAAGCTTGATGAGTTCAGTGAGCCCTCGCTGACGCCCTTCCCTGATGCCCTCGCGGAGATCCGCCTGCTGGCGGCTGACGGCCAGATGCGCTTTGGCGAGACACAAGCTGCGCTTGAGCTATTTCAGAAAACGTTGGGTGATCTTGATCCAGACGACAAGCGCCACATCCGCCGCCGCGCAATCGCCTGGGCGGGAATTGCGGATATCTATACGGACACTGGCGAGCTGGACAAAGCCGAACACGCAGTTCGGAAGACTTTAGAGATATCGGAAAAGCGATTCGATCAACATGCTGAAGGCCAGAAGCTGGTGGCCCGAAACAAGCTGATCGGATTACTGAACCTCCAGGGCCGAGCGGTGGAACAGCGCGACGAGCAGCTCAAGCTGCTGGCCGACCGTGAGGCGCTTTATGGCGTCGACGCGGTAGAAACGGCTGTTGATCACCACAATCTAGCGACTGCTTATCGGTCGCTCGGAGAGTTTGAGCGAGCGCTCAGCAGCGAACAGCGAACGCTGGAAATCCTGAATGCTCACGAATTCGGCCGGTCGCTCCGCGCTGTATTTGCGCATCACGCGCTCGCATCCATCCACATTGACCTGGCGCAGCTAGATGACGCGCAGCAGATGATTAATGCTGCCGAAAAGATTGGAAAAGCGGCGCTGCCGTCTGAACACTGGCTGGTATCGGGGATAAGGCTCCAGCAGGCGAGGCTGTGGCGCAAACAGGGGGACCTGGATCGTGCGGAGTCCACGCTGCTTGCTTTGCTGGAGCTCAAAGCCGCCAACCTGAAATCTACCCAAAAAAACGCTCGGCGAAATCTCGCCTACATCTATCTGACCCGTGAGCAGTGGTCTCGAGCTCAGTTGTTGTTCGCTGAGCTTCGCTCAACCGTCAATGATCCCGAGAACTGGCGGATGAGTTACTTCGGTGCAGCCGAGGCCTACGCCGAAGCACGGATCGACCTGACCGGTGTGCCGGAGGCGTTGGAGAAGATTCAGCGGGCGCTGGCGGAGCTAACGGCAAAAAAGCTCACTCGCCTGGAGGCTTTCGAGAACCTCACCGCCTGGATGGCAGTGCTTAAAAAACCCTCTCGGTCCGCAACCTCAGCACCCTAGTCACTGCAAGGCCAAACCCGAGCTGAGTGCAGTCGACGCCTCGGCCGATGAACGCGAAGCCTGCTCTGCACTAGCTGCTGCGCCTGCGGATCCGTCAGCCAGCAGTTCGCGCGCCTGCTGCACCAGGTCCGCGTGAAGCAGCCACCGTCCGTTGTTGAGGATCGCATAGGGCTGGCGCAGTGCGTCCAGACCCTGCTGAGGATCGGCGTCGAGAAACAGGACGTCCGCCTCTTTGCCGGGTGCAATCTCGCCGGTGTTCGGTAAGCCCAAAGTTTGGGCAGAGCGGCGAGTCGCCAGGTCCAGCACGTCGATCAGCGGAATGCCAGCATCAACGTGCAGCTGCATTTCGATGGCCATCAGCGGACCTCCGCCGTTGCCGTCCGTGCCGGTGAGCAGCGGCAGCCCGGCGTCGAACAGCCGGCGGGCCAGCTCGCCAACCTACGGCAGCGTGGCCTGCGCTGTTTCGAAGTCTTCGGGTGTCCAGGTCATGCCGCCCATCCGAAGAAAGCCGGCGGAGGCTTCCCAGGCTTTGGGGTGGAGGTAGCTGACCGCATCGGGATCGATGACCTGATCCATGTCTCGGGAATAGGCCACCATGTGGTTGACCAGCAGCGTGAGGTTCAGCGTCACCTGCCGCTGGTTGAGCGTCTCCAGCAGCTTGCGCATGGGCGGCGCGTCGTAGTCCACCCATTGGAACCACAGGTGCAGATACTGGGAGCCTTTCGGCCGCGCTTGCTCGAACGCCTCGCGATAGGATTCCGGAAGCAGATCGGTACTCGTCGGCAGCGCATGCTCAAGCCCATCGATCCCAAGCTCGAGCGCCGTTTGCCAGCTGACCTGATCGAGATGAGCAATTGCCTTGAGACCATGCGCGTGGGCCGCCTCGATGCCGAGCGCAAGCTCCTCTGCCGTCAGCGACTGATAGAGCTTGAAGTAGGTCATTCCGAGCTCCCGCTGTCGGCGGGCCTCGTCAAACCACCGATCGCGGCTTTGGGGATAGGCGAACGCGTTACCGCCAAACGGCGGCGGTTGAATCACGGCACCTGCATGAAGCGCTGCTGGTCCGAGCCAGCGTCCCGTAGCGATGTGTTTGTCATAACGGGCGCTGGCCTCGGGGTCGCCGCCTGGGTTGCGAACCGTTGTCACGCCGAATGCCAGAGCCATAAGAGCGTTGTAGCGGGTGATTTCGTCAACGCTTTCGATAGTGACCGACGGGGCGCCGTCCACCATCTGGATCTTATGAGGCCCTGCGGTGATGTGCCCATGACCGTCGATCAGCCCCGGCAAAGCCCAACGACCCTCCAGATCAATCCGTTTACCCAAGAACGATTGCGGCATCGGGCCAACACCGAGCTCTCGAATCATTCCATCCTGAACCACCATCCAGCGATCGCGCACAACTTGCCGCGAGGCGGTGTCGACCTGATGAAAGTTATAGTAGAGCGTCGATTCGGCCGCTGCTGTGGACAGCACCAGTACAAGTGGGGCCAGCGCCCAAAAGGCTCGATTCAGCATGGTTTTCTCCGCGACATCCAAAGCCGATGAGACGAGAGTGGAATAAGTTTCTGTCGAATCGACAGAAAATAATTGAGGCCGCGACTACCTGGTATGCGCACAGCTAGGGACACCCGGGAATCGCTCACTTCGGTGCTGGACGAGCACGGCGATATGGTGTGGCGCATTGTGCTCGCCCACGAGCACAACCCGGCAGTCGCCGAGGAGCTCTACCAGGAAGTCTGTTTGGCCCTGTGGCGGGCCGGTGAAAAGATTCAGCTTGCGGAAAATCCTGGTGCCTATATCGCGCGAATCGCCACCAACCAGGCCTTCTCGCATATCCGCCGGGAGGTAGCCCAGCCCACAACGGTTCAATCGCCGTTAGCCGACGCGGCCAGCGAAGATGCTTTGCTCGAAGACACCCTGGGCCGCTATCAGCAGCAGCGTCAGCTGCTGGATGCGGTCAGGCAGCTGCCGCTCAACTGGCGGCTGCCGATTACGCTCACGCTCGAAGGCTTCAAGCCGCAAGAGATTGCTTACGTCATGGGCATCAGCGCCAACACCGTTTCGCTGCGCCTGACTCGTGCCCGACGCACTCTGAGCCAATTGCTTTCCAATGAGGCAGCACCCCACCGGATGAAAGACCAGGAGCCAAGTCAATGAACCTTGCCGACAACGACCAGGCAATCGCCGATCTCTGGCGGTCAATGCCCGAGGGTGCTGCGCCAAAACGGCCTTCGATGGAACTACGCAGGCGCCGCCGCCGCCAGCTCGGGATCATGTGGGTTGAGGTCCTCGTGGGCTTGGGGGGCGTCGCGCTGGCCTGTGCGCTGATGCTTCAGGGAAGCCTGGGCCTGGGTCTGGCGACCCTGTTCTACTGCCTGTTTGTCGGCCTGCTCGGTCTGCGGGCTCGACGAGGCAACATTAACGCGCTCGATCTCAATCTGGCCGAGCAGATGCAGGTGACTGTTGCCACCTTGCGGGCGAAACGGAACTACGAGACGGCATCGGCGCTCATCTGGGTAGCTGCCCTCAGCTACTTTCTTGTGCTGACGATGCTGCGGGGCGAGTCGCTGGAGCTGCCGGGCCAGTTCATCCTGGCAGGGTTGATACTGGCGATCGCTGTGCAAAGTTGGCGGACGGTGCGGGCCCGTCGCCGTTGGTCGGAATTCACCCGGCGTGCCGAACTCCTCAGCGAGGACGGCGCGGGCTAGCTTAGGTCCAGCGCAAACCGACGCAGCACGTCCATGGGCACTATGTCGAGCGCGCGCCGATGGGTCGACTTGAGATAAACCCTCGGCGCGGCGTCGTTCTCATACGCTTCGAGCCAGCGTCCTGCACAGAGGCACCAGCGGTCACCGTCCCGCAGGCCGGGAAAGCCAAAGTTCGGCTGTGGCGTGCTGAGGTCGTTTCCGCGGCTCTTGGAAAACGAGAGAAACTCTTCCGTTACGCGGGCACACACCGTGTGCGAACCTCGGTCCTCGCGGCAGGTATTGCAATAGCCGTCGCGAAAGAAGCCGGTCAGCGGTTCATTGCTGCACGATGACATCGGTTCACCCAGTACGTTGAGTGAGTCGTCTTGTTCCATGGTTTTTCCTAGTGTTGTTTCGGTCCAGCATCCGGCCGGCGGCTGGCGTATTATCTTAGCCCCAAAACGCCGGTTATTGATCATGCAGAATTTCGCCGCTGCTCTGGTTGCGCTCTTTCTGGTCGTTCCAACCGCCTTCGCCGCTGAGACGGATTTATCCGCCGCGGTGACGCGAATGGCGAAGGTTGGAAGCTCTTCCTCACCGAGTTTTTCGCCGGATGGCAAAACTCTGGCGTTTGTATCGACGCTCTCGGGTTTGCCGCAGATCTGGACCATTCCCAGCGACGGCGGATTCCCACGCCAGGTCACGGCGCTGGATGATCAGATCCAGAGCGTGACGTGGTCGCCGGACGGTGAGTGGCTGGCCTTTTTGCTGGCGCCCGGCGGCGGCATGAACAGCCAGGTCTACCTCATTCGTCCGGACGGGACCGGCATGCGACAGCTCACCGCCGGAGGGCAGGTAAACAATTTTCTCGCCGGATGGAACCGTAGCGGTTCCCGACTCTGGCTGGCATCCAACGAGCGAAGTGCCGCGGCGATGGACGCCTACACCTACGATATGGGTTCCGGCACGCTCACTCACCGTGCCAACAATCCTGGCATCGGCGGGGCCAGTGACGAAAGCCCGGACGGCCGACGAGCGATCCTCTGGCGCGTGCAAAGCCGCTCAGACGGCAACCTGTACGTCATCGACCTCAAGAGCGGTGCGGAGCACCTGCTCACACCCCACAAACCGCCTGGCACCTTTAGCAACGGTCGTTTTCTCGATAACGATACGATCCTGTTGGCAGGCAACGCAGAGCGCGATTTGATTGCGTTGGGAAGGGTGAAGCTGGACAAAGACGGTCGCCCGGGTCCGCTGGAGGTTGTTGCCTCCCACCCCACTGGCGAGCTGCAGAGCCTGACGCTCACCAAAGACGGTCGCACCGGGCTGCTCATCTGGAACGTTCGTGGCCGCAGTGAGCTGGAATGGCTCGACACCCAGACCTGGGAGACCCGCCCGGGCCCAACCGGTCCCGCCGAGGTGGTCTATAGCGCCACCTTTTCCGCGGACGGTAAGCAGCTGGCGTTTGTCGCGAACGGCGCAGCCCGGCCGACGGACATTTGGGTGTACCACCGGGAAAGCGACAGTCTCACGCAGCTTACCCACAGTCCCCATGCCGGGGTTGATCTCCAGAGCCTGGTGGAACCGGAGCTGGTGACCTTCGAGGCTCACGATGGACTCACGCTCTCCGGTTGGCTATACCTGCCGCCGGAGCGCAGCGGCCCGGTACCGATGGTGTTGAGTTTTCATGGCGGTCCGGAAGGTCAGTCTCGCCCCAGGTTTCGCAGCGACTTTCAGGCGATGCTCTCGCTGGGAATCGGCGTGTTCGACCCGAACGTACGGGGCTCGGCGGGCTTCGGCAAGCGGTTTGTCAATCTGGACAACGGCGAGCTTCGGTTCGACGGCATCCGCGACATCAAGGCCTGCGTTGACTACGTTGTCGGCGAGGGCTTTGCCGATCCGGATCGACTGGGGATTATGGGTGGTTCCTACGGCGGCTATATGACAATGGCCGGCCTTGCCTGGTATCCGGACATGTTTGCCGCCGGCGCCAACCTCTTTGGCGTGGTGAACTTCGCCACCTTCTTTGCCGAAACGGAGCCCTGGATGGCGGCCATCTCTAAAGTGGAGTACGGCGACCCCGACACCCAGGCGGAGCTCCTCGCGCGTCTCTCACCCATCAACCGATTGGACCAGGTCAAGTCCCCTACCCTGGTGCTGCACGGTCAGAACGACACCAACGTCCCCGTGGTCGAGGCGGAACAGGTTGTTAAGCAGCTAAAGGCGCAGAACGTACCGGTGGAATACGTGCTGTTTCCCGACGAGGGGCACGGCTTTCGCAAAACGGCGAACCGGGTCACCTCCACCGTTTCAATCGTGCGCTGGTTTGAGCGCTATCTGCTGGCGGAGTCGACGACTGGAGAAGCACCATGAAACTCAGTCAGATGGTTCGTACCGCCATCATCACGGCGGACGTTGAGCGGGCGCGCACGTTCTATGAGCAGGTGCTGGGCATGACCGAGGTGTACTGGCAGGGTCATCTCAACGATCCGACCGTCTGGCATCTGCTGGGCACGGCGGACAACGCGCAGTGCCGCGCGGTGATTCTGAAGCCACCGGGCCAGCCCGACTTTGGCATGGTCGGTCTTTTTGAAGTGTCCGATCCCGCGCCTTCCGCTTTGCCGGCAGCCTCCAACGAAATCCGTGTCGGCGAGGGCGTGTGCGTGTTCTACTGCTCGGATCTGGATTACGTTGTTGATCGCGCCGAAGCTTTCGGCGGGCAAATCGTCGCAGCCCCGATTAACCTTGTGCATGAAGGCCGCAAGAAGCAGCGCGAAATGTGCCTTCGCGACCCGGACGGCCACGCGATCAACCTGATCGAGTGGGATCCGGCGGAGGTTCGCCGGCCCGAACTCACGCCGGGAGAGCTCTGACCCAACTGGCTACGCGAGCCGCGCTTCTCCACTGAAGTTCTTGAGCAACGAAATCTAGCTCGACATCTAACTGATGTAGCGTTTGCCGGTCTCCATCGACGGGTTAGATTGCCGAGACATAGATGGGTATTTTTACCTATAGCCTGTCTGCGTGGTCATGGTTAGCGTTGGTCGAGCCTGGGTTGGGAGAAAAATCAGCCTGAGCGTTGGTTGACCTTATTGACGTCGAAGAAGGCCCTACTCATGGCTCAAGATCCGAGCAACGCTATTCGTCTGGCGTTTTTACTGCTTCTCCCCGGCGCCTTTGCGCTGACCTCCGTGACACCCGCGTGGGGTCAACCTCCCGATACACGGACCGGCTTAAGTACCGATTCTGAAACGGAAGAAAACGCCGAAGATCCGGCAGAACTCGAATCGATGGTTGTGCGAGAGATTATCGTCACCGGGCAGAAGCGCGAACGGACCGTGCAGGAGAGTGATGTGTCCGTGACGGCCTTCGACCGCCAGGCATTGACAGAAGTCCGCCTGCGAGACTTTCGACGCATTGATGACCTGGTGCCCAACGTCCAGTTCAACGAATCTGGTCAGCTTAGCTCCGTCTTCATCTCCATTCGCGGTGTTGAATCCAATCCCTTCATCGTTAATCGAGCCGCGATATATATCGACGGAATCCCGTTCCGAGAGTTGAACAACGCGGTGCTCAACCAGATCGATTCCGTTGAGGTACTCCGTGGACCGCAGGCCACGCTTTACGGTGCCAACAGCGAAGCGGGACTCATCTTGATCAACAGCAAAGAGCCCGGCGACAGCGCCGAGGGCACTTTGCGGGGCACGTTCAGCAGCTTTGATGGTGGGAACACCAGTACGGTCGACGGCTTTGTCGGCGGCCCGCTGAACGATCACTCTCTCGACGGATCGGTGGCGTTTAAGGTTTCGGACAGGGACAGTTTCTTCCCCAACCCGCTGTCTTCCATCGGTGAGCCGGGCGAAATCGACGAGCTGTTTCTCCAGGGCCGGATGACCTGGCGGCCGAACGACAGGCTCACCCTTAAGGCGATGGCCTACGTGATTGATATCGATGCTCCAGGTATTTTTGAAGAAGAGTACTTGCCAACGGACCGGAGTCTCTACGATGCGTCTTATGGCTTTTTTAATGGTGGGCGCGGCATCGGTCGCTACGAACTGCTGCAGGACTCGCCAAAGCGGACCGAGGAGCGAGACTACGTCGCCGGGATTTCTGCAAACTACCTCCTGGCCAGAGGGCAGATCGACGCGGCGGTCTCCTACACCAGCGAGGACGAAGACTCGCGGGGCAATGATCTGGACTTCACCGCGCTGCCGACGGCTGCCGGAGGTACGATCTTTGAGCAGGAAATCTGGAATGCCGAGGTGCGCTACACGTCACCAGCCAGCGACCGATTCGAGTATCTTTTTGGTGCGTCATTTTACGAGGAGGACGAGACGCTGCTGGTAGGCACGCTGGTCGGGCCGGGCGCGTTGAGTGACTTTCAATTCGCGCCGCCGCAGACTCGGGGAGCACGCGATTTTGCGTTGTTCGGAACGGCGACTTTCGGTCTGGGTGTAGACGGACTCAGCCTGTCTGCCGGGCTGCGCTACGACCGCGCTTTGCGAGAAACGCAACAAAGTGAGGGCTCATTGAATTTTGGTCCACTTGGCGACGTCATCTTTCAGGAGCTGGCCTTTGACGAGACCTTCGACAACTTTCTGCCGCGTCTTGCTCTGACTTATCGACCCAATCCCGGCCTCACGGCCTACGCGAGCGCCGCCAAGGGTTATATCCCCGGAGGATTCAATCTCACCATCGCCCAGGAGGCGGTCGCCGATGACATCATCCGCTACGGCAACGAGAACGTGTGGAACTATGAGCTCGGACTCAAGCATCTATTCAGCAACGGCCGGGGCTACATCAATGGCGCGCTGTTCTTCATTGATGCCGACGATTGGCAAGAGATTCGTGTCATCACGAACGACCAGGGCCAGGTACAGTCGTCCGCCTTCATCGCAGCGGACGCGTCGATCGAGAGCAGAGGTTTTGAAGTCGAGTTCGGCTATAGCCTGAGCGAACGTTGGACGCTCAATGCTAACTTTGGCTACATCGATGCAGAATACACGCGCCTGATCGCCAACTCTCTGGAAGATCTTACGGGTAACCAGGTGAAGCTTGTTCCGGAGTATGACGCAAATATTGCCCTTCGGTATGCCCATCCTAACGGCTTCTTCGCCCGGGCCGAACTGAGCGCGATCGGCGATACGGCGCTCGATGAACGCAACCGATTCGAGCGCGACGCAGTCGAGGTGTGGAACCTGCAGGCGGGCTATGAAGGATCTAATTGGTCGGTCCGGGCGTTCCTGGAAAACGCGACCGACGAGCGATATCAAAACGGTCTCGCGTTCGACAATTTTGCGTTCGGTCTGGATGGGAACGCTTATTCGGTCTTCGACAATCCCCGAGTCGCCGGTGTTGAGCTGGAATACCGCCTGTAGCTGAGGAACCAGTGGGTTCCCTGGTGGATAGTCTGTCTCGCAACGACCAGCGGCATCTGTCTATTGCTGGCTGTCGCCCTCAACCTGTCGGTCGATCGAAACGCTTGCTGCTCGCCGGTTCGTCATCGCGTAGTATCCAATGATCGACACTCTCGAGCTTGAGCCTCGAGCGAACGTTTTCGATGGAGATACTTGCCGCGATGAATCGACTATTCACCAACATCCTTACTGACGACGTTGCCAAAACCGCGGCTTTCTACGAGGCCGTATTCGGAATGCGTCGCCACTACGACTCCGACTGGTTTGTCATTCTCGTGCACGACTCGCTTCCCGAACAGGAGTTTGGCGTCTTGGATCGGTCCTCTGACATTGTCCCCGAGTCCGCCCGCACACCGTTTGGCGGTGCGATGATCACGTTTGTGGTGGACAACTGCGGAGAGACGTTTTCATTAGCCGAGATCCATGGCGCAGACGTGATCGAAAGACCGCGGCTCATGCCCTATGGTCAACGCCGGGCGATCGTGCGCGACCCGGCCGGCACGGTGATCGACATCAGCTCGCCGGAAGGGGAGCCCACCGGCTAAGGTGCCAAACAGGACACTAATGAAACACCGATACGTCGACTGCCGCGACGGCCAGCTTCACGTGAGTCTCTCCGGCGAGGGCCCACCGGTGCTGCTGCTGCACTGGGCACCGCAATCGTCGCGCATGTACGAACATGAGATGGCGCATCTGGCGGATGTCGGTTACCAGGCCGTCGCCGTAGACCTGGCAGGATTTGGACGTTCGCATAAGCCTCAGGTGATCTGGCCCTACGAGCGTCAGGCGGAGGCGCTTGCCGAGGCGCTGGACCTGCTGGGTATCGATTGCTGCGCGATTCTGGGTGCGCATCTGTCTGCGCCGGTAGCGGTTCATCTGGCGCTGACCAACTCTGGGAAAGTCACTGCGCTCATGCTCGACGGCTGCGCCCATTTGCTGCCGCCGGCGGCCCAGCAGCGAATCGGGGAGAAAATGGCCGCGGTGAAGCTGAAACCCCCGGGCTATCATGACGACGGCAGTCATGCATCGCTGCCCTGGAAGCGGGCCGTGCGTTCGCTCGAAATCTACGATCCGGATTTTGTGGTCAACAAAAAGACGCTTTCTCTGGTTTACCGCATCATGGCGGACGATCTGGCGGCGGGGCTTCTCGAAGACTACGGGACCTTCCAACCCTTCGACATGGCCGGAAGCCTGGCTCGGATCAGCCAGCCAACGCTGGTGCTGTCTGCCGAACGTGATCCGCTGGTTGACGCACAGGTGCCGACGGTGGACGCTCTCCGCATGGGCAACGCACCGGTCAGCGCCAGAACGCTTAAGGGCACGCATCCACTTCACAACCCCGATCGCCGCGGCGAGTACGCGAATGCGATCGCTGAATTCCTCAGGGAGCTTCGGTGATCATCGACGAGGCAACGGTCGCGAGCTACCGCCAGGATGGTGCCGTTCTGATCCCCGGGGCTTTTCGGGACTGGACCGATTCCCTCAGCGACGCTTGTCTTTCGGTGCTCGAGGAGCAGCGAGCAGGCCGCATCGACTCATCCGACTCGATTTCTGCGCACCAGAACCCGCTGACTGTGGTCGAGGGTTTTGGTGGCGGCGCCATGATGCTGAATCTCGTTCCCTACCATGTCGACTTTGCCGGATGGCTGGAAGCGTCACCCGCGGCGGAGCTCACGGCAAAAGTGATGCAGAGCAGCACGTCTCGCTTCTGGGTGGACGCCTCGTTCCTGAAGGACGAAGCTGATGCGAGCGAAGGCACACCCTGGCACAACGACACGTGTACCTGGCCGTTCTGGGGTTCCCAGATGACCATTCTTTGGATCGCGCTAACAGATGTCGACAAGGGAAACGGTCCACTCACCACGGTGGCGGGCAGCCATCGCGGTACCGGGCGCTACTACTCACCTTTCTTTCCACCAACCGACGCACTACCTGAGCCCTATCAGCCCTGGCAGGACTTGCTCGATCAGGTGGAAGCGCCCGACGCGCGGATACAGACCTGGACGATGAAGCGCGGTGACTGTCTGTGCGTCCATCCGTCTACGATTCACGGTTCGCTGCCCCGCAAGGGCGGCGCTACGCCTCGGCTGGCGTTCAGCAGTCGGTGGCTGGGGGACGACGTGGTCTGGAAACCTGATCCGCTCACCGAGCGAATGACCGCGCGGCTGAATGATCATCCGGAGATGCGCCGGGGCGAGCCGCCGCCCGCGAGCGTCATGCCGATTCAGTGGGGTGCGGGCTGAGGTGTTCATCCGAGTGTGGGTCTATGGCACAGTGTGGCTGACCCCATCCAACACCAGGCTTCACTGATGCGATTGACCTTAGCTTTTCTTCTTCTCCTGCTCGGCGGATGTGCCGGTTCGTCCAAGCCGCCGAGTTTTGATACCCCACCCGACGTGACGCCGGATGGCCTGCAGCGGTTCGAAAGCCCGGTTTTCGAACTGGTTTATGTAAAGCCGGATCTCGACCTGTCCAGCTACAATCTGATTCAGATTCGTCCGATTGGGTTGGGGTACAAGCGCGATCCTGCGAAGGGACCGATGCTGCTACGTCCGGCGAGGAATTTTGAGCTCAATCAGGCGCAGCGCACCCAGGTCAGCCGCGCGTTTGCCAGAGCGTTTACCGAGGCGATGACGGGAGACGGGCGCTATCGTCAGGTGATCGATCCGGAAGCTGGCGCCATGCAGGTTCAGCTGGCGCTGGCCAGGCTCGAAGTAAACATCCCGGAAGCCGGAGCGGATACCTCCGAAAAGGTCATGATCGACAAGGCCGGCGAGATGACCCTGGTTGTTGAGGTGTCCGACGCGATCAGCGGCGAGCCGCTGGTGCGCGGGCGAGACACCTACGTGGTTGCCGGCGGCGGCCAGTCCCGCGCTGACCTCAATCTTGAGATCAACTCGGTCTTTACTCAGTGGGCTCAGGACATCCGCAACGGATTTGATCAGCTGTCGCCCGGCAGAAACTAATCGAAAGCAGCGGCCTTACGCCCAGGACCCATACGCGGGTGCTCGCTTTTTGAGGACATCAGCGCGGCACATCCAGCAGGCGGGATGCCTGCTTGCGCTCGCACTTACCCTTTGTACTCCGAACGTTTTTGCTGATGACGGCTGGATTGAGGCGACCGCAATTGTCCGCTCGCTGGATCGCCAGCAGGCGTTCTTCCAAGGCGTCGGTGGGTATGAGGTACGCCATGAAGGGCCAGCCCACCGTTCGTTGCTGCGCTACTGGGGGCTGGACGAACAGGTCACCGGCCAGGAGATGCTGCTGGCGGAGCCAGGTGCCAAGCGAGGGTTTGTCAGGCTGATTGCGCTCAACGGCGTGGAGGGTCAGAAAGAGATTCGCTCGGCCGGGCTGTTCTTCGACTCAGGCGGCATCATGGGGCTGAACGTGCGGGTGAGCAGTATCGCCAAGACCTTTACGCGGACCCAGGCCGCGGGCTGGAGACCGCTGTCTGATCCGGTGTGGTTTTCTGTCGACGATTTTTCGGTGGCGGAGGCCATTTTTCTGGGGCCTGACGGTCTTGCTATCGGGCTGATCGAACGGCAGAAGCCTCCGCTCGGGCCCGAGTGGGCGCTGACGGACGGAACGTTCTCACGACCGAACAACGCGTTCGTGATCACCGCGGACCTGGAAGCCTCGGAGACGTTTTACCGGGGTGACCTGAGCTGGCAGCCGTTCCTGGAGGATAGCGGGCCGGCAGCCAAACCCGGGATGAACCTCTACGGCTGGCCTCACAACCGCGTTGCCGACGTGGACCGGCAGGTCGTCTGGTGGCATCCAGATGGCGGCGGAGAGGGGTCGCTTGCACAGATTCAGCTTCGCGGTGCGACGGGACGAGATTTCAGCCGACGGGCTGCGCCCCCCAATCTGGGCTGGGTCGCGCTGCGGCACATCGTGGAGACCAGGGTGAACGTAACCACCGGGAGTAACCCTTTTCTCCTGCCGCCATATGGATGCGTCAGCGCTACTCATCGGGTCGATCCCGACGGCGTTCGCCATGAGTTTCTTCACACGTCGTCTGGATGCTCTAAAGCGAGATAAAGCGGCTCAGGCGAAGCCGGCCGATTGTGTTACGAAGTCTTGCTCGGCGCACCGATCGTCCAGGTGTATCCGAATGGATCTTTGAGATGGCCGTAGCGGTCACCCCAGAACTGATCAGCCAAAGGCATAGTGACTTCAGCGCCGGCTGCAACCGCCCGGTCCCACCAGGAGTCAGCGTCATCCACGGCCAGATGAAAAACCGCGCACGCGGGTTTCGGGGCCTCGTCGCCACCTCGGTACTCGGGAAAGTCATCGTGCATCATCACGAAGTCGCCATTGATCCTCAGCGCGGCGTGCATCAGCCGTGACCCATTGTCCTCCGCCTGTCTGGCGAGCTCCTCAGCGCCGAAAGCCAGCTTGTAGAACTCGATTGCGTCCGCACACTGCCCGCCGCGAATGGTGAGATGCGGCGTGACGCCGCTGGTAGGTCTGTCTTGTGCCATGGCCAATCTCCACAAGTTTCCCTCCACATCATACGCCAGCCCGTTTTCGGTTGATCGACTTACCTATTTCCGGATCATCTGTGTCTAGTTGCGATCTTCATATCACCTTAATTAGCGCCGGGTAGGCTCCGAAATCTCGTCAGCGCTTTTGTTTATCGCCGTTGTCCGTACTCCAATGCCACATTGTCAGTGCCCAGGAAGAGCTCTATTCGGGCCTTGCCGTTATGGTGATTGCCAGCGGTGAAGCAGGTGAGCTTGGCATCATGCCCCGGCACGCACCCCTGATCACCCGTTTACGCTGTGGGCAGGTGAGGGTTGTTCGAGAAGACGGTGACGAGGAGCTGCTCTATGTCTCTGGTGGGCTCATGGAAGTGCAGCCACACGTTGTCACGATCCTTGCGGACGTTGCGACCCGAGCTGCAGACCTCGATGAAGCGGCAGCGGAAGCAGCGCGCCAGTCAGCGGAGCGGACGCTGGCTGAGAACGACTCGCCCCTGGACTATGCAAAGGCACACGTCGAGATTGCACAGGCTGAGGCCAAGCTTGCGACGCTGAAACGGTTTCGACAGGTGAGAAAAAAGCTCAACCTGTGACACGGCTGTGGTGCTCAACGTCTCTCTACCACCCACGGTCTAAACCCCGGCAGGACCAGGGGTACAATTGGCCAGTCCATTCGAATCAGTTGGAGTCATAGGGAGACGAGGATGACGGCAACCTGCATCTGCGGCGCGGTCGAGATTACGATTGCCAGCCGGCCCGAGTTTATTCACGACTGCAACTGCAGCCTGTGTCGCAAGAGTGGCGCTGCCTGGGCTTACTTTGCCGGCGCTCAGGTGACGACAAAGGGCGAGACCGAGACTTTTGTCCGTCGGGATAAGGCCGGCGCAGCCGCCCAGCTGCATTCCTGCCGTATCTGCGGGGCCACAACCCACTTCGATCTCACCGACGACTTTAAGGCAGACAACCCCGCGGCTGATCAGGTTGGCGTCAACATGCGGATGTTCGAACCGCATCTTCTGGAGGGTGTTGAGGTGCGATATCCCGATGGCGCGAACTGGGCCGGTCAGGGCGCGTTTGGTTACCGTCGCGAATCGATGACAATCACCGCTGAGCAGCCGCTCTAGCGTTTGCTCTTAGATGGCCCCTCAGGCGAATGCCTGGTCGATAAAGTCGAACCGTTCGTCGATCGGCGTGCTTTCCCATTCAAGAAAAGCGTCGTCGCTAAAAATCGTGTCGGTGTAGCTCGCGCCGGGGCCGGTGACGTCGATGCCGTACGTACGAAACCGCGTCGCAACGGGCGCATAGAACGCGTCGGCTATGGATCGTTGGCCGAAGAGCCAGGGGTCTTCCGAAGCATGAGCTTCGCAGAGCTTGTCCCACAGCGCGAGCACGCGCTTGATATCGCGCTGGGTGCCCTCCCTGAGCCCGCTTGCATTACAGCGGCGCTGGACATTCATCGGCAGCTGATCGCGCAGATCCATAAAGCCTGAGTGCATCTCACACGTTGCGCTGCGCGCTTGCGCCCGGACCAGCAGATCGGCTGGCCACAGCGATGGCTCGCGCTCCGCCGCCCATTCCGCGATGGCCAGGCTGTCCCAAATGACCGTGTCGCCGACATGCAGCGCCGGCACCCGACCGTTCGGACTCACGGCGAGAACGTCCTTGATTTCCCCTTTGCCGTAGCCTTCCTGAGCGAGAGAAATCACCGTTTCCTCAAAAGCAATGCCCGCCCAGCGCAGACACAGCCAGGGTCTGAGCGACCAGCTCGAGTAGTTTTTGTTGCCGAGGAAAAGCGTCGGATGGGTGTTTGACATAGGTCGCTCCTGCTGGATGTTGTCAGCCTACCGGTAAGCCACCTGCGCGGACACCCACAGTTTTCGACGTTGCCGAGGTTTTACTGAGTATCTGTTTACCACGGTCAAAGACTGCTCCTCTGGCGCGTTCGTGTTCAAGCCGTCGATACCGCAACCGAAGTACGTGTCGTATCCCCCTTCTGCCTACGTATTGGAAGAGCAGACCGTTCGAAATGAGCCATTCGGTCAGGGGCGAAGGGAGGCAGAATTGAAGATACGTCATGGGAAGGCAGGAGCTGCGGCAGCTTTGCTGCTGAGCGTTTCGGGGATGGATTTTGCGCAGGGTGGTGGGCTGGAGCCGCCGCCCGGCGTGGTGACACCTTTTATCAGCCCAACAGAAAGCTACATATTCTGGATCGACCCTCTACCCGTCTTTTTCCCGTCGGGAGAACTCAACCCCGACTATTATCCGGCGACCAAAGTGCTGCAGGACCTGGCTTCCATCGACCGCACCGGTCCGTGGTCGATCGGCAATCCCCAGGGTTATGACCACGGCTATGAGCTGCTCGGATTTCGCGAGCCGGATTTTGACGGTGGACCGAGGACGTTCTACTACTGGGATTGTGGTGATGCCTGCAACGGCGGGATTGCGCAGGCCGACCAGGTGGTGATGCCCACGGAGATCTGGCGCGACGAGTCTGAGTCGTGCGCGCGCAACACCCTAGGCCATGAGCTGATGCACAAGATTCAGCGTGCTTACTACACGGACACGGCACCCAACAATCTAGGTACGTGGGTTATCGAGGGGCACGCCCGAGCGATGCAGGACAAGATCTATGCTGAGTTCGATACCCTGCCGGAAACCGACTGCCGGACGATCTACGTGGAGCAGGTCAAGAACTACCTTCGGGTAGTCAACGGCGACTCGCTCTGGGACCTGAGCTACGACGCGGCGCTTTGGTGGACCTACCTGATGGAACAGTATGGCGAGGCCACCAACGAACCCTGGTATGGCGCGGACTTCCTTGTCACCTGGTACGACCAGGCGCTGCTGGCGGGTGAAGACTCAAATTCTTTCGATATAACCAACAGCACCATCCAGTTTTTCGACCCCTCACAGACGATCACCTCCACTTACCGCAGCTTTGTGCTGGCCAATATTTTTAAGGACATGCGGCTGAATGGTTTCAGTGATGACTTCCTGCGCAGGTACACGTACGTCGACGAGCAGGCGCCCGGTGAGGATCGCTACGCCCAGGTGAAGTTTGCTGACACCCTGCTGATCAGCAATGCGAGCACCGAAGACACCACCACGTTCTCCGCGTCGGACTTCGGCGTGCAAAACTATAAGGTAGACATCGCGGATTGCGGTGGCGGGCGGCCGGTCCGGATCAGCTTCGAGCCGTTCTCCGAAGTCCCGGTATTCGGTACGCCCATCAACCAAAACGGTGCATGGGGGGTGATCGTTGGTCAGAGCAGCGACGACTCGCAAACGCTCTCCACCCAGCGCCCCGCCAAATACTTCAAAAAAATCGACGAGCACTGGGCCGTGAATTTCTTTCAGCCGTTCAACAATCCGTATGAAACGGTCTATGCCACCACCAGCGGGATTGGCGGCTCAGTGATCGGTACGCTGCGTGCCCAGTGTCTGCCGTTCCCGGACAACGGGTATACGCCAGACGTACCGCTGGTCAATCCGCTCGATCCGGTAACGCCGGGTACGCCGCTGGGACTCACCTATGGAGAAGTCTGCGCCGTGCCCAGCGCGCCGCTGCCGGGTCTGGATCCGGACGACTACACAATCGAAGTGGACGATGTTCCGGCCCGCGTGCTGGCCGCCACGCCCAGTGACGACGGCCACTGCCTGCTGGTGGAGTTCCCCGAGCAACCGGGCCCGGGAACCTACGATCTAACCGTTGGCCTCGCGGGTCAGGAGGTGACGATTCCCGGTGGTGTCGTCCACAACAACCCCAACCCTCAGGTGCTGATCGCGATCGATGCATCCAGCTCCATGCTGGAGCCGGTGGCCAACCCGAAGCTGGCGGACGTTCAGGCGCTGGTTGAGGGCTTCATCTTTGAGCGGGTGGCCGGCGCCGGCAGCATTCCGCCCAACATCGGGCTGCTGGAATTCGCCGGGGACAACATCGAGCCGAACACCGATGCGCGGGTGCTGGCGCCGTTGCTCGCGGCGGATGAGGATCATCTCGCACGACTCAGCACCGGCCTGGACATCTTGAATACCTCTTTCGGTGGCTTTACGGCGCTAGGCGACGCACTTCTTGCCGCCGAGAGTCTTTATGCCGCTTCAGGAGACGCTGACCAGTCGCGTCACCTGATCGTGATTGTCGACGGGCCCGAGAACGACGAGGCGCTGTGGGACGACATTCGCGACCAGATCATCGCATCCGGTATCAACGTCCACACCATTGCCCTCGGGCCGCTGGCGGATCAACCGCTCCTGTTCGATATCGCACGAGCCACCGGCGGTAGCTATCGCTATGTCCACGTAGACGACACCCGCATGGACGTTGGAGCACTTTCGCAGGCGCTTTCCGACATCGCCAATCTGTTGGCCGGTGCTGTTTCTATCGCGGAGGAAAACGTGCCGCTGACGCCCAACGGCATCAATGAGTTTGGCATTGACGTTCCGCGTCAGGCGATCGCCCTGCTGCTCCCTGCCGTTCAGCAAGCCCGGGAAGCCGCTCGGCGCAGCCAGGCTGAGCTTGCTGAGCTCAACCTGATTGATCCCAACGGCGTAAGGTACGACTTCGATCTGCTCGACAACACGGCGAATGTCTTAAAGATCAATGCACCGCGTGCGGGGACGCTGCCGGCCGGTCGGTGGGAGGCAACCTTGGTCAGCAGCGAAACAGCCAGCGACGAGCTCCAGCTGTCGGTGGCGGCGCAGCTCGAGACTCCGCTGCTTCTTAGTGCGGGCATCGCTCGTCCGGAAGCTGATGAGCCGCTCGATCCGGGCTTCCAGGAGGGCGACCCGGTACAGCTCAACGCAACGCTGGTGGATATCTGTGCGGCGAGCGCCGACTGTGACCCCGGTCGGAAAGGCAGCGCTGTGGCAAGGGTCATCGCCGGCGACGGAGCAATTCGGCACCTGAGCCTGGCGCAGCCCGAGACCGCGGGCACCGAGGCTGACGGCGAGTCGGTCCGACGCTTCAGCTACACCCTTTTTCTGGCGGACGGTTCACCGGTCCGCGCCAGCGATGATGGTATGACCGGCGGTGTCGGTAGCTACACGCTCGAGTATGAGGTCCCGCTGGTCTACGACAAGTACACCGCGAGCGTTTTCCTGCGCGACGGTGTTGCCGTCGCTGACTCCGGCATCAGAACGCGCGACAGCGACAGCGACGGCCTCCCGAATCCGTATGAAGCCCGAAAGTTCTGCCTGGAAGACGGCGTTCAGGACGGCGCGTTGGATCTTGATGACGACGGGCTGACGAGCCTGGAGGAATACGAAGCCGGTACCGATCCCTGTAACCCAGACACCGACGGCGGCGGCGAGCTGGACGGCTCGGAACTGGCCGCCGGTCGGCAGCCTCTCAACCGTGCGGACGATGCGGTCGACGGCATTCGCTATGCGCGAGTCGCTCATGAGGTCACCCACGACGATCCGCAAAGCTTTGCGTCTGCCTCCATTACCATCGAGTACGCCACCTATCCGAGGGTTGCCAACATTGTGCTGAAGCGCGGACGGCCGGGTGGGTCTGTGGAAGAAATTGCGAACCTCTCTCCGGGTACAGGCGCCCTCTATGTCGATACCAATCTGGAGGTCGGCGCCGAATACTGCTACCAGCTTGACCCCGAGGACGCGGCGGGCAACCGGGGCGCTTCCAGCCGCTGGTTCTGCGACGTCGCGCGCAACGATCCGGCTCTGCCGTGGGGTGACCTGCTGATCAACCGTGGTCGCCCCCGAACCGATGACCCAACGCTCAAGCTTGAGCTGTCGATTTACAACAAGAGCGGAAGCGGCAGCGAGATGCGCATCGAAGGTGACGGTCTGGACACCGGCTGGATATCCTATGAGCCTGGCTTTGAGTTTCAGCATCCCGGCGTTAGCGCTCCAACGATGGTGTCCGTGAGCGCCCAGTTCCGAGACGTGGAGGGCCAGGTATCCAGACACTACCTGGACAGCATCGAGCTTTGGCCGCCGCAGACGCTGGGTCGACTCACCGGTCGCGCGCTGCTTGAGACCGTGTCGCCAACAGCCGGCGTCATGCTGAATATCATGGACGCGAGCTGGGAGCCGCCGGCGTATACCGACGTTGACGGGCAGTTCAGATTCACCGACCTGCCGCCGGGGGATTACAGCATTCTGGCCAGTCTGCTGGGCTGGGAGACCACCAGCAGCACCGGCTGGATGGTGACCGCCGGCGGCGAGACCAATGTAGGAGACATTGTGCTCGACGTCATCGTTGATCCGCTTTTTGCTGACGGGTTTGAATCACCCTGACGATCGCTTGGAGCGGTTCGCAGCCGTGAGAGAAGGAACCGCTGACGTCTCCCGCGTTGCATCCTGCTCTATCTGAGCAGCGGGTTCGCTTGCGCTATAGTCTGCAGGGTTGCTTTACCGGGATCTGAGCCTTGGACAACAACCCTTCACCGCCGACCTTTGCACCGACCAGCCGCCTTAATTTTGTGATCGGAATTTCGGCGATGGTTGTGTCGCTGGCTTCTCTGTACGCGACGTTTCTGCAGGCAGGCTCTGCTGAGCGCCAGGTTAAGGCGATGACCTATCCGCTCGTGCAGTACGGTACCGGGAATTACGATGTCGAAAAGCAGGAGCAGGCCTTGTCCATGCGTCTGACAAATAACGGCGTCGGCCCGGCGATCATCCACAGCACCCGCTATCAATACGGCGATGAGCAGGTCGACGGGGTCTATGGGTTTATCCAGGCTTGCTGCCTCGAGGAGCTCAAGGCGTTCCGATCCCAGGATCGGTTAGATGCAGCCGCCTCCATTATTACCTCTACAGATCGCAACGTGATCCTGCCGGCCAACGAAGATATCGATATCTTCTACCTGCTGCGACGACCGGAAAACGCGGAGCTGTGGGAACTGCTGAACCAGGAACGCCGGAAGCTCGGCGTGACGGTCTGCTACTGTTCTTTACTGGATGAGTGTTACGAGTCGCCAGGGCTTGCCGTGGTCAGAGAGGTAGAGGCCTGCCCCGAACTGCCGCCACCGGGTGAGGCGGAATAGATCGGCCTGCAGGTGCGGTCAGTCCCGGGAAGTGCCGACCAGACCAGTCAGCTCTTCCAGAGCTTCCCAAAGCTGCTCACGGCGCGTTTGTGATACGTGCGTCTTTGGCAGAACCTCCGTCAGATGCGGCGCCCGATCCAGCCAGAAACCGCCGGTGCTCTGCGCCGCTTCCGCCGCAGCCGCAAGCCAGACAATGGTGTCCGCGCCCTCCTCCGGCGACCTCAGGATGGACTTGGTGACCTTGAAGAACGTCGGTAGCGAGGTCCGTACGCCTGGGGTATCAGCCCAGCCCGGATGCATGGCGTGGACGACCACATGGCTGTCTGCCAGCTCGCGCGCCCAGCGTTCGGTGAGGATCAGCTGCCCCCGCTTGGCCCTGGCGTAGGCTCCAGGCCCGTTGTATTCGCCGCGCTCATTTTGCAGGTCTGAGAGGCTGATCCCGGTGGTATACATCCCTCCCGAGGAGACGTTGATGATTCGGCCCGGATCGGTCTCCGTCGCCGACTCGACCAGTCGAGGCAGGAGCAGGCGGGTCAAAAGAAAGGGGGACAGCAGGTTCAGGGCGAGGCTGCGCTCGTTGCCTTCGCTCGTGACATCCCGTTCATTAAACAGCGCGCCGGCGTTGTTGATGAGCGTATGAATCGGACCCGGGTCGGCCAGGAGCCGGTCAGCCAGGTCGCGAACCTCCGACATCAGCGACAGCTCCGCCACCTCGATGGTCGGCGCCTCCGAAGCTCCCTCACCCGCAACCTCTTCCGCTAGCTTCTCGAGCTTGCCGCGGTCTCGACCGACCAGAACCAGGCTGGCGCCCAGGTCCGCCAAAGCGTGGGTGGTCGCCAGGCCCAGGCCTGAAGTCGGACCGGTGATGACAACGCGCCGACCGTCCAGGCGCTCTTCCAGGGGCTTCCAGCAGAGGCGACGGAGGGCATAACCCGGACGGGCGAATGACAGCATGCCGGGCACGACCGTCCGATCCATCACCCGATTCAAGAAGCTGATTTTCGGTGACTGAGGTGTAGGCACGGGCGCTCCGGTTGTTGTGTTGTTTTAAGGGGCCCGCACTGCGGGAGCACAGACTCTAGGACACTCAAGATCGATGGCATGTGAAAGACCGTTGAGACAGCCAGGTCGGCGGGGCGGCACTATTCCGTGCGCTATCTGCCTTCCAGGTCCCCAAGCAGCCTGAGTCAAAGCGGAGCTTTTTTTGGGCAGTAAGTAACTGAAATAATTCATAATTCATGGTTGTTCATAGATAGATCAAGCAACTTCTCCGGCCTGTTCTAAGACTTAGGGCATCGCGATTGCACGGAGTTTGCTTCATGAGTCATCGATTACCCCCAAAGCTGACACCATGGCTTCTGCTGCCGCTGTTTTGGCTGCTCACGTTCCCCGCCTCGGCCCTTGTCTTAGTGAACACTCTGCTGGACGAATCGCCGAGCAATGAGTCGGACGGGCTTTGCAGTCTGCGGGAGGCGATAGAGTCCGTCAGGTCGAGTACCACCATCGACACCTGCGAATTTGTCAGCCAGCCCACCACCATTCGCTTCGACGAGAGTCTCGTTCCTAACGATCCCGCTTCACCCTTCCAGATCGACCTTCAGGCTCCGCTGAATTTGAACACGGGAAACGTCTTCCCGCTTCGCATCCAAGGGCCACTGGTAAGGAAACCTGAGCTACAGCTTGCTCCGTCCTCGCCAGGAACCCAGACCCCGGGCGTCAGCGTTCAGACCAACGGTGGAAGCATCGAGCTTTCCGGACTGATCCTGCGAAACCGTGGAGCCGGTGCCGCCATCGGAAACGCCTCGGAGCTGATTCCTGCGGGGGACACGACGCTCGAGCTGGTGGACGTCGACATTGTGAGTGACGGTCAAGCTGAGTCGGAGGCGATCTCCATCCGCAGCACCGGATCGATGGAGATTACCCTGGATAGAGTACTGATCCAGAGCATGGGCGGAACCGCCGTCACGCTGAACGCTGAAGATGGTCTGGTGCTGTTGATTCAGGACTCCGATTTTCTCGACAACGGCGGGTCAGCGCTCGAGCTGTCTTTCACCCAGACAGGCTCGTTGCTGGGAACGGTGTCGAACTCGCGCTTCTCGCTTAACGGTGCGGTGAGTCGGCGGCCAGCCATCTTTATCGATAGCAGCAGCGACGGTGCCGTGGTCGGCGTTGCGTTTGAGGGCAACCTCATGTCGGACAACAGCAACGGCGCGCTGCTGATTCGGCACTTCGGCGATTCGCTGGGCCTTCTCAACCTCCGGCGAAACCTCATCATCGACAACCGCAGCGACCGCGCTGCGGTTACCAGCCAGGGTGTCAGCTTCAAAGCGGTCAACAATACCTTCATCGACAACGTGTCGTTTGATCAGGGGCCGGGGGCCCTGCTGGTGCGGGACGACTCGGGCGGGACAGAGGTCACCGGCAACACGTTTTTCGGCAACTCGGCATCTCGAGAGGTGATCGACCGAAAAAATGGGCCGGGATCAAAAGGCGTTGTCGGTGCGCCGCTTCCGCAGGCGCTTCGCCTCCAGCTGGCGGATACGCCTGACAACGGTCGCTTTGTCGGGAACCTCATTGTGCAGCGCGATCCGAGTTCCGAGCCGACCTGCGTGTTCGGATCGATCGACGGTCAGATCGTCAGCGATCCGACGGACGCGATGCACAACGCCAGCAACGCCGTCGAATGTCTGGTCGGGCAGCAGGACCTGGAGGTCGTGGATCTGCCGACTCGGGTCACCCTCGGCCTCTCTGGGGTTCCGCGAAGGCCGATCGCTGTCTATCCCGCGGTGGACAGTGGTGTCGTAGACCAGTGGCCGGATGCCGAGTGTTCGGTAGGCATCGATCCGCTTGTTCTGGACATGCTGGGTGATCGCCGAGATGAATCCTCGATTCCTTTCGACGGTGATCCTGGACTCCCCGCCGATTGCGATATCGGCGCCGTTGAACTCCCCAAGAGCCCGCTACCCGAGGAGATCTTCAAAGATGGTTATGAATAAACCGAGTGATTTCGCAGGAGCTGTCGCGTCGCTCGCACTGGCGGCAACGCTTGCGGTCGGGTCTGCATCGGCTGCCGTCATTACGGTCGATACTCTGGCCGACAGCAATCCGCCGGACTACAACGACGGGTTGTGTTCGCTGCGGGAAGCGCTCGAGTCCATCCGGTTCAGTACCGAAGTCGGCGGTTGTGTCGGCGGCACCGCCGATGAAGAAGACCGGATCGTCTTCGATTCCGCACTGATTCCTGCTGATCCGCAGGACCCGTTTGTCCTGCTGCTCGAAGATGATCTGCTGACAGCCTTTACCGGAGAGTGGGTGATCACCGGTCCCACAACGCGGCGACTCACGATTGACGCGGGTCTTCAGTCGGAGGTTTTTCGCCTCAGTAGTGCAACATCCGTAACGTTGGAAAACCTCGAGTTGACTCGCGGCGCCGGCGGCCAGGGAGCGATCAATCTGGGTGAGGTCGAATCACTCACGCTGCGTGATATGTGGTTCACGGACAGCGAGGCTTCGGATCGCGGCGGCGCCGTAGGAGGGAATCCGCTCGGCGTGGTCGCGGTGACTATCGAGGATTCCTGGTTTTCGGGAAATAGCGCTGGCAGCTTCGGCGGTGCTGTCGGCATTGCAACAGGCGGACCGAATGCGCGCATCACGCTGACGATTCGCAACAGTCGCTTCGAAGGCAACCAAACCGGTCAGTTCGGGGCCGGGGGCGCCGTTTACGCGGTCTCGTTCCAAAGTGGTGGCCAGCTGACGCTGGACGTTGCGGGAAGCAGCTTTGTTGAAAACGTTGCGGGTGGGGACGGCGGCGCTGTAGCAGGCGTCGGGCTTTCAACCGTCGAATCGATGGAGCTCCAGGTTCGTGGCAACCTGTTCCGTAACAACGTTGCCCAAGGAGGCAGTGGCGGGGGTGCGCGCCTCGGCTCGGCCACCATGGTTGTCGAGAACAATACGTTCCTGGAAAACCTCGCGGAAAGCGACGGTGGCGGCCTGGAGCTCAGCAACTTCTCCAGTCAGGTTGATTTTGGACTGCGGCTGAACGGCAACACTTTCTTCGCCAACCGATCGCAGGGCATTGCGGGGAATGCCGAGCAGGCCACCATCCAGCTGCACCCGACGGTGGACTCGGACAACGTCGTACGGGGCAATCTACTGGTGAACGGCGACACCGCCCAGTTCGATGCGTGTTTTATTCAGGGCCTTGCGTTTGCTGACGAATACGGGTTTAACCTGAGCAACAGCGCAAGCTGTGTGGTCGATCCGGACGACCTGCTGGTCGACGACGTACGGGCCAGCGTTGCATCGACCGGGGAAGCGGCGATCGATTCCCAGGTTGCGCTTCAGCCTGGCAGTCCAGCGATCGATTTCTGGCCGGCTGAGGAATGCGGGTTGACTGCAGACATGCTTGGGCGGTCCCGACCAGTGGACGGTGATGATGCCGGTGATGCGGACTGTGATGCTGGCGCGTCTGAGGCGCCCGAGGGTGTGCTGCTGAGGGCCATGGTGGACTCCGGGAGTAGTGGTAGCGGAGAGATTGTCAGCGTGCCCTTTGGCATCGTGTGTCCGCCGGATTGTGACGTCGCTTATCCTCTCGGCAGCGAGGTAACTCTGGTGGCCACGGCGGCAACCGGAAGCGCCTTCAATCGCTGGCAAGAGGATTGCAACGGCCAGGAGGGCCCCTGCATCCTGACGATGTCCGAAATTCGAGCGGCGATCGCCGAGTTCAACGGCGGGCTCCAAACGGGAGTTGTTAACGTTTCCGTCAGCGGGCCTGGTGTGGTTCTGTCTGACCCGTCTGGCGTCTACTGCCAGCCGCAGTGCAGTGCGCCGCTGCCGCGCGGAACGGCTCGGCTGATGGCCGTAGCTGACGTCGGCGCCGCCGTGACGTGGTCAGAAGCCTGCGCAGGGACCGTGGGTAATCTGTGCGAGTTCAACGTTCGGGAAGGCCTTCAGGTATCGGCGAATTTCGCGGAGACAGACTTTGAGCTGGCCGTCACCCTTTCGGGCACCGGCGCTGGAAGCGTGGCCAGCACGCCTGACGGTATCAGTTGCCCGGCCGGCTGTGCCGCCACCTTTCCGGCGGGGACCACGGTAACGCTGAACGCGACCGCGCTTCCCGGGGACGTCTTCGCCGGCTGGACCGGCGACTGCGAGGAGGGTAATCCGGGTACCGGGCCCTGCACCGTCACCCTGGACGCGGCGCAAACGATCAACGCAGAGTTTCAGCGTCGTGTGCCGTTGAACCTCACCGTGACGGGTAACGGCACGGTAAGCAGCAGTCCTGGTAGTTTGGTATGCAGCGACAACTGCAGCGAAGACTTTGACCAGTTCACCGTGGTCACGCTGAACGCTGTGCCGGACCCAGGATGGCGCTTTGTGGAGTGGCAGGGCTGCGGGTCGTCGGTCAACCTGCCCCTGCAGTGTTCGATTCAGGTCTTCGTCGAGACCAATGTCGATGCGGTGTTCGAACCCATGTCTGACAGCGTGTTTGCTAACGGATTTGAGTCTCCGTAGCGTTTTGCTCGATGGCCGCGAGGTATTCCGGATGACGATCAGCCAGCTCAACCCGCAGCGCGCTGGCCTGCTGTGGCTGCTGGTTGAGCTGATAAAACCTGATCATCAGATCCATGACGCGATGATGGGCTGGGTTCCAGCTCCGGGAAACGGTCAGGTGAGACTCCGCGTCGGCGGAGTCGCCGGAAGCCAGCGCGAGGCTGGCCAGGTCCATCGCGATAAATGCCTCAAGGTCATGAGCGCCGCTGCTGCGAGCGAGGCTCAGCGCCTGACGCAGCAGTTCTTTCTTCTCCGATTGACGCCGAAGCGCGCCGAGATGAGCAAGATGGATAGCCAGATTTCCGGTGTTGGCGGCAGCCAGCTGTGACGGCAGCTGATCGAGAATGGTGCCTGCTTCGTCGAGTTCCCCCGCGCTCAGCAGCGTCTCCGCCAGGTGCAGCCTGGCGTAGGCTGCCTCGTTGCTCTCGCCGGCTTCGCTGAGCCGGCTCACGGCCTGCGCCAGCCATCGACGGGAATCGTCGTAACGTCTTTGGTCTCGACGGATCTTTCCGCGGACGCTCAGCGCCCAGCCGATTCCCAGCGCGTCCTGCTCGCGCTCTGCCAGTTCGTGGGCCTCGCTGATGGTGTCCCATGCGGCGCTGAATTCGCCTCGGGCGCGCTGCAGCTCCGCGAGCTCCTCCAGATTGTCGAACAGATCAAAAGGATTGTCAGCGGTTCGTACGTGGTCGAGACTCAACCTCAGCAGCTCGTCGGCGCCCGCAAAGTCTCCAGACCGACGCAGGATTCTAGCGAGGCCATAGCGAGAGGCCGCGATCAGGCCAGGAACCTGGAATTTCTGGCGCAGCGCGAGCGCCTCACCATGAAGTTTTCGGGCGCTGTCCAGACTCCCCCAGTCATCAGCCAGGTAGGCTAGATTGCTCAGCGCAACGCTGGCGTGATAGTCATCGCCGGCGTCACGGAAACGCGCGGCGGCCAGGGTGGCCAGCTCCCACGCTTCGTCGATATCGCCCTGAGATTGAACGACGGCTGACAGCGAATTAAGGGTCAGGCCCTGGAGGATCGGATTCGCCTGGTCAGACAGCACTTTGGCCTGATCAAGCAGCTCGCGTGCCGAGTCAATCTTCCCGGCGTACCAAAGATAATCGCCGAGCCGATGGAGCAGCCGGACCTGCTGCTGAGAGGAGAGCGTCCCTTGGCTCTCATCGATCAACGCCTTCAGCGCGCTGACCGCTGCGGCGTGACCATCCTGAGGCGTTCGCGCTTCGAGCAGCAGGACCCTCAGCTCGATATTGCCGGGTTCCCTGACCAGCGCTGCCTCCGCCAACGCCGCGGCCTCGGCGAATTCCTCGAGCGCCAGCGCTTCGTTGGCCCGAGCGTGTAGTTCGGTGACCAGCGGGTCGCTGAACTGGCCGCGCTGCAGCCAGAGGGGCGAAACGTCCGAACTGGTGAGATCCAGACACCGTTTCACCAGCTCGCGGGTCAGGACAGCGAGGTCTGGCCCAGAAAGTTCAAACTCGACGGGCTCGGCCCGGCGTTCGAGCTTTACCGTCAGGCGGAAGCCGCCCGGCTGAGTGTCGACATGCGTCTTCAGCGCGTAGTCGGCGCCCACAAAACTACGAATGCTGGCCAGATCGTCACTGGAGTCCAGTTCATCCGGGCCGGCGACCACCTGCTGTCCCGACCAGCTCAACATACGGGTCACGGTTTGCTGAAGCCCGGTCTCGATCCACGAGAGTCTTTCGTCTTCCGTGGTATCGACGAAAGGCCCAACCCACCAAGTGGGCAATACCTCGTTGCGGGACTTTAGCTCGCTGCGCAGCAGGCTCCCGACGACGAGCGCGGTCAACGCCAGAACTAACAGCGTTGGCCAGAGCCTGAGACGAGGACTGGATGTTGATGGCGGGAGTATCGACGTTTCTTCCAGGGAGACTGGAGCGGTGAACTCAAAGCCCCGAGCATGGACGGTACGAATGATCGATCGACCGTCGTCACCGATGGCTTTACGTACCTTCATGATCGCCTGGCCAACCGCGCTGTCGGTGAGATGGATATTAGCCCAGACGTTCTCCAGCAACTCATCGCGGCCAATGGTCCGTCCCGCGTGGTTTAGCAGGTACAGGAGCAAATCGGCTGACTTGCCCTGCAGATTGACCCGCTCGCCGCCGCGCCAAAGCAGCTTCAGATCTACGTCGAACTGACAGTCTCCAAACCGATAGTGCATGGGGGACTGAGAGCACCTCACCTTGAGTCTATTCTGAATTCTAGCAGCGCCAACGGCGTGGCCTACGCGACTTTCATCCCAGGATGATTGGTTCAAGTTGCCAATATGAACGTTGTGCCCGATTCGGCGGCGGGCGTTGTGTCATCCGGTTGACAGACCGCCCAAGGCGAATTCCGTAATCTTATTTCCGACGTCACGAAGACGTGGCCCTTGAGGCCAGGTCATGGAAGACCTCAACAAGTTATGTGTGGACCGGCGATCCGGCGTGGGAACGGGGATTGCCACAGGCTGGGGAGCCGCTGGATTGCCGGCCCGCACTTTCTCTTGAACGCGCCTGCTGCGGTAAATCGGGCTGCACCGTGAAAGGTTATTTCCCGGCGCCGGGTCTAAACCTACATGAATACTCAACCTAAGTCGGTTTTGTCCGCCATCGTTCTTATTCTTCCGCTGCTGATCTTAGCCGGCCCGCTTGCCGCGCAGGACAACTCGGCGCCGGCCTGGACCGCCACAGACGTCAACGGCCATGAGGTGGCGTTCCCTCCAGCTTCGGGTCCACCGACGGTGCTGCTCTTCTGGGCAACCTGGTGCCCGTACTGCAAGGGCCTGATGCCCCATCTGCAGAGCCTGGTGGACGAATATGGCGACGAGGAAATCCGCATCCTTTCTGTGAGCATCTTCGAGGAAGATGACGCCAACCCGGCGGCCTACCTGGCCAAGCAGGGCTTTCAGTTTCAGCTGGTGGAAAAAGGTGAGGCGATCGCCAAGCAGTATGGCGTCAAGGGTACACCCGGTCTGTTTCTGGTTGAGCAGGGTGAGGTTGTCTGGCACCTGGGACTGGCGCGTCAGGCCGAAAAACGTACCGAGGGTGTGAAGGGCCATGGCCTGCGCGCGGCTCGTCGAGCGCCCTTTTGGGCCGCGGAGCTGCGCAAAGCGCTCGACGGGCTTTGACGAAGCTCCTCTGACGATGCTCCTTCCTCCTCGCCCCGACGTTTGACCTTGGCTCCGGCAGTGAGGCCATTGCTCGAGCCTTCGCCATCAGCTTTTGGAAGTGCGGGTTAGAGAATGTAGTCCTTCTTCCGGGTAACGGGCGACGGAACGATTTTTCCTTGAGCGGTCGGCGATGCTCCGGCCTGGCTTTGGTAGCCTGCTTGACCGAGCTCAGCTCGGGTTGGCGTGCCTTTGGCTTGCTACTAGGCAAATCCTGTTTGAACAGACCTCTTAGCAGCAATCTGGTCAGCAGCAATATGGTAAGGGTCAGCAGGCCGGGTACCTCAAGAAATTCCACCGCGCTTTTGCAGGCCCTCAGTTCTTACTTATGACAAACAATTGCGCCATGGTGCCACAGCTTCGATGAGGAATTTAGCCCGGTGTCTGATTCGCGCGCCGGTAACTCAAAAAGCCGGTACGTCCGTGTACCGGAAAATGCGAGCGGTGAGACGGAGTCTTGCCCTGCGTCGTTACCGCCGTGCATCGGGGGGTCCATGCTCTTCGGCATGTCAAAGCGGTTCGGCGACGCTAGCGGCGACTGACCGGTCCGCTGTTTTGCCGCCAAGAAAACAGCCCCTGTTTGACGTCTTCAGCCGATAGGAAGAACTGACCCCAGTCCTTATTTATTGAAGCGTCAGCCGGTAAAAAAGCAGGTCAATAAGGTGGATCGCGCCGGCCATTACCCGTTGAGAGTGCGCCTACCTTTCACCTGCTAGGCTATGAGCAGTCTGCGAGACTTGGGATCTCTATGAATCATCGCGTTGGCCGTCTGTTGACGGCTCTTGCCGTAACGCTGTTCGTCCTGCCTGCCTGGGTACACGCGGGTGCTGACCAATACCGCTTTGAGCGACTCTGGCCGGTGCTGCAGCAGCCCTGGTATTTCCTCGCCACTGGGCTGGCGGTGGACGACCAGGGTTTCATCTATCTCGCGGATTTCAACGCGGCGCGCGTCCAGAAGTTTACGCTGCAGGGCCAGTACATCACGCAGTGGGGAAGCCCTGGTTCCGGGCCGGGCGAGTTCAACACGCCACAGTCGGTAGTCGTCGATTCTGCGGGCAGCGTTTATGTAGCGGATCGGGGCAACAACCGGATTCAGAAGTTCTCCAGCAGTGGTGTTTATCTGACGGAGTTTGCCTCCGAGGGAAGCGGTCCAGGAGAGATTTCCCTGCCCAGGCATATTTCCATCGACGGTCTGGATGCGATCTACGTCGCCGACCTGGGCAACTCAAGGATAGTGAAGTTTTCAGCTCCGAGCGGTGACGATCCAACGGTTCCGCACGAATTTGACTTCAGCTTCGGTGGTCCGGGTCTTGGTCCCGGTGAGTTCACCACCATTGCAACCTCGCTGGTGGATGAAACCGGCAACATCTTTGTTGCTTCGCACGGCGCCGATCGAATCCAGAAGTTCGATCCTGACGGGCAGTTTCTCCTTGAGTTCGGCTCGCAGGGCTTCGGCGCCGGCGAGTTCTTAAATCCGCGGGGTATGGCGATCAACGCCTCAGACGAGCTGCTGGTCGGCGATAACGTCAACCGGATTCAGATTTTCGATTTGTCTGGCAACTTCCTGCGGGAACAGTCACCGATACTCGAGGGGGAGGGCCTCAATCTGGCAGCGGGTGACATCGATATCCTGCCGACGGGCGAGCTGGTGCTCGCCAATCTCTTCACCGGCGATATCGTGAAGACTGATTCGTCGGGCGTGGTGCAGACGACTTTCTCCTCACAAGGCACCGGACCGTCGCGATTCCAGGCCCCCACCAGCATGACCAGCAACACCGACGGGCAGATTTTGGTTAGCCACGGGACGACCACTGGCGGAACTCGGATCCAGACATTCAACGGCGACGGGCAGTATCAGTTTGAGTACGCGTTGGCCGAACGGCTGGACCTGATAGCGCAGCGCGCTGACGGGGGGCTCTACGGTACCGGCGATGGGATAATTTATCTGTATGACCCACCCGCCTCGGGTCAGCCCGCCGACCCCCCAGAATTGACCGCAACGATCTCACAGCCCACCTTCCTCTCCCAGGTGATCCTTGTCGGGAACGAGGGAGAGGATCAGCTGGTGATTCCCAGCACCAACCCTGGATTTCCCCCCACGCTCGGGCCATTCAATACGGAGTCGGGTATAACTCAGTCGATTGCGGTCGCGGACCTTAACAACGACCGTCAGCTGGATTTCGTTTTCGGTCGAGCGGGTCAGAACGCCTTTCTGCTGGGCGATTTCCCGGCCCTGGTCAACACTGACGTGGCCCTGGGCACGAGTACGGACGACACCCGAGCCGTTGTGGCCGTGGATGTCGATAGCAATGGCCGTATCGATATTGTTACCGCCAACGCCGACGCGGCAAACCGCGTGTTCCTAAACGACGGGTCAGCCAACTTCTCGGCCGGCAGCACATTCGGAGCCGGAGATGACACCCGCGCGCTGGCCTCAGCAGACGTGGACGGCAACGGCACAATGGATCTTTTTGTCGGCAACGCTGCGGGTCAAAGCCGGATCTATCTGGGGGATGGCGTCGGCGGCTTTACGGCCGGACAGCTCATCGGTGGCCCCTCCGATACCATCCTCGCGGCCGGTTTTGCTGACGTCGACCGCAGCGGCAGCTTTGATCTTGTCTTAGCCCGCAATGGCAGCAACCAGGTCTTTGCCAACAGCGGCGGTACCTTTGCTGCGCCTACCAACCTGACAGAAGACGTTTTTGATTCCCGGGATCTGGCCTTCGCCGACATCAATACCGACGGGTATGTCGATGTGGTGGTCGGAAACTTTAATCAGGTCAATCGCTATTACCTGAACGACGGAACGGGGGGCGGCTGGTCGGGCTTTGATGTGGGGTCGGAGGCTGAGGCGACCACGGCGATTGCGGTGTATATCGAGAGTATTTTTCCGGTTCTTGCGGTCGGCAATGTCGGTCAGGCGGACCGTCTCTATTTCAGGGATCAGTTTGGCAATACGCCCTTTTCGCGTTCGGCCGTCCTGCCGGACGACGGAGATCTGAATACCCGCGCCCTCGCCACGGCGCCTGATATTTCACAGCGGAGTGTTGGTGAGTTGACCTTTGCGAATAGTTTGGTCATTGGCCCTTCCGGCAACTTCTACGTTCACGATTTTCGCCTGCGGAAAGTTATCCGCTATAGCGCGAGCGGCCAGGTTCTGGCGGAAACCCGTCTCGATCCCGCCCCCGGAGAAGCCGCCCTGGTCTTTAACGGCGTCGGGGTAGACAGCAACGAGCGACTCTACGTCAGCGATGGATACAACAACCGTATCTATCGATTTGCGCCGCCGCTAGATCTCAACGGCAACGACCCGCATACGCTGGAGGCCACCTTTGGTGAGCCGGGTACCGGGGACGGCGAGCTTGACGCCCCGGCCGGCATTCAGGTGTTAGGTACCGGAAATCTGGCGATTTCAGATCGACAAAACCGGGTCCAAATCTTCTCGCCCGACGGTCAGTTTTTGTCCACCGTTGGCCGCTTCGGTTCGATACCCGGCGCCTTTGGCTCTGTCGATCAGATGGCGGAGCTAGACGACGGCCGGTTGGTCACTGTGGACAGGCGCTTCAGTCGAGTGCAAACCTTCAATCCGCAGATTGTGTCTGACAACACCAAGGTCATCATGGTGGCCGGCGGCGGGCCCTACCCAGGCAACGCGCTCTGGGACGCGACTCAGAACAACGCCAATTTTGCGTATCGCGTGCTCGTCAGCCAGGGCTTCACGAAAGATACTATTTTTTATCTCTCGGATGATACCGACCTCGACCTCGATGGAAATGGGCTCCCTGATGACGTCGACGGTGCGGCGTCCGTGGCTAATCTGACAGAGGCGTTCGAGACCTTTGCTGCCGACGCCGAAAATCTGATCGTCTATCTCATCGACCACGGCGGTCTGGACACGTTTCGCATGAGTGGTACCGAGACCCTTTCGGCGGGTGCCGTTGGCGCGTTGCTGGATAACTGGCAGGGGGCGGGCGTCAGCCGAGGCGCAACACTGATCTACGATGCCTGCCAGTCAGGCTCCTTTCTGGATGAGACCCGATCGGATCAGTTTGATCGTATCGTCATCACAAGCTCGGGTGCCGACGAGAACGCTTACTTCGTCTCCCAGGGTACGTTGTCGTTTTCCAACCAGTTTTGGACCCACATCTTTAACGGTTTGTCGCTGGAAGATGCGTTTACGCTGGCCTCACAAACCCAGTCGACGTCGTTTCCCCAGCAAACGCCTATGGTGGAGTCAGACGGTGACGGCGTCGCTAATTCCCCTTTCGATTTGGCCAGACTTGCGGGTCAGTTCATCGGCAATGGCACTCAAATTTTCGGTGAGGTTCCGGAGATTGGTTCCGTGTCGGTCGGCCCGCCCAGCGGAAGCTCCGCCACTATCGACGCCACGAACGTAACCGACAGTGATGGCATAGGCCGGGTCTGGATGGTGCTTCGCCCGCCGGGCTTCAATCCGGGTTCCGCTGACAATCCCGTGCAGGATCTGCCGACGGTAGAGCTGGCGCGGGAACCCGGCACCGACAACTTTTCGGCCACGTTCAACGGCTTCACCAGTGAGGGTACTTACCAGCTGACCGTTTACGCGCAGGACGCCGTCGGCAACACGGCGGTGCCGGAGGTGGCCTTCCTGACGATCGATAACCCGCTGCGCCGCAAGGCCATCATTGTTGCCGGCGGTGAGCCCAGCGATTCGGAGGCGGAGCCGATCCGGATCAATGCGGCGCTCGCCTACAGCGCTTTGCTGCAGCAGGGTTACGGACCCGACGGCAGCACCTGCAACCAAAGCTTGTGTGATGACATTCAATACCTGAGCAACACGGGCATAGTCGGTCTGGACGCGGCAGCCACGCTCGCCAATCTGGAGTTTGCGATCACCGACTGGGCCACCCAGGATGGTCAGGATCTGGTGGTGTACCTTGTCGGGGTTTCGGAAGGTGGTGGCCTGCGGCTCAACAGCGGCGAGGTGTTGACTGCCGCTCAGCTCAGCGCCTGGCTGGATACGGCGCAGGCAGCGCTGCCGGGGGCGTTGGTGGTGGTTTATGACGGTGAGCTGTCCGGCGATTTTGTACCGGTCCTCGCGCCGCCAGCCGGTGAGGATCGTATCGTGATCGCCAGCGACGGCGACACGCTGCGATGCAACCTCGTGCTGGATGAGGACATCAGCTTCTCGCGGTTTTTCTGGGGCCAGGTGCTCAACGGCGCGACGGTCAGGCAGGCCTTCAATATCGCGCGCCAGGGAATTCGTTTTTCGGAGCGCAGCCAGCGGCCGGTGTTGGATGACAACGGCAACGGGATTGGTAACGAGCTTACGGACGGTTTGTTTGCCCGAAGCTATTCCTTGGGGTCCGGCGTCCTGCTGGCGGGTGATGAGCCGCTGATTGCGTCAGTTAACGCGCCAGCCAGCATCGACGGTGTTACGGCGGTTGAGCTGGTCGCCGATGGCGTCACCAGCACCGGTGAAATCCTCTCTGTCGAGGCGATTGTCACGTTACCCAATTGTGAGGAGGTGCGGCTGCCGATGCAGAACAATGGCGGTGGGAACTACAGCGTACAGACGCAGATCTTCAGCGACTTCTCCGGCATCCACGACGTGGCTGTCGTCGCCCGGGATGACGAAGGGCTCAGCTCACTGCCCGCCGCGGCGCAGGTTGACCAGCTTTCCGGCAGCAAGCTGTTCGCCGACGGGTTCGAGTAGCGCGTCTAAGGTCGCTTAAAGGCGGGCATAACCACATCAAAGGGCGCTCACTAGCCCTTCTACGGTGCAGTTGAGGTTCGCGGGATTGCCGAAAACGCCGGTCCCGTCATCGGTTGCCGCCAGCGTTTCGGTGGGCGCCAAGACAAGCAGGCCCGTGACTACGCAGTCATCCAGGCCAGCGCCAATGACGCAATCGAGCGACTCGCCCGCGCCGTCGGAAAGACGAATCGTCGTTGCGGTCGCCAGTCCGTCGGCCGAAAGCGCATGACAGGCAAAACGTGTCACGACCAGGTCATCCGGCGTGTTGGGATCATAGCGATAATAGGTTTGGCTGGTGCCCGGTGCGCGGACGTAGAAATTCAGAAAAGCCGGAACCGTGACGCCAGCATCGAGAACGTTGAGCTCGGCGGCGCTGACGGTGGTAACGCCATCAAGCGTCAGCGCCTGCCCCTGAATGGTTCCACCGACCGTCAGGTTCGCGGTCTCCACCGTGACATCCTCCGGGAGGGTTACCGTACCGTCGGTGTTGAGCGTCAGAGCCCGGCTGAATACGACTGGGTTGGCGCCGGCTGGCGCCGTCAGAAAATTCACTTCGCCGGACGGTGTGACCTCCTGCAGATAGGTTCCCATCGTTTCATCAAAGCGTTGCCAGGCGCCATCAAAAAACCCGTTTTTGGCCAAGCTGGAGAAACCGACCGGCCCGGCGTGAAGGCCGATGCCGCTGCCGAGCTGGGTGTCTGCAAAAACCAGTACCCCGTGCTGGTCGGTGCCGGTGTTGATCGTCAGCGTGCTCTCGGTGCTGAAAAACGGGCCAGCGGTACCCATCGCGACAAAGCCATCCGGATGGAATGCCACCCGCACCGGGTTAACCGCGTAATTGGGATCAGCGCCGTAGGTAAAAAACAGGCGGTTGCCAGCCTGGCTGGTGCGTTTCAGCATGGTCCACTTGCCTTCCAGGGTGCCGGCGTTCATCTCTCCCAGCACAACCGCAGAACCATTGCCCCCGCCCGGGCTGCTGTAAAGACCCAGCACCGCATCGCTCGCCTCCACCAGCATATTTTCGCCCAGCAGCGACTGGGGTGCGCTTTGCAGGCCGAGATCGGTGCTGCTCAGGTGTAGCTCCGCCAGGGGTGAGTCGGTCCCGCGGCCGATGCCGCCCGCACTATAAAAAACGTTGCTGCCGTTGACCTCCCAGGGAGTGGTGCCCGGCAGCCCCGGGTCGCCCTGGGGTCCTTGAGGTCCCTGCGGACCGGTGGGCCCCGGATCGCCCTGTGGGCCGACCGGCCCCGGCGGGCCCGCTAGACCGTCCAGCGCAAAGGCGGCGTAAGGCGCAGGGGAGATGGGCTGCCTGGGGTCCAGGAGCGTGTACGGCCCGCTCCCGGAGGCGCTGCGCACGCCGATCTCCAGCCAGCGCTCGGCACCATCGAACACCCCGCTGCCGACGTCGATCGTCACGGTGAACGTACCATTGGAAACCGACACTGCCTGCTGTTCATCGTTGCTTCCGATTTGAATCCCCGCGGCGGCTGCGCTCCACAGGGAAAAGTCGAAATCCACGGTGCCGGTCACCAGCTCGCCATCAAGCAGGATTTCACCCTGATAGGTGAACGCCTGCGAACGGGCGGAGTTGGCTGCGCCGAGGCAGGCTGTCAGCAGGATCAACCAAAGGACTCGCAGCAGCCACCCGTTGGCAGAATATGGGATTGTCATCACGGCGCGTCTCCTGACGCTGCCGGCACGGCGGCAGCTCCGGTAAAAGTGGATGTTGTTCTATACCCAACGCGCGTACCGAACCCACTGCACAATTTTTATGAGTTAAGTGCCCTCGTTCGGCTCGGGTCAGACGGCGCCTTTGCCGGCTGCGGTAAGAATTTTGGTGACGGCTTTCGACTCGTAGAAGGGCGTCAGCCGCAGCCTCAGGAGCTCGCCCAGGAATCCCGCCTCTCGAAGCTGCTTCAGCAGCGGGGGAACAAACGTGATCACCTCCTTGCTCACCATGCCGCGCCTGATGCCAAAATCGTCGAGGAGGACCGCAAGGGGCTCGTCGCCGTAGCGCTCATAGCAATGAGCGATCAGTATCTCGGCCGTATCCATAAACCAGTCTGACCGGCGCAGCTCATCCCACGAATCCCGGCCCCAGGCGCCAAGGCGCTCCACGTCTTCGACCCGAAGATCCTCGGTCATAGCAGCGAGCGGTAGTGAGCCGACTTCGGGCCACGCCTTTTTTACCCGGTCCTCCAGCTCATCGCCGGTCAGGAGTTCATCCACGAACTGTTCAGAAGTTTTGATCAGGGAGGGCAGGCAGCTCTTGATGTAATTCTTGAGCTGCCGCTCGACGGTGGCGTCAAGGCCGGGCACAGCCTTAGTGGCCACCTTTCGGCCCAGCTTCAGCATCGAGCCGACGCCGGGCACCTTCTGGGAGATCAGGTTGTCCTGGACGAGGTAGTTGAGAAGCGCCTCGTAGACGAGGCTGGAAATCAGTTCGCTGTAGAGGGGATGGTTGAACGCCTCGGCGAGCAGTCTGCGGCGGGGCTCGTTGAGGTTGGCAAGCCCCTGGACCAGTTCAACGAACTGCCCTTCTCCGAGGAGTGTTCGCACCTCGGCTTTAGAATCACCCAGATGGTCGTTGAATCGAAGCAGCAAAGACACGCCAAAGTCCCAGGCTGAAGGCGGAATCCTCGACTGCGCCAGCAGACGCCGGGCGGCTGCCCGGCAGCGTTTCTCAGTCACCAGCTCGCTGAGCGTTTGCTCTGCGGCCAGTTCAAACCAGCGTTGCACTGCCGAGCGGAGGAAGGGCTGAACACGCTTGTCGGTCAGCGCCTCCAGTTCAAAGGCAAGGTGTTGCTCAAGGAGCTGTTCAGCGATCGGGTGCATGTCGTTGGCTTCGACGACGGGACCGGCGAGTATACGCCCCGTTTATGACGTCGTCGCGTCGCTGACGTTCACCGTCCTGGTAAATCGCGTGGCTTGGGGGTAGCGACATTTTGCTGCTAGGGTGAGCTACAGCTTCTCGGGGGACAACCGGTATGAAAGCTCACCTTTGCGGGCTTAGCCTGCTCGTTATTTCGCCGCTTCTCGGGGTCGAAGTTGCAGCGTCGGAGGCTCCTCCGACGGTAGTGGACCAGCCGGACAGCGCTGCGCTGTGGGATCGTTATTTTGACCTGCGCGAAAGCGGGCGCAGTCAGGAAGCACTTGAAGCGGCGCTGAGCCTGCGGGACCAGGCGGCCAGCCAACAC
Organism: Lysobacterales bacterium; assembly: GCA_028285525.1. GTDB lineage: Bacteria > Pseudomonadota > Gammaproteobacteria > Xanthomonadales > SZUA-38 > JANQOZ01. Next base: position 60,359 of record JANQOZ010000105.1, read on the forward strand.
GGCGACACCAGCACCCAATACGCTGTCGCGTTGGCCGAAGTCGGGATCAGCCGCCTGCTCGACGAGCAGCATGACCAGGCCTTCGCCGACTTGACGCACGCCGAGGATTTGCTGGCCGGGCAGGTGCCGCTCTACAGTGAGAAGCTGATTCGAGCGCTGACCTTTCTCGGCGCGTCGCTGCGCAATCGCGGTCGACCAGAGGAAGCGCTGCAGGCCTATACCCGTGCGCAGCACATCACCCATCGACAGTGGGGCACCGAGAACGAGGCCCAGATCCCGCTCACCTACGCCAAGGCTGACGTGCTACAGGCGCTTGGCGATCGTCACCTGGCCGACGAGCAGCAGCAGCTGGCGGTAAAGCTCAACCGCGTGAATTTTGGCGAGACCAGCTCGCAGGCCATCGCCGCGGCGGCGCGCTACGGCACCTGGCTACGGTCACTCGGGGAGTACGATGGTGCCATCGCGGTTTTTCATGAGGCGCTCAGCGAGGTCCAGGGCGGTGGCCCCGACCGACCGGAGTCGCTGCCCCTGCTGCGTGGCATGGCTCATGCCTACCGGGGCGGCTATCGAGGAAAGTTCGCTCGCGGCATGTATGAGCGCATTATCGAGCTGATGGAAAGTCAGCCGGAGGCGTTTTCCGTAGACCAGAAGGTTGAGGCGCGGCTGGTTTTTGGCGATTGGCTGATGCAGCGCTATTTCGAAAGACAGGCTGTAGCCCAGTATGAGGCGGCGTATGCGGTCGCCCTCGCCTCTGGGCCGGACGGCGCGCACTGGCTGCCGCAGTTTGCGGAGCCGCAGCTTGTCCGATACGGCGACATGGCACCGTTCAAGATTGCCGGCGATGATCGGCAGGTGACTTTTACGTTCCGCGTTACCGACGATGGCCGCATCCGCGGCGCTAAGGTCGCGGACACCAGCGCGGGATCGCGCGACAGCTCACGGGCGCGGCAACAGTTTCCCAAGCTGACGCGCTATCGACCGGCCATCGTTGACGGCAAGGCGAGCGGCCAGGACACCATGACTGCAACGATGTATCTCCTGCCCGACGGCGTGGCCCTCGAGCCTGAGCCGGTCGCTGCGCCGGCGCGGCTGACCTCTCGCGACGCGGTGGCCGTTTCCAACTGGACCATGCTGCGCGGTCCGGACGCTATGACCCTCGATATCAACGAAGACGACTGAGCGCGGCATGGTGGTGCGCTGATGGCCGGAGGATTTGCCAAAGACGGCAACGTGCAGGAGCAGATCGACGCCACGATCGAGGATGCCGTCGCTCGGGCTCGCGGTCAGCTGCCCCGGGGAGAGAGTTTGAAACACTGTGAGGAGTGTGACGCGGAAATCCCCGACGCGCGTCGCGCGGCGGTTCCCGGCGTCAGGCTGTGCGTGGCCTGTCAGTCGGCGCTCGACGACGAGGCCAAGGCGTTTTCAGGCTACAACCGGCGTGGCAGTAAAGACAGTCAACTGCGCTGAGCCTGAACGTCTTCGGCGCTCACGCTGGCTGGGTTGAGACCGCGGATGCGTCCTGCTGTGTCTCCCGACGTTTCTGGTGGAGCTTTGCGGTTCTGCGTAATACAACCACCACCAGCACCGCCAGCAGGCCAACAACCCACCAGCCCAGCAGGCGAATAGCCAAAGCAAACGTGCCGGCCACGGTGAAAGCGACTGCCGCGGTGATCAGCCAGCCGCCGATCACGCTGAGCACCCCCGCAACCCGGTAAACGGCGCTATCACGGCCCCACGCCCGGTCAGCCAGGGAAGTCCCCATAGCCACCATAAAGCTTACGTAGGTCGTGGAAAGCGGCAGCTTGAACGAGGTGGCGAGCGCAATAAGTCCGCTGGCCACCGTCAGGTTGACCGACGCCCGCAGCAGGTCAAAAGCCGGCCCCTGATTGCCGGTGTCGTCGATCCCCTTGAGATGAGAGCGATCAAACTGCCGTTCCAGAAACCGCGCGACGGCCTCAGGGACAAATCGACTCACCACGTTGGCCACCCCGAGCCACCCGCGTACGAGGGCCCGGGAAAGGGGACCAGGGCGGAACCGTTCCGCCCCGGCATCCTGGCGCCCGAGGCTCACCTCGGTCTCCGTCACCGATCGCGCTTTTTGCGACACCCAGAGCGTAATAATCATCACGCCGCCGGCGGCCACCAGCCACAGCGTATCGCCTCGCACCGGTTCGAGCAGGCTGGCCATGGCAAGCTGATCGGGTTCCACGCCGGCTTGCGCCCAGCTGCGCCAGGAGGCAAGTCCGGCCAGCGGCACGCCGACGAAATTCACCAGGTCGTTACTCGCAAAAGCCATCGCCAGTGAGAAGGTCCCGAACAGCACTAGCGTCTTCAGGATGCTGAGGTTCGCGAAATAGTGTGCCAGGGTCACCACCGACCATCCGGCAAAGAGCAGGCCGATGAGCTGAACCGTATGGGTCTGGGCCCAGACCTTGAAGTCTTCTGGGATGAAGGTGGCCCCCGACAGTCCCTTGATGAAGAGAAAAAAGCTGATGACCGTGAGCGAGAGGCTTGCCCAGAGACCGGTGAGCATCGGGCTGCGCCTGTCGGCGAGTCGAAAGGTAAACATCGCGCGGGACAGCCACTGCACTGCTGTACCCACGGCAAACGCCACCCCCACAGAAATAAAGATTCCCGAGATAATTAAGGCCGCCTGACTGAGATTGATAAAGTCGGTCACACTCAGCTCGCTGCTGGTTGCCGTCCTGACCAGCGCAAGCGCAACCGCGGCACCGAGCAGCTCAAAAACGATGGAGACGGTGGTCGACGTCGGCAGTGCCAGCGTGTTGAAGGCATCCAGCAACAGTACGTCCGCCAGCATGACGGCGAGGAAGATGATCATCACCTCGGTGAACATGAACTGATCCGGGTTGAAGATGCCCTTGCGGGCCACCTCCATCATGCCCGAAGAAAACATGGCGCCGGTGAGAATGCCGAAGCTGGCAATCATCAGAATCACGCGTCGGGTCGCAACCTGGCTGCCGATCGCCGAATTGAGGAAGTTCACCGCGTCGTTGCTGACCCCCACGCTCAGATCGATCAGCGCGAGGCCAAACAGCAAAATCACCAGCAGTGAAAAGAGATCCATGATCGTGAACCCGGCAGCAGCCCAGGCTCAGTGTGTTTCAGGAGGATGTCAGTTGTGTGAAAGCGGCTCGGGTTCAGTCGGAGGTACTGCCTGGCCTTGCCGCCGATAACGCCCTGGGCTTATGCCGAGGCTTCGACGGAACGCCTTGCGGAAGGCGACCTCAGATTCATAGCCTGCCGAGGCCGCAATGTCTGACGTCGATCGGCTCGTTTGCGCGAGAGCCCTGGCCGCAAGCTGCAGGCGCCAGTGCTTGACGTATTGTCCCGGCGTTGTGCCCACGGCTTTCTTGAAGCGCTGAACGAACGCTGATTCGCTGAGGTTGCAGGCCGCGGCAAGCGCCTTGACTGAGTGAGCAGCACCCGGCTCGCGGTGGATCGACGCCAGGAGCGGTCCGAGTCTGGGGTCTGTCAGCGCGCTGAAGGCGCCGCCGAGTCGCCCCTCGCGTGCCTCCAGCCGCAGCATCTCAATGAACACCAGTTCGGCCAGCCGGTCTACCGCAACGTCTCCACCCGGCCTCGGATCTGCTGCTTCGGCCATCCACAGGTCAACCAGCTGTCGCGCGCTGGGGCTGGCCGCCTCCGCCAGGTTGAGGACCATGGTCGCGGGAAGTGCGGCCAGCAGCGGCGCGGCCGCCAGCCGATCGAAGGTGAAATAGCCACAGATCAGCCGCGTTGCCGGCTCGGAGATTTGCGGCGGCGGCCCCTGGTTGATGTCCGCAGGGTCTGGCGGAGCTGCGCTGCCGGACAGGACGTGCTGCTCGTCATGAGGGAACAGCACCAGATGGCCTGGAGCCAGCTTGCGGGGCGGACCACCTGGGTCGTGCAGCCAGCCTTCGCCACGCGAGACCAGGTGGAAAGGCACCTGATTGGTGCCGGAGGTGTCGACCGCCCAGCGGCCACAATACTCAGCCCGGAATATCACGTTCGCGCCAAAATTGAGCTGGCGCAGGAGCGCGCTCAAGGGGTCGTCGGAGGAGACAACGGTTTCAGACATATTTTAGGTATTTTTTGACATAGTTGGGGTGGTTTCTTAAGCCTACGATGGTCCCACCTATTCAGCAAAGTGTTCCTAACGAAACCCAACTCAGGAGAAAAGACCATGTACGCTCTGATTAGATTGATCGCCGCTGGTGCGCTGCTCACCGTCGCCGCCACGGCCACGGCCGGCGTTGAGACCGCCACCGACAGAAATAACGTCATCCTTGCCGGCCACGACGCTGTTGCGTATTTCACCGAAGGACGCCCGGTGCGCGGGTCAGACAGCTTCACGGTGGAGTACGGCGGCGCGGTTTACCTTTTCGCCTCCGCGGGCAACCGTGACCTGTTCCAGGCCAACCCGGAAAAGTTCGCCCCGGCATACGGTGGCTACTGCGCTCTCGGAGCTTCTTTCGGCAAGAAGTTTCAGGTGGACGGCAAGGCCTTCGAGATCGTTGACGGTCGACTGTACGTCAACAAAAACCGCCAGGCTTACAACGTCTGGAAGAAAGACATCCCCGGCAACATCGCCAAGGCAGACGCCAACTGGCCGCAAATCCGCGACGTTGCGGCAAGAGATCTTTAAACGATATCGCGAAGCCGCTCAACCTCGAGCGGCTTCCTCCCACGATCGCCACAGAAATTACGAAAAAACTGTGATGCACCTCTCACGCATGACGGATTGATCTAGCGCACACTGCCGTTCGGAAAAAGATCTGATTTGGAATTAATGGCAGTGAAGATATGGCGAGCAGCGGTGCTGGCGGGCGGGCTTGCCTGTCTGACAATCGGCACGCATGCGCAGGCGCAGGGTGCCCGGTTTGCTGATGGTTTTGAACCCGTAGACCAACGAAGCCTCACGCGCTTCGAGGCGGCACGAATCCTGACCCAGGCGACGTTCGGGCCGACACCTGCGGAGATCGCTGCACTTCAGCAGTCCGACCTGGAAACGTGGTTCGACGACCAGCTCAACGCACCGATCAGCCTCCAGCGCCCCTTTCTTGAAAATCTGGCGAATACCCAGGGCGCTTCCAACGGCGACCGACGCAGCCGCTGGGGCTCGATTGCGATCTACGGTGAGGACCAGCTGCGCCAACGCGTGGCCTGGGCCCTGTCCCAGATACTGGTCATCAGCCAGAGAGCCATGGGGAACGATGTTTTTGGCCTGGCGGAATATTACGATCTGCTGGCGCGCAACGCGTTTGGCAATTACCGCCAGCTGCTTGAGGAGGTCAGCGTCAGTCCGCAGATGGGTCGCTATCTGAGCCATCTGCGCAATCGTAAGGCGAATCCGAATCGCGGCACGTTGCCCGATGAAAACTACGCCCGGGAAATTATGCAGCTCTTCAGCATCGGCCTGGTCAAGCTCAATCTCGACCACACCCCGATGCTCGACAACCTGGGACAGCCGATCCCCACCTATGACCAGAACGTCATCGGGGAGATGGCCAAGATTTTCACCGGCTGGACGTACGCCAACTCTGAGACCTTCTTTCGGGCGGAGATCAATTACCTCCCGATGGTTTGTTTTGAAAATGAACATGAGACGAGCGAAAAGGTGCTGCTGGACGGCGCCGTTGTGCCGGCCGGTCAGTCCTGCGAAGAGGACCTGAACGATGCGCTGGACATCATCTTCAATCACCCGAACGTAGGGCCGTTTATCAGCCGCCAGCTGATCCTGAAGCTGGTCACCAGCAATCCGCCGCCGGAATATGTCGCGCGGGTGGCGCAGGTCTTTAACGACAACGGCAGCGGCGTTCGGGGCGATCTCGAAGCCGTGGTGCGGGCGATTCTTTTCGATCCGGTGGCCCGCGGCATGGCTCAGCCGGCCCCGTTTGGCAGGCCCCGGGAACCGCTGCTCAAGCTGATCGCCATGTATCGCGCCTTCAACGCAGTACCGGCACCCGACGGCCGTTCGGTCAATATTCCGACAGGTTCTTACGCGCAGAGCCCCCTGTTTGCGCCAACGGTCTTTAACTTCTACTCCCCCGACTATCAGTCACCGGGGGAGATTCAGCAGGCAGGATTGTTTACTCCCGAGCTTCAGATCGTCGACGAAGGCACCATCGCCACCGCCGCCAATCACCTGTTCAACCAGGGTTGGAACGGCAACACGGGTCAGACCAATCCGCCAACCAACCGACCCGCAGTGAACGTGGAAGATCTCATCCCGCTGCTGGACGATCCCGCGGTGCTGGTCGATGAGCTCGACCTGCGGATGCTTCACGGCAGCATGTCTGCGGCCCTGCGCCAGGCATTGATCGCTACCGTGGAGGCCTACCCCAGCTTCGGGAACGACGATCGTAAGGTTTATGGCCTGATCCACCTGGTGCTGATATCCCCAGAATTCGCGGTGCAGAGGTAACGGCAATGACGAGCATTACCAACACAAAACGTCGTCGCTTTCTGCGCCAGATGGCCGGCGTCTTCTCCGCTGGCGGCGCCTACGCGACGCTGGGCCAGCTTGGCATGATGAATCAGGTCATGGCGCAGAGCGGCGGTGCGGGCTATCGCGCTCTGGTGTGTATTTATCTCACCGGCGGAAATGATTCGTTCAATCTCCTGGTGCCAAGGGACAACACGCGCTACAACCAGTACAGCGCGATCCGCGAGAACCTGGCGATCCCGAGGGAAGACCTTCTATCGGTCTCGCCGTTGAGCGGCGGCAACTACGGATTTCATCCAAGCTGTCCGGGTCTGCGGGGCTTGTTCAACTCCGGCGATCTTGCGGTAGTGACCAACGTCGGTCCGCTCGTGGCGCCGATGACCAAGCTAACGTATGAAAACGGCAGCGTGCCCCGCCCGCCCCAGCTGTTCTCGCACAACAGCCAGACTGAACTCTGGCAGTCCGGGTCCGCAATCCCCGGCATGGCGCAGGGATGGGGCGGACTGGTCGCTGACCAGCTAGTGGCGCTGAATGCTAACCCGGATCTCCCGTTTACGGTTTCGGTCGGGGGTAACAATCGTTTTGCCGTCGGTGAGGTGACCCGCCCGTACCAGATTGGGCTGGACGGACTGATCGAGATACAGGGTTTTGATACGCAGCTGGCGGCAGCGGCGCGTCAGGCGGGCTTTGACGAGATTTTTGCCGCCGCCTACGACCATCCGTTTCAGCGCGAGTATCGCGACACGATGACCCGGTCGATCGAGCTGGAGGCGCTGTTTTCCAGCGCGATGGCGGCCAACCCCATATCGACGGCGTTTCCCGATACCAACCTGGGCGGGCAGCTCGAGACGGTCGCCCGGCTGATCGCAGCCCGTGTCGACACAGGCCAGTCGCGGCAGATATTTTTTGTCTCGCAGGGCGGCTACGACACCCACAACGCGCAGAACACCGATCAGCCGGAGCTGCTGACAGAACTGAACGACGCGATCACCGCGTTTCAGTCGGCCCTCGGCGGTGAACTGGGCGTCGCCAACGACGTGACCACGTTTACGATGTCCGAGTTCGGGCGGACGCTCAACTCTAACGGTGACGGTTCGGATCACGGTTGGGGTGGCCAGCAGATGGTGATCGGCGGTGGCGTGCTCGGGCAGACGCTCTACGGAACCTATCCCGAGATTGCGCTGGACGGCGCCGACTCCATTGGTCGAGGAAGGATGATCCCGAGTACCGCCCTCGATCAGTACTGCGCGACGCTGGCCAAGTGGCTTGGCGTCGGAGACTCGGAGCTCAACGCCATCTTCCCCAACCTGAGCGAGTTCGCAACGGCAGACCTGGGTTTTGTTCTGTGACCGTGCCGGCCCGCTCGGCCGGCTGATCGGAGCAGGGCTGGCGCTGCTGGCGCCTCTCGCTGAGGCTCAGCTGCTCGAACTTGAGATCGCTCCAACCGCTGACACGAGTATCTATCAGGACGCCAACGACCTGAGCAACGGCGCCGGGATTTACCTGTTCTCCGGGCGGATCGCGAACGGGCTTCGGCGCCGCGCGCTGCTGCGCTTCGACGACCTCTCCGCCATTCCCGATGACGCCATCATTCAGGAAGTGGTGCTCCGTCTCACGCTGTCACGAAAGCGCGAGGAGGCTGGGCCCATCACATTTTTTCTGCACCGCCTGCTGGCGCCCTGGGGTGAAGCGAACTCCGATGCGGGGGTGCCTGGCGGCATGGGCATCGCCGCGGACGACGGTGATGCAACCTGGTCACACCGGTTTTTTCCAAATGACCTCTGGGCCGAAGATGGCGGTGACTTTGATGCGGAAAGCAGCACCAGTCGGCTGGTCGATGATGTCGGCGACTACGAATGGCCGTCGACCGAACGAACGTTAAACGATCTTGCGCTCTGGCGGGCAGATCCTTCCGCAAACCACGGCTGGGTCGTGGTCGACCGCCTGACGGCGCCGCTGGCGCACGCCCGACGGTTTCACGCTCGCGAGGACTCAGACCCGGCCCTTCAGCCCAGACTCATCATCCGTTACGACCAGGTGTTGCTGCGCGACGGATTTGAGAGCCCCTGACGACAGTGAGTACTCTGACACTGGATTGATTCGGCGTGCTCGGGCGAAGCCAGTGAGCTCAACGCCCAAAAAAAGCGCCCCCGGGAAACGGGGGCGCGAAATAGAGTGACTTGGACGAGACTTAGCTCGATGGCTTAATCGTCGTCGTCATCGTCATCGTCATCGTCATCGTCGTCGTCGTCGTCGTCGTCATCGTCGTCGTCGTCGTCGTCATCGTCGTCGTCGTCGTCGTCGTCGTCGTCGTCGTCATCCAGAAACGCCTCGATGGCCGCCGGTGCATTGACGAATCCAAAGCCTGAGTCGAAGTCGAAGCCGTCGTTGCCGATTTCTTCGAAGACCGCGAGCGTTACGCCGCTGCCGTTGTCAGCACGGATGCTCATATCCAGCGCGGTGCTGCGCTTGGCGTCGTAGAAGTCCTGCGCTTCGGATCGGCTGCACGGGCCGAGCAGCCAGCCGCGATCCAAACGATTCTGCACCCGGTCTTCCCGAACCTGGCGCGTATCGCCGTCGTCCCGACCTTCGTCGTCGTCATCGTCTGGCTCGCACATGATGAAGCGGGTCTGACCGCGCCGATTGGTCGTCAGAATCTGCGATCCCTCAGCCTCAACCATCATGGCCGCGATGGCCGCAACGTGCGGCGCTGACGCAGACGTTCCGAAGAAGTTTGGGAACTCGCCAGACCCGGGTGTGAACGAGAAATTGCCGTCGCCGTCATCGTCGTCACGCGACGTGTCGAAGCGGAAGTAGGTGGTATTACCGCCGTCGGGGCCGGTGATGCCGGGCTTCAAACGAATGTCCGGACCTGCCAGCGCGTTACCGTCGGTGTCGAAGTAGATTGGCGTTCCGCCTGCCGAGGAAAAGTTGTTCAGGCAGGCGGGACGACAGGGCTCTTCAGCCGCCAGCTCCCGCAGCGGCAGCGTATTGGGGTCGCCGATGAAACGCTCCGTGAAATAGAAGGCTGCCGCACCAACGCCTTCTGCGCCCGCTGCGTTCGAATGCCCGTAAGCAGAGAAACCCTCGGTGGGCAGCTCGTTGAAGGTGATGCCGTCACCGAAATTCACCCACTTGACGAACTCCGGGTTGCGGCCAGCTTCAACAAAGATGCCCTGCTGGACCTGAGCCGGAGCGCCGGTGAAGTTTACGAAGGAGATGAAGTCGATCGGGTCGCCGCCGATCTCGCCATTGATGGGGACTCCACCATCGGTGAACGTGAACTGGCAAAGACCGTTGGCGGGAAAAACAAAGCCGCCGTTCGGAAAACAGTCCGCAAGCTGCACACCGTTTACGTCGAACAGCACCACTTCCAGCGAGCTCTGCGCACCCGTGCCGCCGGAGACCGAGAAGTAGGGCTCGCTCCACTGGAACGATTTGCGGGTCTGGAAGCCTTGGAGCGTGATGGTCTGAAGTGGATCGACGCCAGGACCCGGGTCGAAGTCGTGCCAGGTGCCGGCGATGCCGCCGACCGTGGTTTCGATCGGTCGAAACTCGGAGTCGAACGCCTCGCGACCGTTGTTGCCGTTCGAGGAGTAGTACGGAACGCCGCGCCGGGCAACTTCGTCAGCGGCCTGCGCGATGATGCCGTCCTGGAACATCGGCTCCAGCAGGTTGATCACGTCGTCCACGATCACGTCGGCACCGGCGTCGGAGAGTGCGATGATCCCATCGGCGAACACCGGCTGCCCGCCGAATGCGGTGTGGTAAAGAATCTTAGCGTCGGGCACCACGTCGTGGATGAGCTGTGCCATGGCGCGCCCTTCATCGATACAGCCTCCGCCCTGGAAATCCAGCAGGATGCCGATCTCTTCCGGCAGATCGTCACTGGCGATGTCCTGCTCGGTGCTGGTGTAGACCTGCGGCGTGTTGCCTTCGGCGTTCACGCACGAAAAGCTGTCGGACAGGATGCCGATGGTGACGCCTTCGCCGGTCAGATTAGCAGCGTTGCGGACTTCGTCCGTCAGCATGGAAGCGTCACCCTGCGAGGCAACAATACCGGCGCGTGTCGTCGCAAAGGACGGTGCGGCGTAGGCCAGCGTGCTGCTGGCTGAAAGGCTCGCTAACGCCGTACGCGGAATCTCCGCCGACACGTTCCGACCGTGAGCTCTGACGTTGCGGCCGCCCATGTTTCGAATCTCGTTGGCGAGGGCAGCCCCGTCACCCATAGATACGGCGTCGATCAGAAAGTAGCCTTCGCCGGTCGAGAGCGCGAGCTGAAGTTCCTGCCCGTTCATCGTCATTGTTCCGGAACTGGCCCGATCGTCGGTGGCGATCACCGAGAGCGCCATGCCGATCTTGGGCATCGCGCCGTCGTTAGCAAACGACGCTACGGGCGCCATGGATAGAGCGCTTAAGACAGCGCCTAGAAGTACACCTTTTTGCATGAATTCCCCTATGAGAAAACGTCAGAAGGAAACCGGGGTGGTTTCAAGAGCCCCGGGCGCTGTCGACGACAGCGGGGAGGACGCTATGTAAAGAATTGTGAACGCCATGTTATTTCTGCCTGGGTTGCTCCACGTGTCTAAAAAATCTTTTGTGAATCTCGGACAAAGGCTCGCTCGATGGGCTGGGTGCGGGAAAAAGAACGTCGATTTCGGGGGATGGAATTCAGTCAGGGCGCCGGTAGCTCCTGCGTGCTGCCAGCCTGACGTCCGCGGTCGAGGCCGTGTCCGGCGTTCCCCTGGGAGGCGGAATTCGTCAAACTGAGCTGATGGATCAGTACCTGCTGACAACCAAGCTATCGCCCTCGGCGACGAATCAAGACTTTGTTGCCCGGCCTCGGCTGACTCAGACTCTGGCCAGCAGCGCCGGGCAGCGGCTCAGGGTGATCCACGCGTCTGCGGGTTATGGCAAGACCAGCCTGTTGAGCCAGTGGCACCACATGCTGGCCGAGGACGGGGTCGCCACCGCCTGGCTCAGCGTCGATCAGGACGACAATCGGCCGTCGACCTTCGTGTCTTACCTGCTTAAAGCCTTCGAGCAGGCGGGTGTGGAGCTGCCGTCCAGCCAGGCGCTCCTCGGGGGCAGCCTTCGAAACACGGCGCTCAAATCGCTTGCCATTGTCCTGATCAACGAAGTCGCTCGCGGCGAGCGACCGGTGCATCTGCTGCTGGACGACTACGAAAACATCAGCAATCCGGATATCCACGACATGATGGATTTCCTGCTCACCCGAGCCTGCGACGAGCTGAAGTTTACGATCGCGGGCCGCACGGCGCCGCCGCTGGCGCTGGCCGATCTGGTGGTTCGCAACGAGGTGACGACCCTCACAGCGGCCGATCTCAAGATGGATCTCAAGGAGACGGTGGAGCTGTTTTCCAGCGACGCAGCGCACCTGTCCATCGAGGACATCACCATGTTGGTGGAGCGAACCGAAGGTTGGGTGATCGCGCTGCGGCTGGCCAACCTGTGGATCTCCAGCCAGCAGGATTCAACCGCCCAGATCGCATCGTTCTCGGGCCGGGTGGCAGAGCTCGCCGATTATATGACGGAGCAGATCTTCGCCAGCCGCCCCGAGCAGGATCAGCGTTTTCTGCTGGTAACCGCACTGCCCAGACGAATTAACGGCGATCTCGCCAACGCGCTGTCTGACCGCTCTGACGGCTGGTCAGTCCTGGAACGGCTGCAGAAGCAGGACCTGCTGATCGAGGCGGTGGACCGGGAGCGGCGCTGGTATCGCTACCACAACCTGTTCCGGGAATTTCTGGTGGGAAACCTCAGGCGGACCTGTCCTCATGAGGTCGAGGCCCTCCACGGAAAGGCGGCCGACTGGCATCTAACCCACGGCGACCTTACCGAGGCGCTGCGCCATGCTCACGCAGCCGGCGACACGAGCGCCGTGGCCGCTGAGCTGGAGGCGCGCGGCGGCTGGCTGTTGTACCTCAAGGGGCACCTGGACCTCATGGAGCTGGCAGCGGACCTGGTTTCGCCAGCGGATATCGATGCTCATCTCCGTCTGTCGATGTTTCGCGCGCATGCGCTGCTCAAGCAGCAGGAGATGGCGGCGGCGCGAGAGGTGTTTGAGGGGTTGCGCGCCAAGACGGAAGGCTTCACGGTCTGGAACGGCCGGCCGATCGTGCCGCTGCAGCAGGCAGAAATTTCCCTGATGGACTGCCTGATCTCGGGTTACGAAGATCGCCCCTTTACCGCCGCGGATCTCGCAAGCATCGAACAGCTCTGCGAGTCACTGCCTCCCGACGAGTCGCTCCTTCGAGCCACCGCTTTCAACGTCGCCTGTCTGATTTATCTTCAGGCGGGTCAGCTCGATCGCTGCCAGAGCGCTGGCAACCGGGCCATCGCCTACTTTCGGCGAGTCAACGCGGTCTACATGGAGAGCTTTATCTACTTCCACCAGGGCAAGTCGCTGCTGATGCAGGGCAAGCTCCGCGATACGGAGATGGTCTACGCGGAGAATGACCACCTGGTAAAGCAGTACTTCAGCCCCGACAGCGATTTTGCGCTGATCGAATCGGTCTATCGCGCCGAGCTTCTGTATCTCCAGAACAGGCTCGATGAAGCTCGCGAGTGCATCAGCGAACCGCTGGCCCGCATGGGCAATTTTGATGCCTGGTTCGATATTCACCACACCACCTTCGGGGTTGCTGCAGGCATCAGCCGCGCGACCGAGGGCTTCCAGGCTGCTGAGGAAGTCCTGCAGCGCGGCCGCCGCTTTGCCGCGTCTGCCGACGTGCCGCGACTGACCGCCATGATCGAGGTGCAGCAGATCCAGAACCTGCTGTGGACGGGTGACGGCGACGCTGCTGTGGCTGCTGCTGACCGCTTCGGGATCGCAAGGTGCTGTGAACAGTTCGATCCGGAAAACCTTTCTACACGCCGGATCTATGTGGCCCATCGACTGCTGCTGGCGCGCCTGGCGCTGTTCGCCGAGCGGCCGGTCGAGGCGTTAGGCGAACTCGATCGGCTGGCGGCGGAGCTTGAATCGCTCGGTGCCGACTATGGCGAACTGGAGCCGATGCTCCTGCGCGCCATGTGTCTGTTCCAGAGCGACCGGACCGACGAAGCGTTCGCCTATGTTGATCGAGCCGTTTCGCTCGCCCTGTTCGACGACCATCAGCGGCCCTTCATCGAGGACGGTGAGCTGATCCTTCCGCTGCTGGAACAGTTTTCGACGCAAAGCCAGAGCGCTGGCTCTAATCGCCTGCGGGATCGCTTTCTGCGTGACATCCTTCAGGCGCTGCAGGGCGAGGTGCGTGCTCGAGACCGAGCCCGCTCGGTGCTTACCAGCCGCCAGATCGAAGTCTTGCAGCACGTCCAGCGAGGCTTCTCGAACAAGGAGATCGCCCGGCGAATCGACGTCGGCGAGAACACGATCAAGTTCCACCTTAAGAACATCTATCGAACGCTCGATACAACGACACGGCAGGGCGCCATCGCTGAGGCGATGCGCAGGAATCTCCTGTGACTACCCGGTTTTAGGCCTCCCCCTACCCACCCCCAGGAATCCGGCTACTCCACGAAGTCGTTGAAGCTGGCGGAAGCCTCGCGCCAAGATGGAGCCCTCGTGATCTGAGGGGGTAGACGAGTTTGCTGAGAATCGGCGTCGACGTCGGAGGCACCAATACCGACGCGGTGGTGCTGGACGGGAGCAGTATTCTCGCTTCGGTCAAATCACCCACCACTGAGGACATCAGCTCGGGCGTGATCAACGCCGTCGGGCAGGTTGTCGGGCAGGCGGGCCTCGACATGGCCGCCATCAGCAGCGTGATGATCGGCACCACCCAGTTCACCAACGCTTTTGTTCAGGCCCGTGGTCTAACCCGGGTTGGCGTCATGCGGCTCGGCGCGCCGGCGACTCGTTCCCTGCCGCCGCTGGTGGCGTGGCCGGAGGCCATGCGCGCCGCAGTCTTTGGGGATTCGGAGATCTTGCCGGGCGGCTATCAGGTGGACGGCAGCCCGATCACCGAACTCGACGAAGAGGTCGTGCGGCGTACCGCGCGACGCTTCGCGGACCAGGGGTTAAACGCGGTCGCCGTGTCCAGCGTGTTTGGTCCGCTGAACCGGGAAGGTGAGGCGCAGGCCGCCGCCATCATCGCCGAAGAAATCCCCGGCGTTTCCGTCACGCAGGCGACCGACATCGGGCGCCTCGGCCTGCTGGAACGGGAGAGCGCGGCGGTGATGAACGCCTCGCTGCGCGAGCTTTCAGCCCACGTGGTGGATGCTTTCGAAATTGCCCTCAAGGAGCTGGGCATTTCGGCGCCGCTCTACATCACCCAAAACGACGGGACCCTGATGCAGGCCAGCGCCGTGAAGCAGTTTCCGGTGCTGACCTTTGCCTCGGGTCCGACCAACAGCATGAGGGGGGCGGCGTTCCTGACCGGCGAGAGCAACGCCATCGTCGTTGATATCGGCGGTACGACGACGGACGTCGGTGTTTTGACCGACGGCTTCCCGCGCGAATCCTCGATCAATGTCGACATCGGCGGCGTGCGAACCAACTTCCGAATGCCCGATATCTTGTCGATCGGACTTGGCGGTGGCAGCCGGGTGACCAACAGCGACGGCGTCCTCGCGATCGGGCCCCAGTCGGTGGGTCACGACATCCTCACCGAGGCGAAGGTGTTTGGCGGGCAAACGCTGACCGCCACCGACATCGTGGTCGCGGCAGGTCGCGCCAGCGTCGGCTCGCAGTGGTCGGTGGCCGATCTGTCGGCAGAGCTGATCGAGGCAGCCGACGATCGTATGCAGAAGATGCTAGAAGAATCGGTCGATCGCATGAAGACCGGAAAAGGTGACGCCGTCGTGATCATGGTGGGCGGCGGCGCGATCCTGGCAAGAGATGAGCTCAAGGGCGCGGAGAGACTCCTGGTGCCCGAGCAGTCCGGCGTCGCGAATGCCGTCGGCGCCGCGATCGCTCAGGTCGGGGGTGAAGTCGACCGCGTGGTGTCCTTTGAAGCCGAAGGCCGGGAGCAGGCGCTGGAGCGCGTTAAAGCGCAGGCCATCGAACAGGCGGTCGCCGCCGGTGCAAGCGAAGACAGCACGCGGGTGGTGGACGTGGAGGAAATTCCGCTGGCCTACGTACCCGGCCACTCGGTACGGGTCCGCGTCAAAGCGGTGGGAGATCTGGCCCAGGAAACCCATGCTGTGGGAGCCGCGCTATGAAGATTACGGTCGACGACGTCGAAGACTATTCCATCGGCGCAGCGCTTCTGGGCACCGGCGGCGGCGGCGATCCGTATATCGGCAGCCTGCTGCTGAGCGAGTCGCTGTCGAAAGGCGGCCCGCTGACCCTGCAGCAGGCTGACGACCTTCCCGACGATGCGCTCCTGCTGGTTTCGGCCATGATCGGCGCACCAACCGTCATGATGGAAAAGCTGCCGAGCGGCGACGAGGCGATCGCCTCGGTTCGCGCGCTTGAGTCCTATCTGGGGCAAAAGGCTTACGGCATTTTGGCGGCGGAAATCGGCGGCCTGAACGCGCTGTTGCCACTGGTGGTGGGTTCGACCTTGAACCTGCCCGTGATCGACGGCGACGGCATGGGTCGAGCTTTCCCGCAGCTTCAAATGGTGACCTACAGCATCGAGGGCAATCCCTCGACGCCTCTGACGCTCACCGATGAATTTGGCAATACGGTGCTGATTAACACCGGTGATGACGAAACCGCCGAGAAGTTTGCCCGCAGTACCGTTGTGGCGATGGGCGCGAGCGCCCTGATGGCGTGTTATCCGATGACCGGGGCGCAGGTTAAAGCCAGCATTCTGCGCGGCACGCTGACGGTTGCGCTAGGAATCGGCCGCGCCATTCGGCAGGCCAGACAGGCGGATGAACCACCAGTGCACGCGCTGCTTGAACACCTGGCGGAGCTTGATTTTTCAACCAGTGCCCGGCTGCTATTCGAAGGCAAGATTGTCGATTTATTTCGGGAGACCACCGCAGGCTTTGCGGTGGGCACGATCAAGCTGGACGCGCTCGACGGCGGTCCGGACCGGATGGAAATCAAGTTTCAGAACGAAAACCTCATCGCGTTACGCAACGGCGAAGTCTGCGCCATCGTGCCGGACCTCATTTGTATTGTTGACCAGGAAACGGCGGCGCCGATCACCACCGAAGGGCTGCGTTACGGTCAGCGCGTGTCGGTGCTGGGGATCGCCGCCCCGGCCGAGCTGCGGACCGAGAAAGCGCTCAAGGTTGTCGGTCCAGCCTGCTTTGGTCTGGAGCAACCGTTTGTGCCGCTCGAATCCGCTCATCTGTAAGGAGAATCTCATGACCCATTCCAATCCAAGGGCCCGGAGCAATAACCCGTTCAAACTGCGGCGCAAGCGCCGGCTCTCGCTAGCGGTCAACGCGGCACTGGCCGGCCTACTGGGCGGGCTTATCGGCACCCAGCCGGCGCTGGCTCAGCCAGGGTCTGAGGCCATCGAGGAGGTGATCGTCAAAGCGCGGAAGCGGGACGAGAGCATCACCGATATTCCGGACGCGGTGACGGTGTTCACCGCTGACACAATCGAGCGGGCCGGCATCAACAACGTTAACGACTTTGCAAACCTGACACCCAACCTGATGATCCGGGAGGGCTTTCGGGACGGGGTGAGCTTCATCACCATGCGCGGTATCAGCACGGCTCAGCAGGGGCTTCCCCCGGTCACCGTGGTCGTGGACGGCGTGCAGGTCGCAGCCCTCGACTTTATCAACCAGGGCCTGGTGGATATCGAAAGTATCGAGGTGCTGCGCGGTCCGCAGGGTGCGCTTTACGGCGCCGGTGCCATGGCGGGCGCGATCAACATCACCACGGCGATGCCGTCAGACGAGATGGAAGGGCGCCTGCGGGTGACCGGCGCAAGCGGTAACGACCTGCGGCTCCAGGGCGTGATCTCCGGCCCGCTGGGTGACAGCGAGAACTGGTCGTACCGCGCCCGTGCCAGCTACCGCGACTTCGACGGCGTGGTCGACAACGTGCGCGGCGACGAAGTCGACTTTGACGAAGCGCTGCAGCTGGGGGGACGGCTTCTGTACGAGGGCGATCGTCTCACCGCCGATTTTCGAGCGAGCTTCGGCGCTTACGAGGCCGGCGCGATCGAGCAGTCCCGAATCCCGGCGCGGCCGCTGAGCCCCAACGACTCGCCGTTTACCGCTCGCCATGCGATCCCGGATTTCACCGGGGCGCTGTTCGTGCCGGTATTGAGCATCGATCAGACGGTCAATGACTTCGACGGCACGGCCTTCGATATCCAGAGTGACTTTCTCGGTGCTGAGGAACGAGATTTCGTCAACCTCTCCATGAAGCTGGACTATGAGTTCGACCAGTTCACGCTGACGTCGATTACCTCGTATGACGACGCGGACCAGGAGCTGGCCGGCGACTCTGATTGGGCGGCCACGGATATTCTGGGAATCGCCGGCGCTGCGGCCTCTGGCTTTTTCCCGTCGCTGACCGGCTTGACCAACGTCACCGGTCGCGCCCAAAGTCTGGATGATGATTTCGAAGCCTTCACGCAGGAATTTCGCCTGACGTCCAACAGCAACGGTCGCTTTCGCTGGCTGGCCGGCGCGTGGTATCAGGACCGAGAGGCCCGGACCGTCTTGTCCCTCCCCGTAGCGCAAAACACCAATCAGCTTGGGCCCGATTTTTTCCAAGCTGTCGGCGCACCGTTTCCGCGGACGGACTTCAAGAACGACGAACTCTGGGCGCTGTTCGGTCAGGTCAACTACGACATCAGCGACCGGCTGGAGCTGACGGTGGGCTTGCGCTACGACGACGCCACCTACGACAACACGGGCTACCAGTGTTTCGGCTGTGAGGATGCCGCATTTCTGCTGCCCAGCAACGACGAATTTGGGAACGTGGTCAATACGCCGGAAGAAAGCGACGACGACCTCCAGCCCAAGGTCTCGCTGTCATACGACTGGAGCGATCAGCTGATGACCTACGCAACGTATGCGGAAGGCTATCGACCGGGTTTCTTCAACACGGGCAACCCGACCGCGGCCGAAAGCACCGAGAACATCGAGCTGGGGTTCAAGTATGCGGACGCCAGCAACCGCTGGTCTCTCTACGGCGCAATCTTCCGTATCGATTACTCCGAGCAGCAGTTCAGCACCATTATTGGCGGTCCGCCCTTCCGCCTGACCACCAACATTCCGTCGGTGGATATCGACGGGCTGGAGCTGGAAGCGGCCCTCAGAGCCACGGACGACTGGACGCTGTCCGCCGGCTACGGCTACGTGGACGCTGAGGAAAGCGGTAGCGGGTTGGCTGTGCCGAATGTCCCAGACTACACCTTCAATTTATCCAGCGACTATCGGTTCCCGGTGGGCGAGTCACTGGACGGCAGTTTCCGGATTGATTACCGGCGCCAGGGATCGTGGTATCTGTCGCGGCAGGAGCTGTACGAGGTCACCGACCGTGACTACCTGAACGTTCGTGTTTCGGTCGCGGGAGAGAACTGGATGGTGACTGCCTTTGGCACGAACGTGCTGGAGGAGTTTCAGGCCAACGAGTTTGGGCTGATCGACGGCGTTGTGGGTTTCGTGAGGTCATGGTCCGGCGGTCGACAGTTTGGCCTGGAGGCCACCTGGAACTTCTAGGCGCCTCCTTAGCTCGCCGCCAGCCAAGCCCTTCGGTCGGCGGCGGGTAGCCAGCCATGGGTAGCGCCGACATTTCCGCTCACCCAGCCGGCGGTTCGGGCCCGGGGGCGCACATCGCCCGCGATCAGCTGGTCAATGGCCTGCAGCTCTCGCTGGTCATTATCGGGGTGGCGATCACCATCCCGGCGTTTCTGGTGGGTGGTGAGGTAGTCGCCGGCCTGGGGCTTACGCGCGCCGCGGCGGCGGTCAGTATCGGCAGCCTGGCGGTTGCCGTCATCGCTGCGCTCACCATGTCTCTGGCGGCCAAAACCCGCCGCTCAACTTATGAAATCATTCGCGGGCCCTTTGGCGCGCAGGGCTGCCGGCTCGTCACCCTGGTCATGGCAACCAGCCTGCTGGGGTGGTTTGGCGTTACGGCCCAGCTCTTCGGGCAGGCGCTCGCCGGTGCGGTCGAACAGGTCGCCAGCATCAGCGCGCCGCGGTGGTCGATGACCCTCCTCGGCAGCGCGCTGATGATCGCCACCACCATCTTCGGCTTTCGGGCCATCGAGCGGCTGAGCCGCGTTGTGGTGCCGCTGCTGCTCGTGCTGCTGGTGGCGGCCGTCTGGCTGAGCCTCGGTCGCCTCTCGTCGGAAG
The DNA here is from genome assembly GCA_028285525.1 of Lysobacterales bacterium. Lineage (GTDB taxonomy): Bacteria > Pseudomonadota > Gammaproteobacteria > Xanthomonadales > SZUA-38 > JANQOZ01. The sequence goes on from JANQOZ010000105.1 coordinate 80,049, forward strand.
CACTCACCGCCGACGGAACCGGGAGCATCACCTCGCTGGGCACCGGGATATCGGTAGTGATCGGCGCTTACATGGTGGCCGTAACGATCGCGCCGGATATTGCGCGTTTTGCGAAAACCCGCGGCCAGGCCACGGCTGCCGCCTTCGCCGGCTATGGTCTGGGTTATGGCGGCGTGCTGATGCTGGCGGGGATTCCTGGGCTGCTGCCGATCGACGGCGGCTACGTGGAGCGGCTCGTGGTGCTGGGGCTTGGGGTTCCGGCGCTGGCTCTGGTGGTGTTCGCAACCTGGACCACCAACTGCAGCAATCTCTATTCAGCGTCGCTGGCTTTCGACACGCTGATTCCCGGTAAACGTTATCGTTTGATCACCGTGCTTGCCGGCGCTGCCGGCACGCTGGCCGGCCTTGCCGGGTTGGCAGATAATCTGGTGCCTTACCTGGTCCTGCTGTCGATTGCGGTTCCCCCGATCAGCGGTATCTATCTTTCCCACTATCTGGTGCTGAAGCTCGGTGACGGCAATGAGGCAACGGGCCTTGCCGCAGAGGCGCCTGCCTTGCTGGCCTGGAGCGTAGCCACCGGCGTCGCCTGGCTTGCCAGCAATGGTTACCTGACGCTCACCGGGGTGGGTTCGCTTGACTCATTCCTGATCGCCGGCGGCAGCTATGCCCTGCTGCGTCGGCATGTTGGGCGCAGCGCAACGAGTTCAGTCGCGGACCCGTGACGGCAAGCTGCCTGCGGTCAGGTCATCCACCCCCAGCCCGCCTTGCTCAGCGGGAGTTCACGGAGGCGCTCGCCGCTCGCCGCGAAGATAGCGTTCACCACCGCCGGAGCAGCCGGCGGCAGGGCGGGTTCGCCGAGGCCGGTGGGCGAGGGATTATCCTCGAGGAAAACCACCTCTACCGGCGGCGCGCTCGGCATGCGCATCATCGGATAGCGATCGAAGTTGGTTTCATTGGCCCGACCGCTGGTGAACGTGATTTCCAGACCCATCATGGTTGAAAGACCGTCGCTGACCGAGCCGACCACCTGATGCTCCGCCATGCTGCGATTGATGATGGGCCCGACGTCGCCGCAGGCGAACACTCGATCGACGCGGACCTGCTTGTCCTTGACCGTCACCTCCGCAACCTCGGCGAAGTAGCCCCGATGACTGTAGTAGAACGCGAGCCCCTGCCCCTGGCCAGCGGGCATCGTGCGGCCCCAGTTCGACTGCTTCCCAACCGCTTCGATGACCGCCTTAGCCCTGCCGGTATCCATGCCCGACCCTCGGCGCCAGGACAGCTGCCGGTCGCGCCCCATCAGTTCAAGCAGAAACTCCAGGTGATCGCGATCCGCAGCGCTCGACAGCTCGTGCAGAAACCCGTTGCTGACAAAAGCCAGCGCGTTGGAGCCGGGCGCTCGCCACGCGCCGGTCGGAATCCCGCTGGGCAGCAGCGTTTGCTCGACGCGATAATTTTTCACCAGGTGCTGGGGAAACGTGCCCAGGCGCATGCCCGCCGTGGATGAAGGTTTTTCGCCGTCGCTCGTAACGGTCACAAAGTGGTTATGCCAGCCACTCAGCCGCCCCTTCTCATCCAGGCCGCCCTTGAGGTGGTGCAGTCCGCCCGGCCGGTACAGATCGTTGGCCATGTCGTCTTCCCGGGTCCAGGTCAGCTTTACCGGCACGCCCGCTCGCTGGGAGATGGCCACCGCTTCGACCACGTAGTCGTTGTAGAGCCGTCGGCCGAAGCCGCCGCCGATGCGGGTCTGGTGCATAACCACCTGATCGGGGTTCAGTCCGCAGACTTCCGCCGCCATGCTCGCGCCTCGGGCGGGCGTCTGGCTCGGTGCCCAGATCTCAGCGGTGTTTCCCTCGACGCTGGCGGTGCAGTTCTGTGGCTCCAGCGGCGCGTGCGACAGGAACGGATAGACGTAGCTGGCGCTGATTTGCTGGGCAGAAGACGCCAGCGCTCGTTCGGCGTTGCCGTCATCGAACAACACCTCCCCGCTTTGCCCGGCTCGCTCCAGCCCGTCGCTGCGAAGTGTCTCCCAGCTATCGGTGGCCGCCGCAGCGAAGTCCCACTCCACCTCGAGCTGGCGCCGTGCCTTTAGCGCTTGCCAGGTGGTCTCCGCCAGAATGGCGACGCCGCCGCGCAGGCCTTTGGGCGGCTGGACGGGGTCCAGCACAAACGCATCGACAACCCCGGGAAGCGTTTTGACGCCATCAATATTGGCCCGCGCAACCGTCCCGCCGGTGGCGGGAGCTCTCACGTAGGTGGCGAAGCGCAGGTTCGGGAGCTGCTGGTCGATGCCAAACAGCGGCTGGCCGGTAACGGTTGCGCGGTTGTCGACGCCGCTGATCCGGGTGCCCAGCAGCCGATATTGGTCCCGGGCCTTAAGCTCGATCTGGCTCTCGGGTGGCGGCTTGAGCATCGACGCACGTTCGACGAGCTCGCCGTAGCCGAGCGACTGCCCGGTGGCCTGGTGGGAGACCTGCCCATTGCCGGCGACGCATTCATTGACCGGGACGCTCCAGGTCTCGGCGGCGGCCTGACGCAGCAAGGCTCTTGCGGTTGCGCCCGCGCGGCGCAGCGGCTCCCAGCTGTTGCGAATTGAGGTAGAACCGCCGGCCACCTGACGACCGAAGGTGCTCTCATCGATTGGGGCCTGCTCGACGGTGACTCGCTCCCAGGGCATATCGAGCTCTTCGGCCACAATCATGGGCAGTGCGGTTTTGACGCCCTGGCCGATTTCAGGGTGCGTGGCAAAGATGGTCGCCGAACCGTCCGGTCTTATCGTCAGCCAGGCGTTGCTGGCAAGGTCGGTAGCCGGGGTCTTGGTTTCGCCACCGCAGGCCGGGATCGTAAAGGCCACTACGAGCCCACCGCCGGCGCCCAGAAGCTGGCGGCGGGTCAGGCGAATTCCGTTTGCCGCGCTCACAGCGAACTCCCGCTGGATTGGTCGTCGGCGGCGTTCGTAGCCCCGGCGGCCCGGTGGATCGCTGCTCGGATGCGACGATAGGTATGACAGCGGCAAAGGTTGCCGGCCATGGCGCCGTCGATATCGGCATCGGTGGGCTTGGGATTGCTGGCCAGCAGGGCACTGGCGCTCATGAGCTGACCGGCCTGGCAGTACCCGCACTGGGGGACATCCAGCTCGATCCAAGCCTCCTGGAGAGCCGTTAGCTGGCTGCCCTCGGCGAGTCCCTCGATCGTCGTGATTTCAGCGTCGGCCGCCGCCGCCAGGGGCAGGCTGCACGACTTGACCGGGCTGCCGTTCAGATGCACTGTGCAGGCGCCACACTGGCCGATCCCGCAGCCGAACTTGGTGCCGGGCAGCCCCAGCACGTCGCGGAGATACCACAACAGCGGCATCTCCGGGTCAGCGTTGCCTGCGCTGACGGCTTTGCCATTGACCGAAAGGGAAATATTGCTCATAGAAACGATCCTGCGTTGACTGCGCAGGGCTCCTGCCCTGCCGTGAGACCAGCGTAGATCGACCGTGCTGGCGGAACAAGGGCAACCGTTCGTCGCCCATGTTCGGCCCTGCGGAAGAGCCGGGAGAAAAATGAGGCATCTTGCCGGGAAGTTCCGAATACAATAGAGAGCCTGCGCTGCCGCAGGCGATCGGATCACGAAAAGGAGCTTGTCGGTGAGGGGATCAAAAAAACAACAGGACTCGGTTCAAGGTTCAGCTTGCACAAAGCAGGCCTCTCGGTTTGGCCTGGCTCGAACGCTGGCGCTGCTGGCGCTGGCTCTCGCCGTGTTTCCAGCGGCTGCACTTCAGGTGGCGCTGGAGGTTTATCCGAACAACCCGGTCCCCGGCCAGGTCGTCAACCTGAGATTTACGGCCACCAATGATACGGCGTCGACGGCGAACGACCTGCGCATCGAGTTTGTCATCCCCACGGCGCTCGAAAACACCTCGGACGTCCTGCTGTCGGACGGCGGCGACTGTACGCTCATCAGCGGCGCCTCGACCTGTGATGCGGGTGAGACCGCATTTTGGGATCTAGGATCGCTGGCGGCTGGCACCGGCCGCACGGTGAATATGTACACCACCATCGACAGCGGTCTGAGCGGCGGTGAGACGATCAATATGGATGTCGACCTGCTCGCCGGCGGTATGGTGGAGGCCACGAGCAACAACGTCATCGACGTGCTCGCTGAGGAGTTCCTGACGCTGTCGGTGGACGCAAACGCCGAGCCGGTGGCGCCGGGATCGGCGCTGACCTACGAACTGACCTTCGGCAACCGCAGCGCCAGCAGCGCCAGCAACGCCGAGCTGCGGTTCCCGCTGCCTGCCGGCACAACCTTTGTCTCCGCTGACGGCGGCGGCACGCTGCAGACCACCGACGTGGTTTGGAACCTGGGAATCATCGGCGACGGCGCGGGCGGCAGCCGTCGGGTCACGGTGCAGCTTGCGGGCAGCGTGCAGGCGGGGGACATCCTGCGGGTCGACGCAGCGGAGCTGTCCGGCTCCGTCGCGCTGGCGACGCGCACGAGGGTACAGACGGCGACAACCCGGGTTGAAAGCCTGACCGACTTTGCTCTGGCACTCGATACGGATTATTCCAGCGTTGGAGGCGGGGACCAGACGCCGCTGCGCCTGACCGTGACCAACCGCTCGGGATCAGCCCTTTCGGGCGTTCAGGTCGAGCTGTTTTATCCGGTTGGTCTGGCCAGCGGCAGCGAGGTGTTGCTAACCGATGGCGGTAACTGCACGGACTTTGGCACAGCAACAATCTGCAACAGCGGCGAGCGGGCGGTCTGGACGATCGGTGACCTCGGCGTCGGGGAAGGGAAAACCGTTGCGTTAACGCCATTTACACCCTCCGCTATCACCAACGGAGACCTGGTGTCCCTGGTGGCGCGGGGTTCAGCCGCGGGAACCACCGAGCGATGGGTGCGCCGCGCGCTGCGCAACGACAGCGGGCGGGCGCTGGACCTCAGGGTGGACGCCAGCCAGGAGCCCGTAGCTCCCGGTGAAAACCTGACCTACGAACTGAACTTCGGTAACCGCGGCAGCAGCGCCAGCAGCAACACGGAGCTGACCTTTCCGCTCCCGGCCGGTACCACGTTCGTGTCGGCTGACGGCGGAGGCACCCTTTCCGGCAGCGAGGTGGTCTGGGATCTCGACATTGTTGGCGCAGGCGAGGGCGGCACCCGCCGGGTCACCGTGCTGCTCGGTGGCGGCATCGCCGCCGGCGACATTCTCGAGGTGAACGCGGCGCAGATCACGGGCGACGCCAACTTCGTCACCCAGGTCACCCGGCAGTATGCGAGCACGCGGGTCGAGGATCTTGCTGACCTCGCGCTGTCCGTCGATAGCGACATCTCGCTGCTGTCCGCCGACACGTTTACCCCGGTGAGACTCACGGTCACCAATCGCAGCGGTTCACCCCTGACCAACGTGGCGGTGGAGCTCTTCTACCCCGACGGACTGCCCTCGGCGGGTGACGTTCTGCTGACCGATGGCGGTGACTGTACAGACTTTGGTACCCCAACGAGCTGCAACAGCGGCGAAATAGCGGGCTGGGCGATCGGCACGCTGGCGCCCGGCAGCGGCAAGACGGTGGCCATTACCCCACGGTCAGCAGCCACCATCCCTGACGGAGAGCTGATCTCGCTGGTTGCCCGAGCGTCCGCCGACAGCACCACGGAACGCTGGGAGCGCCGTTCCCTGCGTAACGACAGCAATCGGGTGCTGAACCTGAACGTCGACGCCAGGAACGAACCCGTGGCGCCTGGCGACACGCTGACCTATGAACTGACATTCGGCAATCAGAGCGGCTCGTCGGCCACCAGCACCGAGCTCCGGTTTCCGCTGCCGGCCGGCACCACGCTGGTGGACGCAGACGGCGGCGGCGCCCAGGTGGGGAACGAGGTGGTCTGGGATCTTGGGCTGCTCGGCACCGGCGAAGGCGGCTCTCGCCGTGTCACGGTGCAGCTCGGCGGCACCATCCAGGCCGGCGATGTGCTCGAGGTAGACGCGGCGCAGATTTCGGCAGACGCAAACTTCGTTACCGAGATCAGCCGCCAGTTTGCCAGTACCCGGGTCGAAGACCTGCCCGATCTCGCCCTGGCGCTGGATACGGACGTCAGCCCCCTGACCGTCGACAGCCAGACGCCCATCCGCCTGACCGTGAGCAACCGGGGCGGAACGCTCCTCACGGGTGTCGAAATCGAGCTGTTCTATCCCTTTGGTCTCGCCAGCGCCAACGACGTGCTGCTGACCGACGGCGGCGACTGCACCGAGTTTTCCGGGACCACCAGCTGCCGCGACGGAGAACGGGCCATCTGGCCGATCGGCGACCTCGGCCCGGGCACCGGTAAAACCGTGGTGATTGTGCCCTCCACCGCCGGCACGGTCACCGACGGGGGCCTCGTGCCGGTCGTCGCCAGGGCGTCAGCCGACACAACAACCGAGCGCTGGCAGGCTCGATCCCTGTTGAATAACGCTTCCCGTCTGCTGAACCTGGCGGTGGATCCCGCCCAGGAACCCGTGGCGCCGGGTGACACCCTGACGTACTCGCTGACCTTTGGAAACAGCGGCAGCTTCACCGCTACGGGCAGCGAGCTTCGCTTTCCGCTGCCGGCGGGCACCACCTTCGTATCCGCCACCGGTGGCGGCACGCTGTCCGGCAGCGACGTGGTCTGGGACCTGGCGGACCTTGCGCCGGGACAGGGCGGCAGTCGTGAGGTGACCGTTCAGCTCGAAGCCGGGGTGCTCGCCGGGGACATCTTGGAACTGGACGCGGCGACAATCAGCGCGGACGCCAACCTGATCAGCCAGCTCAGCCGCCAGAGCGCCAGCACGCGGGTCGAAAGCCTGCCGGAACTCAGCTTTGCGCTCGACGGGGACATGTCGCCGCTCCTGGCCGATACGATCACCCCGCTGCACCTGGTGGTCTCCAACACCGGCTCAACGGTCCTTACCGGTGTGGCGATCGAGCTGTTTTACCCAGAGGGCCTGGCCAGCGCCAACGACGTGGTGCTCAGCGACAACGGCGATTGCACCAACGTCAGCGCCAGCACCGACTGCCGAAGCGGCGAGCGAGCGCAGTGGCCCATCGGCAACCTCGCGCCGGGCAGCGGTCGCACCGTCACGATCGCTCCCGAAACAGCAGCCGTTTTGCTGGACGGTGATCTCATCACGCTGCTGGCGCGGACGTTTTCCGACACCACCACCGATCGCTGGGAGCAGCTCACCCTGCGCAACAACGATGAGCGAGCGCTGACGCTGTCGGTCGATGCCGAACAGGAGCCCATCGCGCCGGGCGGCACGATCGACTTTGCTGTCAGCTTCGGCAACGCTGGAGACACGTCCCTGCAGAATGGGCAGATCCGCTTCCCGCTGCCGGCGGGAACCAGCCTGGTAACGGCCACGGAAGGCGGCACGGTCACCGACGGCATCCTGGTCTGGGATCTCGGCCTGTTGACCCCTGGCGAAGTGGGAGTGCGCAGCGCGCTGCTGCAGTTCGATGCTCCGCTGACCGGCGGAGAGCTGATCGAGTCCAGCGCCGTGGAGATCAGCGCGGACGGCGTGCCTCCGACGCGGGCCAACCGGGTGACCCGGGCCAAGACCAGCAACGCGCTCGATCTCACGCTGCCCATTAACCCGGTGCTTGCGACCCAGGGAGACATGCTGGATGTCGACCCGACGGTCAGCAACAGCGCCGGCATTCAGGCCACCGACGTGGCGCTGCAGCTCTTTTACGCGCCGTTTCTCAGCGACCTCCCCGATGGCCAGATCTCCGGCGGCGGCGACTGCACGACTCTGTCCGGTACTACAGTCTGCGACAGCGGCGAGACGGTTTTCTGGCCCAGCAGCCTGCTGGATTCCGGCTTCTCACGGGTGGAGAGCATCGCGCCCACGATCCGGCTGGGCGCCAACGAACCGCCTGACGGCACCCTGATCAACTTTTTCTCTAGGGTGAGAAGTTCTTCGCTGGACGGTGGTTTTGTGACCCGAACCGTTCGAGTCGGAAACGCTGAGGTGATCGGTGAGCCGGAGATGGAGGTTCTCGGGAACGGTCAGACCATCGCAGACGATGACGTTGTGACCAGCACCACCAACGGGACCGACTTCGGTGGGCTCGCGATCAACGCCTCGCCGCGTGATCAGATATTTGAGATCGAAAACATTGGCAACGCGGCGCTTCAGCTGATTGGGGATCCGCTGGTCGAGCTGCTTAATTCGGACGGCAGCTTCTCTGTCTTTCAGCAGCCGGTGAGCGCGGTGGCTCCGGCAGAAACGGTGAGCTTCGTGGTGCGTTTCGATCCTTCGACCGTCGGGATCAAGACGGCCACCGTCTCGATCGACAACAGCGACTTCGACGAAAACCCCTACACCTTTGCCATCGAGGGTCTGGCTGAAGGCCTGCTGTTTCCCGAGATTGCGGTTTTCGGGAAAGGTCTGGAGATTCCCTTCGGAGATATTTCGCCTCGAACGGCGGACGGCACCGACTTTGGTGAGGCGGCCGTGGACGGCGACCCGGTGGACCAGGTTTTTGTGATCGAAAACTTAGGCAGCGTCGACCTGGATCTGACCGACATGCCGCCGGTGAGCATCGGTGGTGGCAGCACCGCGGCCTTCCTCGTCGTCAATCAGCCAACCACGCCAATCCCGGGCGGCGGCAGCAGCAGTTTCACCATCCGCTTCGATCCGGAAGTACTCGGCATCCAGACGGCAAACGTGATCTTTGGCAACAACGACCAGGACGAGAGCCCCTTTACCTTCGGTATCCAGGGTTCGAGCGTAACGGAAGTCAGCGACGTGCTGTTTGCCGACGGCTTTGAGAACTGAGTCAGTGCCCGCCGCCCGATTCCGGTGACACCTGAGAGAGAACTGAGTGCAAGCATCATTTAAGGGCCGGACCGTGATAGTCACAGGGGCGTCCATGGGCGTGGGCGCCGCGGTTGCTCGAGCCTTCGCGCGACTTGGGGCTAACCTGGTGCTTCTGGCGCGAGGTGAAGAGAAGCTGCAGGAGCTCGTCTTAGAGCTGGATGCGGGAGACCGGGTGTACGCGGTGCCCATGGACGTCACCGACCTTGAGGCTTTCGCCGAGCTTCTGGCCGAAACCGAAGCCCGTTTCGGTGCCGTTGACGTACTGGTCAACAACGCCGGATTTCATCAGCGCGGCCCGGTTGAACAGATGGACGCAGAAGACCTGGGCAGGATGGTGGACGTGAACCTCAAGGCGCCGATCATGGCCACCCGGCTGGCCTTGCCTTACCTGCGTAGAGCAACAACACCAGCGGTGATTAACGTGGCTTCGCTGGCGGGGCGAACGCCGGTGCCTGGCGCCGCGACGTATTCGGCCAGCAAGTTTGGGGTCCGCGCCTTCGGACTTGCGTTGGCGGAGGAGCTTCGCGGCTCGGGCATCAAGATCGCGACCGTGTCGCCGGGCCCTATCGATACCGGATTTATCATGGATCAGATCGATCAGGTGACCGACCTCACCTTTTCCCAGCCGATCAGCACCGCGGAACAGGTCGCGGACGTGGTGGTCGAGCTGGTTACCAGCAGCAAGGCTGAGCAGGCCATGCCGCCGATCAGCGGGGTACTCACGACGCTGACCTATCTCATGCCGGGGTTGGGCCGCATGATGCGGCCGCTCCTCGAGCGGAAAGGCCGCCGAACCAAGGCCAGGCTCAAACGCGAGCGCGGCTGACGGGTCGTGTGACCCGTTAAGTTCCCCTGGCGGGCACCTGCTCCGCCACCGCTGCTTCCGCCGGGGCCTGGTTTTCGGTGGCCGACGCTTCGTAGCGACGGCCGAGCAGGAAACCGGTGAAGGCCCACAGAGCGGCAATGCCTGCCCCTACCGCCGCGACAGCGGCCAGACCCAGCCCCAGTCCCTGCGTCAGTCCGGTGAAAAACCAGCCCATGACCACGTCACCGCCTCGATAAGCCACGATGTCGATGACCGGTTTGGCCTTGAAGCGGTCCTCCCGGCTGACCTGAGTGAACAGCATCTCCCTTGCGGGTCGGGTCAGCCCGTAGTTGCCGGCCTTTGACACCACGTGGAGGCCAACGGCGACAATCAGCAATGGAGAAAAGGCCAGGACCAGCATGCCCGCGATAACGAGCACGGGCATCAGCGGCAGCGCCACCGGCATCCCCAGCTTCGACACGATTCGGCCCGTAACAAAAAAAGCGAGCACGTAGGTGAGCGTGTTGAGCACGGCGTCGCGGTAGCCATAGATTGCCGTACGGGTCTCTACGTCGTACGGCGCCAGCAGGTTTTTCTGCTCCAGATACACGAAGGATCCGATCCCGGTATAGAGGATGATGAAGATGCCGATGCCGAGCAGGTAAGGGTTACTGAAAAACGCCTTGAAGCCGCCGAACGGGTTTCCGCCGATGGCGTTTTTTGCCGCATCAAACTGCAGGTCAGGGTTCTTGAGTTCGGTCACCTTCAGCTTGCCGAGATAGAGAATGATCGGTATCGGCAGCATCAGCATGACGGCAGAGATGAGCATCAGGTTTTCAACGCCGATGCGGCTGGCGAACAGGCCGGAGATCAGCGGGCCCACGATTGCGCCGAGACTTGCGCCGGCGGCGATGATGGCGAAAAGGCGCCCGGCCTGGTCCTTGTTGAAGGTGTCGGCCATAAAGCTCCAGAACACCGACACGTGAAATAACGCAAAGACGCTGACCCAGAGATAAAACGCCTTGTCGACCAGCACCCCGTCTGACACGCCCTGGACCGCCAGGTAAAACACCACAAACGAAGCGGCAAAGAAGGTGTAAATGGCAGGAACAAGCTTTCGAAACGGGATCTTTGCGACCGCCATGCCGTAGGCCGCGACGATGCCCGTGCTGATAAAAAAGTTCAGCGTCCAAAGGAAGCTGACCTCGGCATCCGTCCAGTCACTCGCCAAGGCGTCCCGGACGGGGCGCAGAATGTAGTAGGCGGCCATCAGGATGAACACAAAAGAAAAGGACAGAACGGCCGCTTTGACCTCGTTGTCCTCGATGGTCGTGATTTTGCGCAGCAGGTTTGCTGGCAAGGAATTACTTTGAGCCATGTTGTGCCTTTCGCCTGGTGATTGGTGAGGGCTGGTTCAGCTGGAGCCTAAAGCCTACACGCTATTGGACAATAGCGCCGCTGCAGCAGCACCGGCAGAACTATCGTCCTGGGGCCAGGATCTTGTCGACAAAACCCTGAAAATCGTCGCTGGAGATGAACCGATCCTTGTGCCAGGCACCTTGGAGGCCCGCCGCGTGGCAAGGTCGAGATCGCCAAGTTCTCCGGAGCGACCCATCTCTTAGAACGGATTCAGCGTATAGCCCTGCTGCTGGAGCAGCGCGTGGGCGGTCATCGCCGACAGCGACATGCTTACGCCGGGGAGGAGGTCGGAAGTGGCGATCCCGCGAGCCGCAGCGGTCTGGCCGCACAGCTCGATCGTTGCGCCCGCATTGGGCAGCGCCGCAACAAGTCCCGCGTTCGGGTTGTCACCGCCGAAGCGGGCGTTGTTTGCCACGTCCAGCGCTGCCGGGCCGTGGACCACTAGCGCTATCGACAGGTTCTCCGCCGGAACGCCTGCTGCGCTGTGCATGTTGAGGAAGCGCGCCGCCGATTCCATCGATCGGTTGTGCCGCCCGGCCTTCGCACGCTCGGCAATATCAAACGCGACACGAAAAACCGATTGCGAATTGACGCGGTTGTCGGGGACGGAGACGACCGGTCCGTAGTCTTTGATCATCGGTCCTTTGGCAAACTCAGCTGAATGGGTCGAAAGGGTGACGACGAACAGCGCCGTGGCGATAGAAAAGCGTTGTAGATGAAGCGGCATGATATTTCTCGCTTTGAGTGGCCTGAGCTGAAACTAACGCAGCACAGACTCGAGGTTGAGTCGCCTTGCAATGGCTCGAAAGGCGGGATCCGCGTGTAGCTCAAAGAAAACCGAGTCCACGGCGAGATAGAGGAGCCGGTCGTCGCGCGCAGTGACCGCTTCCTCCAGAGCAGCAATGGCTCGTTCCTTATCACCCAGTCCGAGGTAGGCAACCGCTAGCTTGAAGGGGGGCACGTAGCGCTGCTCGGTCAGGGTTTCCAGCGCCAAGAGAAGCTTATTGGCCTCGTCGGTGTCGCCGCGGCGCGCAAGCGCATGGATCAGCGGACCGCCGGCGATGGCCAGGCCGAGGTCCGGGATCACCGCCCGGTAGCTTGCGACGGCGCTGTCGTAGTCCCTGAGTCCGACGTAAGCATGGCCCAGGGAAAGCTGAAGAAAAGAAAAATCCGGCAGCTCAGCGAGGGCCGCCTCGTATAGTGCAACCGCCCTCTCGAAATTTCCGGCGTAGAGATCCGGCGAGCCCTGCAGCATACGAAGGACCGGCGACAGGGGATCGAGGCTTGCTGCCGCCGCCAGCCGCTTTCGGCAAAGCTCAAACTGGCCGCGATAGCAGTGCATCTCTCCCAGCCATTGCTCCGAGGTGGCGTCGTTCAGGTTGAGCGTCAGAGCTCGACGAAGGTGTGATTCGGCTCGGTCCCAGTCCCAGTCGTACTGCATGCTGATGACGCCGAGCACGGCGTGAGCCCTTGCCTCGGCTGGGTCGATCGCCAGCGCCCGCTCGGCTGCTTTCCGTGCCGTCGGAATCGCCTTGCCGGGCGGCATCGCGGCGTAAAGGGGGAGCAACAGCCAGGAGTCGGCTAGCCCGACGAGCGCATCGACGTAGTCAGGCTCCAGCTCGAGCGCATCATCGAATGCCTCAATGGCGGTTCGTATCGCCACACTGGAACGCTGATTCCAATAGTAGCGACCGCGAAGGTATAGACGGCGGGCTTCTGGATTGACGGACTCCGTCCGATCGCGAAGCTGCAGACTCGCCCAGAGACGACCACTGACCGCGCGAGCGAGCTGGCGCATTTGGGCATCCCCACTGTCGCCGGTATCTCCAGGTTCGCCGGCGAACGACCACAGCAGGCTCGCGTCACGGGCGGAAACGAGCTCCGATCTCAACAGCGCCGAGGTGTTCGAGCGAATCAGCTCGCTGATCAGCAGTGCGTCCACACCGAGCCGCTTACCCGCTTCTTTAGGGTCTGAACCAGCGCCAAACTGAGACGCCGAGCCGTAGGCCACAACCGTCACGCCCTCGACTCTGGACAGCGTGCGAGTAAGCTCCTGCGTCAACTCGTCGGCGGCGACCCGGTCGCTCTCGGCGGCTTCAATTGGCAACACCGCAAGCCGGTTGACGCTCGCGAGCGGTGTCGACTCGATGGGGCGAAACATCAGCCAACCCAGGCCCGCCGTGGCGAGCACCAAAGCGGCGATCGACACGAGCAGCAGGCTGCTGACCCGATTCTGACGCTCCTTGCCAGATGCCATTGGTTCCAGCGGAACATCGATAGGCGGTGGTAACGGCTCTGGGTCGTCCGTTTCCCGAACGGGGGCGATAAAGCGGTAACCCTCGCCCCAGCGAGTCTCGATGAAACGATACGGCTCATCGAGATCGCCCAGCACTTTGCGCAACGTGCTGACACAGCGTGTCAGCGATTCATCGTTGGAGGAGCGCGGCCAAAACTTTTGGAGCAGCTCATCGCGGCGTACCAGCCGCGTGCGGTGATTGACCAGATAAATCAGCAGCCGCAGCGGCTTGTTCTGGATTTTCTGCGCCTCGGCGTGGCGGTACAGGCGTCGGGTGGATTGATCGAGCGTGAAGTCGGCGAACCGAAGCAATTTGCCGGAATCTTCTGCGCCCGTTGAGGCGCTGACCGCTGCTGGTTGATCGGAGTCTTCCAAGGTGACGATGGCGAATCTATTGCCTGGAGCCGTTCCCTAACCACCCAAGAATAACGCAGCCGCGCGTGATTCTCCCGTGACCGCAACTCTGAACTTTTCAGGAAATTTCAGGATTTGGTCAGGAACTCATCCGATTCGTACCGCAGCCTGAGTGTAAGGAGTCGAGGACTAACGGACTGGGAGCATGTTTCGATGCTGAAACGGGCACTTAGCGCAACAGGTTTTGCCTTGCTGACGTCAGCGATGGCGGGCCAGGCGGCGGTTTTTTCAGTCGACCGCACCGATGACGACGCCACGGCCTCAGCGTGCACCGAGGCACCGCTGGACTGCTCTTTGCGAGGTGCGCTTGAGACCGCAAACCTCAGCGCTGGCCCCGACGAGATTGTCGTTCCGGCCGGAACCTTCACCCTGAGCCAGAATACCGGCAGTGCTGACGCTTTGCCCGTCGGCAGTGAGGTCGTCATTCGTGGCAGTGGTATCGATCAAACCTTTCTGATCGCTGGCGCCGGTTTTCCTGGATCGGCGGTGGTGGTCAACGCTGGTGGCACATTAACGCTGGAAGATCTCACGCTGTCCGGTTTTGAACCCAACCCGGCGCAAAGTCCGGCAGGCGCGCTGCACGTCACTGGCGCGATCGGTGCCAGCGCGCTGCTGCGACGCGTACGGATCGAAAACTCCCGTGGACAGTCGGGTGGCGGCATCCTGGTCAGCCGCTCCGATGGAGGCCTTGAGCCGGACTTTCGGCTGCAGCTATTTGACTCGATTATTTCTGGCAACGCGGCCACCGCGGACCCAGACGGCCAGGCGTGCGAAGGTGGCGGGCTTGCGTTGCTCAATGGGCGCGTAGCTATTGAGCGCAGCGCGATAACCGGAAACAGCACCGAAATCCCGGCCAGCGGCGGCGGGGGAATTTGCGCCGACAGCGTAGCGGAGCTGGTCATCGACGGGAGCACGATCGATGAAAACATGGCCGGTCTTAGCGGCGCGGGGATTCGCTCCGAGGGGACCAACCTGCTGATCAGCAGCAGCTTTATCCAGGACAACAGGGTTTCGATTACGCTGTTCGGCCAGGGCGGTGCTCTGTTTCTTCGGGCTGGCAGCGCTGTCATTGTCGACAGCGTTCTGCAGGAAAACATCAACCCTTCAGAGGGTGCAACTGCGATCTACTGCGAAGATTCCGTATCGTTGCAGCTTCGCCGGTCAACCGTCCAGGACACCCTGAACGATCGGTTTGCGCTCAGGTTTTTTTCTTGCGTCGTTGAAATCTCCGACACTACTTTTAGCGGCCGCGGAGGGCGGCTGTTCGCCAGCGAAAGCACGCTCGATTTTCAGCGAGTGGAGATGTTCCCGACTTTCGGTGACGATTCCGCCCTGAGGCTGATCGACTCAACGCTGGTTGGCAGCGACTTGTCCGTCGACGGTTTCCGCACCGCTGGCGTTCGACGGGGGGGCGCGATTCAGGCCGATGGCAGCACTATCACTATTGACGGGTGCGAACTCAGATTTCTCCGTGCGGAGAGCGATATGGATCCAGGTGAAAGCGGTCTGGGTGGCGCTGTCTATGCGACGAACAGCACCCTCACCATGAATGGTTGCACGATAGCTAACGCCCAGGCGGAGCTTTTGGGTGGCGCCTTTGCGTTGGTAGCTGAGTCAATGCTGACATTGACCAACAGCACGGTGAGCGATAACTCGGCTGCCAATGGTGAAGCGCTGTACATGTTCGGGGATAGCCAGGCGACACTGCAAAATGTGACCATCGCCAACCCGAACGGCGCCAATCAGGTTGAGATTTTTCAGGCGTCGGCGACGATCGACAACAGCGCCATTGAGGGGACCTGTTTGCTGTTTTCGTCTGGCGGCAACGCCGAGTCGCTGGGTAACTTGGTGACCGACTCAAGCTGCCAGGTTCAGAATGCTGGAGACCTCGTCGTTCCCGATCTGTTGATCCACCCACTGACCGATAACGGCGGCGGTTCGCCGAGCCATCTGCCGCGCGTGAACAGCCCGCTGATCGATTTTGCCATGAACTGCCCGGATGAGGATCAGCGCGGTGAACTACGCGGCGAGCCCTGCGATGCCGGTGCGATCGAGCGCGTGATCGCCGACAACAATCTGTTCATGGACAGTTTCGAGGAGTAGCCGAAACTCGTTCAGTTCGGCGGCTTGCCGTCCGCCGCCATGTCGTAATACTCGAATTTCGGGCTTGTAACAAAAGCCTCGAGCTTTTCGATCTCGCGGGTGAGCTCGGCCTGGCTGGCCGGATCGGAGCTCTGCTTGAGTTCAGCAATTCTTGCCCGGGCGCTGTCGAGATTTTTGCGCGTGTCCATCAGCTCGGGATCAATTTTTTCCCAGTTGACGCTGGACATGATGGTTACCAGGCTGTCGGTGCGTTCGGCCAGCTGCTGAATCTCGTCACGCGTGTTTTTCAGGCCGGTGAGCTCTTCCATCTTGCGCTGCTCCCACTTGTGGCCCGTGCCCATCACGGAGAACGCGTGGATCACAATCGCGATGCCCCAGCCCATCAGCGGAAACAGAAACCACCAGGTGTCCGTACCGGTAATGACGTTAACTCCCAGCAAGAACGCGTTGACCGCGATATACACCGTGATGTGGGTATAGAAGTCTTTGAGCTCTTTGATGCGCTCCCGCGCCTGTTCTTCGTTCATCGGTCTGTTTCCTAAGAGGCCACTCCAAAGGTAACAGCAAGAAGTATTCCAGATTTCGCACCGATATAAATCAGTCACTTACGAGCATGTGCCCCGACAAAAGGCGAGGATTCACCACATGTTGGTGAATTCTCCGGCGGTGGTTAGCTGCTGGCGGATTCTCTCGGCGTGCTCGCGACCACGCTCGACTCGGGGGGAGTCGCGCCGGTTTGCCAGACGTCGTCCAGCTCGATCACGGGCTTATCATCACTGTCCAGAACGCCCGCCGTGCGGTCGCTCACGACCTGATTGCGGCCGTCGCGTTTCGCCTGGTAGAGCGCTTTGTCGGCATTTTGCAGCAACTGTGATGGGCGGACCTGTGGGGACGGTCGGACCACGGACAGGCCGGCACTGATGGTGAGATGCGGTGCAACCGGTGAAAACTCGTGGCGTATGCCGGTCACCGCCACGCGGGTGACGAAGTTACGGGCGATTTCCAGCGCCTCGAAGTGTGTGGTGTAGGGCAGGAGCACGACAAACTCCTCGCCGCCGTAGCGGGCAACGCAGGATTCCGGGGGCGCGTAGGCAGAGAGGATCCTGGCAACGTCGACCAGACACTGATCACCCTGCTGATGGCCATAGTTGTCATTGTAGTTTTTAAAGTGATCGACATCCATCAGGATGAGCCCTAGCTCATGGCCGCGGCGCATCGCTCGGCGCCAGGCTTTCTCCAGCGACAGCTCAAGGTGGCGCCGGTTGGCGATATGGGTCAACGGATCGGTGGTGCTGAGCTTTTCCAGCTCACGGGCAAAGGCGGCGATCCTTTCCTGTTCCGATTTCAGGTTGCTGTTGGATTCACCCAATTCGGCAATTTTCTCGTGGAGCGAACGATTCAGGTCGCTGACCTCCTGGTTGCGTTGCTCAAGATCATGCACGAGCTCCTTGTTGGTCAGCGACAGACGCAGAGCCCGGCGATAAAAGTCCGCGAACTTGTTTGAGCAGGACCAAAGGAACAGAAACCAGGCTGCGGCGAGGGCGGCGCCGAGGACCAGCGGTTCCGGGCGCAGAAGCAATCCAATGGTTGGCGGCAAACACATCCCCGAGGAGAACAGCACGTAGGTGGGCTGACGATAGCTGTAGGCCAGCAGTCCGCCGGTCACCAGTCCGGTCATCAGTAGAACCGCGACAACAATCTGTTCGGGCGTACCGATCAATACTAGGTACGTTAGCAACACGCCCCACATGGCGCCGGTGGCAAGCTGGATCAGGTCGACCCGGCGCCGCCAGGCCTCAAGATTGGCTGCCGACCGGTCGGAGTCCGAAGCGCACTCGGCGATTTTGCGAGATCGGTAGAAGACAACCAGTCCATAGCCCGTGATCCACACCAGCCACACTATGGAAGGGACCTGCTGCCAGAACGTCAGCGCCGCGATGGAAAAAGCGAACAGCCCGCCGCTCGTGGCGTTGTTGTTCTGCGCGAACACGGTGTCCAGCAGCCGCCACTGAAGCCGCTCGTTTTCATTGAGCGCCTCGGGTCGATTTTTCACCTTTTTTGCTGACTTCTGGTCCATAAAACTCGTGGCGAACCGCCAGATGTACCGCTGCTGTTACCTCCAAATACCTGCCGATTGGGTTCGACTTTCGGCCGGGCGTCTGCGGCACAACAGATCTGGTCGTTCGCGCAAAGCGCTCCTAAGCGAAATCTATCGGCCTGCTGTTGGTAAACTTAAGGACCTGGCGCCACTGACCTTCGGCACATGGCGTCTGACTAAGAAGCGACTAGGCTCGCCGCCCACAAGCGCTGCGGGCTGTTCAGCCCGCGAAATCCATCTCTCGAGGACCATGCTTCCATGAAACGTCTTCCCCTAGTGCTGCTCAGTGCGGCAATCGTCGGCTGCAGTGATGCTCCCGATTCCTCCTCCAGCCAATCCGCAGACCCTGCAATCGCCGAAAGCGCTGCGACGGTGAACGAAGTGAATTCAACGCTCAGCTACCCGGAGACCGCGAAGGTCGATCACGTCGATACCTACCACGGTCAGCAGGTTGCCGACGCTTACCGCTGGCTGGAGGACGACGTGCGCGAGTCCGAAGAGGTGGCGCAGTGGGTGGATGAGCAGAACGCCGTCACCTTTTCCTACCTGGAGGGTATTGCGGAGCGCGGGCCGATTGCCGAGCGGCTAACCCAGCTATGGGACTACGAGCGTTTCTCGACGCCTGAAAGAAAGGCCGGGAAGTACTTCTTCACCTACAACGACGGACTGAGCAATCAGCGGCAGGTGATGATGCAGGACGGCCTCACCGGCGAGCCGCGCGTCCTGATCGATCCCAATGAATGGTCAGAGGACGGCACCGTGGCGTTGGCTGACTACGAGGTCAGCCCAAGCGCACGCTACCTCGCGCTGGCGATCCAGGACGGTGGCTCGGACTGGCGAACGCTCAAGGTGCTGGATATTGCCACTGGGAAAACGCTGGAGGACGAGGTCAGCTGGGCGAAGTTCACGCCGATGGCCTGGGCCTCGGACGACTCGGGGTTTTACTACTCTCGGTACCCTGCGCCTGATGAAGACGGTGCCTTCCAGGATCTGAACCTCAATCAGCAGGTGTACTTTCACCGGGTCGGAACGCCGCAATCCGAAGACGAGCTCGTTTACGGGAATCCAGATAACCCGGACTGGGGTTACTTTGCCTCCGTCACCGATGACGGGCGCTATCTCGTCATCACGATCTGGCAAGGCACTGATTCGCGTTACCAGATTGCGTGGCAGGACCTGACGGCGGCCGACTCTTCGCCGGCGATGCTGATCGAGGGCTTCAATCACGACTACTCGCTGGTTGGGAACGTCGGCAGCAGGCTGATTTTTCGCACCGACCGCGATGCTCCGAACGGCCGCCTGATTGCGATTGACGTCAGCCAGCCGAATGATGAACAGCCGCTGGTGGCGGAGCGCGAAGACGTGCTGCAGGGCGCTGCACTCATCGGCGGGCGGATCATTACCAGCTATCTCAAGGACGCCCGTTCTCAGATAAGGATTCACCAGGAGGACGGCGCTTTTGATCGTGAGCTCAATCTGCCCGGTATCGGTACGGTCAGCGGTTTTTCCGGTACGCCGGACAACTCGGAGACCTTCTATACCTACTCTAGTTTCAACATTCCGCCGACAACCTATCGCTACGATGTGCGCACCGGAGAGCAGGAAACGTTTCGTCAGGCTGACGTCGATTTTGCGCCGGAGGACTACATCGTTCGCCAGGTGTTCTATCAGTCCAAAGACGGCACTCGCGTGCCGATGTTCATCAGCCATCGCAAGGATCTGGCGCCGGGCGGTCAACACCCGACAATGCTCTACGGCTATGGCGGCTTCAACTCGTCGCAGCGTCCTTCGTTCTCCGTTACCCGCCTGGCCTGGATGGAGATGGGCGGCATCTATGCGGTGGCCAACATCCGCGGCGGCGGTGAGTACGGCCAGGAATGGCACAAGGCGGGCACCAAGCTCAACAAACAGAACGTATTCGACGACTTCATTGCGGCGGCCGAGTATCTGATCGCCGAGCGGTGGACATCCGCCCCTCAGCTGGCGGTATTCGGCGGCAGCAACGGCGGACTGCTGGTGGGCGCGGTGGTCAATCAGCGACCGGAGCTGTTTGGCGCCGCCATTCCCGCTGTCGGCGTGATGGACATGCTCCGTTTCCACAAATTTACGGCTGGGCGATTCTGGGTTGACGACTACGGCTCCTCGGATAACCCCGAAGAGTTTGCGGCGCTGCTGAAGTACTCGCCATACCACAACATTAAAGAGGGCGTGGACTATCCGGCGATCATGGTCACAACCGCTGACACCGACGATCGCGTCGTGCCGGGCCATAGCTTCAAATACGCCGCCCGGCTGCAGGCGGCCAACCCGAACGGGAAACCGGCGCTGATTCGCATCGAGTCGCGTGCCGGTCATGGTGCCGGCAAGCCCACCGACAAAACGATTGCGGAGTATGCAGACCGCTGGGGTTTTCTGGCGGAGCATCTGAATATGACGCTGCCGGAGGGGTATGGGCAGGCAACCCCCGCCGGTACGTAGACGAGACCTTCTATAAAGCCGTGCCCCGTCAGCCAGAGTCAGCTGACGGGGCACGGCTGCTGGCGCTCACTTTCGCAGTCAGGGTGCTGAAGTCTGCCAGCGCTGAGGGACGCGACGCAGCTCGCTGAGGTCGTAGCCCATGGCCTGGACCTGCTCGGTCAGCGCTTCATAGGCTTCCTCCGAGAGCTCCGGCTCGCGAGCCATAATCCACACGTAATCGCGCTTATTGCGACCGATGATGGTGGTCCCGTAATCCTCGTCCAGATGCACGATGCGGAAGTCGGAACGAAACGGCCAGACAAACTGCATCCCCCAAACGGCGTTCGACTCGGAATCCGTCACGATGGCGTTGGGCTCGTACTGCTTTTCTGGCCCATCAAAACCCTTGTTTCGGAAGGTGAACGTGGTGTTGATCCGGTTGCCGTTGCGCTCGTAGCTTTCTATCGCGTTGTAGGCGTTGCGCTCGACGAAGGCCGGGATGTGGGCGATGACGTACCAGTCGCCCATAAAGCGATCCAGATCCACCTCAGGCACGGTAGCCAGCTCGGGGCTGCGCCCCGCGCAGCCGATCAAAGTAGCGAGCAGCATCAGCGGAGCAAACCTGCGCAGGCGGCTCATGATCGCACCAGCCGGTAACGGAGCTGACGGCCTTTTTTGACGTTGGACGTCAGGCCCAGCCATTCACCTTCCGGCGAATACCACAGGTCGAGATCGAGCCCGTCCGACGCCAGACTGTAGCGGTCCGCCACAACCTCTTCACCATCGACCTCAATGGATTCACGACCGACCAGATCGATATCCACCGACTGGTACACGCCGGTTTGGGAGTTCAGCAGCCGTGCGTCCTTAAGCGCGTCGAGATCCCAGTAGGCAAAGGTATGCACACATCCGGAATCCAATGAGTTGCTGGTTCCGGTTGCCGCCAGGTCAAACCCCGAGACGTCCCTCTGGCCCGTTACCTTAAGACGGTCGCCGTTGTCATTGGTCCGGGCCTCGATACGCTCCAGGCACCCGTCGCGCCAGGTTTCGACGTTCTCATGCTCATAGCGATAGGCCGTGACAAACAGCACCTTCACCTTGAACTCGGCCTCCGTCATAAGCTGGTAGCCACCGTCCTGAGGATCCAGCCGGAAGTTGTGATAGCCGATTGGGTCCTCGTTCAGGTACACCTGAAAATTCCACTCGCGCGGTGCTGAGTCACTGTTCAGCGACGAAAAGCTGCCGTTCGCGGCCGCGATCCCGCCGGTTAACAGCAGTGCGGCGCCGGCGACAGTTGTTGAGAGTTGGTTAATCAGTTTCATGCCATGTCTCCTTGTTCCAGATCTGAACCGGCCGAACGCCGTCGGGGTCCAGGAAAAAAAGCGTTGGTTTCCCGCACGTAGCGGGCGTAAGCGGGTCGGCGCTGGCCGATGTCTTTTTCGAGCAGGGCAACGCCGGATACTCGTAGCAGCAGGCCGGACATCAGCAGCGGTGAAATGAAGGTCCACCAGCCGCCGGCACCGAGGCTCAGCAGGAAAAAGCCCCACCACACGCAGAAGTCGCCGAAATAGTTCGGATGGCGCGTCAGGCCCCAGAGGCCGCTGTCCAGCACTTTGCCGCGGTTTTCGGGGTTGGCCTTGAAGCGCGCTAGCTGCCAGTCGCCGCCGGCCTCGAAGATCAGCCCGACGAGCCAAAGCAGTGCGCCCGCGGCGTCCAGCAGCCCGAGCGGCGCGTCACTCTGAACAGCGACCAGGAGCGGAAGGGAGATCACAAACGCCAGCAGCGCCTGCAGCCCGAAGACAATGTAAAGACTCTTGAGCGCGAAGCCCGGCTGATTGTTTGCGCGGATCTCCTGGTAGCGGAAGTCTTCACCCTCACCCCAGTTGCGCCAGGTGATGTATGCCGACAGGCGTATCGCCCAGATCGCCAGCAGGGCCAGCACCAGCAGGACACGAGGGCCGGTCGAACTCAGCGTGACGGCATAGGTCGACACGGTGAGCAGGAACATGAGCGACCACATCGAGTCGACGATGCTGACGTCTTTCAGTCGAAGGCTTAACAGCCAGCCCAGCCCGGCGAATGCGACAACGGCGGCCAATGCCGTTAGAAATGCGCTGAGCTCAAACATGGGCCACCTCCTGAGACTCAGCCTGAGACCCGATGCTGGACGCCAGCGCCAACAGACTGGGCAGCAGCACCGACCAGGTGGCTGACAGACTGATCATGGCGAGCGTGGTGTCGGCGAAGCTCACCGCACCCATCTTGGCGCCCGCGAAGTAGGACAGCGGTCCGGAGACGGCGCCGAGGATCGTCGCCAGCGTCCAGCGGTTATGCAGCCAGCGGAAAGCGACGTTGAGCGTGGTACCGAAGCCCACCCAAAGGCCAAAGATCCAAACCGGCGCCAGCCAGGAGGCAGGTTGACCGGACGTGTACTGCAGCAAGCCGGCAGCGGCAAACAGGCTGTCCGTGCTGAATCCGATCAGCGCGGTGAGCAGCACGAGCCGAAGCTCCTGGTGTTTGTTGGGGACGGCAAACAGGTGGCCGGTGAGAACGGCAGCGGCGGCCCAGACGCCGAGCCAGGGGCTGAGGTTAGCGGCCCCGAGGATAGCGGCGGCCCATACGCCCTTGAACGCTACCGCGTTGGCCAGCACGTGGACGGTGGATGGTGAGCTTGCAACCGGCAGGTCTGCGGTAGGGGTAGCGCCGGTTTCGGTTTGGAACTGCATGATGGTGTCTCCTGTTGTGATGGACACATCCTGCGACTCCGGCGCCTCTCAGAGGTCTCTGTTCCTTTTCCAGTTGTTTCTAAATGTATCTGTGGCCCCGAAACTCGGTGTTTAAACGATTTTTTGATGTTGATTGCCGCTATGCTGTGGCCATGAACCGGGTCCTGATCATCGACGACGACGAGCGCCACTCAGCGCTGCTCAAGAGCTACTTCGAACGCTTTGGGATCGAGCTGATCTGTGCGGGAGATGCCGAGACTGGTCTGCCGATGATCGACACTGAAAAGCCTGACCTGCTGCTCCTCGACGTCATGTTGCCCGGCAAAGACGGCTTTGAAATCTGCCGGGAAGTCAGGAAACAGGGACAGCTGCCGGTCATCATGCTCACCGCCCGCGACGACGTTATCGATCGCGTCTCGGGCCTCGAACTGGGGGCCGACGATTACATCACCAAACCGTTTGAGCCGCGCGAGCTGGTCGCCCGGATCAGCACGATTCTGCGCCGAGCCGGCGGCCAGTCCGACGCGGCGGATGACGGTGTACTCCGCTTCGACGGGCTGGAGATCGATCCATCCAAACGTTCGGTGCGCGCTGACGGTGAAGAGGTCAACCTCACCTCGATGGAGTACGAACTGCTCGTTCTGCTGGCGACCCACCCGGGTCAGAAGCTGTCGCGCGATGAGATTTTGAACCAGCTCAAGGGGATCGACTCAACGATCCTCACTCGCTCTGTCGACATCATGATCAGCCGCCTGCGCCAGAAGCTTAAGGACACGGAAAAACCGGGTCGACTGATTCAAACCGCCTGGGGCTATGGCTATCTCTTCACCGGTCAGCCGGTCAGCGAATGAGCAACCGCCTGACCCGATCGCTGTCGCTGCGGCTGCTGATCATTTTCCTGCTGTTGGGAGCCCTCTTCGCCTACGGCGCGAGCCTTGCGGTGCGCTGGGTGTACGCCACCGATCAGCTTCGCGAGCTGGTCAGCGGCCACCTGTCGCTGCACGTGAACTACGTGCGGCAGGACGTGGGTTTCCCGCCGGAGGTCGCGCGAGCAGAGGCCATCACTCAGAAGGTCCCGGTCGATCTTCGTCTCGCCGGACCCGAATTGGACTGGGCGTCTCACCCGGCGTTTCCTGAGCTTTCCGAGCTTGAGTTCGGCTCGAGCGAGGCTTTCGGCGCGGACGTGCAGACCTGGCTGCGCGATCTCGAGGACGTGACCTTCGCCGTGCTGGACGGCCGAGGCTATCTGCGCATGGACAACGGCCCCTACGCGATTGTGGTGGCCACGCCAGCGCTTAGCCAGCGCATCGATGACCGCCAGCTCACGCCCCTGATCATTATCATCGGCCTGGCTCTCGTGCTGCTGGCCTACCTGTCGGTCCGCTGGCTGTTCAAGCCGCTGGACGCGATTCGAGAGGGGGCGGAGCAGATGGGCGCGGGGCAGCTTCAGCATCGAATCACCGACGTCCGGCAGGATCAGCTCGGCGATCTGGCCAGCGAAATCAACGCCATGGCCGACCAGGTTCAGCGCATGCTGGATGCCAAGCGACAGCTGCTGTTGGGTATTAGCCACGAGCTGCGCACACCCCTGTCGCGCATGAAGCTCGCTCTGGAGCTGGCGGAGACGAACGATCAGACCGAGGGCATGAAAGAGGATGCCCTGGAGATGGAAACGATCATCGACGCGCTGCTCGAAGCCGAACGGCTGAATGATCGACATCGCGCGCTGGCCCGTTCCGAGATCACAATCAGCGAACTGATCGTGGCCATGCTGACAGACTACTTCGCCCGCGACCGGGAGCATATCCGAGCGGTCATCGAGAGTGACGCCACCCTGCAGGCCGACCGGGTACGCCTGACGCTGCTGCTGAAAAACCTGGTGGCGAACTCCCTGCGCTACGGTGATCGAGAGCAGGGGCCGGTCGAAATTCATGTTGGCGCGGAAACAAGTCGCGTGCAGATTGCCGTGCAGGACCATGGCCCCGGCCTCGATTCGCAGCAGGCTGAGGCGCTCGGCGAGCCGTTCTTTCGCAGCGACGCTTCCCGGGCTCGTCAGACAGGCGGCACGGGTCTCGGTCTTTACCTGGCAAGGCTGGTGGCTGAAGCGCATGGCGGCAACCTGACTCTGGACCGATCGTGGACGTCTGGCGCCCGGCTGGTTGTTACCCTGCCTCTAACTACTGAGGGCTAGCGGGCGTAGCCGGCCGGCGACACGCCGAATCGTTCTTTGAAGCGCCGGGAAAAGTACGACACGCTATTGAAACCCACCGTCATCGCCACCTGGCTGACGTTGCCCGCTCTGCTCTTAAGCAAATTTGCCGCCTGCAGCAGGCGCTGTTCCCGGAGATACTCTTCCGGCGCGAGATCGGTTTCCTTCTTGAGCTGACGGTAAAGCGTGGTTCGGTCCATATGCAGCGCTTCGGCCCAGTCTCGCGGGCCGAAATCGCCGTCGCCAAGCCGCTCATCGAGTACCTGGTGCGCTTTGGCCATAAAGGCCGACCGTGTCTCCTCAGGTTCCGCTTTCGCCAGCTCGCGCAGTCGGCGTCGGGAGCTGATCAGGCCTGCGACACGGGCCGCCAGTTCCGCCGTGTCGAAAGGTTTGGCCAGGTAGTCGTCCGCGCCCAGCTCCAGCCCCGTCACCGTATCGCGCTTGGTGGTCTTGGCGCTGAGCAGCATGATGGGAATGAAGTCGGTTTCCGGATCCTGCTTTAGCTCGGAAGTCATCTGAAGGCCGTCCTTCACCGGCATCATCACGTCACTGACGATCACGTCCGGCACTTCCGCCCGAGCCGTTTCCAGCCCGGCCTGACCGTCAGCGGCCTGCAGGATCCGGTAGTTCGCCCCCAGGCGCATGCTCAGGAAACCGCGCAGCTCCTCGTTATCATCGACCAGCAGAATCGTCGGGATATCGTCGCCGTCGATCGAGGTCAGTTCGACTGATGGATCGACGACAGGGCGTGCTTCCTGACGCAGATCAGGCAGCTCGTCGGGAAACCGCACCTCAAAGCGAGCGCCGTTGCCGGGCTCGCTGACGACCGAGACCTCACCGCGATGCAGACGTACCAGGTCCCTGACAAGCGCCAGGCCAATGCCGGTGCCCGGCTCGCTGGCGTGAGTCTGGTCGCCCTGGTAGTAGCGTTCGAAGATCCGGGGCAGATCTTTTTCGGCGATGCCGGGCCCCTGGTCGGCGACAACGAGCACCACCTCCTGGTGGTCAGTTCCGGGCTCCGTGGTGAGCGTGACTGTGACCGCGCTTCCGGGCGGGCTGAACTTCATGGCGTTCGAAACCAGGTTTCGAATCACCTGCTGCATATGTCCTGGATCGTAGTCAGCGATGACTGACTCGCGGATGCCCGCTGCGTCGAGCGTCAGGTCGTTCTTTTCGGCGTGGTTGACGAAACTCAACACGCCCTCTTTGATGAGTTTCGCCAGGTTGTCTCGGGCGATCGATACCGGCATCTCGCCGGCTTCCAGGCGTTTCAGGTCCAGGATCTGGCCGATCAGTCCCTGCAGGGTGTGCGTGTTGCGCAGGGCCATGGCGACATGCTGCTGAGCTTCCTGGCTCAGCTCACCAGCCCGACCACTCGCCAGCTCCTCCAACGGGCCCCGGGCCAGGGTCAGCGGTGTACGAAATTCATGTGAGACGTTGGCAAAAAACTGCGACTGTGCCTCGTTCAGCGCCTTGAGTTCTCGCGCCTGGCGTCGAACCTCGCCCGTGCGCTCGGCCACCTCTTTCTCCAGCTCCTGCTGCCGGGCGAGCAGCACCGCCTGGCGTCGTCGCTGGCCCAGCCAGGCGGCGAGCCACAGCAGCGCGACGGCCGAACCAGCGTAGGCTGCCAGCGCTGGTGCCGAGAGGTAAGCCGGAGGCTTGACGGAAAACGCGAGCGGCGCTGACCGCGAAACCTCGCCCAGCACGTTTCGGGCTTCCACCTCGAACCGATAGTCGCCGCCCGGCAGATTGGTATAGTCGCGCCGCGTTTCCTCACTCCACGGGCTGAAGCTGTCTTCCAGTCCGCTCAGGCGGACCCGGTATTGGTTGCGTTTGGGCTGTTGGAAGCTGGCCAGCGCGTATTCGAAGCGGAGCGCGTCGCGTCGGTTGGGAAGCACCGACGAGAGCGTGCCGCCGTTCCCTGCCAGCAGCAGCTCGCCCGTATCGCTGTAGCCCATCCGGCGAACGTGCACCTGGCTTGCTGCACGATCGCGCTGCACGAATTCCTCGGGACTCACGGCCAGCAGGTCAGGCAGCCGGGGCAGCCAGACTTTTCCCCTAAGCAGTCGGAAAAACACCGTCGCGCCCTCGTTGATATCACGTAGGACCTGCCCCTCCCAGACAAACTGTCCGCCAGGCTCGATTCTGCCGTACCAGATGTCTGAGACCCCGCCGAGCACTGCCAGCAGCTCACCGGGCCGAAACTCGCTGAGCCTGAATACGTCTCGGGCCTCGCCCAGCTGATCGTTGCCGAACAGCGGATCGGGTTCGATCGCGTCGCCGTTTGCCGTCAGCCGGTAGCCGCCTTGAGTGGTGCCAAAAACCAGACGTCCGTCGATACGAAACACGTGGGCGTTGCCGTCTGGGACGCCGTCATCACCAGTCAGCGTCTTGACTAACGTCAACAACCCATCCTCCCACCGGAGGTGGTGGAACTGCCCGGTGCCGGACCCCGCCCAGACCGTGCCATCGTCTGCTTCGGCCAGCGGCCCGATGCGTTCCTCGATACCGGCTACCTGATCCTGCGCTACCCAACCGCTGCCGTCGTTTGTCAGTACGCCCATCCCGGCATCGAGCTCCACGTAATAGGCGTTGCGAAATCGCGAGGGAGAAAGGCTATAGGCATAGCTGTGGCTCAGCACCACGCCGCTGCTGGTGGCTGTCCGAGCCTCGCTGTCGATCTGCATCAGTTGGACGCCGTTATGCCCCGCGACGAGCAGCCCTTCGGGCGTCGGCGCCAGATCGAACGACTCCTGAATCGGCGCGTCGAGCGACACGAGCTCAGCGACAGATCCTTCGCCTTCGGTCAGCAATCCAACGCCGATCAGTCCGCCCAGCAGTAGCTCACCCTCTTGCTCGAGGATTGCGCGCGGCGAGCTGACGTTCAGGTCGGCGTCGTAAGCGCGCAGCGAGCGCTGCAGCTCAACACGGCTGATTGCAGCATCCTGGGCCAGCCACAGGCCACCCTCGTGATCGACCGTCATGCCGGTTGTCGTGTTCTGAGTCAGGCCGGCGTCCCGATCGATCCAGTCCAGCAGCTGGCCATCCGGCCCGAACCGGAAAACGCCGCTGTTGATGCTGCTCACCGCAACGCTTCCATCGCTCAGCAGCAGCCCCTGGTAAGGCCAGGCGTTTCGCAGGGTCTCACTGTCGTTGAAACGCTCGGGTGGTCCGTCGCTCAGCAGATACAACCCGTCGTCGTAGGTGCCGATCACAACGCGCTGCTGATCGAGCGGCACAAAAAACGTGATCTTGCTGCTTTCGGGCCAGCGCCAGCGATCCAGCGGCTCGGGCGGTTCTGCAGGAAGCTCCGTCAGGTCGTAAAGCCGATCTTTGGAAAACACGTAGTAACGATCACCCAGCACGAAAGTAATGCTGAACGGGCCGTCCCAACGGTCCATCGTGCTGAACCCGTCGCCGTCCCAGCGATAGATGCGGTCGATCGTATTGAAGTAGACCTCATCGCCGATAAAGTGAACGTGGCGCGTTTCGCCGAAGTTTCGTTCGTCCTCGGGCAGCTCGTCGCTGATCGACCGATACACCAGCTCACCGCGAACATCACGACGGAACACCCCAAAGTTGCTGGGCGAGGCGACCCAGATGTCGCCCTGCTCGTCGATCTTCAGGTCGCGCACTCGGCCATCGTTGCGGGTCAGAACCACACGCCAGGTTGCGCCGTCATAGACCAGCAGGCTCGAGCTGTTGCCGACGTAGATCAGACCATCCGGCCCCTGACGAATCGCCCAGTTCTGAGCGTTGCCGCCGTACTCGGCCATGCTCCAGGACTGGATCTGAGGCTTGCCGGCGGGCGTTTGCGCTATCGCGCTGGCCGTAAGGATGAGGCCAAGCAGCAGAAAAAATAGGGCTGAGCGACGTAAGGCAATGGTCCCCGCTCCGATGGTGGGCAATCGTTGCCTCAATGATCTCCCTGTTTCTGCCGCTGCCGGGGTGCCGGACTGCGCGGCTGATTCTTTGGTCCTCACGGTCGTCATGATACCCGGGGTGCCGGGTTTTCGACGGTTTTTTGACCCTGAAAGTCGACGGATCACGCCATAGCCAGGTGCGGGTACCAATGCGCCACAGAGCAAAGACCTGCAACGTTGAAGCATGCGATGAGAAATCTCGGCGTGCAGACTGATCAGCATGCGAAGGAGGGATAAGATGGTTATCGGCACGGTACCAATCGGCAGTCAAGCTAAACCAGCCCGCAGGCACAGGCTTTGGTGCTTGCAGGTGTTTGTGGTGCTCGCTGCCAGTCACTTCACCAGTACTTCGCGCGCGTCCGTTACCGACTACGGCGAGGATATCTACGCGTGGGCGGCGCAGGCGGGCGGTTGGCAGGCGCGGGCGTTCGAGCAGGATTTTGCGCTGCAGCCCGGCAACGGCTGTCTCTCGGGTGTCGGTACTCAGGTGATCCTGCTGGAGGGTGGTGGAACGATTCAGGTCAGTTTGTCCGACGGGAGCTGCCCGATCCGCGACGGGGTTGCGCTGGAGGACGTAGCTGACGCCTACATCACAAACGGAGATACGCTGAGCCTCCGGTTTGATCCGCCGATTCATGCGTTCTACAGCTACTACAGCTCCGTCGCCGCCGGAGCCCTGGTGACCGTGAAGCTCGTCGATTCGCAGGGCGAGATGATCGATGCGCTGGAGGGCCCTGAGGATCCTTCGTCAGCCTCGCGTATCGGTCATGGGTTTGTCTCTGAAGTTCCCATTGCCGAGCTGATCTTTGACAGCACCGAGGTCGGATCAACGTTGCTGGGGGCGTTTTACGATTTGAATACCGACCAGCAGCCGACCTTTGAGGACCTGGGCCTGCGCTGTGCGGCTCGACCCGAATATGGCGGCGCACGCTGCGATTTTGCCTTTAGCTACGCCCTTTCGCCGATCGAAGAGCTGTCCTCAGGCACTTCCAGGTCGAGCTACCGGAGTGTCGTTGCCCTGGACGCTGACACGCTGCTGGCCACTGAGCAGAACAATCAGGTGGACGTTTTTGATCGACAGGGGGAACGCTGGGTTGTCTCGCCGTCACCGATCGTGATGCCCGCCACTCGCGGTCTACTGATTACGAATCAATTCGGTCGGGCGCTGGCGCTTGACGGGAACCGGGCGCTGATCGGGTCTAACCTCAGCCTGGCCGCCGAGATTTTTGATCGCCAGCCAACCGGCGAATTCCTTCGCGATGAGAATTTCCAGACGCCCTCTGCGCTGCCGGAAAACAATGAATTTGGCACTGGCGTTGCGTTGCGCGGGGACCTCGCCGCCGTCAGCGCGCCGCTATTTACTCCGCCTCCCGGCAAAGGCATGCCATCGAGCCTGGTTTACATTTTTGAACGCCAGGCGACGGGTGAGTGGGACTTGGTCAGCCGCATCAGTATCCGTCTGGAGGAGCTTCCCGTGCCTGGCAACAGCTTTGACTCCGGCCAACCCTTCGCCGGTCAGCTCGCGTTCACGGCGGACGATGAGCTGATGGTCAGCGCATTTGATCGAGGCTTCGCCGGTGGCCTTGGCACTGTTCAAGTCCTTCGCAACAACGGCGTGGCCTGGCGACGCGAACAGACGCTGCGGGCAACTGAGCCGAACAGCCAGGTGTTTGGCGGACGGCTGGCGGCCGAGGATGGACGCGTTGCTATTGCTGACCCACTGGGTAAGCGCATTTATCTGTTCGAACGAGACGCGTCAGGTGACTGGCAGCCACAGCAGACGCTCATGCCTGCGGACGAGGACCGGGTCGATGTTTTTGGCCTGAGCCTGGCGCTGGATGAGCAGCGTCTGCTGATCGGTTCTGCGGCAGACGTTGGCCTGGTGACTTCAGCCATCTATGTCTTTGAGCAGGATTCGGGCGG
Source organism: Lysobacterales bacterium (assembly GCA_028285525.1). Lineage (GTDB taxonomy): Bacteria > Pseudomonadota > Gammaproteobacteria > Xanthomonadales > SZUA-38 > JANQOZ01. The sequence continues at coordinate 111,252 of JANQOZ010000105.1, forward strand.
CATTTGGCGCCAGGTTGCGAAGATAGCGCCAAGAGATCGCGGCCTGGGGGCGCCGAGCCTTGGGTTCGCTCGCTCGGTAGCAGCCGGCGGCGGTTCAGTCTTCAGCCCAGGCAGCCCGCGTGGGCTATACCTGTTCGAAGATGCCGCGCTCGAGTTTCCCGATCTGGGCGCACTTTTCGCCGACAGCTTCGAGGAATGAACGGCAACCAGGTCAGGTCATTCGGTGTTCGCGCATAGGGATGGGCGAACGATAAGCAGCCCGGTGTTTGCGCGGAAACACCGGGCTGCTGGTCTTGGGTTGCGTTATGGGCGTCAGCCGTCGCCCGGGCACCTCGGCTGGAGCGCGTTACGGACGCAGACCACATCCATCTCTTCCCGCAGGCTCTCGTAGATGATGCCGCCGCTGCCGAAGACCAGCCGGCGGCCATCCCGTGAAATCGACGGGCGGGTTTCGCTCTGCCCCTCCGTGCTGAAGGGAACGCTCTGGCTCAGGTTGATCGGCTCGGAAAAGGGCTGGGTGATGCTCGCTCGGCTCGCGTAGTAAATGTCGAAGTTTCCGCTGCCCGGATCGTGCCGATCCGAGGCAAATACCATCTCCAGGCCGTCACGGGTCAGGTTGGGCTGCCGGTCGTCAAAGGGCGTGTTGACGCGTGCCAGCATCCTGCCTGATCGAAAGCCGTTAGCTCCCAGATCGCTCACCATCAGATTTTGATCGCCTCCCGGGCCGTTGGACGAATAGTAGAGGGACACCCCTTCTCGACTCACCACCAGCGCTGGACTGAACTCTGTGCCGTCGGAGTTAGGACCGAAAGGCTCACAGTTCAGCGACTGCGGTTCCTCCCAGCCGATGAGCGGATCCAAGCGCGCGTAGTAGATGTCGACCGAACTGCCGCAGCCGCCGGGCCGAGCGGAAACAAACAGCAGCGACCCGTCGGGCAGCGGCGTAGGGCAAAAATCTGGAGCCTCTGCCAGGTTGACCGGTGCAGGCAGCGCGGCACCGGGCTCGAATGGATCAAACACCGACGGGCGCGAGTTCACCCACAGATTGAGTGCGCCGCTGTTGTCGGTGCGGGCGGTGAACAGCGACAGCGCGTCGGCACTTTCGATGGGGCAGCCACCACCGAATCCGTCCAGGGTGGGTCCGTCAAGCAGCACCGCGTCCGGCTGCCACGCCGAGAAGGTCGGCAGGTCAAAACTGAATTGGGCCAGCGACGGTGCAGTCGCTGCCAGCAGGACCAGGCCGGCCGCCAGCTGCCGTGCCCCAGAACACCCCTTTTGGGTTCGGGATTGGTTGATTTTCATGGCAATTTCTCTCCTCTTTAGCAGACATACAGGCTTGTAGCGGCGCCGACGGCATATCGGCCGCGGCGCTGTCAAACAAGCTAGGGGTCTCTTGCGAGGAGGTCCTGAGGGTTTCCTAAAGAAAACCCGAAGTTTGCCGGGCTACCGATGTCTGGGATCGAGAGAGTGACTCTAACTTATTGAACTAAAACGAGTTAATGAGCCTCACGCCGTCATACGGTGACAACCTTGCTGCCGATGTCGTTCAGGGGCTCTGCGCCTTCGCTGGTAATCAGCATCAGGTCTTCGAGGTGGGAGGAGCCGCCCATGCCGGTGGCGCCTAGCGGGCAGTCCACGCTCAGCACCATGTTGGGTTCAAGCACCATGTCGTTACGCCTTGGTAGGCCGAGATTGCCGACGTGGTCGGAGTGATACAGCCCAACCGAATGGGGCGTAAACGAAATCGGGAAGTCGGCCCCCAGGCTCTTGAGAGCTTTCTTCCCCATGGCACGGACCCGCGAAAAGCTGAGCCCGGGTTTGAGCTGCTCGCGCAGGATGTCCCACGAACGGCCGGTCAATTCGCTGACGCGCCGCATCGATCGGGGGGGCTCTCCAATGTGGATGGCGCGGGCGAAGTCGCCGTGATAACCCATGTAATGGCTCACGCAGTCGATGGATAGACACTGTCCGTCGCGCAGCGTCGCCTGGTAAGTGGGCGAACTCACGCGGTCGATGACCATGAACACACCCTGCATGCCCCGCCTGGCCGCCGCCGCGAAGTACTCCGCCCGGAGCTCGCGTACGTCAGCCCCGGCGCGCACCGCCCGCGCCGCTTCGAGAGAGGCGTCAGCGTTCGCCTGCGCGGCGTAACGCATGAGCCCCAATTCAACCGCGGACTTTACTGGCCGAATGCGGCGCAGCGCGTCGTCCGCGTCCACCACCGACGCCTTCGGTGCAGCTTTCGCGACGGCCCGCCGTATCGTCGGCCAGTCGCAGGCGATCCTGCCTCCGGCAACGCCCAGGTCGTCGAACACTTTTTTGAGCGACTGCCTGACGTTTGGGTTGGCCGGCTTGTCCTTAAGCGCCCGTTCAACGGCTGCTAGCCGTTCGCGTTCAACGGTATCCAGGGGCGACTGTTGCAGGTTTGGATAGAGGGGCAGCTCATCAAGCGAGAGATCAGCCTCGGGCTCCTCGCCAACGGACGCGTCGTACAGGTAGTTCGGGTAGTCGCTGTGACGCGCGTCCAACGCGACGGTGTAATAGAAGAGAAACGCCGGAGCGATAATGGAGACACGCTGTTCGGGTCGACGCGACACAACGGCTAGCACAATCGGCGTTCGTCCCATCTTGGTCGCCGTCAGATCCAGGCCGGATGCGTGATAGACGTTCACACCCTGGCCCAGCACCAGGGCGTCGACTTCAAGCTCAGCCATCACCCTGTCTGCCTGCTCGAAGTTCATCAGCGGCCCGAATACGGGTGGAGGGAGCCGGGTTTCCCCAGCGGCGTGGGTCACTTGAGGCAAAGCGGCCAAACCGGCGGCTGCGCCGGCACTCGCGAGGGATCCAAAAAGACGGCGGCGGCTCGGCATGGTGAATTCTCCGGTATGGCTCTGTCAGCCACAGCATAACCCGGGCCGAACTTTGCGAAAGATCAGTCCAGAAGTGTAATCAATGACTTAGGCGGTTGATGCATCCAGCGTTAAACAATCGGCATCCAGCCGATATTCCGGTGCACTCAACTCGGCTCCAAACTCATAGGACAACATGCTGAGGGATCGCCATGGGTTTCGGCCGAAATATCGCAGGGGTTTTTCTGGGTTCCTTGCTCAGCACGGCCGCGCTTGCCGTCACGGATGTCATCACCAGCAAGTCCCGATTTCTGACGCTGACGGGAGCAAGTCATGCCACGGAGCCCTACCCGAGCGGCAACCTGGGCGCGACGTCCTTCGAATCCGGCAGCGTGACCTTTACACCCATGCAGGGTTCGGGGCTGAATTTCGCCGAGTGGACGTCGCTGTTTCCTGGCAATGACCTGGCGCTGAACGGCTCGACCAATCTAAACCTCGATCTCAGCTTTACTGCATCAGCGATCGGAATCGATTTTGCAGACTCCGGCAGCAACTCAACCTTTGCGATTCTCCTGCGGCGTGACGGCCAAACGGTGGCTTCCGCGTCCGTTTCCACCGGGTCGGCAACGCGTTTTGTTGGGCTCTGGAGCGATCGAACGTTTGACCAGGTTGAGATCCGCGAGACCGCCGGCGGGGCGGAGAACGAGTTTATTGGCCGGGTCTATGTCGGCAGCCTGAGAAACCGTGATCTGAGCTCAAATACCCCGGCGCTGATCTGCCAGTTTCCGCTGCTCGCGGCGCATAATTTCTCCCTCGGCGCCTCGCTGGTCGCGCCCGAGCCGCTGGGCTTGGGTTTTGGCCTAGCGGCCCACAGCGCCAATCTGGCGCTGAAGTTTTGCCTGCCGTTTGCGGTGGCGCCAGCGGACATCATCGCCTACGCCGACGACCCGTTTAACGCGGATCCCAACAGTCCAGGCGCGTGCTTCAAGACCTTCGATCACAAGCGGGTGCGTTCGCAGTTCACCAACGTGCTGGGCATTCCGGTGCAGTACGACTATGACTGGGGTGAGCTGGGTACGCCGCAGGTGGTGCACCAGAACTCGGACGTTGAGGTCTACATGCTGCGCGGCAAGCTGCCGCCGTTTGTGGACGACGCGAGCCTGGCGGCTTTTCTGGGCGATGAGTTTGCCACCGACGGCATTTACTCTGACTGTGACGGCGTCAAAGAGATCAGCAATACGGGTCATCTCTGCCCCTATTCCAGCCAGCGGCAGCTGACACACAAGGTGGGTCGAGGCGGCAACACCTACCGCTTTGACGTCAACATGGGGCTGCTGGATTTTGTGTTTGTACCGGTGCCGAAGTTTCCCCAGGGCACCAAGAACCCGGCGGTCAAGCAGTTTGCGCTGGAGGTGCTGGTAGAGGTGACCCAGATCGTCTGGGACATCGCGCTGGGCGGCTGGCGCTTCGGGAACTTCGTCGATCGTAATCAGATTGTGGCGATCTACGATGTACACCCTCCTGAGATCGACAAGGCCAGCGGCGACTTCAACGGCGACGGGCAGGTCAACAGCGCGGATCTGGCGTTTATCGACAATGTTGTTATCGAAGCTGACGAAATCGGCGGGGTTTCTGCCAGTCGGTTCCGCAGCTTCCTGCGGGGCATGTACAACGTCTCTGACGCATGTGACCGGGCCACCAGCTTCGGTCCGACCTTTCCCAGCGACGAACTGCGGGTGTTCTGGCCGGTCGACACAACCACCCAGGACAACTCCTTTGAGATCACCTGGCTTGCCCGCGACGCGGGGCCCAACGAGCAAGGGTTGCGTAACGAAGCCTCCACGACTCAGCGCGTCCGCGTCGTGGACACCCGCCCGCCGGTCATCCAGCCGCCGATGGATATCGTTGAGCTGACCAGCGAAACGCAGGTGACGCTGGATCTTGGGCAACCGCTGGTGTTTGACCTCGTGGACCTGAACCCCGTAATTACCAATGACGCCCAGTTTCCGCTATCGCCAGGCATCCACAACATTACCTGGACCGCCACCGACGTCTCGGGCAACGCCGCAACAGCGGTTCAGCGGGTCAACATCAAAAACAGCAACATCGAGCCTGAGGCGCTGTCTCAGACCGGCGGCGGGCGCGCCAGCGCCGTTTCCTTTGAGCCGACTGAGCTGCGGGTTGAGGGCAGCGACCCCGACGGCGACCCGCTCAACTTTTTTATCGAAGACTATCCGGAAAACGGCTTTTTTGTGGCGCCGCTCTATCCGTTTTTCATCGAGGACTATCGGCTGGAGGCGACATTAACTGACGAAGACGTCGAGGAGATCTGCGAAAACCGGACGCCCGGTGTGGGCAACTTTCTCGACCTGGAGGTGATTCGCGACCCCAGCTATTTCTCCGTGCTCGATGATGGCACCACCTATGTGATCGACCGCGGGCTGGTCAACTGCCGAGACGATCGCGGCCTGCCTCCGGGCTTTGATTTTCGCCTCGCTGTTTTTGACTCCGCCGGCACTTTTATCGCCGCAGAAGTGCGGAACGATGAGCCCGACGATCTGTATATCGATATTCGCACAGACCGGGTCTACAGCACCCTCGGTGAAATCAGCCGGAGCTCCGTGGAAATGCTGGATGCTGACCTCAACCCGATCCAGTTCTACAACCTGTTCAGCATGCCGACTCGGGACGGCGGTTCACGCAACATCCAGTTTGCCCGCGGCGCGGTCGCCGATACTCAGGGTGTGATCTATATTGTTGATAATCAGGGAAACGTCCACGCCATTCGAGCCGAGATTGACCCCAACGGCAATGAAATCCGACCCGAGTACCTGGGGCTGGTGCTGAGTATTGACGGCAGCGGCAACAACAATGCTGACCTGGCGATTGACACGGGCGACAACGTGTACGCGTCGGTCAATGACCGTATCTACAAAATTCCACGCGCGACGCCGACGGACGACGGCTACTTCGATTTCAGCACCGAAATCCGGTGGATGGGCCGCTGCACCGTCGACCGGGCGCCGGGTGATCAGGCCGTGTGTGACGTGGCCAACGAGCGGTCCCTGGGTTACAGCTGTACCGACGAGTGGTGTGAAGACGGGTTTGGTGTCGCGAGAGGGGGCCAGCCTGGCCAGTTCGACGACCCTCGCGGCATCGCTATCGATCCCAACGACAACCTTTACGTGACAGATTTTCAAAACTTCCGTGTGCAGCGCTTTACGCCGGACGGGTTTTTTGCCGGGCAGGCGGAGTCGGAGTGCGACGGCAACTGTTTTGTGATCGGCGATTTCGGCCGCCCCAGCGACATCGCCGTGAACTCCAACCACTTTTTTATCTTAGATACGTTCACCGAACTCCTTCACGTATCCCAGACCACCCCTTTCAAGGAAATTGGTCATGACTTCGCGATCCTGGAGTACTCGTCCAACAACGACTTTGCCTGCGTACTCAGCGCCGATTGTGTCGACACCTTTACCTTCAGCGTTTCTGACGGAGTGCGGGATCCGGATTCGGGCCAGATGCAGCGCAGCGCGCCGGCGCTGGTGGAAATCGAGGTGGCCAGAAACTTCCGGCCGCCGTTTGCCACGCCCGGCATCACGGTAGAGATTCGCGAAGACACGCCGACGCTGATCACGCTGGACGGATCGGACCCCGATCCGCTGGACATGCTGACCTTCACTATCACCGAGATGCCGCAACACGGAACGCTGACCCTGAGCGGCAAGCAGGCGACCTATACACCCGATCTCAATTTTGTCGGCGAAGATCACTTCAGCTTCAACACGAGCGACGGTCTCGATACCTCGGCGAGCGAGGCGGTCACCATCCTGGTGGAAAACGTCAACGATCCCGCCGTCGTAACTTTCGACGACGAACCGATAACGGCAGCGCGGGGTTTTGACACCCTATTGGAAGGCACGCTGACCGACCCGGACGCGGCGGACAAACACTCCCTGCTGGTGCGATGGAACGACGGCAGCCCGGATGAGCCCGAGGGCGAGATCACCATGATGGGCATGATTACCGGTCCCATGCTGATGGAGCGCGCCACGGGTGACGGCTCAATCCGGGCCAGTCACGTGTTCGAAAACGCCGGTTTGTTCAGCGTCCAGTTCTGCGTCACCGACCAGATCGACGACTCCGGCGGGAACAAGGTTCCGACGGCGGACTCGCTCACGCTATGTTCGCCGGTCGATGTGCAGGTCGAGGACCTCTTGGATCTGACGCTGACCGTTGACGGACCCGACGTGCTTGTGCGGGGTCAGTCCAGCAACTACGAAGTCACGCTCACCAACGAGCAGCCATCGAGCGGTACTGGCCTGACCGCAACCGGCCTGACCGCCGTCGTCGAGATCGATCCGGTGCTGATCACCTCAGCACCGGCGGGCTGCACGCTGACGGGCAGCCGGGCGTCGTGCAGCTTCGGTGATCTTGCGCCAGGCGAAAGCGACACCATCACCATTCCGATCATTGTGCCGGCGGACCCCGGCGGCGCGAGCAGTGTGACCAGCGAGGTGGACGTGCTTGTGGATCAAGCTGACCGGAAAGGGGCCAACAAGCTGGTTGTCACCACGCCGCTGGCGGCGGATGCGGACATCATCATCGGCGGCGCGGGCGATCAGGAGCTGGCGGATGATGCCGATGCGGTTCCGGGCGACGGTCTTTGTGAGGGCAACAGCACCGGGACCTGTAATCTTCGGGCAGCCGTGATGGAAGCCAACGCGTCTGCGTCGATCAACTCAATTGCGCTGGGCAACGGCGTGTTTGCTTTGACGCAAATGCCCCCGGGCCTGACCAAGTCGTCAGCCCTGGGCGACCTGGACGTGACCGACGACCTCACGATCACCGGCAACGGCCCGCAGTTCACATTTATCAATGCGGGCGGCGTCGACCGGGTGCTGGACGTAAGCGCAACCCTCGTGCTGGAAGGCGTGACGCTGTCAGGTGGCCTCTCCGCCGAGGGTGAGGGCGACAACGGCGCCGCAATTCGCGTAACCGGCGACGGCCGGGTGGTCCTGCGCAACGTGCGCATCACCGGCAACGACGCGGCGGGCGCGGGCGGCGCGATCTGGGTCGACAGCAGTCAGCCGGACGCGCTGCTGATCGAAAACAGCGTGATCAGCGCGAATACCGCTGCAGAGGGCGCCGGGATTGTCATGGTGAACGGCGGAGCTCAGCTCACAAACGTGACCCTCTCAGCGAACCGCGCCAGCGGTGATGGCGGGGCATTCCTGCTTCAGGGTGGAACGACAACCTTGCTGAACGTGACGGTAGCGGGGAACTCCGCTATTCGTGGCGGTGGTGTGCTGCTGGACGGCGGCACGCTGGACACAACCAACACGCTGCTGGCGGACAACCCAGCGAGCACGGGCGCGGACTGTCAGTCGCTTGGCGGCAGTCTGATCTCCGGCGGCGGTAATCTGGTGGAACGCCCCGACGGCTGCAGCGGCTGGAACGCCGGCCTGGACAAGCTAAGCGCGCCGCCGGGCATTACCGAGCTGCTGGACAACAGTGGGCCAACCCGAACCTACGCACTGCTGCCTGGCAGCCCGGCGAGGGATGGCGGGGTGTTGGCAACCTGCCCAGGGACCGATCAACGTGGCCAGCCGCGAGCGACGGACGGGGTAGGGAACGGCCAACCCGGCTGCGACATCGGCGCCTTCGAGGCGGCCGCGGTGCCGCTGCAGGAGACTATCTTTGCTGATTCGTTTGAGTAATTGCCGTGTTGAACGCCCCGGGTTACAACTCGCTCACCCAGCTCCCTCAAGTCTGGCGGCACGCGCCTAATCCGATTATGGTTGAGGTGGGCGGCAGTTCGACGCTTGCCAGCGCGCAGTCGGCTGACGACGTTCTTCTTTAATTGAGGGTGTGATTATGAACAGGCGCGAGATGATGATTTTGACGGGTTCCATGGCTGTGGGCCTGGGCGCTTCGACCGAGATCCTGGCGGAGTCCGAGGTGCCGGCGGGCTTCAAGGGTCCTTACATCGATCTCACCACACCAAAAGGGAACGTCAATGCAGCGGTCCGGATTGACGCCAATCTGGATGAGAGCAAGCAGAAGTGGGCCAGCGTTAGCGGCGTAGTTTGCGGTGTGCGCGACGGTGGAGCGCTGCAGGACCTGTTTGGTTTCGAGGTGGTCTCGGTGGCTCGCGCTTGGGCGCAGCCTGACGGCAGCTACCGCGTTCCGCATCGGGAAGCTATTTTCTACACGGACCTCGAGACCGGAGACGTCCTTCGTACCTGGAAAAACCACTACATCGACGAAGAGGTTGAAGTGGTCGACGTGATCAACGATCCATGGAATCACTCATTCGCAGAAGAGGTAAAGCGTTTCGAGCCAAACTACGGCGGGCTCAACAAACCCAAGCCCAAGCCGCCGATTCCGTTCAGTAACGGCTTTTTTGATGCGGGTAACGGCATGGTGCAGAAGCGCCGGCACATCAATCTCTATTACCCGGCGGCCCTGCAGCCGGACAAGTGGCCGCGTGAAAGCGCGGGAAAGATGAACCGGGTCAGCGAATTTTTTACCACCTCCGCAAAGCTTGCGGATCTGCAGAATCCGGAGATGACCTCGGTGCATGTCACCGGATCATGGTCGCGTGTGACCCCTTGGCTCCCCTGGATGCTGATGGGGCAGGCGCCCGGGCACATTGTCTACCACTCGACGTTTCATTCATTTGATTCGCTGGACGGTTTTAAGCCCAAGGTCCTGGCGCACGCGGAGAAACACCATCCGAAAATGCTGGAGGCGCCGCCGAGAGACGAGTGGGACAAGCCCAATCTTTCCAGCCTCGAGGTCTACGCTAAAACGCAGAAGCCGAAGCCGCCGAAGACCTGAAGCGGGTAGCGGTTTTCCGCTGCTCTTAGTTGTTACCACCGGCCTGTCGGCCATCAGTGCCGACGGCCACCCAAGACGTTGCCATGTCGCATTCCTGGATACGTTTCAGGACTGTGTATGAGTGATTTTATCTTTACGTAAAGATAAAATTTGCTTATTATCTTTATGTGAAGATAAACATGCTGATTGTTTCTCGTTCCCTCTCTTCGCTCGCAGCCGGGCTCGGATTTCTATTGGTCTTTTGCATGGGTCTGAGCGGATGCTCGACGATCAGCGGGTCGCCTGGTGAGGCGTCCAAACCACTCCCGCGCCTCTCTGACCGTACTGTATCGTTGGAGAGTGGCGGAACCTACCGCTACGACCAGGGAATCCTCTCGGTTCCGGAGAACCGCGGCCGTCAAAGTGCTCGCAGCATTGACCTAGAGTTTCATCGCCTCCCGAGGACTGGAGACGGCAGCAGCAACGTTCCGCCGATCTTTATTCTCAAAGGTGGTCCGGGCTTCGAGGGGCTGGAGGAAGACCTGGCCCGTGTCGGCTACTACGAGTTCTTTCTTGAGCGCTACACCCGCCTCGCTGACGTTGTCGTGATTGGGCAGCGCGGCTTTGGCAATAGCGGGCCGCTTCCCTGCCCTGATCTGCCTGCGGTCTCGATCGATGAGGTCGACACCGCCTGGGAACGTCATGAGCGTCTCCGCAAGGGCATGCAGGTATGTCGGGACCTTTATGGAGGCCAGGGCGTCGACTTATCCGGTTACAACGTTGTGGAAATGGCGCATGACGTGGCCGCGGTCGCTGACGTATTGGGCTATGAAGAAATCCAGCTGATCGGTAACAGCTTCGGCTCTCACTGGGGCATGGCCGTACTGCGTGAGTATCCGCAGCTTGTCAGCAGGGTGACCTTGAGCGCGCTGGAGGGCCCCGACCACACCTTCGACCACCCGCTCGAAGTGGACGCTGCCTTGCGGCGCATCGCTGACGCGACGCGACTCGACGCTGGACAAAACGATCAGCAGTCCGCGCCAAACCTGCTCGATCGATTCCGTGGCGTCGTTGGCACGGCCGAGTTGTCACCGATGCCCGTCCAGTGGCAGCCCGATGAAGACGGCCCCGCTCAGGAGATTCTCTTGGATGGAGAGGCGCTGCGGATGCTGAGTCGAGGTTACTCCCGCGGGACAACCTGGCGTCATTTGCTGCCGGCATGGCCCCAAGATCTTGAAACGATGGTTGAGGGCAATTTTTACGGCGGTGTCCGAAGGCTCGCTCGCTGGTGGCTCAGCAACGACATGGACGGCGCTGCCTACTTTTCTGTGGAGTGTGGCTCCGGAATCAGTGCCACCAGAGCTGCCGAAATTGCTGCCAGCGCCGCAGTCAGCGCTTCGTCGATCAACGCGCTCCTGGCAGGCGGGCACTGTGACGCGTGGCCTTCTGACCTTGGCTCCGATTTCCGGGAGCCGTTTGTGACCGACACGCCCGCTCTTCTGATCCATGGAGATTGGGACACCTCTACGCCCATAGAGAATGCGAAGGTCGTAAGAACCATGTTCAGCAACCATCGCTTTGTTGCAATTCGCGGCGGTTCGCACGGCGCGCTGCGCGAGGCGGAGGAGAGCTTCCCGCAATTCCGGCAGGCGGTGCTGGCCTGGATGGCAGACGGAAGTACCGAGCAACTTCCGCAAACGCTGTCGCTGCCGCCGCTCAAATTTTTGTCGACCGAGCAACGCCATGATTAGTTTCTGTCGACTAAAATATGGGAATGACCCCAGCAAACGCTTCAGACCAAGACGACGTCATTGATCTCCTGCGAAGCCAGTGGAAATCACAGTTTCCGCACCTGGACACCGAGGCGATGGACGTGGTTGGACGAATCACGCTGCTCGCCAGTCGCTGGGATGCGGAGATTCACCACGCCCTCAAGCCTTTTGCCCTGAGCTACACCGATTTCGACATCATTGCGACGCTTCGACGCAGCGGAGAGCCCTACGAGTTAACCCCAACCGCACTCATGGAATCGGTAGTGCTGACCTCGGGGGCGATGACAACAGCGCTTACCCGGCTGGAGAACGCCGGACTCTTATGCCGGAAGCCCGACCCAAATGACGGCAGGGTACGGCGCGCCCGGCTGACCCGGGCTGGCGCAACGCTCGCAGAAAAAGCCGCCCGCGCCAGGTTCAAAGTCGCCAGCGAACAGATTGCCGAGTTGAGCGGAAAAGATGCGCAAGCGCTGGTCAAACTCCTGCGGAAGCTGGTTTAAGGCTGAATGCTTTGGAGTTCCTGGCGCAGCTGTTTGACGCGCCGACGACTCACCGGGAATTCGATTTCGCTTCCCTTTGTTTACCTTTCTTTACCAAACACTTAGTGGATTTACTGTTTTGCCGTATCACCGGTGATTTATGATTGCCGTGTCGTCAGGGGGCGGTCGCTGTTACTTGGGTAAGAAGGAGCTTACTGTGCGGGTAAGGAAACCCATCGCCATTCTTGCGGTAATCCGATTGGGGGTTGTGGTCCTCGGTCTGGCCGCGGTGAACGTAGCTGCTGCTCAAACAGCGGCCGGTGAACCCTGGCAAAGCTGTGTCAGCAGCATCGCGTACGATCAGCCGGCGGGCGCGGCGGATTCACTGCGCGTCACCGATCGCTTTGGGCGCGATATATCCAACGCCGGTATTCCGTTGATGGACTGGGAAGGGTTTGTCGAAAACCCCCAGTTCCGCTTCAACCTCAACCTGCCAGACTCGGCGGTTTACCCGGTGCGCGTTCGAGTCACTGCGACCGATGCGCCTCGGCTCTACGTCTTTCAACGTCAGCAGGGAGCCGACCCTTACGATATCCGCGATTGGCTCTCGGTTCACAACGAGACCGGACCACTCTGGGGCGTGATCCTGAAAACCGCGAGCGACGGTCGCTGGGTAAATGGCGGTGTCCCTCACGACATGCCCGATCAGGCATTGGCTGATATTGGTCTGGTCCGGGAAGAGCGATTCTTTGGCCCGGAGCAGTTCCCGCTGGAGCTGCATCTCGGCGTTCATCCCGATCGTGAGGCGGGCGATGAGGACTATACGCTGCAGATCGAGGTAACCGACGCGGCTGCTGCAGTCTTTCAGCGTTCTTTGCCGGTGCATGTATGCGACCAGGACCGCCCCGAGCGGCCGGTCGCGTTTCAGTTCCTGATCGATTACAGCTACGACTTCGACGGCTACCTTGAAGATACGCCCGACGGTCAGGTGGTCAAAGCAGCGCATGAACGCACGCTGCACGATCTGGCCTACTTCTTCACCGACATGCAGTTTGACGAGGTTCCGGCCGGCGCGTGCGAGGTGACCGTCAACTTCACGATCGAAACGCGGCCCGCAACCGGCGTCAACGGTCAGAGTTATGATCGGGGCCACTACGTCTTCATCACCTCCCACAGCGGCGGTGGCGGTCTTAACGGGCCGGTGATGCACAAGCGCAACGGGATCGATACCGATTTTGCGGCCTGCAGTTTCTGGGGTGCGAACCCGAGAAATCAGCTGTCCAGCAACGTCAGTAACCGTCTCTACGTTCCCGAAGATGACTGGTGGCGGGTGGTCTCCTGGAATTACGGCCAAAACGGCGAGTGTCTTGGGGATGCGCTGGGCGATCCGGGCAGCGGCTGCATTCAGTGTCCGAACGACGAACCCTGGTGTGCCTATCAGCGAGGCGATCTCTACTGGCCGAATCTGCATGAGCTGAATCATGGTCTCACGATGGCCACAGGATGGCCGCGGTGGCACCGCTGGTTTTTCAGCGATGACCTTTGTATCGACGACCCTGATCTGATGCGCTATAGCGGTACCTGTTTGCCTATGTATCGCACCGATCACGTTGTGCTTTTTGGCGAAACCTTCGAATCCAATAAGCAGGCCGACTGGGGCAGGACGCTGTTCCGAAAATACGATTTTCTGCTGATGAAGGCGGTGGGCTGGGAGCTACGGGATACCACCATGCTCGTCAACCTGACCGTAGCGACTGCATCACTGTCTCCGGGCCAGCTGGGCCAAACCTACAATGAAGCGATTGAAGTTTACGGCGGCGTGCCGTCCTACCGGTTCGTGCTTCAGTCGGGAGAGCTGCCTGCGGGGCTGAAGCTTAACTCTTTCACTGGCCGGCTGTCAGGCACGCCCAGCGCGCCGGGTACCTATCGCTTTACGCTCCGCATTGAAGACTCTGATGAGTACAACGTGCTGCGAAAAGGGGGCGAAGAACGAACTTATGAGGTCACCATCAATGGGTAGGTTGCTGCTCGCGATACTGTCGGCCTCCGCTTTTCTCGGGTCGTCGGCTTCAGCGCAAACGCCTCAGCCAGAGATCCTGAGTCCCGCGCCGGGCACGGTTGTCGACGCAGAGCCGCTGGGAGACGGTGCAATCATGCGTCTAATGTGGAGTTCGCCGGCAGAGGCCAACGTTGAGGACTGGGCCATTTACGTTGGCAGCACGCCCGGCGCCTGGGACTACCAGCGGATCACGCACATGAACCGGTATTTTAAGTTTCCCGATCAGGAATCTCTGAAAATTGGTGTCCCTGCTGACGGCTCAACTTTCTACGTGCGCCTGTTCTGGCGCCCACGTGATAGCGGGTTCAGCCACTTGGACGTCAGCTACGTGGCTCCAGATTTCAGCGATATTGCGCTGGGCCGGATATTCAGCAGCGGCTTCGAATAAGCCGGGGCCTTCAGCCGCTAGCCATCACTGAGTTGCTGGCGCAGGTGCTTCACACGCCTGCGGCTCACGGGATACTCGGCGCCAGTTTCCATCGTGACGTGGTAGCGGCTACCCGGCCGCGATCGCAACGCCCGGATCGTCGTAAGTCTCAAAATGTGCGACCGGTGCACTCGGACAAAGTCTTTTGGCAGTATTTTTTCCAGCGCGTCGAGACCTTTTTCGTGAAGCCGGCAGGTGTTGTCGTTGAGCTCGAGCTCCGCGTAGTCGCCGGCGCCGTGGATCGCTAGGATCCGCTGCGTGTCAATGATCTCCAGTCTGCCGCGATGTCGAACCGCCAGGCGCGTGGCGGTCGACCGGTCGCCGAGGTTCAGCCGGTCGAGTGCCCGTTCGAGGCGCTGTTGGTTGAAGGGCTTGGGGACAAAGTCGACGACACCCCATTCAAACGCCTCCATAGCCCGATCAACGTTGGCTGAAATCACGATCGTTTCTGCGGCGCTGGCCACGGCGGCTTTGAGCAGATCGAACCCGTCATCACCGCGCAGGTTGAGATCCAGGAGCACCACGTCGGTTGGGTTGTCCGCCAGGCCGGCCAGAGCCTGCGACAGGTCGTGAAAGAGTTCGATTGACGCATCGGGTCTCGCAGCCTTGGTCAATCGCTCGATCCGCTGGGCGATCAACGGCTCGTCCTCGACGATGGCAATTTTCATGCGGGCAGCTCCAGGCGCGTCACCCATGCGTCAGCGGAGTTATCGACAACCATACGGGCCTGCCCGCGGAATACTTCTTCAAGCCGCGCTGAAATGTAACTTGCCCCCAACCCGCCGCCCTCGTGGCGGGTGGCATCTCCCCGCGGCGCATGAAATTCAAGCTGGTAACCGCTTGTGGCTGGTCGAACATGGAGCAAAAAGCTGACGGGTTCGGCGAAACGGTTATGGGTGAGCGCATTCTCTAGGAGCGTGTGGAGCACGATGGGCGGGAGGAGGATTTTGTCATCGTCAACCTCGCCGCTTTTGACGTCCAGGCCCAGCGGAACGTCGTAACGCAGTGACATCGCGTCAAGGTGTGCGCGGCATAACGCCACCTCCTCAGCAAGAGTCACGGTCGTCTGGCGACTGAGCTGACTCATCATCCGGAACTCCTCACCCAGCGCGTCGATCATTCGGCTTGCGCGGCTCGGATCGGTCTCGATCAGCTCCTCCAGCGTCGCCAGGGTATTGAGCAGAAAGTGCGGCTGCAGGTGCCGTTTCGCATAGTCGAGCTCCAGGCGTGTCGCCTTTAGCTCAGCGGCTTCTCGCTGGGCACGTTCGCGGAAATAGGCGCGCAGATGGTGGACAAAAAACAGCAGCAAAATGACGGCCAGCCCCAGATAAAAGAAGAGGTCCAGAAAGACGGTTTGACTCAAAACCAGCAGCAGGCCGAAGGCAAGAAACGCCACTAGAGCAATCCTTGCCGAAGGCCGCCTTTGCCGAATCCCCTGCGCGGCGGCAATGCCTCCGCCGAGCGTTGCCAGCGCGAAGTTGAGCAAAGAGATCTCGTCTCCGCCGTTAGCAAACAGCACCAGCACCCCGGCGATGGCGCTGTAGCCGACAAGCCATGGCCACGCCGCGCGATCGGGCACAAAGCGCCGGAAGCTGAAGCCGAGCAGGCCAAGGCCAGCCAGCCCCGCAGCAGCGCCAATCGCGGCGAGCCGGAGGGAGTGAATTGGATAGGGATAATTCACGAAGGCGCGCGAGGTTTCCGCCGTTAGCTGCAACAGAGCGCCGAGCGTCGCCACCGCGAGCCAGGCTGTAGCGACATCCCGGCCTCGCACTGCCAGACCGATCAACAGGAGTAACGCAAGAGCCAGTGAGCCCCCGACAACCTGTGCCGGCAGATAGCCAGCTCGCGAAAAACGCAGCGGATCACCGTAAGGTCCGATAAAGACGGCATCTACCGGTGTCCGGATTCGCGGCCCGGCGTTGTGAGACGACCAGCGCACAGCCAGGGTGTGCAGGCCTTCGGCATGCGCTGGCAGCGGAAGCACAAAGGCAATCATTCCCGGTACTTCGCCCTGTGGATCATCGGCGGGTCGGCCATTGCGTCCCAGGAGCTGCCCGTCCCAGTGAACCTCCGCCGACGCCGCGGCAAACAGATAAAGTCCCAGCGGCTGATTCGACGCGCGCAAGGTTTCGGGAATCTCGATGCTGGTACGCATCCACCAGCTTTCCCGCCGATCGACCTGTGCCCACGAAACCGTCTGCCAGTCGGCGTCGTCCAACTCCCGTGCGGCCCAGCTGGGGTCGTTGCCGTAGCGAACCTTGACCTCACCGATGCCGGCGAGTGGCTCACGGGCGCAGCCGGCCAGCGCCAGGGCCCATAGAAGTACCGCGATCCGCATGGTGGGATTATGCCAGCCGCGCAGGCGGCTCCGCGCGATGCGATGAGCCGTTGGGCGAGCTGCATGAGCACTTCGGCGTGGTTCCCGGTTTTTGCTCTCAAAACGCGCGGCGGCGCGGGTTAGGGTGCCCGAACCCAACGAAAAACGGAGTTCTCTATGCGCCGGTTAGCTCGCTCGGCAGGTCTCACGCTCTTGCTTCTGACATTCCAGACAACAGCTTTAGAAATCCAAAGCAAGCCCTACACTTTTGAATCGAAGGGTAAAGCGGGCGCTGCAGTCGAAGCCGAGTGGGGTGAGCTGGAGGTGCCCTTGCGGCACGACAAGCCTGACGGCGAGCAGCTGACCCTGGCGTTTGTTCGCTTTCCCTCGACCAATCCCAAGCCGGGCCACCCGATTGTCTACCTCGCTGGCGGCCCCGGAGGTTCGGGTATCGGTACGGCCAAGGGCCGGCGTTTTCCGCTCTTCATGGCGCTGCGCGAAGTGGCTGACGTCATTGCTCTGGATCAGCGCGGAACGGGCGCGTCATCCCCCGGGCCGGGCTGTCGCTACCCGGAAGCGCCCGACATGAGTCAACCGGATTCTCGCGAAAACGTGGTCACCTACGTGCAGTCTGCGGCCCGTTACTGCCTCGACTGGTGGGCAGAACAGAAGGTCGATATTGGTGCCTTCACCACGCGGGAAAGCGCTCGTGACCTGGAGCTGTTGCGGCAGGCGCTCGGCGCCGAAAAACTGAATCTCTGGGGAATCAGCTACGGGACACACCTCGCGCTTGACGCCTTCCGGGTGCTCGGTAACGACCGCATTCACCGCGCGGTGCTGGCAAGCCCGGAGGGATTGACTCAGACCGTCAAGCTTCCTGCCTACTCGGACCGCTACTTCGAAAGGGTGGCGGAGCTGGCCAAGGACCAATACCCGGATTTTTTGAGAGTCCTGCGGGAGCAGATGCAGCGGCTTGCCGACAAACCCGAGACCCTGACGCTGTCACCTTCGGGAGCCCCTGACCCGGTCACTATGATCATCGGCGCCCAGAGCTACCGGATGCTGATCGCGTTTACGATGGTCAAAAACCCCGGCAACGTGGCTGGCCTGCCGCAAATGGTCTACGGAGTCGAAGCACAGGGGATGCAAATGCTGGTGCCTTTCATTCAGCAAATGTTCGCTGAACCGATGACGCTCCGACCGATGAGTTTTGCGATGGACGTCGCGTCCGGCATCAGCCCGGAAAGGCAGGCGCTGGTGGCGAGCCAGGCAAAAAACGCTGTACTCGGCGACGTGATGAATTTCCCGATGCCCCATGTATTGGGGGTGCCGGGTTTGCCGGACCTGGGTAAGGACTTTCGCGCCGAGGTCGAGAGCCCGATCGAAACGCTGGTGCTCACGGGTACGCTCGATGGCCGCACGTTTCCCGAGGCGCACGCCGAGATCCTGGCCGGGCTCTCCAGCGGGTGTCAGATCATCGTAGAAAACGCCGGACACGATCTGTTTATGGTCAGCCAGGAAGTTCAAGACGCGGTGGTCCGGTTCTTTGCTGACGGCACGGTCAGCAGTCCGAAAATCGGCATCCCTCCACCGGCGTTTCGGTGACCCCATAACACACCGTCAGGCCGACCGATCCTATTGCAACCTGGAGGCAGGCTTGTGCAACCAGGGTGACAGATCAGGGCGCGGAACTCTGGCAAGCTAAATGGCATTCCACGGAGCGGGAGTGCGGCTAATGTCAGGAAAAAATACTGTTTTCGCGGTTAGCTGCGGTTTTTGGCTCATCTGCGAAGCGGGTTCTGCCGCAACGCCAACAGACCTGGCGGGGCTGACAGCGCTGCTCTCGCCTGACAAGTCGGGCGGAGACGCTGAGCTGACGCGGCACACGCTGCAGACGCTCCCCTATCGGCAGGGGCGCATTGCGCTCACAGAGCCCCTGGTCCTGCAGTTCTCAGCGCCGCAAACGCGGTTTGTCGCGCAGCTGGACGATCCAGCGGGCGACTCAATCTACGCGGTTGAAGCCTTTCGCGGCCCAGAATCGCTCGCGCTTGAGCGTTTCGCCCTGGGTGATCAGAAGCTGCCCAGCGTCCATTCCGCGCCCGACGGCATGCTCTCGCTGAGTGCCGATCAGCCTTTTGACAGGGTAGAGGTCCGGGAGATTCACGGGCGGTCGGTGGACGACCCGGAGTACGTTGAGGCGCTGTATGCCGGCAGCGCGACGCAGAAAGGCGGGGGCAACGCCGATGCGCTGATCTGTCAGGTCCCGCTGGGGCTCACCTACAACGTCGCCTTTGGAGTTGCGCTCGTCGCGTTCGACCCC
>JANQOZ010000030.1 GCA_028285525.1 Lysobacterales bacterium
GCTGACCGACAAAACCCGGCGCAAAGATCGCGACCAGCACCGGCGCGGCGAACATGCCGATAGCGACAATCACCAGCAGCACCGCACTCAGGGCACCGGCGACCGCGTCCAGCAGCGCTTTGAGCTCCTCCGGTGTACGCTGCGCCCGATACTCGGAAAACACCGGGACAAAGGCGAGGGAAAACGCGCCCTCGGCGAACATCCGCCGCAGCAGGTTCGGGACCTTCAGCGCCACGTAGAAGGCGTCCGTGGCGGCACTGGCGCCGAAGCTTCGGGCGAGCACCACGTCGCGGACAAAACCCAGCACCCGCGACAGCAGGGTCATCAGACTGACGATCCCGGTGGCTTTGAGCAGCTTCACTCCCTCAATCCTTGCCTTGGCGAGCAGCGAAGCGGTTGATAAAAACCGCGGACGGCGGCATACTAGCGCGCTTTTTTTGATTCGGAGTTATCAACGTGGCGCACTCAGTATCGGCCCGCAAACGCATCCGGCAGGCCAACAGCCGCCGAACTCACAACGCATCGATCCGTTCGAACTTTCGGACCGTGATCAAGAAGGTCCTCGCGGCTGTTGAAGCCGGCGACAAGGACGCTGCCCAGAAAGCGTATCAGGCCGCCGTGCCTGTGATCGACAAGGTCAGCTCCAAGGGCCTGATTCATAAAAACAAAGCGGCTCGCCATAAGAGTCGACTGAACAAGGCGGTTCAGGCGCTGTCCTGAGAGCCATCTGCCTCCGGGTCGGCTTGCCGGCCCGGATGCACCGCTTCACCCCTTTCTGTAGTCCCCAGTGCCTCACCCGCTTCGTCAGCATCTGACGCCTGAGCGTCGAGGGCTTCCACAGCCTCCATGGAGTCGGCCTTGAGCTGATCCAGTCCCGCGCCGGAAACCGCTGACACCACGTAATGTGGCGCATCCCAACTCAGGGTCGCCAGCACCTCAGACACCCGATCATTGAGCTCGTCCTCGGCCATCAGGTCAGCTTTGTTGAGGATCAGCCAGCGCGGCCAGCGGGCGAGCGCCGGATCAAACTTTTCCAGCTCCTGCTCGATGCGCTTAACCTGCTCCGCCGGGTCTGAACCGTCCAGGGGCGCGAGGTCGACCACGTGCCAGAGAATGCGGGTGCGCTGGATGTGCTTCAGGAACTGGATTCCGAGCCCCGCCCCGTCAGCCGCACCCTCGATCAGGCCCGGGACGTCCGCCACGACATAGCTGCGGCCCCGGTCCATGCTGACCACCCCCAGGCTCGGATACAGCGTCGTAAAAGGATAGTCGGCGACCTTGGGCGTTGCTGCCGATACCGCTCGCACCAGCGTCGACTTGCCAGCATTGGGAAAACCCACCAGACCCACGTCGGCCAGCAGCTTCAGCTCCAGGTGGAGCTCGCGCTCTTCGCCGGAAACTCCCGGCGTTGTTTTGCGCGGGGCCTGGTTGGTGGAGGACTTGAATCGCGTGTTGCCTTTGCCGCCTTCCCCACCGCGGGCGACCAGCAGCTTCTGCCCGTCGACCGTGAGGTCCCCGATCAGTTCATCTGTCTCACAAACCTGCACGAGCGTACCGACCGGAACCGGGATCAGCAGGTCATCGCCGCCCGCGCCGGTTCGGTTTCTGCCCGCGCCGTCGGTGCCTCGCTGGGCACGGAAGATTCGCTGGTGCCGAAAATCGACCAGCGTGTTGAGTCGCTCGTCAGCCAGCAGGTACACGCTGCCGCCCTGGCCGCCGTCGCCGCCGTCCGGGCCGCCGCGCGGAACGTACTTCTCGCGCCGGAAGCTCAGAGCCCCGTTACCGCCGTTGCCGGCGAGGACCCTGATCTGTGCTTCATCAACAAATTTCATGTCAGATCACGCTGTCGAAACCGTCTGCGCCGCACTTCGGCGAGCTTAAACCCAAAAAAAACGCGGGCCGTGGCCCGCGTCTGTTCAATCGGTGGCATTGCTCTGACGTTTCAGAGCGCCGCTGGGGCCGGATTCAGGCTTCGAGCGGCTCCACGGCAACAAACTTGCGGTTCTTCGGGCCTTTCTGGCCGAAGGTCACGCGACCGTCGACGAGGGCAAATAGCGTGTGGTCTCGTCCCAGACCCACGTTTTCGCCGGCGTGAAAGCGGGTGCCGCGCTGGCGGACCAGAATGTTGCCTGCCTTGACCGCCTCACCGCCGTAGCGCTTTACGCCCAGGTACTTAGGATTCGAGTCGCGACCGTTGCGGGTACTACCGCCTGCTTTCTTATGAGCCATGAATCAGTCCTCCGTTTTGGCCTGCTCAAGCTCGGCAGCCTGAGTCAGCCAGTTGTCTCGTTCGATGCGGCCTTTGAAGTTCAGCTCGTCGTCCACCTGAGCAATTTGCTCCGGCGTGAAGGCCGCAATCTGACTGTAGTGATAGATGCCCAGCCCGTTGAGCTTGCGCTCCAGCACGGGGCCAACACCTGAGATGCGCTGCAGGTCATCGGGCTCACCGTTCGGGCCGTCGAGGAACTTCAGACCCGGTGCGTCGGCATCAGCAGCCGGCACGGGCGTGGCTTCCGGCTTCGGGTCCGCTTTGGGCTTGGCTTCAGCCTTGGGCTTCGCTGCAGGCTTGCTGCCCGCGGCGCCGACGCCCACGATCTCTAACTCCGTGTAGTGCTGACGGTGGCCCATCTGCTTACGGCTGTGCTTGCGGCGGCGGAACTTCACAATTTTGATCTTGTCGCCCCGACCATGTCCGACCACGCGGGCCTGTACAACACTGCCGCTCACGAGCGGCTCGCCGATCGTCACGTCGTCGCCGTCGGCGACCAGCATTACCTGGTCCAGCTCGATTTGGGCGCCCTCGTCGGCATCCAGCTTTTCAACGCGAATCCGGTCGCCGGGTTCAGCGCGATATTGTTTGCCACCAGTGGCGAAAACAGCGTACATCGTCGTGCTCCAGAAAAGTTGGCCACAAAAGAGCGAGGATGCTACCGAATGACCGCCCGCCAGTCAACGATCGCGAGGAGAAATATTAGACACCGTCGAGCTTTGCGCGGGCGCCCCGAACGCGCTTATAGTTGTCGGTTTCCCCTCGCAAACGGGCCGCAGGATTTATGGATCAGATTTCCATTCGGGGCGCACGAACACACAACCTGGCAAACGTGGACCTCGAGCTGCCGCGCGACCAGCTGATCGTGTTCACCGGCCTTTCGGGGTCAGGCAAGTCATCGCTGGCGTTCGACACGATCTACGCCGAGGGGCAGCGCCGCTATGTCGAGTCGCTTTCGGCTTACGCCCGTCAGTTCCTGTCGATGATGGAGAAGCCGGACGTCGACCATATCGAAGGTCTCTCGCCGGCCATTTCCATCGAGCAGAAGTCGACGTCGCACAACCCCCGCTCGACGGTCGGCACCATCACGGAGATCTACGACTACCTGCGTCTGCTCTACGCCCGGGTGGGGATTCCCCGCTGCCCGGACCACGACGAGGTTCTGGATGCTCAGACCGTCAGCCAGATGGTCGACCAAGTCCTCGCGCAGCCGGAAGGGTCACGCCTGATGCTCCTGGCCCCGGTGGTCAAGGAGCGCAAAGGTGAACACGTGCAGGTCTTCGACGAGCTCCGCTCGCAGGGCTTCGTGCGCGCGCGCGTCGACGGCAAAGTGGTGGAACTCGACAACGTGCCGGAGCTGGCGCTGCGGGTGAAGCACACCATCGAGGCCGTGGTGGACCGGTTCAAGGTGCGCGAGGACATGAAACAGCGGCTCGCGGAGTCGTTTGAGACCGCGCTCAACCTCGCCAACGGCGTCGCTCGCGTGGTGAGCATGGACGATGACAGCACCGAGCTCGTGTTTTCCTCCAAATTCTCTTGCCCGGTTTGCGGCTACAGCCTGCCGGAACTGGAGCCGCGCCTGTTCTCCTTTAATAACCCGACCGGCGCCTGCAGCACCTGTGACGGTCTGGGCGTCATTCAGGTGTTCGATCCGGATCGCGTAGTGGCGCACCCGGAGCGCAGCCTGGCGGGTGGCGCCGTCCGCGGCTGGGACCGCCGCAACGCCTACTATTTCCAGCTCATCAAGTCGCTGGCCAAACACTACAAGTTTGACATCGAGACGCCTTTTAAAGAGTTACCACCTTCCGTACGAAAGGTGGTGCTGCACGGTTCCGGCGAGCAGAAAATCAAGTTTTCCTATCTCAACGAGAGCGGTGATCGATGGGAACGCCAGCATCGGTTTGAGGGGATTATTCCGAACCTCGAGCGACGCTATCGGGAAACCGAGTCACCCATGGTGCGCGAGGAGCTGTCCCGCTACATCTCGGAAAAGGTCTGCCCCGACTGTGAGGGCCAGCGGCTGAACCGGGGCGCTCGCCACGTGTTTGTCGGCGAGGACAACCTGCCGACCATGACCCGACTACCGGTGGGCCAGGCACTGGATCGGTTCGAGGCGCTCAAGCTGCAGGGCTGGCGCGGCGAAATTGCCGACAAAATTGTGAAAGAGATCCGCGAGAGGCTCTCCTTCCTGGTCAACGTCGGCCTGGACTACCTGACGCTGGAGCGGCAGGCCGACACGCTCTCCGGCGGCGAGGCGCAGCGCATCCGGCTGGCCAGTCAAATCGGCGCCGGGCTCGTAGGCGTGATGTACGTTCTCGACGAACCTTCCATCGGCCTGCATCAACGCGACAACGAGCGGCTGCTGAGCACGCTGTTCCGGCTGCGCGACCTGGGCAACACGGTCATCGTGGTGGAACACGACGAGGAAGCCATCCGCTGCGCCGACCACGTGGTGGATATCGGTCCGGGCGCGGGCGTGCACGGCGGCCGGATTGTGGCGGCCGGGCCGTCACAGGAAATCGAGCGCTGCAAGGAGTCGGTCACGGGCCAGTACCTGAGCGGTGAACGGCGGATTGAAATCCCCGCCAAGCGCACCCCGGTGGACAAGAAACGCCTGCTCAAGGTCTTTGGCGCCACCGGGAACAACCTGAAGAAGGTCAATCTTGAGGTCCCGGTAGGGCTCCTGACGTGCGTCACGGGCGTCTCCGGTTCCGGCAAATCCACGCTGATCAACGACACGCTTTATCGCCTGGCGGCGGCAGAGATCAACGGCAGCAACACCCGCCCTGCCCCGCATCGCCGGGTGACCGGGCTCGATCAGTTCGACAAGGTGGTGGAGATCAACCAGAGTCCCATCGGCCGCACGCCGCGCTCCAACCCCGCGACCTATGCCGGGCTCTTCACGCCGATCCGCGAACTTTTCGCTGGCACCCAGGAATCACGCTCGCGCGGCTACAAACCGGGCCGCTTCAGCTTCAACGTCCGCGGCGGGCGCTGCGAGGCGTGTCAGGGTGACGGGATGATCCGGGTGGAAATGCACTTCCTACCCGACGTTTACGTACCCTGCGACGTCTGCAAGGGCCAGCGCTACAACCGGGAAACGCTGGAGGTTCGCTACAAGGGCCTGAACATCCACCAGGTGCTGGAGCTCACCGTCGAAGACGCGCTGGAGTTCTTCAGCCCGGTGCCGGTGGTGGCGAGAAAGCTACAGACGCTGATGGACGTTGGGCTGTCCTACATCCAGCTGGGTCAGGCGGCCACCACGCTGTCGGGCGGCGAAGCACAGCGGGTCAAGCTCGCCAAGGAGCTGTCCAAACGCGATACCGGCAAGACGCTGTACATCCTCGACGAACCCACCACGGGCCTGCACTTTCACGACATCGAGCAGCTCCTCGGCGTCCTTCATCGGCTGCGCGATCACGGCAACACGATTGTTGTGATCGAGCACAACCTGGACGTGATCAAAACCGCGGACTGGGTGATCGACTTGGGGCCGGAAGGCGGTGATGGCGGTGGCGAGATTCTGGTGACGGGCAGTCCGGAGAAGGTGGCTGAGCACCAGCAGTCGCATACCGCCCGCTTTCTGCGCGACGCGCTCGGCTCGCCGGCAGCGCGAGGGCGGCGAAAGAGCGCTTAGCTTCTAGCGGGAACTGCTGCGGTGCGCGGCGCGCGACGCCGAACGGGCGGTTGATCGTATTCGGTGCTGAGCCACATGATGGCCCGAGGAACGCTGGCAAAAGACTCCTGAACGAGCGAGCGGGCCTGCAGACTCTTCCACTGAGCCCGAGCCGGCCCTGCGCTGGGCAGGATCAGCGCCTGGCGGCGCAGCCCCTCGTCAACCAGCTGCGGGTACCAGGATGCGGAGACCCAGTTCCAGAGCTCATCGGGAATTTTCCGGGCATCGCGCAGGTCCAGAGCCCAGCTGATCGACTCGGTCTGGCAGCGGCTGTCACGCATCCGGGAGAAGAACGTGCTAACACCGCGAAAGCCGTGCATGCTGTTCCGAACCACGGCCAGCATACACTCGCTCCCCTCTATCCATGAGATGTCGAAGTCGCTCGATCGCGACAGGCTTTGATGCATCGCTGAATCCTTAGCTCAACATTTTCGCCCAGTCATACTAGTTGAATCGGGAACTTGTCACTGTAAACCAAAGTGTCTTTGTCAACTGGGTCACACTTCGGGGTTCGACAGGCCTGCTGGACACGGGCCGGGGATCGGCGGAGAATCACTTGAGGATATTCGCCATGTATGTTGATTCTTCTACAAATGATGGGCTCGCAGAAGCGCTGGCGGCGATTCCACGGGGGGACGATGAGCACCTTTTGGTGCTTGCCTCACACGGCATGACTGACGGCCTGCCAGCGCTGGCCAAAGCGCTGCACGAACGCCAGATTCCGGCTTTTGGAGCGGCCTTTCCGGGCCTTTTTGCCGAAGGCAAGTTTCATGAAACCGGGGCCATTGGCCTCCCCGTCGCGGTGCGCGGCGCGCCGCGTATCGTTGAGGACAGTCGGGGCGCCTGGGCGCTGTTGCCAGAGGCCGCCACCGCAGACCCAGCGGCCAGCAAGCACACGGCAATCCTGTTCTACTGCTCGCCGAACTACGAAGTCAGCGAGCTGATCACCCAGGTTTATGATCGATGGGGGTCCATGGCCAGCTACCTCGGCGGCGGTGCCGGTGCTGCCGGCTACCGCGCAGGCCCGTCGGTGTTCGCCGGGCCAGAAGCCACCAACCGCGGCGCCGTGCTCGCCATCGCCAAGATGCAGACCACGCTGGATATCGCTCACGGCTGGGAACCCGTGGCGGGCCCCCTGCTCGCCTCGCGATGCCATCTCAACGTCGTTCATGAACTCAACTGGCGACCGGCCCTTGAGATGTACCGCAGCACCCTGCCGGGCAGCCTGGATATTGGCGACGAGCAGGATCTGATCACCCGCGTGTTTCCGCAGTATCCGCTGGCCATGAGCGAAAGTGACAGCGACCAGTGCGTCATCCGCTCGCCCCTCGGCATCGATGAAAATGGCGGTCTGCTGATGGCCTGCAGCGTGGCCGAAAACACCTCGCTGTACATTGCGCAGGCAACGCCCGAAAAGCTGCGAGAGGCGACGGATGAATTGATGAAGTCCAGGACGAACGTCGAGGCGATCCGCTGCAGCCTGTTGCTCAGCTGCGTCTCCCGTCAAAACTATCTCGGCCAGTCACGCTTCGTTGAAGAACTGGAGTCAGTCGGTCAACGCGCCGGCGGCACGGTGTACGGCATCGCCAGCCTGGGCGAAATCGCGAGCAACGGCGACCGGTATTTTGAGACGCACAGCAAAGCGCTGGCCCTGGCCCGGATCCATGCGTAAGCGCGCCCAGGATCGCCGAAAAGCGTCCCTGAGCTCACCGGGCACGGTCCATGGCCTGCTCAAACTTTACGATCTGGCGCTGGCTATTCGGGGGAGTGACGACCCCTATCCTCTCTGCAAATCTTTCATCAGCGAGATCGTCCGCAGGCTCAAGATCTCCTACGGGGCCGTCTGGCTCAACGACGATGATCGCGAGGCAGAAAAACCGGGGTTAGCGCTATTCGCCAGCTATCCGCGCGCTCGCGACGGCGCAGACCGCGTTCCGGCTGATCATCTGATGGCTCAGCTCGTCGAGCCGGGGGAACCTGTTCGAATCACCGATGACGATCCTCGGTACCCGGAAATCACCCTGGAACAGGAGGCGGCCAACGGGGTTCAGGTGCTCCTTAAGCTGGGTCGGATCGGCCTGCTGAAGCTCTACTGCGTCGAACCCGAGGTGCTTTCGGGTCATGAGGTGCACCGGCTTCGGCGGGTGGTGGACCGCTTCGGCGATGCGCTACACGGATCTTTTGCGGCGCGCCGCCTGCGCGAAGAAATCAGCCAGCGAGAGCTGACCGAAGACAAGCTCAGCCAGGCCAGGCTGTTTTCACAGGCGGTGCTGGACGCGTCTCCCGACATCATCTTCCACAAAGACACCAGTGGCCGGATTATCGGTGGGAACAGGGCGTTTCGCGATTTCTGGCAGATTGAAACGCCGCCGGGAGGCGTGCCCCACAGCAAAATCCTGACTCCTAACGTCGCCGCAATCACCGCGTCCCAGGACCAGCAGGTCATCGAATCGGGAAAGGCGCAGCGGTTTGAGCTCCAGACGCCGACGCCTTCTGGCAAGCTGGCAACGATGGAGGTAACGCGCGCGCCGGTCTTCGATCACGAGGGCAGAATCACGGGCGTTCTCGGCGTGTCGCGCGACGTCACGCAGCGGGTTGAGACGCTGTCCAAGCTGCAGACTCGAAACCGCGCGCTGGAGTCGATCGGCGATGGCGTTGTGATCCTGCTGGCCGGCAAGGACATGCCGGTGCTTTACGTCAACGACGCATTCACCCGCATCTGCGAGCGGCCCGCCGATCAGCTCATCGGCATCAGCGCCAGGGACGTCAAGCTTCTGGAAACCGACCTCACGACCCGGCTCAAGGTCCGCGAAGCCGTCGACAACAGCCGGTCGTACAGCTTTTTTGGCGAAGGCCGGCGCCGCAGCGGCGGGACGATCTCCTGCGAGGTCACGATGGACCCGGTGCTGGACGACAACGGCAAGGCGACTCACTACGTCGGCATTGTCAAAGATGTCACCGAAAAAACCCGACTGGCGCGGGAGCTGCAGCAGCGCCAGAAGATGGATGCGGTGGGGCGCCTGACCAGCGGCATCGCCCACGACTTCAACAACATGCTGGCGACGATCCTGGGCTTCTCGGAACTGGCGGAGTATCGCGCGCAGGAAACGGAAGATTCCCAGCAGCAGGAGTTTCTGGAGAGCATTCGCGGGGCGGCGGAAAACGGCCGCGAGCTGGTTTCTCAGCTGCTGACGTTCAGCCGGTCTGCACCGTCGGAAGCCACCACGCTGATCAACGCGAACGAATCGATTCAGGCGTCGCTCAAGCTCATTCGACCGCTGCTGCCTGAGCGGATCACACTGGATTACGCCTGCAACAATCCCGACACCCTGCTCGGAATCGACGAGGTCAGTCTCGAGCGGCTGCTGATGAACCTGTGTCTGAACGCGCGGGACGCGATGGGAACAACCGGCGCGATCAGGCTCACGTTGGCAGACGCCGACCTGACCGGCCGGGTCTGCGACATCAGCCTTGCCCGACTCGCCGGGAGCTACATTACGCTTTCGGTCAGCGATACCGGCGGCGGCATCGCGGAGCACATCCGGTCGCGGATCTTTGAACCGTTCTTTACCACGAAGCGGCCAACGCAAGGCACCGGGATGGGGCTCTCGGTGGTTCAGGGGATCGTTCAGGCCCATCGGGGCAACGTACTGATCGACACGCACCCCGATGCGGGCACCACGATCACCGTGGTCTTCCCCCACATGGATCCGGAGACCGCTCAGCCGGCGGCGACCGAAGTTGCCGCCGCCCCCGCCAACACGTCCTTAAGCGGAAAACGCATTCTGGTGGTCGATGACGACCGGCAGGTGGCGGCCTTTCTGCGGGAGCTCTTTGTCCAGGCCGGGATGAACGTGGAGCTGGCGTACGACGGCTCCATGGGCTTCAAGCTGTTCAGCGATCGACCCGGCGACTTCGACGTCTTGATCACCGATCAGACCATGCCGGGAATGAGCGGCATCGAGCTGATCCAAGAGGTCCGGAGTCTGCGTGAGGGGACCCCCTGCGTAATGCTCACGGCCTTCAGTCAGTTTGCTGACGACGCAAGCGCAGCCGCCGTCGGTATCGATCGGCTGCTGCGCAAACCCACCGACAACAAGACCCTGCTGCGAACCGTGGCGGAACTGATTTGACGCCCAGCTCATAATGCGCGGAGATCGACGAGACGGCGATCGCCGGTTCAGCGGAGACTGGCGAGCGCTCGTCAGCCTTGTCCCCTACTTCATGGAATTCCCGCTGCGGGTTTTCCTGGCGATGGGATTCCTCATCGCGGCAAAGGTGGCCACCGTGCTGCTCCCCATCGCCATGAAGCATATCGTCGACTCGCTCGACTCGTCGGCCAATCCGGTGCTGGTGGTGCCGCTGGCGATGGTGCTTGGCTACGGCGCGCTGCGCCTGGCCACCATCATTTTCGGCGAAATCCGGGACACCATTTTTGGGCGCGTCACCGAACGCGCCATGCGCCGCATCGGTCTCAAGGTGTTCAAACATCTGCACCAGCTTGAGCTGGCCTTCCACCTACAGCGCCGCACCGGCGGACTGGCCCGGGACATCGATCGCGGCACCAACGGCATCAGTTTTCTAATGCGCTTTATGCTGTTCAACATCCTGCCGACGCTGCTCGAGATCGGGCTGGTGGCCATTATTCTCGCCGTGAACTTCAGCTGGGAATATCCGCTGATCGTGTTTGTGGCCGTGGTGATCTACATCGCCTTCTCGGTGGTCGCCACCGAGTGGCGAACCGGCTTTGTCCGCGAGATGAACGCCGCTGACAACCAGGCCAACACGCGCGCGGTCGACAGCCTGCTGAACTTCGAAACGGTTAAGGTGTTCGCCAGCGCACCGTTTGAGGCCGCTGAGTACGACCGCAACCTGGCGTCCTGGGAGCAGGCCCGGCGACGCAATCGGCTGTCGCTGGCGGCGCTCAACATCGGCCAGGCGCTGGTGGTCTCCGGCTCTATGACGGCCATCATGCTACTGGCCGCAAGCGGGGTTGCTGACGGGGAGCTGACGCTCGGCGATCTGGTGATGGTCAACGCCTACA
Organism: Lysobacterales bacterium; assembly: GCA_028285525.1. GTDB lineage: Bacteria > Pseudomonadota > Gammaproteobacteria > Xanthomonadales > SZUA-38 > JANQOZ01. The sequence continues at coordinate 10,990 of JANQOZ010000030.1, forward strand.
TGATGCAGCTGTTTATCCCCCTGAACTTTCTCGGCTTTGTCTACCGCGAGATCAAGCGCGCGCTGGCCGATATCGAGGCAGTCTTTGCCCTGCTGCGGCAGCCGCCCGCCATCATGGACCTGCCCGATGCGCCGCCGCTCGACATCAGCGCGGGCGCCGTGCGGTTCGAAAACCTGTCCTTTCGCTACGTCGAGGACCGCGCCCTGCTCGATGACTTTTCGCTGGAGCTCAAGCCCGGCAAGAAGCTGGCCGTGGTTGGACCGAGCGGTTCGGGTAAGTCCACGCTGGTTCGGCTGCTGTTCAGGCTCTACGAACCGGACAACGGCCGAATCCTGATCGACGGCCAGGACATTCGTGAGGTAACTCAGCAGAGCCTGCGCGAGCAGATCGGGGTGGTGCCGCAGGACACCGTCCTGTTCAACAACACCATCGCCTACAACATCGGCTACGGCGTTCCCGACGCCGGCATGGACGAGATCCGGCAGGCGGCGGCGGCGGCTAACCTGACAACCTTTATCGACCAGCTGCCCGATGGTTTCGACACGCAGGTGGGAGAACGGGGTTTGAAGGTCTCCGGAGGCGAAAAGCAGCGAATTGCCATTGCGAGAATGCTGCTGAAACAGCCGCCGATCATGGTTTTTGACGAGGCCACCTCAGCGCTGGATTCCGCGTCGGAGCGGGCGATTATGGGCGCCCTCGATGATCTGGCCGCCAACCGCACCACGCTGATGATCGCCCACCGGCTGGCAACGGTGGTCAACGCCGATCAGATTGTCGTCATGCGGGACGGCCGCGTGGTAGAGCAGGGCTCCCACCAGAAGCTGATCGAAGCAGACGGCCAGTACGCCGCCATGTGGACGCTGCAGTCCGAACAGCAGCTACCGGAGTCCGAGTCAGTCTGAGGACTTGACCGACCGCTGCTTGAGGCAGGTTGCAAAAATACCGCGAAGAATATGGATCTCGGTTTCGCTCGGGGCCGTGCGCTGCACCAGCCGCCGGAGGCGTTTTTTCAGCGTGATCGACTGCCGCCCCTCCAGAAAGCCGATCGCCTCGAGCGTCTGCTCAAAATGCTCCATCAGTCCTTCCACCTGGTGTGCCGGAGCCGGCTCGTGTTCGGGCATTTGGGGCGTGTCTGCCTCGCCGGCGGCCAGCGCCGCCACGCGCACCTCGTAGCAAATCACCTGCACCGCAGAACCCAGGTTCAGCGAGCTGTAGTCCGGGTTGCTCGGAATGTTCACCAAGGCGTGGCAGCGATCGATCTCTGCGTTGTCCAGGCCCGATTTCTCGGTCCCGAACAGCAGCGCCGTCACCAACCCGGGCTTCTGGGCAAACGCGCGCTCCGCGGCCTGCCTGGGCGGAAGCTGATCCATCGGGACCGATCGAAGCCTGGCGCTGGTGCCGAGCACCAGATGGGCGCCCTCCAGCGCTTCGTCGAGGCTTTCGACCACCCGGGCGTTAGCCAGCACATCGTCAGCACCCGAGGCGCGGGCCGTCGCCTCAGCGCTGGGAAAGGTTGCGGGGTTGATCAAAACGAGCTGCGTCAGGCCCATGGTTTTCATGGCGCGTGCGGCAGCTCCGATGTTCCCTGGATGGGACGGATGGCTTAGTATGACGCGTATCTGTTCCAGCATCTGCTGATTGTAACTCGCCAAGGGTTTCCGCTGCCGCCGTTTAGACCGTCAGCAGACCCTTGAGTCTGCCGCCGCAAGGATCGTTTCATGCCACAACCCGCTATCAACATTGCCATCAGAGGCGCGCGCGCCGCTGCGCGAGTTTTGATCCGCATGCTGAACCGCAGCGAAGCGCTGTCGGTGGTGGAAAAGCAGCGCAACGATTTTGTCAGCGAAGCTGACCATGCCGCCGAGAAAGCGATCATCTACGAGATTCAAAAGGCTTACCCGGACCATGCCGTGCTGGCTGAGGAAAGCGGCTACACCGGCGCCGAGGACGCCGAAACCGTGTGGATCATCGATCCGCTGGACGGCACCCGGAACTACATTCAGGGCCTCCCTCACTTCGCCATCTCTATCGGCATCAAGACCCGCGGCAAGCTGGAGCATGCGCTGGTCTACGACCCAACACGCGAGGAGATGTTCACCGCCAGTCGCGGCAGCGGGGCGTATCTGAACGATCACCGGATCCGGGTCAGCAACCGAACCGGCATGGAGGGCGCCCTGCTCGCCACCGGTTTCCCATTCCGTGCCCGCGAGGCGCTGGATGACTACATGAAGATGTTCCGCAGCGTGTTCGCTATTACCGGCGACGTGCGCCGGGCCGGCTCAGCATCGCTCGACCTGGCCTACGTTGCGGCCGGACGCGTGGACGGCTTCTGGGAAATCGGGCTCAAGCCCTGGGACGTGGCGGCGGGCGCGCTGCTGGTTCGGGAGGCAGGCGGCCTGTGCACCGACTTCGACGGTGCTGACGGCTTTCTGGACTCCGGCAACATCATCGCCGGCAACCTGAAGCTCGCGGGTCAGATGAAAAAGACGATCTCGCCGCTCTACACCGACCCGCTCAAAGAACTGTCAGGGTCCGCTTAGCTCGGCACCCTCTTTCACCGGGGGCATCAGGTCCTGCTTGGTCACGTTGAGCAGCATCAGCGTGCTTCCCGCCACGTAGATGGACGAGTAGGTTCCCACAACCACGCCGATGATCAGCGCCAGCGCAAAGCTGTGAATGATCTCTCCACCCAGGAAAAATAGCGCCAGAAGCACGAGCAGCGTGGTCAGTGACGTCATCAGCGTGCGCGACAACATCTGGTTGATCGACTGGTTGAAGATCGAAATCGGCTCACCCTTGCGGATAGTGCGGAAGTTCTCGCGGATGCGGTCGTAGACCACAATCGTGTCGTTCAGCGAATAACCGATCACAGCAAGAATGGCGGCCAGGACCGTGAGGTCAAAGCCGACCTGCAGAATCGAGAAGATACCGACCACGATCACCACGTCGTGGACTAGCGCCAGCACGGCACCGACCGAAAACTTCCACTGAAAGCGGAAGATGATGTACAGCAGAATACCGATCAGCGCGTAAACCATCGCCAGGCCGCCCTTCTCGGCCAGCTCGTCGCCCACCTGCGGGCCGACAAACTCCACCCGGCGAAGATCGAGCTCCTGTCCGCTGGCCGCTTCGAGCGCCTCCTGTACCGCGCTGCTCAGCTCCGCGCTGCCGGTCTCGTCGCTGCTGGCGAGCCGCACCACAATATCGTTGGGTGCGCCGAAGGTCTGCACCACCGCGTCGGTGAAGCCGGCGCCGGCCAGGGCGTCTCGAACCTGGGCGAGGTCCACGGCCTGCGGGTATTCCAGCTCAAGCAGCGTGCCACCGGTGAAGTCCAGGCCAAAGTTCAGACCGCGAAGAAACAGCGAGGCAACGCAGGCGATCACGATGATCGCAGAGAAAACCCAGGCCAGCTTGCGCTGGGCCATGAAGTTGATGTTTGTTGTTTTTTTGAGGATTTCCATAGCCGCGACTCAGATAGCCAGAGATTTGACCCGGGCACGGCGCCCGTAGATCAGGTTGATCACCGCCCGCGTTCCCATGATCGCAGTGAACATGGAGGTGATGATGCCGAGGGAGAGCGTGACCGCAAAGCCTTTGATCGGACCGGTGCCGAAGGTGAACAGCACGATGGCGGCGATCAGCGTGGTGACGTTGGCGTCGGCAATCGTCGAGAACGCCTTGTCGTAGCCCGCCCTGATCGAGGCCTGCGGGGTGTTGCCGTTCTTCAGTTCCTCTCGGATCCGTTCGAAGATCAGCACGTTGGCATCCACCGCCATACCGACGGTCAGCACGATCCCCGCGATCCCCGGCAGCGTCAGCGTCGCACCAAGCAGTGACAGCAGCGCAACGATCAGCACCAGGTTAGCGAACAGCGCCAGGTCGGCCACGAGCCCGAACAGGCGGTAGTAAATCGCCATGAAGATCAGCACCAGCAGGAAGCCGATCTTGACCGAATTGAAACCTTTTTCGATGTTGTCCTCGCCGAGGCTCGGACCGATAAAGCTCTCCTGGACAATCTCGACGGGCGCAGCGAGCGCACCCGCGCGCAGCAGGAGCGCCAGCTCCGAGGCTTCCTGCGGGCTGTCGAGGCCGGTCGTCCGGAAGCGACGCCCAAACGGCTCCTGGATGGTTGCCACCGAGATCACGCGTTCGATGACCTCAGGCTCGGTGATGAATTCGCCGTCGACCTCACGCGTGACGCTCTTCCGCTCGACGTAAACCACCGCCATGGAGTTGTTCACGTTCTCCAGGGTGAAGTTGCGCATCCGGTTACCGCCGGTGTTGTTCAGCGTCACCGAGACCTGCGGTGTGCCCTGCGTGGGGTCGAAGCCGGCCGCCGCATCGATCAGCTGCTCACCGGAAACAATCAGGCGCTTGTTGAGCAGCACCGGGTTGCCGTTCTTCTCGTAGTAGAGGCGGCAGCCAGGCGGAATCAGGCCGGTGCCGGCCGCGGCGAACGGGTCTTCACCCATACACACCGCGCGGTACTCCAGCGTGGCGGTGGCGCCGATGATCCGCTTGGCGCGGGCGGTGTCCTGCACACCCGGCAGTTCGACCACAATACGGTTGGCGCCCTGCTGAACCACCGAGGGTTCGGCCACGCCGAGCTCGTTAACCCGGTTACGCAGCGTGGTGATGTTCTGCTGCAGCGCGGTGTTGGTGATCTCGGTGATCTTGTCTTCGCTGATCACGAATCGGATGCCGAAAACTTCGTCGGTCTCAAAGTACGCCGGCGTCAGCTCCGGAAGCTGGGAGAAGATCGCGGAACTCGCCTTTTCGCGGTCTTCTTCGGTGCGAAGCTGTACTGAAAGGCCCTGCGGTGTGAGCTGTGCGGACTTATAGCGAATGTTGTTGGTGCGCAGTAGGTTGCGGACGTCCGCCTCATAGCGACCGCGCGCCAGCCTCAGCGCGGTATCCATGTCCACCTCCATCAGGAAGTGCACGCCGCCCTGGAGATCGAGGCCCATGACCATCGGCTTGCCGCCGACGCCTTCGAGCCAGCCCGGGGTGGCGGGCGCCAGGTTAGGCGCTACGGAATAGTTGCTGCCAAGATGCGCCCGCAGGTGCTCCGCGGCCTTCTCTTGCTGCTCGTCGTCGGAGAAACGAACCAGCAGGCGGTCGTCGTTGAGCTCGATCGACTTGCTGACGATCTGCTCGACCCGCAGCGCGTTCTCCACGTCGTCCCGAACGGCTTCGGTCATCTCGAAGTTGCCCAGGGCGGAGATCTGGACCGCGCGGTCCTCTCCGTACAGGTTGGGCAGCGCGTAAAGCAGGCCTAGGACAACAACGGCCACGATCAGCAGGTATTTCCATGCCGGGTACTGATTCATTTGCGTCTTTCCTGTTGCCGGCGCCGGAGGCGGTCAGCTGTTTTTGATAGTGCCCTTGGGCATGACCGCGCCAACAGCATGTTTTTGTACTTTTATGAACGTGTTAGCGGCGATTTCTACGGTGATAAACGCGTCGCCCACCTCAACAATCTTGCCGAGCACGCCGCCGCCGGTCACCACCTCATCTCCCTTGGAGAGCGCCTCTACCATGGTCCGGTGCTCTTTCTGACGCTTCATCTGCGGCCGAATCAGCAGGAAGTAGAAGATGGCGATAAAAACCACCAGCATGATGATGTTGGCCATGCCGCTGGCGCCAGCGGGGGCGCCCGCGGTCTGGGCCATGGCGTTACTGATCAGGAAGTCCACGGTTTAAGCACCTTGTTGATCGGTTGTAGGATCGCCGACGGCGACCTTGCGAGATATGGGGTATTCGACAAAAAACACAATCCAAGCCGCCTATTATGACATAGACCGGAGTTCGTAAAAGGCCTTCACAAAGGCCTCAAGCTCCCCCTGCTCGACCGCCTGGCGGAGCCCGGCCATCAGCTCCTGGTAGTAGTGAATGTTGTGGATTGTCATGAGCATCGACGCCAGGATTTCGTTGCACTGATCCAGATGCTTGAGATACGCCCGCGAGTAGTTCTGGCAGGTATAACACTGGCAGTCCGGATCGAGCGGCAGGGTGTCGTTCTTGTAGCGCGCGTTGCGGATCCGGATGGTGCCGTGGCGGGTGAAGATGTGGCCGTTGCGGGCATTGCGGGTGGGCATCACGCAGTCGAACATGTCGACGCCGGCGACCACGGCCTCCACGATGTCTTCGGGCCGACCGACGCCCATCAGGTAACGCGGGTGATCGGTGGGCAGCAGCGGCGTGGTGAAATCCAGCACCCGCTGACGCTCCTCCGGCGGTTCGCCCACCGAAAGCCCGCCGATGGCGTAACCGTCGAACCCCAGCGCCATCAGACCCTCAGCAGATCGGACCCGAAGCGCATCGTGCATCCCGCCCTGCACAATGCCGAACAGCGCGTTGGGATTGTCGCCAAAAGCGGTTTTGCTGCGCTCAGCCCAGCGCAGCGACAGCTCCATCGACGTTTCGGCGGTCGCAAAGTCCGCCGGATAGGGCGTGCACTCGTCAAAAATCATGACGATGTCGGAGTTCAGGCTGCGCTGAACCGCCATGGACTCTTCGGGGCCCAGAAAGACCTGGCTGCCGTCCACCGGTGACTGGAAGGCGACCCCCTTCTCCGAGATTTTGCGCTTGGCGGCCAGACTGAAGACCTGGAAGCCGCCGGAGTCGGTGAGGATCGGTCCGGACCAGTTCATAAACCCATGCAGCCCACCATGCGCCTCGATGACCTCCACCCCAGGACGCAGCATCAGATGAAACGTATTGCCAAGCACGATCTGGGCGCCGGTCTGCGCCACCGCTTCGGGCAGCATGGCTTTGACGGAACCGTAGGTGCCCACCGGCATGAAGGCCGGGGTGTCCACCACCCCATGCTGAAGGTGCAGTCGCCCGCGGCGGCCGGCGCCGTCGGTACGGAGGAGCTCAAACTTCATCGGATAAACATCGCATCGCCGTAGCTGAAGAACCGATATCGCTCTTCGACGGCATGTCGGTAGGCCCGCAGAATGGTCTCGCGGCCGGCCAGTGCACTGACCAGCATCAGCAGCGTCGACTCGGGCAGGTGGAAATTGGTCAGCAGGCCGTCGCAGCTTCGAACGTCAACGCCTGGGTAGATGAAGATATCGGTTTCGCCTTCAAAGGGTTTTACCTCCCCGTCCGCGTACGCTGACTCGAGCGCTCGGAGGCTGGTAGTTCCGACGCAGACCACCCGGTTGCCGCGCGCTCGGGCCGCATTCACCCGCTCGGCCAGCCCTGCGTCGAGCCGAAACCATTCGGCGTGCATCTGGTGCTCTTCGATGTTTTGCACCCGAACGGGCTGAAAGGTGCCCGAGCCGACGTGCAGGGTGAGATACCCAAGCTCGATTCCCGCTTCGCGAAGCTGAGCGAGCATGGCGTCATCGAAGTGCAGCCCGGCCGTCGGGGCGGCCACTGCGCCCGGGTTGCGCGCGTAGACGGTCTGGTAGCGGTCGCCGTCAGACTCTTCCGGCGCACGCTTTATATAAGGCGGCAGCGGAATCTCGCCATGCTGATCCAACAGATCCATCAGCGTGAGGTCGTCGGAGGACAGCTCAAAGAGATCGTCTTGCCGACCGGTGACCGTCAACGCGGCTTCCTCCACAAAGATCCGGCCGCCGGCCTTGGGGGACTTGCTGGCCCGGATCTGAGCCAGGAAGGTGTTGGCCGTCAGGATCCGATCGACCATCACCTCAACCTTGCCACCGGTCTCCTTGGCGCCGTGCAACCGCGCCTTGATTACGCGCGTGTCGTTGAAGACCAGCATGTCACCGGCCTTGAGCAGCGCCGGCAGCTGCGTGAACGTCTGATCCTCAAATGCCCCGGTCTGTCGATCGAGCACCAGCAGGCGGCTGGCGTCGCGACGGGCCTGCGGCTTCTGCGCAATCAGCTCGTCCGGGAGCTCAAAATGGTAGTCGGTGAGATTCATGGCCGGCGGATGTTACCCGAAGCAGGGCCGGGCTCACCAGCGCTAAGTGCGGGGAATTGCTAGAGCCAGCCCTTCTGCCTGGCCAGCCGGGCCGCCTCAACCCGATTGGCTGCACCCAGCTTGCCAATCGCTTCGGAAAGATAGTTGCGTACCGTGCCCTGGGTCAGGTGCAGCGTATTGGCGATGTGGCCGCTGGTGGCGCCCTCCCCGGCCATTCTGAGCACCTGACGCTCGCGATCGGTCAGCGGGTCGCGCTCCGTCCAGGCCTGCGCCGCCAGCTCGGGATCGATCACACGCCCGCCTCGCTGAACGGTGCGCAGCGCATCCGCCAGCTGATCTGCCGGCGCGTCTTTGAGCAGGTATCCCATGACGCCGCAGTCCAGCGCCCGCCTCAGATAGCCAGGACGGCCGAAGGTGGTGAGGATCACGACACGACACCCGTCCCGATCCTGCAGCGCTCCGGCAAGCTCCAGACCCGTCATGTTGGGCATCTCGATATCGGTCAGCACCAGGTCGGGCAGCAGCTCATCAACCATCGCCAGCGCTTCGCGGCCGTCTACCGCTTTGCCGACCACCTCGATATCGGACTCAAGCTCCAGCAGTGCCGCCAGCGCGCCAAGCACCATACTTTGATCTTCGGCGATGAGGACCCGCATCAGGCGATCGGTTCAGCCAGCGCCAGAGGCGGCTCGTTCACGGGAATGGTCATCTGAACGATCAGACCACTGGGCGTGTTGGCCTCGATGTGCAGCTTGCCCCCGGCGGACCGCAGGCGCTCCGACATGCCGCTGATGCCGGAACCCGGTTTGACCCTGCCGCCCTGGCCGTCATCACGAACCACCAAACGGACCTGGTGCCCCTCGTGCTTGAGCATCACCGAGCACTGCGAAGCGCGGGAGTGGCGATGAACGTTGGTCAGCGCCTCACGGAGGACAAGCGCCAGGATGTTTTCGTGTTCAGCCGACATCGACTCCTGGTCGATCTCAGCGTCCAGCCAGATGCCGGTGGACTCGAGCAGCTGTCGCGCGCTTGCCAGCTCCGACTGGATACGGCCGCCCCGAAACCCGGCCACGGCTGCGCGCACCTGTGCGGTCGCCTGCCGGGAAATGCGCTCGATCTCGGCCAGCTCCTTCTGCGCGTTTTCCGGCTGGTCGAGCACGGTGCGCCGGGCGAGCTCCGCTTTAAGCGTAATACTGGCCAGAGTATGGCCGAGCAGGTCGTGCAGATCGCGGGCGATCCGCTCCCGCTCGGCCGTTCGTGCCAGGCGCTTGATTTCCTCCCGGGACAGGCGAAGCGCCTCGTTTTTCAGCTCAAGCTTGCGGTAGAACACGTTCACCGCCGCGACCATATAGCCGACCACCGCAGTAACCAGCGCCTGCGAGGGATGCAGCTCCAGCAACCAGACCTGGAAAACGGCGACCAGTACCACCAGCGACGCATAACGCATCGCCACGGCGGGTGGACCTACCTGGGCGGCAAAAGAGCAGGCGAAGATGAAGTACACCGGTGACCCCATGTTCACCGGCGCCGTGACCAGGCCCAGGATCACAAAAACGCCAATAAACGGCAGCACGCGGGTCCCCGCGTACCTGTAGGCGGCAAAATAGGTTGGCAGAAAGATGGTCAGCCCGACGACGGTGACGGCCGCCGTCGTCGGGGAGGCGGGG
>JANQOZ010000032.1 GCA_028285525.1 Lysobacterales bacterium
CTCGGGGCTGAAGTACCGAACCTGACCGGTGGCGCTGGCAATGTTCGTCTGCCGGTCCAGGCTCACCTGCTCCGCCTGCAGCCGCTGACCCGCCTGGGAAACGTCGACCCCGCCGCTGAAGACACTCAGGCCCAGCTGGCTCAGGTCGAGCTGCGGCGCAAGCACGCCGACCGCGCCGGGCGGCAGCTCGGCGGCGAACGGCGCCGCCTGCGGCGTGTCGGGCTGGCCACAGATCAGCGGACTCTGAGCCCAGGCTGGCAGCGAGATCTGCCACAGGCACGCGGCGAAACAGTATGGACGAAAAGACTGACGCAAAAGACCGTTACCCAACGCAGGCGCCGGCACCTTCGCACGTTTGCTGGCCCCAGGCAACGCCGCTGCGCCGCTCACTGGCCGGGCTCGCTGGCGGGTTTCGCGGCGGGTGCAGCAGGTACCTCTTCGGGGGCTCGACCCAGCGCCTCCAGCCGCGCCTGGCGCTCCGGGCGTTCGAGCGCCGCAAGTTCTTCGGCGGCGCCGTAGAAACAGGTCCAGGAGCGGTCGCACTGTTCAAAGAGCGCAACAAAGGCCGGCACCGCCAGCTCGTAGGTGGAAAAGAGCGCGAGGCGCGCGTTGTTGGGTCCGGCGCCCTCAAACCAGTGATCGATGGGGCTGACCCCGTGCCAGCGTTCCTTCAGGGTCTCGTGCCGGCTGCGGAATCGCTCAAAGATCGCGGCTTTTTCCGTCGCAGGCTCAGGATCGGCGCCACCGTAGAGACGCTCAAGCTCACGCCGCACGTCGAGTACCAGTTCATCAAACTCCCCGCGCCGCCGGGCGGCCAGCGGGTTGCTCAGCGGCACCTCCCCGAGCGTCTGCCGCCGGGCCCAGGCCTGACGACCGATCTGCTCCACGGCGGTGGCGAAGGACTCGTTGAACGTGCTGTCGTCGCGCACGTAGAGCCGCTCGTGCGCCAGCTCGTGAAACAGCACGCCGGCCAGCTGCAGATCCGAGTAGCGCAGCATGGTCGACAGAACCGGATCATCGGCAAAGCCCAGGGTTGAATAGGCGAGCCCCGGCACCAGCGCTACGTCCCAGCCTTTGTCCGCCAGCCGGTCGCGCTCCGCCTCGGCCTGGCGCCGGCTGAAGTAGCCCCGGTAGTTGAAGCAGCCCACAAACGGATAGCACCAGCGGCGCGGGGCGAGCGAATAGGCCGGGGCGGCGCTCAGCAGCCAGAGCGTGACGTCGCGCTCTAGGTCAACATAGTCGGTGTAGCTGCCCGAATCCGGCAGCAGCAGCTCGGCAATCGCAAACTCCCGAATCGCGACAACCGTCTCGAGACGACGCTTCAGCTCGGGCTCAAGCTCGGGGTCGGCCAGCAGTTTTTTGATGTCATCCTTGCCGCGGGTGATCTGCCAGTGGCCCTTGACCGCCTGCCCGTAGTAAGACACGGTGGCGCAGCCTGACAGCAGCAGGCATAACCCGCAGAAAACCAGGAGGCGTGTGATGGGCACCCGGGTGGTGAACAACTGGTTTGCCGATGAGCAGTTCTGGGACACGTTCGGCGATTGTATGTTTCATCCCGCCAGCTTTCGAGTGGCGCAGGAGCAGGCGCCGCTGCTGGTGGAGCTCGCCGGCGGCCAGCAGCACCGAATCCTCGATCTTGGCTGCGGTCCGGGACGCCACGCCGTGCCGCTGGCGCTGCTGGATCAGCAGGTCACCGGCGTGGACCTGATCGGCGTGCTGCTGGATCAGGCCAAACGGCTGGCGGCGGAAGCGGAGGCTGAGGTGGAGTGGGTACAGGCCGACATGCGCGAGTTTTCCCGGCCGGACGCGTTCGACCTGATTATCTCGATGTGGTCGAGCTTCGGCTACTTCGACGATCCGGCTGACGACCTTCGGGTGCTGCAGCGCTGCCGCGACAACCTCGCCCCCGGCGGCACGCTGGTTCTGGACGTGGTCGGCAAAGAGATCGTGTGCCGCGATCTGGAGCCCGTACACGTGACGGAACTGGATGACGGAGCGCTCCTCGTGGAGCGGCCGGTGCTGGAAGAACAGATGACCGTCTACAGCAACGAGTGGACGCTGGTCCGCGACGGCGTTGCCCATAGCGCGCAGTGGCACCATCAGCTCTACAGCGGGGCCGAGCTTCGCCAGCTGCTGACCGCCGCGGGCTTTGAGCGTATCAACCTGCAGGCCGACCTGAGCGGTACAGACTACGACTTTGACGCCGAACGGCTGGTGGTTGTGGCCCGGTGAGCGGTGCGGTGGACATGACCCTTACCCAAACCCTCACGGTGATCGTGCCGGTCTACAACGAGGCGGAAAATCTGGCGACGCTGCACCAGCGTCTGACCGACGCCGTCGAGCCGACGGGGCTGAGTTGGGACATCCTGTTTGTCGACGACGGCAGCACCGACCAGAGCCTGTCGGTGATTCGCCGGCTGGCGGCTGAGCACCCTGCCGTCGGCTGGCTTTCTTTAAGCCGAAACTTCGGCAAGGAGCTGGCCATGACGGCCGGCCTGGACCACGCCTGCGCGGACGCGGTGGTGCTGATCGACGCGGACCTGCAGGATCCGCCGGAGCTGATTCCCACGCTGATCGAACGCTGGCGCGAGGGCTTTGATGTCGTTTACGCGCAGCGCACCGCCCGGGCTGGGGAGTCGCTGGTCAAGCGTGGCACCGCGGCCGGCTTCTATCGGGTGATCAACTGGCTGTCCCGCACCCGCGTGCCGCCGGACACCGGCGACTTCCGCCTGCTCAGCCGGCGCGCCGTCGAGGCCCTTGGGCGACTGCGTGAGCGTCACCGCTTCATGAAAGGTCTGTTCGCCTGGGTGGGCTACCGCCAGATCGCCGTGCCGTATGAGCGCGCACCGAGGCTGGGCGGCAGCACCAAGTTCAGCTACCGAACCCTGTGGAATTTTGCTCTGGAGGGCATCACCAGCTTCAGCAACATCCCGCTTAAGGCGGCCTCCTATCTCGGCCTGGTAGCGGCGGTCGGCGCTCTGGCCTACGGCCTTTACATCATCGCGAAGACGCTGCTCTACGGTGATCCGGTGCCCGGCTATCCCTCGCTGATGGTGGTCATTCTGTTCCTCGGCGGCGTCCAGCTGCTCGCGCTCGGCATCATCGGTGAGTATCTCGGGCGGGTGTTCGTCGAGGCCAAGCAGCGCCCGCTGTACCTGATCGGCGAGAGTCAGCCGGCCGCACGCCAGCTGGACCGGCCCGAAGACCTCGAGGAGGCCGGCCGGGCGGCGGTACGCACGGGTGACTGAACCGCGCGAAGGGGTCATCCAATACCGCCTGTCCTATGTCTGTGAGGTGCTGGAGAGCGAGCCAGACATGCCGCTGCTGTGCCGCTGGCACGGGGTGTTTCGGCGCCTCGGCTGGCTCGGCCGAGACCCGCACCGCTACGGCGGTGACGCCTTCGGGAACCTGAGCTTTCGGTCGCCGCGCGACGACTCGTTCCTAATCAGCGGGACCCAGACCGGCGACCGCGAGCTGGGACACGAGCTCGTTGCTCAGGTCCTGGACTTCGACCTCACCCGAAACTATCTGCGGGCTCGGGGGCCGGTCAAACCGTCCTCCGAGGCGCTGACCCACGCCGCCGCCTACCAGCTAAGTCCGGCGGTCCGCTGGGTTTTTCACATCCATGAGCCGACGATCTGGGCACAGGCCGGCCGGCTGGGTCTGGCCCAAAGCGATCCGGCGGTGGGCTACGGCACCCCCGAGATGGCCGGGGAGCTGGCGCGGCTCCATGAGGGAAACACCGCCGGCGTTCTGGCGATGGGCGGGCACCGGGACGGGGTCTTGAGCTTTGGTGAAAGTGCGGCGCAGGCGGCCGTTGCGCTGTTCGAGACCTTTGCGGCCGCGCTTGCGCTCAGTCCGTAAACGCCTCAGCCCAGCGCAGTCCGCGGCGGATCTCCTCCGCATGCTCCCGGGCGGCGTGCTCGAGTTCAGCCTGTCGGCTCGTGCGGTCGTACCGCATGGCCGGGTCTTTGGAGTAACCCTGGGCAATCTCACCCGTGGCGGCCCGTTCGATCTGTTCGTCGCCGGCGGTCAACCCGTAAAACTTCGCGATCCGGGCGAGCTGCTCAACCGGGTCCGCCAGAAACCGCTCAAAGTCGACGCTGAGGAGCCGCTCGCCCGACCCCGCCGACTTCAGCTTGTTCCCGGCAGCGTCCAGCGTACGGTTCACCGCCAGCCAGCTCATGGCGGCCAGCTCACCCGGCGACAGCCGATACAGCCGTACGCTCTGGCCGATCCCGAGGGCCTGCAGATCAGCCAGGCGGGTCTGGGCGAAATGAAACAGCTCCTGGCGGCGCAGCTCGCTGCGAAGCATGGTCCGCAGATAGCTTTCCAGGGTGATGCCCACACGCAGCGCGAGATGACCGGCATGGCTTTCCAGCAGCGGCGCCGCCAGGCCGCCGCAGTCGCTCGTGGCCTTGATCAGGGTCGGCAGCTCAGGCTCGTACCGGCGAGTCAGGAGCCTGAGCTGCTGATCGAGATGGCTTTCGAACTCCGCCGGGTCCATCAGGCTCAAGGGGCTCGCCAGATCGCGCTGAAACACCGACAGTGCACGCAGCGTCATGGGCTCACGCAGAGCAAGCAAGGGGCTGAGCTGCTCCAGCATTCGGCTGAGGTAAGTCGAGCCGCAGTGTCCGTGGTGAAACACCCAGATGGCCGGCAGGACCGCCAGCTCTGCCAGCTGCTCACGGCACGCCGCCATCGCAACAATCTCCTGTTCGGCGCTGGGCGCGGCGATGCGGTCGTCGAGAAACAGCGAGCGGCGATAGCTGTCCGCCGTCATCGGTCGCAGCAGAAAGCGTCGCGTCGGCAGGTCCAGCTGCTGACAGAACCAGTCCGGCGTGTGCAGCCGGACCTGGGGCGGCAGGCTCACACCCGGCGCTCCATGTCGACCTTACGAAACTGGTCGGGCTGGGAATAGAAAAAGCTGACCAGGGCAAATCGCACGCCTTCGGTCACCGGGCTGGCCTGGTGGGCCAGGTTGCACGAAAACACGACGGCGGCCCCCACCTCGGGTTTGAAGCACTGGCCGTATTCCGGAAAACACAGCTCGCCATCCCGGTAATCGTCGGTGTTCAGGTTGAGGGTCATCGCGAAGCGCCGATGGGCCGTATCCTCGCCGTCGTTGTCGCGGTGCGGGGCAAAGTGGCCGCCGTCGCGCGCGTCATAGGCCACCACCTTGACGCCCTCAAAATGAGTCACCTCATAGTTGAACGCCCACTGGATTTCCGGCAGCAGACAGAGGCGCAGGCGACGCTCCACGGTCTGCCACAGCGGGTGACCGTGGGTCATCCGGTGTTCACGCCGGATCTTGACCTCAGGGTCAGGCTCATAGATCGCTTTGCCCTGCTCCTGCCGATACACCCCCGATGCCTCGTTGTCCTGGTGATACGCCGCGATCAACTGACCGCACAGGTCAGCGGACATCACCCTTGGGACCACCAGCACCGGCGCATGGGCGGCCGCCTTGTCGGCTTCCTGCAAACGACGCCCCAGCTGGGCGGGATCAGCTCCGGCGAGCGGCTGGCGCTGCAGCAGCCGAAACTGACGGTCCAGCAGCAGGACGGTGGGTTCCGGCGCCCGGCTTAGGAACGCCGCTACCTGGCCGTCGTCGGCGAGCAGCAGATCGACCCCGGCCAGGGGCGGCAGCAGGCCCGGCCCGGTCACCACCTGCAGCACCACCAGCAGGGCATCACCCGAACTCAGGGTCGCCAGCTGCTGGCGCTGTTGTTCGCTCAGCGGCGAGGGGCTGACAACCAATACCTGTGGACGCCCGCAGCACTCGCCGTAGTAATTCACCGGACGGTTGCTGCGGTCTGGCCTAAGATAATTCGGCAGCCGCTGGCCCTCGATCAGCAGTTTGTGGTCCGCCGACATCAGTCCTGCCCTCCGGCAGCCAGATCGTCGAGCTGGGCCTGCTGTCGCGGCTGCCAGCACTCACCGGCCGCGTCCCGCGCTTTGGCCAGCTGAACCAGCGCCGCCTGCGGTTCGCCGCTGCTGCGCAGCAGTCGCGCCTCCAGGAACAGACTGCCAGAGTAGTCGGGCTGCCAGCTCTGGGCGATACCCAGCAAGGATTCGAGTTCGCTGCGGTCGGCGCTGTCCCCGTCCAGCAGGAGCAGGGCCAGCTCGATGGCCAGCAGCGCCCGCAATCGCAGATCGCCGGCCGCCTGCGCATGGTCCAGCGCCTCGCGCAGCAGCTCGGGGTTTTTCTCGCGCTCGCCGCGCGCTTTGAGCACCGACGCCAGCAGCGATGAGTCGGCGGTGTCCTGGGCGAGGCTCAGCGCCGTCGCGAGATCGTTGTCGGTTTGTGCGCCGGCGCCGCTGCCCGCCCGGGCGATCAGCGCGCGGGCCCTTAGCAGCGGATCGCCCAGCGACTCGAACAGCTCGACCGCGAGGTCAGCCTGCCGAAAGCTTTCTGCCTCGTCTCGCTGACAGCTGGCGATCTGTCCGAGGAGGAGCCGCGTGGTGCCCTCCCCCGCCGGATTGTTCAGCTCACGCTGCACGGCGAGCGCTTCCTCAAGCTGCAGCTGTGCCTCAGCCAGCTGCCCCTGCAGGATCAGCTGCTCAGCGCGCGCCGCCAGCGCGCCCGCCGCGCCCAGCCGATCACCCAGCTCCCGGGCCAGGGCGACCGCGCGGTCGAGATAGGCTGCACCCTCCTCCCAGCGGCCCTGCGCAAAAATGACGGTACCAAGCTCCGAATAGGAAAAGACGAGCATCTGCCTCAGACCCACCTGCTCCTGAATCTCAGCGGCCCGACGCTGCAGCGTTTCGGCCTCGGCGTATCGCCCCTGCTTTCGTTCCAGCGCCGCCAGGTTGCTGTAGACAGCCGATTCGCCAAGCTTTTTGCCGGCCTGGCGGTACAGCGACAGGGTCTGCCCGTAAAGCGTTTTGGCCTCGCTGCGGCGGCCCAGGTTCTCTGCCAGGATCCCCAGATTACCGAGCGCGCTCGCAAGATTGGCGTCATTTCCCACGGCTTCGAATCGCTGGCGAGCTTCGTTCAGGTGCTGCTCCGCGAGCGGCAGATCGCCGTTGCGCCAGGCCACCATACCCAGCCCGGTTGCGGCGGCGCCGGCCAGGTTGAGGTCGCCACTGTCCAGGGCCTGGGCGCGGGCTTCGGTGAAGGCCACCGCCGCCTGCTCAAAGCGACTGAGCTGATTCAGCGCGTTGCCAAGCTCATAGCGGGCCCACGCCATCTTGGGGTCGCTGGCCAGCGCACTCTCAAAAAAGGCTCTGGCCTCCTCAGCGTCGCCGCTGAGAAGATCCTGCATGCCGCGGGCAAACGCCTCGTTGACGAATTCGTCGGCGGAGATCTTCTTGAGCGCGATGCCCGCCGCGTAGGCCACGTCAAGATCGCTGGCGACCGCTCGCGACAGGCCGGCCGCCAGCATCTCGATGCTGTCGGC
The DNA here is from genome assembly GCA_028285525.1 of Lysobacterales bacterium. Taxonomy (GTDB): domain Bacteria; phylum Pseudomonadota; class Gammaproteobacteria; order Xanthomonadales; family SZUA-38; genus JANQOZ01. The sequence goes on from JANQOZ010000032.1 coordinate 7,404, forward strand.
TGCAAGCGTGCCGCTTTGCACCGGGTTGCTCGGGCTCGCCAGCTCGTAGCGAATCTCGTAGCCCCCGGTGCTGCGAGACACGCTGGCCAGGAGCAGATGATCAACGCCGGCAACGTCCGCCAGCGCCGCGAGCTGGCTGGCGGCGGGATCACCTCGGCTGAGGCCTCGGCGCCGCAGCGCTGAGCGTACGCGGGCCGCGCTCATCACCTCTAGCGACGTCCGGTCTTTAACGGCATCCCCGAGGACGGAGGCCAGGCCCAGTTCGGCCCAGTCGATGTCGCTGTCGGCGGCAACGGCCAGCGGCGCCACCGCCAGCGTGGCCGGGGCGGCCGCCTGCTCCGGCCGCAGGCCCAGAACCAGCGCTGCCAGCGCCAGCACCAAAAGCACCGCCCAGCGCCAGCGCGGACCGGCGCCGGCTGAGGCGTTTTCTGGGGAAGCTGCGGCCGGCGAAACCGGCGCTGTGTTGTCGGCGGGCGGCAGCAGCTCAGCGCCCGCCCAGCGGTAGCCGTGGCCGTGTACCGTTTTGATCGGGTCATCGGTAACGCCCGCGGCCCGGATCGCCCGCCGCAGCTTGGCCACGGCCTGGGAGATCGCAGCGTCGCTGACCACCCGGCCCTCCCATACCGCCGCGAGCAGCTGATCTTTGCTGACCAGCTCACCGTTGGCGGCGACCAGGCGCTGCAGGAGATCAAACAGTTTGGGTTCCAGGTCCAGGACGGTGCCGTCGATCGCCGCCTCGCGCCGACTTTGGTCGATCTGTAAACCCATGGACCTCACTGATAACGCCGCTAAGCCAGAGCTTAATTGTAGCAAGGAGTGGCGCACGCATCGGTGCCGCTGTTGCCCCCGCAGACAGGCGCGCCCCACGCCTGGCTGCGCCCCGTCACGTGATCGTCACAAATCCATTAGCTTTCCGTTGAGACTTGGGCCCGCGGAGCGCCGATCATGGCTCGCAAGCTTGCGGGGAACAGCGGGCTTACGGGGGCACCAGCCTGTTTCAGGGACGAGCTGCAAGCGGGCTCAAGCCCCTGGTCAGTAAGGGGCGAAACCGGCACAGGGAAGTGCCGGGATCTTTTGTTAGGACAGTATTCTGACGGAGGACACTAGAGATGACGGCGCGGCGGCACCACCGTATTACCCAGCAGCAGGCCAGCGACCAGCGCCGCCAGCACCGTGGCGACGGCCACCGCGGCGGCCAGACCGTCGTTGACGTTGTCTGAAAACATCAGCGTCAGCGAGCGGTAGCCGAGCGAACCCGGCACGAGCAGAATCACGCCGGGCAGGCGCATCACGGAGGCTGGCCGGCGCAGCATTCGGGAATAAAGGTTGCTCAGGGCCGCCACCGCAAAAGCGGCAAAAAACACGCCGACGTCGGCGCCGAGCGCCTCACCGGCCAGCTTGTTGACGGTGAACGCCAGCAGTCCGGCCAGCGCCATGGCCGGATAGTCCGAACGACGGGCCTTGAACAACACGCCGAAGGCCAGCCCGACCAGCACGATCGAAGGCCAAGTAAACCAGGGCGAGGACACGGGCTCCAGCGCCACCGCGGACTGACTGAAACCCAGCATGGCCATCAGCTGGGTCGCCATCACGACACCCAGCGCCAGCTTGACCAGCACCACCACCGCCCCGGCGAAGCGCGCCGTGCCGGACGCCAGGTGGCGGGTGGACAGCTCCGTGATCGCCATGGTCAAGGACAGTCCGGGCATCAGCACGATCAGCGCACCAACAACGATATGGGGCACGTTGGAGCCACCCAGCCAGGACGCGAGAACGTAGGCGAGCACGGTCACACCGAAGGCGGCGATCGGCTCAAAGCTGCCGAGCTCCAGCAGGCGGGCGCTGCGCAGGCTGAGAAAGCCGGTCAGCACCGCCAGGCCGGCGGCCAGCCCGATATCCACCCAGTTGCCGCCGAGCAGGCCTGCCACGGTCATGCCAACAATCCCCCAGGCGGCCAGGACCGGGAGCTCCGGCGTGGGCACCGGTGCCGCAATCCGCTTCAGCTCGGCGGCGCCGTCCGCAACGCTGAGGCTGCCGTCAGCCACCGCCTCGCTCACCGCGTCGACGTCACACAGACGCCCAAGATCATCCTCGCCGGGGTTGAGCCGCAGAAGCTGGGTCGGGAGCAGCACGTCGTCAGGGTCGGCACCGGCTTCGCGGAACGTCAGAAACATGCTGGTGGGAGACGAAAAGACCTCAACCTCCAGGCCGAGACGTTCACCGACACTTTTGACCGCGCCCTCGAGCCGGTGCGCCCCGGCGCCATACTCGTGGAGCCGCTGGGCCATGAGGCGCACAAAGCGCACCGAAGCGGTGGGTCGATCGGTGACCATCAGCCTGACCCCGGGTCGGTGACGGTGATCGCAACCTCGCGCCCCAGCATGGCGGCTGCGCCGAAGCTGCGGGCGGCCGCGCCGCACCCGCCGGCGCGCCAAAGGTCCT
>JANQOZ010000057.1 GCA_028285525.1 Lysobacterales bacterium
TGACGTGCTGGCCGCCGGCACCTGACGACCGGTAGGTATCGATCCGCAGGTCTTCGGTTCGGATTTCGACCGAATCAACCGACTCCACTTCGGGCAGGATGGCCACAGTGCAGGCGGAGGTGTGGATGCGGCCCTGTGATTCCGTATCCGGCACCCGCTGGACCCGGTGCGCGCCGGATTCAAATTTGAGCCGGCTGTAGGCCCCCTGGCCGATGACGCGCGCAATCACCTCTTTGTACCCACCGTGTTCCCCCGGATTGGCGCTGAGCACTTCGACCTGCCAGCGACGATTCTCGGCGTAGCGGCTGTACATGCGAAACAGGTCGCCGGCAAAGATGGCTGCTTCGTCGCCGCCCGTCCCCGCACGCACCTCCAGAAAGATATTGCTGTCGTCGTTGGGGTCGGTCGGCAGCAGCAGCAGCTTGAGATCCAGCTCGAGCTGGTCGAGCGCCTCGCGGCTGGCCTTAAGCTCGTCCCGGGCCATCTCGAGCATCTCCGGATCGGACTCCGCTTCCAGCATTGCGGCAGCTTCGCTCGCGGCGCTCTCGGCGCTGTCGAAGGCGGCCAGCGTGCTGGTCACCGGCTCTAGCTTCGCGTACTCCTGCGACAGCTTCTTGAACTGTTCACCGTCGTTGATCACCGCCGGATCGGACATGAGCTGGGTCAGCTCTTCGTGTCGTTCGGCCAGCGTTTGAAGCTTCAGCCGAATTGAAGGGTTCATGATTTTGGCTGGCTGCCGTTGAACAGCTCGTTGGCAGCGCTCAGCAGGTCTTCCCGGCCGTCGGAGGCCGCCTGGCGCAGCGTGCTGGTGGGCTGGTGAAGAATTTTGTTTGTCAGGCTGTTGGCCAGCTGCTGCATGACCTTTTGCGGGTCAGCCCCCGCCGCCAGCTTGCGCTGCGCGTCCTCCAGCATGGTGTCTTTCCAGGCACCGACCTGTTCTCGATAGTCGCGGATCGTGTTGACGGCGGCCAGGGATCGGCGCCAGTTCATGTAGCCATCCACCTCGGCGCTCACCATGGCTTCGGCAACGGATGCCGCGGCCTGGCGGTTGGACTGATTTTTTTCGGTGATCTTCTGCAGGTCGTCGAGCGTGTAGAGGTAGATATCCTCCAGGTCGGCAACGCTGGCCTCGACGTCCCTCGGCACCGCCAGGTCGATCATGAAGATCGGCCGGCGTTTGCGCTTCTTCAGCGCTTCGGTGACGGCCTGGAGAGTAATCACCGGCTCGGTAGCGCCGGTCGAGGTGATCACCAGGTCACACTTGCTCAGGTGCTGCGGCATCTCGTGCAGCGGGATCGCCGAGCCGCGGAAGCGATTGGCGAGATCAGCCGCGTTGGCCACGGTGCGGTTTGCCACCAGAAGGTGCTTGACCTCGCGTTCCATCAGATGCCTTGCGGTCAGCTCCATGGTCTCGCCGGCGCCGACCAGCAGCACGGTGAGCGACGACAGATCGTCGAATACGCGCTGCGCCAGCTTCACCCCGCTGTAGGCGACCGACACCGGGCTGCGTCCAATTTCGGTTTCCGTACGTACCTTTTTGGCCACCGAGAAGGAATGCTTGAACAGGCGGTCAAGCGGCGCATTGAGCGTGCGCGCATCCAGCGCCATGCGGTAGGCGCTTTTCAGCTGACCCAGGACCTCCGGCTCGCCGAGCACCATGGAATCGAGCCCGGCCGCAACGCGCAGCATATGACGCACCGCATTCTCCTCCCGATGGTGGTAAAGAAACGGGGTGAGCTGATCGCTTTTCAGGCGGTGAAATTCGTGCAGCCAGGCGGAGGGAACCGTCTCGCTTCCTTCACCCAGCGAGCAGTAGAGTTCCGTGCGGTTGCAGGTGCTCAGAATCGCCGCTTCCTGCACGCCGGTTTGCGACTTCAGGCGCTGTAGCGCTTCACCGGTTGCGTCGGGCGTGAAGGCGACCACCTCGCGCAGCGAAACCGGCGCGGTGTGGTGATTGATGCCAACGGTGAGGAGCGACATTTCGGTGATCTGGACTTGTTGAGCGTTGCGCAGCAACGATAATAGAGTTTCAGTAGTCCACTGCTCAAGTGCCCGAAAGCTGGCGATCGGCAGCGAGGGTGTCGGTTTTATCAGACCGAGGAACTATATTGAGGCTTTCGGGCTCCATAAAAAGATGCAGCGCCGCAGGCACTGTGACGCCCCCTGACCCGGCGACGGACAAGACGATCAATCAGGAGATACTCATGAATTCTGCTCATCGGCAGACCTTTCTCTCTACCCGGTGGCTGGGCCCAGCCGTGGTGCTGCTCCTGGCGGGCTGCGCCAGTACGGGCAACGACGTGCCCGTCAACGCCATGCCGACCGAGCTGAAGGAAGAGGGAAACCCCTTCGCGCGGACCGATCCCCGGGTGCTTTACTACGTGGGCGCCGCGGAACTCAGCGGTCGACGGGAGGCTCACCAGGCAGCCGCCGACTACTACGCAAAAGCCGCTGCGATTTCCGACGATGTGAAGGTGGTGGAGCGGGCGATTCAGGTTGCGGTGTTCGCCAAGGACGAAGCACTGACCGAGTCCGGCATCCGGCGCTGGCTGGAACTCACGCCCGAGGCGCTCGAGCCGAACCGGCTGGCCGCCATTCTGAGTCTCAAGCAGGGTGACCTGGAGGGCGCGTGGGATCACGTTGTCGCCATGCTGGACCGCGAGCCGCGCAGTCCCCAGGTCTGGGAGGCCATCACCAAGATGATCTCGGGGGCCGAGAATCGCGAGGTGGCCGCGGCGCTGTTCCGACGTCTTAGCCAGGAGCGGACCCCGCCCGAAAACGAGCTGATCATGCAGCAGCTCAGCGACCTGGCGGTGCAGTTCGGCGCGATGGCGCTCGCGGAGCGGTACGCTTCGGCAAGTATTCAGATCAACCCGGAAAACCCCGCCAGCTATCTGTGGCGTGGGCGGCTGCGCACGTCCCAGAACCGGCTTGAGGAGGCGCTCGGCGACCTCGCCAAGGCCGTGGAGCTGGAGCCCGAAAACGCGCAGTCCCGGCAGACTTTTGCCGCCCTGCTGGCGGAGACCGACCGGTATGAAGAGGCGATCGCCCAGCTGGAGGCGGTCGAGCCGACCCCGCTCGTGCTCTATTCCCAGGGCGTTTATGCGCATTCGGCGGAGCTGCCGGAGCAGGCCGACAGTTTTTATAAGGCGCTAAGTGAGTTCGACGCGGAGTCGCCGGATGAGAAGTATTTTCTGCTGGGTCAGATGGCCGAGACGCTTGAAAAGCCTTTCGAGCAGGCCGTGGCCTGGTACGACGAGGTGCGCGGCGGAGACCGTCTGAACGACGCACGGCTTCGCAGCGCGGTGGTGCTGGGCACGCACGGTGAGCTGGCGCGGGCCCGGACCATCCTTCGGCTGCTGCAGAACGGCAATGAGCAGTCGGCAACCCGCGCCTATCTCGCCGAGGCTGGTCTCCTGCGCGAACTCGATCAGCCGGAGCAGGCGCTGGACGTCTACACCCGCGCGCTGGGCCTGCTGCCGCAGAACACCGACCTGCTGTTTGCGCGGTCCTTGCTCGCCGAGGACCTCGATCGGCTCGACCTGGCCGAGGCTGACCTCCGCCGGGTGCTCGAAGCACGGCCGGGCGACGCCAACGCGCTCAACGCGCTGGGCTACACGCTGGCCGACCGCACGGATCGCTACGAGGAGGCGCTCGAGCTGATCAGCGAGGCCTACCAGCAGATGCCCAACCAGGCGGCGATCGCGGACTCCATGGGCTGGGTGCACTACAAGCTGGGCAACCTCGATGAAGCCCTGAAGTACCTGACCCGGGCGCTGGAGCTCGAGTTCGATTCCGAGATCGTCGCTCACCTGGGCGAGGTGCTGTGGGTCATGGGCCGCGAACAGGAGGCCCAGGATATGTGGCAGAAGGGTCTGGACCAGGTTCCGGAGAGCCAGATTATTCTCGACACCCGGGATCGGCTGTCAGGGCAGTGATCCGCTCCCCCGGGGGGTGGTTAGGCGCAGCACTGCTGCTCCTCTGCTCGGGCTGCGCCACGCGCCAGCCGACACCGGCGATCGAGCCGCTGGCGGTACCGGCGCAGTGGGAGCTAGAGGGCCGACTGGCGCTGGCCAACGGACGGGACGGCGGCAGCGGCACGCTGAGCTGGAGTCACCGCGACAACCTGTCGCAGCTGGCGTTTGTCGGCGCTTTTGGCCGCGGTGCCTGGCGATTGACGGTGACGCCGGTCAGTGCCGAGATCGTGCTCAACGACGGCCAGGTGCGGCGAGCGCCTGAAGTCGGCGAGCTCGTCGCAGACCTGACCGGTTGGCAAATCCCCGTTGAGGCCCTGACGTGGTGGGTCGTTGGTAGCGGACAGCCGGGTTTTCCCGCCAGCGAGCAGCGGCACGAATCAGGGTATCTGACCGCGCTTCGTCAGCACGGCTGGCAGGTCAAGTTCGAGGGCCGCCTGAGCGCCGGGTCGGGGACACTGCCCCGAAAAATCACCGCGGTGCGGGGTAACGACCGGGTCCGTCTGCTGGTGAAGCGCTGGCGCCTTGCGGAAACAACCCCCGGCGCGCCCTGATTTCCTGACCCTATCCACGCCCAAGCGGCGGCTGGATTTACATTGACACGGTACCCGCAGGAGCTAAAATGTCGCGCCCGCGCTGGCACCGCCCCGCACGCGTCGTTAGAATGCGCGGCACGGGCTGGTCCTTCGACAGAGCTTCACGCGCCGTAAAGCGCTGAGGCGACGCCGGGACCTGGAGTTATTGGGATGTCGCCAAGTTGGTAAGGCACCGGGTTTTGATCCCGGCATGCGCAGGTTCGAGTCCTGCCATCCCAGCCATATGAATACCCGCGCCGCCCGATCGTCGGGCGGCGCGGGTGTTTTTTTACGGGGACATAGATTTGGACGTTGACAGCCGTGGGACGCTGAGGACGTGAGTGATCTTGGCGATTCTGGGGTGCAGATCTTTACAGGTCGCGCCAATCCCGTCCTGGCTCGGGATATCGCCACCCACCTGAACCTGCCGCTGGGCAAGATCAACGTGGGTACGTTCAGCGATGGCGAGGTCGCCATCGAGATTATGGAAAACGTCCGGGGTCACGAGGTGTTTGTGATCCAGCCGACGTGTAAGCCGACCGCAGACAATTTTATGGAGCTGCTGGTCATCATCGACGCCATGCGGCGGGCGTCGGCTAAGCGGGTCACGGCGGTGATTCCCTACTTTGGCTACGCGCGGCAGGATCGGCGGCAGCGCTCGGCGCGGGTGCCGATCACCGCCAAGGTTGCGGCGAAGATGATCGATACGGTCGGCACCGACCGGGCGGTGACGGTGGATCTGCACGCAGACCAGATCCAGGGGTTTTTCGACCTGCCGCTGGATAACGTCTACGCCTCGCCGGTGCTGCTGGCGGACGTGTGGCGCCAGGTGGCGATGGAGGACCTCATTGTGGTGTCCCCCGACGTCGGCGGCGTAGTGAGAGCCAGGGCGCTGGCCAAGCGGCTCGACGACGCTGATCTGGCGATCATCGACAAGCGGCGGCCCCGCGCTAACGAGGCGACCGTTATGAACATCATCGGTGACGTGACCGACAAGGTTTGCGTGATCGTCGACGATATCGTGGATACCGCGGGCACGCTGTGCAGCGCGGGGCGGGCGCTCAAGGAACAGGGCGCTCGAAGGGTTGTGGCCTACTGCGTGCACCCGGTGCTCTCGGGGGCGGCCCTGGACAATATAGAAGCTTCTGAGCTGGACGAGCTGGTGGTCACTGACACGATCCCGCTGTCCGATCGCGCTAAGTCGATCAGCCGCATCCGGCAGCTCAGCGTGGCGCAAATGCTGGCCGAAACGATTCGCCGCATCGCCATTGGAGAGTCGGTCAGCTCCATGTATTTGGACTGACCAAAAGTGCCTGCCACCTGGTCGCGGTTGGCGGGTTAATTGGTAACTGGAGTTAGTAGAAATGAGTCAAACCATCCAAATCCCCGCCGAGCTGCGGGAAGTGCGCGGGAAAGGTGCGAGCCGCCGCCTGCGCCGCCAGGGGCTGGTCCCCGGCGTTCTGTACGGCGGTGACCGTGATCCGGTCTCGCTGCAGCTGTCGCATCAGATGCTGTCCCACGCGGTGCAGGACGAGAGCTTCTATACCTCGATCCTGGAAATCACCGTCGGCGACGGGCGCACGCAGAAAGTGATTGTGCGGGACCTGCAGCGCCACCCGGCGCGCGCCGACGTGATGCACATCGACTTCCTGCGCATCTCGGATACCGAGAAGCTAAACATTCTCCTGCCGCTGCACTTCCTCAACGAGGAAACCTCGCCGGCCGGCAAGAAGTCAGGCGTTGTGATCTCTCACCAGCTGACGGAAGTTGAAGTCAGCTGTCTGCCCAAGGATCTGCCGGAAAGCCTGGACCTTGATCTGGCTGAGCTGGATGTGGGCGACAGCCTCAACCTTTCCGACATCTCGCTGCCCGAAGGCGTCGAGATTGTCGCGCTGGCCCACGGCGAAGATGCGGTGGTGGTCAATGCGGCCCATGTAGCCGTCGAGTCGGCTGCCGCTGACGATGAGGCAGACGCCGGCGACGCCGAAGCACCGTCTGATGACGGCGGCGAGGCTCCTGCGGAAGACTGAGTGCGCCCATGACCACCCAGCTTGACGCGCTGGTGGGCCTGGGCAACCCCGGCGATCGATACACCCAGACCCGGCACAATGCCGGGTTCTGGTTTCTGGACGAGATCGCCAGGCAACACGGCGAGACGTTCCGCTTTGAGCGCAGGCTCCACGGAGACGCGGCCGAAATCCGCCTCGCCGGTCGGAAACTTCGTCTGCTCAAGCCCGATACCTACGTCAACGAAAGCGGCCGTGCGGTGCAGGCGCTGCGGAGCTATTACAAGCTCGAGCCCGCCGCATGCCTGGTGGTCTACGACGAACTGGACCTGGAGCCGGGCATCGTGCGGTTTAAGCGTGGCGGCGGGCATGGGGGCCACAACGGGCTGCGCAGCATCATTGCGAGCCTGGGCAGCAACGGCTTTCCCCGCCTGCGCATCGGGATTGGCCACCCGGGCCACAAAAGCGCGGTCACCGGCTACGTGCTGTCACGGCCGCCAGCCACTGACCAGGGCCTGATAGACGGCGCTATCGATAAAGCCAGCCGCCTGCTCCCGGACTATGTAGCCGGGCAGTGGGATGCGGCCACCAAGGCGCTGCATACGGCCGAAGGAGAAGATCGTGGGATTTAAATGCGGCATTGTGGGTCTGCCCAACGTGGGGAAGTCCACGCTTTTTAACGCGCTGACGAACGCCGGCATCGCGGCGGCCAACTATCCATTCTGCACGATCGACCCCAACGTCGGCATGGTGCCGGTGCCCGATCCGCGGCTGGCGCAGCTTGCCGAGATCGTCAGTCCTGAAAAGGTCATTCCGGCGAGCATGCAGTTTGTGGATATCGCCGGCCTCGTTGCCGGCGCGGCCACCGGTGAAGGGCTCGGAAACCAGTTTCTGGCGCACATCCGCGAAACCGACGCGATCGCGCACGTGGTTCGCTGTTTCAACGACGACGACATCACCCACGTCGCGGGTCGGCTGAGTCCGGCTGATGATGTGGAAACGATCCACACCGAGCTGGCGCTGGCTGATCTGGAAACCTGCGAAAAGGCGATGGCCCGGGTCCAGCGGGCTGCGGGCAGCGGCGACAAGGAGGCCAAGGCGGATCTCAAGGCGCTGCAGGCGGCCCATGAAGGCTTGAGCGAAGGGCAGGGTATTCGTCAGCTGGAGATCGATGAGAACGATCGGCGGCGCCTGCAGGGCGTGCATCTGCTCACCGCCAAACCGCTCATGTACGTGGCGAACGTCGACGAGTCGGAGCTCACCGGCGGCCCGCACTTGGATCAGCTCAAGGCGCTGGCTGAGGCCGAAAACGCGCCCCTCGTTGTGGTGTGCGCGGCGATCGAGTCCGAGATCGCTCAGCTCGAAGCCGCCGAGCGGCGCGAGTTTCTGGACGATCTGGGGCTCGAGCAGTCGGGGCTGGAGCGCATGATCAGCGCCGGCTACAGCCTGCTGGGGCTGCAGACGTTCTTCACCGCCGGCCCGAAAGAGGTTCGGGCCTGGACCGTGCGCCACGGGGCGATGGCGCCGGAGGCGGCCGGCCGCATCCACACGGATTTTGAGCGCGGCTTTATCAAGGCTGAAGTCGTGAGCTTCGACGACTATGTGGCCCACCAGGGTGAAGCGGGCGCGCGGGACGCAGGCCGGCTGCGCATCGAGGGCAAAGAATACGTGGTGCACGAGGCCGACGTGATCCACTTTCGATTTAACGTTTAATCGTCTCGCGGCACAAAGATGCGCCGGGTCCCTTGACAGGAAAAACCCGTCTCATCACAATAGCGGGCTGTTTTGCCGGAGGGATACCCAAGCGGCCAACGGGGGCAGACTGTAAATCTGCTGGTTTATACCTTCGCAGGTTCGAATCCTGCTCCCTCCACCATATATAAAGGTGGGCAAAAACAGAGGCTTAGGAAGATCGACTCCCAAGGAGGCGCCCTAAGCAGCATTCGAACCGCAGGTTCGACAAAACGCGAAGCGCGTTTTGGTCCGCGAAGCGGACCCGAAGGGCAAGCGCCGAAGGCGCGCAGCAATCCTGCCCTTCAGATATTGGAAGGGCCTGACGTGGGCCCGGGAGTGCCAAGGCTAGCGGTAGGCACCACACGCCGAATCAGGATGACGATTGCGATTCGGCAACCCAGCAGCGAAAAATCGCGCGGGCGAAAAAACAAGCGGTGAACAAAAGGTCTGTTCGGCGGTCCAGACCCAAAGGCGACGCAGAAAAAACGGTTCGACAAACAGAGCCAAAAGAAAAAACCGAAAACAGAACAAAGCGGAAGGCAAGCGCAGTCCGCTTTGCTCTGTTTTCTGCTGTCTGAAGGCGGGTGTAGTTCAACGGTAGAACCTCAGCCTTCCAAGCTGATGATGTGGGTTCGATTCCCATCACCCGCTCCAGCAGACAGCAAGCTCAGCCGGAAACGGCTTGAACAGAAGTTGTTACCGCCCACATAGCTCAGGCGGTAGAGCACTCCCTTGGTAAGGGAGAGGTCACAGGTTCAATTCCTGTTGTGGGCACCATATTACATTCCCGGCATGCCGGGGCGACTGACAGACTGAACACTCACGAGTTTGGGGAGTTTTGGAGCGATGGCGAAGGAAAAATTTGAACGTACAAAGCCACACGTCAACGTAGGGACGATTGGCCACGTTGACCACGGCAAGACGACGCTGACGGCGGCGCTGACG
>JANQOZ010000065.1 GCA_028285525.1 Lysobacterales bacterium
GCGCCGCCGAGAGCATCGATACGGCGCTGGATCTCCTGGTCGATCACCCCAACACGCCGCCGTTTCTGGCGCGTCAGCTCATCCAGCGTTTCGTCGCCAGCAGTCCGACGCCCGCCTACGTGGCTCGCGTCGCGCAGGCGTTCTCGAGCGGCCGGTTTATGCTGCCCAGCGGTGCCGAAACCGGGGACGGCCGCCGCGGCGACCTGGCTGCAACGCTGGCGGCGGTGCTGTTCGACCCCGAGGCACGCAACCCCTCGGCAACGCCCGATCAGGACGGCAAGCTGCGGGAGCCGGTGCTGCGCTTCACGCAGTGGGCCAGAGCCTTTCGCATCGCGAGCGTAGAACCGACCGCTATCCCGGTTCTGGATTTCACGGGCGCTACGGAAGACTTGGCTCAGGCGCCGTTCCAGTCGCCTTCGGTGTTCAACTTCTACCGGCCCGCTTTTGTCGCGCCCGGCACGTTGAGCGGTGCTGAGGGTCTGACGATGCCGGAGCTGCAGATCGTCAACGCCAACTCGGTGTTTGGCTACAGCAACTTCATGGGCTACTTCATTTCCGGACAGGCTTCCCGGGACGCGTCCAGCCGCGGCACACCCGGCTTCGAACCGAACTACAGCGCGGAGCAGGCGCTGGCGGGCGACCCCGATGCGCTGCTCAGCAGACTGGATCTTCTGCTCAATCACGGCGCAACCACAAGCGTCACGCGGCAACGTATCCAGGCATTCGTGGAGTCACTGCCGCTGACCCAACCGTCAGATCCCGGCTACGACGGGCCACGCGAGCGCGTCATCGCCGCCGTACAGATGCTGATGACCGCTCCGGACTACCTGGTGCTCAAGGCTGAGGAGAACAGCGATGCCCCTTAAGCGACGAGAGTTTCTCAGCGGGTCCGCGAGCCTGTCGGTGGCCGGGTATGCAGGCCTGGCGGGTTTGCCATTCTCGCTGCCGGCCGCGGCGGCGGATGTCGGCGGCTATCGCGCGTTGGTCTGCCTGTTTTTGCTCGGCGGTCTGGACTGCCACGATACGGTCATACCCTTCGATCAGGCGTCCTACGATGAGTACGCCGGGATTCGATTCGAACTGTTAAGCCAGTATGGCAACATCGGCGGCGGCTCAACCCGAGACCGGGCCCGACTGCTGCCGCTCTCGGCGAGCGGCAACTTCGGTGGGCGCGAGTTTGCGCTGCCCGAGGAGCTTGCCGGCATCAAGGGGCTTTACGACGCGGGCAACGCCGCGATCGTTGGCAACGTGGGACCGCTGATCGGGCCGGTCTCACGCGCCGAAGTTCTTGCAGAGACGGCGGTGCTGCCTAAGCGCCTGTTCTCCCACAACGACCAGCAGTCCACCTGGGCGTCAAGCGCGCCGGAGGGCGCGCAGTTCGGCTGGGGCGGGCGTTTCGCCGATGCGGTACTCGCAGCCGGCGGCAACAGCGTGCAGCCCGAATTCAGCGCCGTCACCACGCTGGCCGACCGACTTTTTGTCACGGGCGAACAGACGGTTCCTTACCAGGTTGGTGTGCGCGGGGCGGCCCGGCTCCAGGCGCTGGAGGCGCTCCAGGGCGCGCGAGGCACAACCGAGGGCGAAGCGAGATACCAGCTGCTGCGCGACCATTTTCTGGCCGCAGACTTTTCCAGCAGCAACCTGCTGAGCACCGACTACAGGAACGCGATGGCCAGCGCGGTCACAACCAACGAACTCTATGACTCGGCGCTTGCCGCTGCACCGCAGCTCTCGACACCATTTCCCCAGGGCAACCTCGGCGGCCAGCTCGGCGCGGTCGCCCGGAGTATTGCCGCCCGCCAGGAGCTGGGCGTCACGCGACAGGTGTTCTTTGTCGCGCTGGGCGGCTTCGACACCCACTCGAGTCAGGTGCTTCAGCTGCCGACGCTGCAGCGGGAAATCGATGCGGCGGTCGTTGCGTTTTACGCCGCCATGGAAGAACTACAGGTCGCCGACGAGGTGACGCTATTCACTGCCTCGGACTTCGGCCGAACGCTGGCCGTCAACGGCGACGGCACCGATCACGGCTGGGCGGGTCATCACTTTGTCATCGGGCAGTCGGTCAACGGTGGCGACATCTATGGAACCATCCCCGAAGCCACCCTCGGGCACAGCCAGGACGCTGGAGGCGGGCGGCTGATTCCAACGCACTCGGTCGAGCAATACGCCGCGCCGCTGGGCCAGTGGTTTGGCCTGAATGCCGCGGAACTAAACACCGCGCTCCCGAACCTCGCGGGCCAGGGCGGATCGGACCTCACCTACATCTAGTATGCTGCTCCAACCTTAATCGAGACACTGCGCGCCGACGAGGGGCAATGAGCGAAACGCCGCGCCTGGCGCAACGGATACCTATTGGATGAACGACCCGAGCCGGTAATGAGGAACCGACCCAGCATCAGCCGAGTGCTTGGCGGGCTGAGCCTGGTTGTTGTCACGCTCTCTCTGGCGCTGGGTGTTTATCACAGCATCAAACCCATGCCGCCGGGCACCGACTTCCTGGGACCGCCCCGTCCCGCCGCCAGCGTCAGCTTTCTGGCCGATACAAGCTGGATCGATAGCTCGGGCAATCGTCAGGTTAAACAGACCATCTTTGACGAGGTGATCGAGATCATCGGTCAGGCAAAACGCTTTGTGTTGCTGGACATGTTCCTGTTCAACGACTTTCAGGGCGCCACGCCGGAGCTCACCCGCCCGCTTGCCGAGGAGATCACCAGCGCGCTGCTGCGTCAGCGGGAGCGCGAGCCTGGGCTGAGGGTTGTCGTGATCACCGACCCGGTTAACGAGCTGTATGGCGGCATGGACTCACCCTACCTCGAACGGCTGCGTTCGGCCGGCGTGCAGGTGGTGACCACCGACCTCAACCGATTGCGCGACAGCAACCCGCTTTACTCCGGGTTCTGGCGGCTGCTCGTCAAGCCTTTCGGCAACGCACGCGCAGAAACGGTCGCCAATCCGATCGGGCCAGGCCGCGTATCGCTCCGCAGCTATCTCAAGCTACTGAACTTCAAGGCCAACCACCGCAAGATCATTGCCGCCGATTCAGGCGCTACGGCCGTTGCCCTCGTTTCCTCAGCCAACCCTCACGACGGCAGCAGCGCACACCGCAACGCGGCAATCCGCTTTACCGGCCAGGCGGTGGCTGACCTTGTAGCCACCGAAAACGCCGTGCTGCGCCTGTCGGGCGCCCCCGAAATCGCGCTTGATCTGTCGGCATTGGAATCGACAGCGCCCCCTGATGCCGCGACCGTTCAGGTGATCACGGAAAACAAAATCCAGCGAGCGATACTGGAGCTGCTGGATCAGGCTATTGCCGGGGACGAAGTCCAGCTGATGATGTTTTACCTCGCCGAGCGAGAGGTGGTTACCGCCTTGCTCGATGCGCATCGTCGCGGCGTCGGCGTGCGCGTCCTGCTCGATCCGAACCGGGATGCCTTCGGCCGGGAAAAGAACGGCATTCCAAACCGGCAAACGGCCCACGAGCTGAGAAAAGCTGGCATCCCGGTACGCTGGTGCAGTTCGGCCGGCGAGCAGTGTCACGCGAAACTGCTGCTGCTGGACCAAGAGCAGGCAAGCGCGCTGCTCTCCGGGTCAGCCAACTTCACCCGCCGCAATCTGGGCAACTTCAACCTGGAAACGGATGTTGTAGTTCGGGGTGGACGGCATCTGCCGGTGTTTGCGGCGGTACGAGCGCAGTTTGAGCTCGAGTGGAGCAACCCCGACGCTCGTAGCTTCAGCCTCCCCTACGAGCGTTATGAGGACCCGTCACTGTGGCGTCGTGCGCTGTACCGCGTCATGGAGTGGAGCGGGCTCTGTACCTTTTGAGAGAGAAAGCTAGCTAGGCCAGATCGAAGCGCGAACGCAGAAAGCGCGCGATGCCGTCCTCGTCGTGGTGGCCGATCACCTCTGTCGCCAGCGCCTTCAGCTCTGACTTGGCGTTGGCCGGCGCGTAGCTCTCGTCCGCCACCGAAAACATGCTGACGTCGTTGTCGCTGTCGCCGAAGCAGATCACCTTCTTGACGCCGAGCATCTCCCGCAGCACCCCAACCGCGCCACCCTTGCTGGCGCTGCTGTGGTGAATATCGATCCAGTAGAGGTCCTCACCCTCGAAAGCCGGCCCCGAGTAGGCCACCAGGTGGTCCTCATCGGCAACCATCGCCGCCACGTTCTCGATCGCCCGGCGCGGCCCGATGGCTGAAACGTTGATGATGTCGACCTCAGCGGGCAGCAGCTCGACCGGGCTGACCGTCAGGCCGCGGCCTTCGAGATACAGACTCTTCAGGTTCTGCTCTGCTTTGCTTCGCAGCGGTGCGTGGTACACCCCGTGCACATCCTTATTTTCCAGCGTGAAAATAAACGGCGTCACGCCCTGATCGATGCACGCCTGGTTCACGTGGCTGAGCTCGGCGGCCGTCAGCACGTTGTGGTGACTGAAGTGGGCCCGATCCGGATGCCAGATCACGACGCCGTTCTTATACACGTGCGGCAGCCCAAAACCCTGGCCCGCCAGCACGCTGCGCGAGGCGTGCAGCGTACGGCCGGTCGCTACCGTATAGGCAATGCCGCTGCTCGCCAGCAGCTGCAGCGTTTCGCGCGTGAAGTCGGAGATCACCGAGTCGCGGTTGAGAAGCGTGCCGTCGAGATCAAATACCACCAGTTCCATAGCCGCAGTATATCCTTGGGTCATGACGATTCTGTGTGCGGCTGTGACCTCGCTGCCAACCTGGGGAACGTCCGCTTCGCTCGCCGCAGCGCGACTCGGAGCGGCGTCCTTGGCCGTGCGCCTTCAGGGCCGGCAACCCAACAGCGCGGGAGCGACTCGTGATTGAGCCAGTGACCAAAACCATCGACATCTACGTTTCGCCAGACCGGGTCTTCGCCGCACTGACCAGCAGCGCTGAAATCCCGCGCTATTTTCCCCTGACGCGGGTGGACGCGGACTGGATCGCCGGAGGCACAATCGATCTACACGGTGAGGCCGACGGCCGTCCGTTCACCGACTTCGGAGTCATAGAAACCCTGGATCCACCGACCGTTTTTCAGTATCGGTACTGGAGCGACAACCACGGCACGGTCCGAAGCGCCGACAACGAGGTGACGATCCGCTACGAGCTCTCCGCTCGACAGGCATCAACCCGGCTGACATTGACGCAATCGAACCTGCCCTCACCGGAGCTGCGGCAGCTCATGGACGACCAGGTCTGGGACTTTCTCCTGGGAAGTCTGAAACAGTACCTTGAGGACGCGGCTCAGGCGTAAGGCCTAGTGACCAGGCCGATTAATCGGTGATGGCGCCGTAGACCATCGCGCGAAGGTAGGCCTGATCGTCCAGCCCGAGCGCGGGGAGCAGCTGCGTGATGTACACCACCAGCATTTCCTCGGCCGGGTCCACCCAGTAGGTTGAATGATACGCGCCACCCCAGCCGTACTCGCCGACCGACCCGGGCACTCCTCGGGCGCCAACGTCCTCGACCACCCAGAAGCCCAGGCCAAAGCCGCGCCCTTCACCGGCGAACAGTGACCCCGTACCGTCGTGGTGGCTGGTTGTCATCAGCTCAACGGACTTCCGGCTTAAGATCCGGACGCCGTCGAGCTCACCGCCGTTCAGCAGCATCTGCAGAAACCGACCGTAGTCGCCGGCGGTGGACAGCAGACCAGCACCGCCGGAGAAGCTTTTGCGAGGTCCGTTGACGTAGGCGCCCTGCACCGCGTCGGAGGCCCGCTCCAGGCCTCCACCCTCCTGCGCGGAATACACCACGGTCAGCCGGTCGGCCTTTTCTCTGGGCAGATAGAAATAGGTGTCGTTCATCCCGAGCGGCTCGAGGATCTGCGACCTCAGAAACTCGTCCAGGCTCATACCGCTCACCTCTTCCACGACAACGCCGAGAATATCGGTGGAGTAGCCGTAGACCATCCGCTCGCCGGGCTGCGCGTCGAACGGCAGAGACGCCATTCTTGAGACGGTGTCGCGGATCGGCTCCTCCCGGTCGGCGAAGTACCAGCCCACGATCCCGGCCTTCTGCCAGCGGTCTGCTGCCGGCCCTGCGCCATAGCCGATGCCGGAACTATGGGTGAGGAGGTCACGAAGCGTGACCGGCCGTTTTGCGGGGACCACGTCATAGCCACCGCCCGCTTTTGCCACCGCCACGGTTGTTGCGCGAAATTCCGGCAGGTATTTGTACAGCGGATCGGCAATGACCAGTGCACCTTGTTCCTGGAGCATCATGACAGCCACCGAAACCAGCGCCTTGGTTTGGGAGGCAATCCGAAAAATATCGTCTTTTTTCAGGGCCTCGCCAACCTCGCGGTCCCTAAAGCCGAACGACTCGAGGTAGGCCACCTTGCCGCGCCGGGCGACCAGCGCTACGGCACCGCCGAGCTCTTCCCGATCGACATAGCCCTGAATGGTCTCACTCAACGCCTCGAGTCCGGCGGCTGACAGGCCTGCGTCGGCTTCCGGGGCGCGCGCAACGGATTCCGCCAGCACGGCACTCGCTCCGAGAAACGTGACGGTCAACGTCGCGAGTGCAGCCGACCGCCACAGGCGGGACAGCATTCCTGAGTGCGATGAAGTTCCAGCTGCGCGGCGAGTCAAGGTGGGCGTCATGAGTTTGGCCTTTTGCCGATAAGACCCGGTAAACCACCGGGCGGGTCGTCGCATCCTACCTCACCGTGCGCTGGACGACGCTGCCTCCAGACGGCGCCCCGCAAGCCAGATGATCGCAACATTGGCGATCATCCCCCAGGCTCCCGACTCAACCCCCAGCGGGGAATCACTCGCCAGCCATCCAAAGCCGGAGGACACCCGGAGCATCAGCACCACCGCCAGCCCGGTTGCCAGGCCGCCGAGCACCGCGCCTGCGCGCGGCGGACGCTGTTGGACCGCGCAGATAACGGCGGGTGCCGCCTGGCAAAGCACTTCAAGCTTGACCACCGTGAGCTGCCAGATGGTCTGCGGCAGGTGGATAGCCAGCGTGGCCATGGCGGCCATCACCAGCCACGAAAAAACTTTGCCCGTCAGCGTCAGCTGCGCCTCCGACGCGCCGGGTCGCCAGCGCCGGTAAAAGTCCTGTGTAAACAGCGAGGAAAGCGCCAGGAGCGCCGAGTCCACCGTCGACATGATGGCGGCCAGCGCCGCCGCCAGAAACAGGACAAACAGCCAGCGCAGCGTCGGCACCGCCTCGATCAGCTCCGCCAGCAGGGCCAGCGTGATGCCTTCACTGCCAGCGCGATCAAGGCCGGGAAGCACAGCGGCCCCCGTCAGTCCGATTGCGAGCACAAGGGTGATGGTGAGCAGCGGCATCAGCAGCATCAGCTGGAGCGAATGACGCAAAACCGCCGGGCTCTTGGCCGAAAAAATCCGCTGCAGCGCCTGTGGGTAGACCGCGGCGCCAAAAGCCACCACCAAGATGATGCTCGCATAGCCGGCGAGCCCCGCAGCGTCGGGCGGCTGCCAGAACTCCGGCCGCTCTTGCTTGAGCAGCTCCAGCAGCCGGGGCACGCCGTCGTAGTGCATGTTGATGGCCACAAAGAAGGTGATGCAGCCGAGCAGGAGCAGCAGCCCTTGAATCGCGTCGGTCCACGCGACCGACCGCATGCCTCCGAGAGATTCGTAGATCACCATGATCAGCGCCGCCAGCCAGATAGCGCCAGCGAGGCTGACGTTACCGTCGGTGACCGCGTAAAGCACCTGACCCACCACCTTGAGGTTCGCCAGGATGTAGCTCGCCAGAACCAACACAAAAACGACGTTCAGCGTTGTCAGGAGCATGTCATGGCCGTAGCGATCGCGAATCAGGTCACCGGGCGTGAGATAGCGTCGCTGCGTCGACAGGCGCTGCAGGCGCGGGGCGAAGAGCCAGTAAACGCCGACGATGCCGAGCATAAAGGTGATGGCGCTGAAAAAGGAAAAGCCCTGGCGATACGCGTTGGCCGGATAGCCGACCAGCGCGTTGCCGCTGTATTGGGTTGCGTACAGACTAAAAAACAGCGTGGTCAGCCCCATGCCGCGCCCGGCGAGGTAGAAGTCTTCCAGGCTGTTATCGCGGCGCGCCCTGCGGCCCAGCCAGCCGATCAGCAGCAGCGACGCCAGGTAACCCAGCAGAAAAACCTGGCCGGCGGCTCCGAGCATCAGGGTGGATCGGACTGGTCGGTGACCGGTCGGGGCTCATCGCCGCTGCCGTCGTTCCAGTGTCGCTGCAGCAACCACCCAACGACAACGGCATAAACCAGCGAAGCCAGCAGCGAGAATGCGGCCCACGCAGGCATACCGGCAACATCGCCAGCCAGCCCTGGCCACCAGGGCACGGTCAGCAGCAACAGTGCAACAGCCCCCACAACTCGATAACCAAAACCGAGTCCGCGATTCATCAGGTCACCGGGCCCGGGCCGGTGCGTGTCGGCCTCTGCCTTCGACGTCCTCGACAAGCTGAACGAAAGTCAGATACTCCAGAATGTGGTCGTGAAACGGCAGCCAAGGCTCCCTGAATCGCCTGACGCGGCCCAGCTCGGTCATGGCGGCCATGATAGGGCAAAAATATTCCAGAGTGTTGGAGTGAGGCCGCGATCGTCGTAACCTTGCACGAGTTAGCGAAACTAGGAAATTGTCCGTGACGATGAAACGAAACATGACCATGGCGGCAGCCGCCTCCCTTGCGCTCCTGCTAGCCGGCTGCGGCGATTCCGGTGGCGGTGACGCGCCTGCTGAAACCGCGGCCCCGGCGAACGAGACAGACGCGCCGGCTCAGGCTGCAGCCCCGGCGCCCGAGGAGCCCACGCCAACCGCCCTGCCGCGGACACCGGCTCCGGAGGGAGCGCGCGCTTTTATCGTCGAGCCGGCTGACGGCGCCGTCGTTTCATCACCGGTAAAGGTCGTTTTTGGGGCGGAAAACATTCAGGTTATCGCTGCCGGCAACAATGAACCCGGCAGTGGACACCACCACCTGATCGTCGACGCGTCGCTGCCCGAACTGGACAAGCCGATCCCGGCCTCCGACAACTATCGGCATTTTGGCGGCGGCCAAACGGAGACCACCATCGAACTGGAGCCGGGCCAGCACCAGCTGCAGCTGCTGTTCGGAGACCACCTGCATATTCCGCATGATCCGCCGGTTGCTTCGGAGATCGTGACGATCACCGTGGAGTAAGCGGAATACCAGGGAACACGGACGATCGCCCAGTGAGCCTGGGAGACTTGCCATATACTAAGACGAAATCCCTCACATGCAGCTGTGCACATGCCCACTGTTTCCCCTGAGCGCGGCCAGCCACCCACAGCCTACGCCTTCGCGGGCCACGTGATTGATCTGGCCCGCGAGAGCCTGTGGCGAAACGATGAGGAGATCCGCCTCCGACCCAAGTCGTTCCTGGTGCTCAAGGTGCTGGTCGAAAATTCCGGCCGGCTTATCTCCAAGGCCGAGCTGCACGATCAGGTCTGGGGAGACGCGGTTGTGACCGACGATGCCATCACGCAGTGCATCATCGACGTGCGACGTGCGCTCGACGACGATGACCATTCGCTGCTGAAGACGGTCCCCCGACGCGGTTATCTGCTGGATACGGCGGTCACACCGCATGATCTCAAGCCGCCGACCGCGGCGGCACCAAACGCCGGTCAGGCCAGTTCGTCCAAGGTGATGCTTTTCGTATTGCTATTCGGGCTGCTTGCGATCCCGGTAGTGACGAAACTGAGGAGCCCGCCCGCGACAGCGCCGCAAACCAACGCCATCGCGGTACTCCCTTTTGTCGACATGAGCGCCGAAGGGGATATGGCCTATTTTGGCGATGGTCTTGCGGAGGAGATTATCCATCTGCTCGCGCAGACCACAGACGCCAAGGTGATCGCCCGAACGTCGTCATTTTCGTTTCGCGAATCGGATGCTGATATCGCCAGGATTCGTGACCAGCTCGGGGTATCTCACGTTCTGGAGGGCAGCGTGCGGAAAGCGGGTAGCAGCATTCGCGTCACCGCTCAGCTGATCGACGCACAATCCGGCGCGCACCTTTGGTCAGATACGTACGACAACGAGCTCACCGATGCCTTTGCCGCCCAAAATGAGATTTCTCGTCAGGTTGCGAGCCGACTGTCCAGCAACCTTCAGCCAATTGCGCAGCAGTCTCCAGCAAACATCAACGGTGAAGCCTACCGAATGTTTCTGGAGGCGAAACACCTGCTGAACAATGGCAGTCACGATGGGCCAAAGATGCTGGAGCTCCTGCAAGGCTCCCTCGCGATCGAAGCTCACTATGCGCCAGCCTGGCGAGAGTTGTCCCGGCTCCAGTGGCGGGACGTCATGTTCGATTTTTATCCGGAGTTTGATACTCAGTTTTCCGATATTGTCTACTCGCTAGACCGGGCTTTTGCAGCGAATCCAGACGACCCCGGTACGTTGTCCTATCGGGCATGGCACCAGATGGAGTTTCATCATGATCCGATCGGCGCCGCGCGACTGTTCGAGCGCGCGCTGCAGCTCGGTCCCTATGATGAAGACGTTATCCGCACCGCTATCCAGTTTTCCATCGCCATCGATGACGGAGAAGCTGCCGTGAGCCTCGGGCAGCGGGGCGAACGCCACAACCCGCTTTGTATGCTCTGCAGCTATAACCTGGGCATGGCCTACCTGGCGTCAGGCAGGACGGACGAAGCCGTAGCGGCATACCAGCGTCACGCCGACCTGTTTGGCGGGGCGCACGGACACCGGGGAATCACGCTGCTGGTTGCCGAACGGCCACTGGAGGCAATCGAGGCATTTAAACACTCTCAACTGGAGAAGAGCTGGCAGCTTTTTGGCCAGGCGCTGGCGCAATACGCGCTTGGCAATCGACAGGCGTTTGATCAACTGCGTGAAGAGTTTCTAGGGACTCCCGGGGAACGTCACGAATGGAATCAGGCGGCCATCTACGCCTGGACCGGCCAACCCGACGCGGCGCTATCCATCCTGGAACGCCTGATCGATCAGCCCACCGGCACCGACAAGCCCGCCCCCGACTACCGGGCTGTGATCAGCACGGCGATGCAGCTGCGTAACCCGCTTTACCACTCCCTGCATGGCCATCCCCGGTGGGATGCTTTGCTAACGGACCTCGGGGTATCCGAAGCGCAGCTTGCCGGGGCTCAGCTGAAGCTGAGCTCGCTGCCGGAGTAAGACGCAAAGACTGACTCGGTCAGGGCAGTATCGGATCCTTCTCGCCCGTCATCTCCCAGCGACCCAGACTGATGGGGATGCTGTCGATGCGGTTGAGCTCGTCGAAGAAGTTCTTCATCGCGAACGGCTCGCCACGCTGTTCGAGGACGCGGGCGTAGTCGGCCAGCGTCTGCTCCAGCAGATATTTGCCGGTGACATAGCTCGTGCCGTAGCCCGGCTGGCGCAGGTACAGGTGCTGCTCAAAGATCAGTAGCTCCTTTTCGGTTTTCATCCAGCCGCGAGGCGTCCACTCCATGTGTACGCCACCGGCCTCTTCCATCGTCATTTCGTTAGCGTGGGCGTAGAGCGATCCGAGGCCTCGTGCCGCCCGCTGAGCCAGCAGGATCCACACCAGCTCCCGAGAGCGCGGGCTGTCGTCATACAGTCCGGCGTGCATGAACATCTCCTCGACACCGGTCGCCGTTCCTTCGTTTCGGCTGTCGAAGATGTTGTAGAGCAGCGCACCCTGGCGAACCGGGCTGGGGTGCGGGGTGCGGTCCATCCGCGCCAGCTCCCACCAGTGGTAGAAATGGGTGTACAGCGGCGCCGGATCGTAGTGGGCGGTGATCCAGAAAAAGTTGCGCGTCTCCGGCGGGATGAACTTGCCCAGATGCTCGCGCAGGGCCGGTGCCATGTAGTCGGTAACCGTCAGGATCTGTTTGCGCTCCACAAAATCCATGATGCGCTGCACCGCCTGCTCAGCCTGCGCGTTGTACTCCTCGGGATTGCTGGCGGCGTTCAGCGGCGGCAGGCCCAGGTTACGCTGCTCCTCTAGACGCAGCGACGACCAGGCGCGCGCCAGCTCCCGCTCGAGCAGGCGCACCTCGTCCTCCCAGGTCAGGGGCACGAGATGTACGTTCTGCAGATACCAGGTGTAGTTCTCTTTGCCGATCCCGGACGGCCCGGTCTTCTTTGGCGCCTGAGCTTCCAGCCAGGTGATCAGCTCCCCGGTGGCCGCCCGGGCTTCGTCGACCATCGTCAGCAGCGCTTTGCTGGTTCCCTCGCCCAGTCGGAACTTCAGACTTTCCAGCGCCGCGCGCTGCGCCCGGATGTCCCGGATCCCCGTGATCCAGAGATCGCGGGCGTTGCCCGTCAGATTGACCTGGGCCTGCTTCATGAGCGGAGGTATCACGGCCAGCTCCCGGGTCAGGCGCTCCTGCTCGGCCTGGGTCAGAGGAAACTCGTAGGTCCAGAGCTCGACCACCGCGTGGTGCGTCGGCCCTTCGTGGGCCGGAACGTCGCTGCGGTACAGCCAGATCGAGTTGTAGTACGCCGGATCCCGGACCCAGGGTTTGAGAACCCGATGGTTGAAGTCGTAGCCGTTCATCTCGGCCCGCACCAGATGCCAGTCCACCTGCTGCGGCACGGACCAGCCGTCGATCTCAAACGCGTTGAGTCTCGCCTGAAGGGCTCGAAACTCCGGGTCGCGGGCCTCGAAGCGAGCGGCTGTGTAGTCAGGTGCACCCTCCAGCAGCGGCGGTGACTCAAACTCGCGCCACTCCTTGAACAGCGTCAGGAGCTCATCGTAGCTGGGCGCCTGCTGGGCAGCGGCCGCCGAGCAGATCAGCAGCAGGAATACGGGGATCAGTCGTTTCATGATGGTTCGGTTCTTGGTGAATCGCTTGAAGAGAGAGGGTTACTCGTCCTTGATGACCGCACAGGGGCCATCGGAGCCGGGCGTCGGCTCTTTGGCAAACCCGTCCAGTGCCGCCAGCCAGTTACGCTCCATGATCTCCAGAGTTTTGCGGCCTTTCTCGGGCGTGGCCAGCGTCGGATTGCCGCGGATGCCCGATCCAGGCTCACCCGACGCCTGGCGGGCCGGGAGCTTGCCAGGACGATAGCCCGGATAGGTCTTTGGGGGCGCACCCATTTCAGGCGCGGCCTTCGACATGTCGACCTTATCGGGCTGCAGCACCAGGTTGACCGACGTTTCGATCTCGTCCGCATGCCCTCCCCACGGCTGCTCCTGAAAGCGCTCCACCTCGCTGGTTTCGAGGTCGTCCCAGGAGACCACCAGGGTCGGCACGCCGCACCCGGCGCGGATTTCCCTCGCTGCGACAGAAATCGGCAGTCCGGTGGCCTGACGGATCCCGGTATTCAGGAACACCACACGCTGGGCGCCGCTGGCGACAAGCGACTTGGCGGCCAGGTACATGTACTGCTGAAAAACCGCCGGATCTTCGATTTCGGTGCTGGGAAACTCGCGGAAGGCGGGAAACCATCCATAGAGGACCGGCGGGGCCGCTACGACGTCCCGCTCGGCCACGGCAACCGACACCAGGTGGTCCAGCACGACGTGGTCGGCGTTCATCGGCAGATGCCGCCCGTGTTCCTTGGCGCCACCGGCAAACGGCAGGATGACCAGCGGCGCGCTCGTCAGGCGTTCGCGAGCCTGGGGCCAGGTCAGGTCTCCCAGGTAGACTCCCTCAGCGTGCGCGGCAATACCCGTCAGGGTCAGCAGTAGCGCAATGGGTGTCGACAGGGTCTTCAAAATTCGTCTGTTCAAACGGGTTTCCTCGCGCGACCTTTGTCCGTGCAGGCCCAAAGCCGCCTCATTGACGATAGGAGTCATCCTGGCGATCAAGCTTACGGAGCAGGCCAGGCCAGACAAGGTCGGCGCCCAGCCCTTTGGTGACCTGGTCCGCCTGCGCCTGGATGCCGGAAACAATCGGAGGCGGCACCTCGATCAGCGGTCCGCCGCCCGACTGCGCGAGGAGCTGTATCTGGCAGGCCGTTTCCAGCAGGTACATCTTGAGAAACGCGTCCGCCACGCTCGTGCCGACGGTCAGCAGGCCGTGGTTGCGAAGTATCAAAAAGCTCTTGTCACCCAGATCAGCAGTGAGGCGCGGCTTTTCGTCATCGTTCAGGGCCACGCCCTCGTAATCGTGGTAGGCGAGCGACGAATAGGGAAACAGCGAGGTCTGGGACAGCGGGCGTAAACCGTCTTTCTGTGCGGATACCGCCACGCCCGCCTTGCTGTGGGTGTGCATCACGCAGGCCGCGTCGTGCCGGACCTCGTGGACGGCGCTGTGAATCACAAAGCCCGCCGGATTGACCGGCCAGAGGCTGTCCGAGACTTTGGCGCCGGCGGCGTCGACTTCCACCAGACTGCCGGCCGTGATCTCCTCGAACATCATGCCGTAGGGATTGATCAGAAACGTTTCGCCGTCCGGCATCCGCGCCGAAACGTGGGTAAACACCAGGTCATCCCAGCCGTGCAGCGCGATGAGCCGGTAGCAGGCCGCGAGATCAACTCTCAGCTGTTGGGTCGGGTCGGTCACAGGCAATCTCCAGATTCTTGGTGCGCAGTCGGGGCCGTTTCGAAGCAGCCACCGTCGGGCTGTGCCATCGTAACGCAATTGGCCAATCCCGGCGGCACTTCGCCACACCACGACCGCATGGCGCCGGCTGCGATAGCTGGTATCGCCAATCAGCGCCGCGGACCCCCACCGCGTGTGTTAAAAAATTAAAGGTCGGCGTTGGACACCGCCAAAGGACAGACAGTCACGGATGGCACCCAATCGATGTAACGACAAGGGGGAAACACCATGACCAGAATTCTGCCGGTAATCGCAGCAGGCCTGCTGGCCCTCAGCTCATGGGAGGCCAAAGCTCAGGACTCGTCTGAGCCTCAGCAGGGTCTGGAAGAGATTGTCGTGACAGCCCAGCGGCGCGAGCAGCTCGTTCAGACCACGCCGGTCGCCGTCACCGCTCTCAGCGCGTCCCAGATCGCGGATCTCCAGATCGCAACAACACAGGATGTGGCCAAGGCCGTACCCAACCTGCAGCTCATTCCCGTGACGGCAAACCCGTCTACCTTTCAGGTGGGGCTGAGAGGCGGATCCGAACAAACGGGCGGCCTGATCGTTTCCGAGCCCGTGGTCGGGATCTACGTCGACGACGTTTATCGCGCGCGGCTTCAGGGTGCCAATGCGCAGCTGACCGACGTCGAGCGAATCGAGGTGCTGCGCGGGCCTCAGGGCACGCTGTACGGACGCAACACCTTCTCCGGCGCCATCAAGCTGGTGACCCGGACGCCCAGCGCCGAGGACAGCTGGCTCAACTTTTCCGTCGGTGCCGCGAGCTTCGATGAAACCAGCATTCGGGGCTCCGTTGGCGGTGGCGTCAGCGAAAACCTGGGAGCGTCGCTGGCGTTTCTCTACCGGGACCAGTCCGACGGCTGGATCTTCAACCGCGCCCTGAACCGGGATATTGGTGCCGAGGAGAACCTCGCGCTGCGAGCCAAGGTGGCCTGGTCGGATGACGTCTGGTCGGTCGTCGGCACGCTGGACTACGGTGACGACAGCAACGATGGGTACATCCCGACGCTGATCAGCTATACCGACGGCCCGCCGGGACAAGATTTTGCGAACCGTCGCAGCACGCGACAAACCACCACCATTCCCGGTTTTGACGAGTATGTGACCCAGACGCCGATCGAGAGCCGCGGCGAGACGGAGCAGTGGGGTCTGTCGCTGGACATCTCGCGCGACCTCGGCAACATGACCTTCCGATCCATCACGGGCTATCGCGACCTGGACGACCTGTTTCGCTGGGATCTCACCGGAGGATTTGAGGTTGCACCCCAGACGTTTCTGCCCGGTTTCGACCGTCAGGCGGACGCCACGGCCGATCAGTTCAGCCAGGAATTCCAGCTGCAGGGCACTTCGGAAGACGGCCGGCTGGACTGGATCGGTGGCCTCTACTACTTCACCGAATCCGGAGAGCAGGTTTTCACCGATGCCGGGATCTTCTTTGTCCCGGTGACGGGATCCCCGTTTGTGCCCCTGCCGGCCTTTCGCCAGGACATCGACAGTGACAGCATCGCGGTGTTCGGCCAGGCGACCTACCAGGTGTCCGATCAACTGAGCCTCACCGGCGGCCTGCGGTATACCCGGGACGATAAAGCCTTCGATGCCGTCATCGACCCTCCGACTCCCGTTGCGGTGAGTCTCGACGAAGACTTCGACGCATGGACGCCCAAGGTCGGTCTTGAATACACGTTCAACGACGACCTGTTTGGCTACGTGTCGATATCCCGTGGCTTCAAGGCAGGCGGCTTCAACGGTCTGGTCAGGGATCCGGCCGTCCTGGCCACCCCGTACGATCCGCAGTTTTCCTGGACCTACGAGGCGGGCATCAAGGCCGACTGGTTCGACGGCCTGCTGCGCACCAACGCCACCATCTTTCTGAACCAGCTCGACGACCTTCAGCAGGTTGCCTCGGCACCCGGCGGTGCGTTTCCGGTCCAGAACGTCGGCGATGCTGACGTCACCGGCCTCGAGCTGGAAATCAGCGCGGCACCCGCGCCGGGGCTCAACATCTTTGCCAATATCGGTCTTATGGACGACGACTACGGCAGTCTCCGGGAAGGCGCTGCCGCCGCGACGGCTGGCGCGGTGGGGCTGCCGCTCGTAGCGGACTGGACGGCACAGCTCGGCGCCACCTACGAGACCGCGCTGACCGAACGCTGGCGAATTCGGTTCGGTGCCGATTACCGAGCCATCGACGATTATTTTGTCAACGTGCAGAACAACCTGGTGATCGACGGGTATGGCCGGCTGGACGCGTTTGCGGCCCTCAAATCCAGCGACGACCGCTGGGAGCTGTCCCTCCAGGGACGCAACCTGACCGACGACGCAAGCTATGTGTCCGGTGCGCTGATCGACGCGCTGACGATGCTCAGGCCCCGTACCTATCACGTGACGCTGACATATCGGCAGCCATAGCCGCCGCAGTGACGGGCGTGCGTCCTTTGCCGCAGGATTACATTGCAAATGATTATCATTTGTAATAAGCTAAAGCCCTGCTCTGGCTCGGCGTTCATCGAGCCAACCGAGCAGCCGATGGACGATCAGGAGCAATGCGTATGTATCTGCTTGGCGGAACCCGATCCCACACCCGACATCGATGGCCGCTGCGGCTGGGCCTGGCGATCACCGCGCTGACGGCCTACGTCTGGTCCTGGACCTGGGTGCTTTAGTCGGCAGATTGCAGGCGTAGGGCCAGGCCAGGACAATGGCGCCTGGATTCCCAACGCCTGCTCGCCATGGAAGACGCAAACCAACCGGCCTTATCCGGGCTCGAGGGCCTGAGCGCTGACGAGCTCCGTCAGCTGGGCTATCGAGTGATCGACATGATCGTCGATCACCGCAGCAATCTCCGCGACAAGCCCGTGCATCGCCAGCGGTCCCGAAAGTCGCTCGACGCCACCCTGCCCCAGGCACTGCCGCGCCAGGGCACCCATCCGGACGCGGTGCTCGACCTGGTGGCGAGCGACGTCCTTACGTCCATCGCCCACACCGACCATCCACGATTTTTTGGCTACATCCCGAGTCCCGGTAACTACGTCAGCGTGCTCGCCGACTCGCTCGTGTCGGGGTTCAACATTTTTGCCGGCCACTGGATTGCCGGCTCGTCAGCCGGCGCCGTGGAGGCGACGACGCTCAAGTGGCTGGCCGAGATCATGGGCTTCCCCGCCAGCGCCGGCGGGGTGTTCCTGAGCGGCGGCTCCATGGCGAACCTGAGCGCAATCCATGCGGCGCGAAGCAGCGTCATCGAACCCGGCGCCGGGCACGACAGCAGACTCACCCTCTACGCCACCGGCCAGGCGCACTCGTCGATCAGCAAGGCCTGTCAGATTCTGGGATTTTCCGTCGACCAGCAGCGGTCAATACCGGTGCTGCCGGATCAGACCATGGACTGCGACGCCCTGGAAATCGCTATCGCCGAGGACGTCACGGCGGGTCGGCGGCCGCTGCTGGTAGCGGCCACGGCCGGCACGACCAACACGGGTGCGGTGGATTCCCTGAGGCGTATCCGGCAGATCTGCGATCGCCACCAGGCCTGGATGCATGTCGACGGCGCGTACGGTGCGGCGGGCCGAGTCTGCCCCGAGCTGCACAACACGCTGGACGGGATCGAGCTGGCCGACTCGCTCACCCTCGACCCCCACAAATGGTGGTTTCAGCCGTTCGAAATCGGCTGCCTCCTGCTGCGGGATGGCAGCCTGCTACGAAACGCGTTCACCGTGCAGGCGGAGTACCTGCGGGAGTCGCACGCGGCTGCCAACACGGGTCCCGGCGACCCCAGCCGGACGCTCGAAGGCGAAATCAACTTCTATGAGTATGGGCCGCAGCTCACGCGTTCGTTCCGCGCCCTCAAGCTCTGGATGTTTATGCTCACGCAGGGCGTCGACCACATCGGCGAGATGATCCTCCAGGGGGTCAAGGCAGCCGAGAAGGCCGAGCAGCTCATCAAAGCGTCGCCCAGCTTCAGCATCGTGACGCCGGCCAACCTCGGTATCGTGACCTTCGCTCCCAGCAACCCGGCGCTGCGAGGAAAATCCTCGATCCACCGCGCGGTGAAGGCGCTGCTGGCGGACGGCCATGCGCTGATCATGACCACCGAGCTTCAGGACCAGACCGTGTTTCGATTCTGCCCGATTCACCCCGATACGACGCTCAACGATATGCGCAGCAGCCTGGACCGCCTCGCCCACTACCTCGATCGCCAGGAGTCATCGGACGACGCCTGAAAGGTCTCCGCTTCCTGCCGCTAACGCTTTCCGCTCGAGAGATAGCGGTGCAGCCATTCGTTGACCGAGTCGTGCCACTGAATCGAGTTATTGGGTTTCAGCACCCAGTGGTTTTCATCCGGAAAATATAAGAACCGGCTGGGAACGCCCTGACGCTGGGCGGCCGTGAAGGCGGCGATCCCCTGGGTGACCGGCACGCGATAGTCCAACTCGCCGTGGATCACCAGCATCGGCGTCTGCCACCGATCGACAAAATTCAGCGGGTTGAAGGTCTCGTAGTTTTCCGCCACGGCATACTGCGGTCCACCGTTTTCCCACTCGGGAAACCACAGCTCCTCGGTGGCGTAGTACATCATGCGGGTGTCGAACACGCCGTCGTGGTTCACCAGGCAGCGGAAGCGATCGGGCCAGTTGCCGGCGATCCAGTTCACCATGTAGCCACCGTAGGATGCGCCGAGGGCGCAGACCTTGTCGCCATCCAGAAAGTCAAAGCGTTCCAGCGCGGCGGCGAGCCCGAGCTTCAGGTCCGTCAACGGCGCGCCACCCCAATCACCGCTGATGCTGTCGGTAAAGGCCTGGCCGTAGCCGGTAGACCCGTGAAAATCGATGAACACCGCGGCCAACCCCTGGCCGGCGTAGGTTTGCGGATTCCAGCGATAGTGGAAATGATTGCCGAAGCTGCCCTGCGGACCACCGTGAATCAGAAACGCCACGGGATAGCGTTCGCCGCGGCGGTAGCCAGCCGGCTTCACGACCCAACCGTAGACCGTTTCGTCGCCAGCGCCGGCGAAGCTGAACTGCTCGTAGTCGCCCAGCTCAACGTCGGCGAGCTGCGGCTGCGAAAGCCGGGTCAGCTGGCTGGGTTTCGCTGCGCCGTTCTTGAGCGCATAGATTTCGCTGGGGGAGCCAAGGCTGTCGCTGGCGAAGACGGTCACGCCCGGACCTGCGTCAACGGCGCTGACGTAGCCGGGACCGGTCAGTTTGACCGTGTCCCCGCTGGCGAGATCGATCCGCCATAGTGTTTTGTTGCCAACGTCGGTCGCGTTCGCCAGGAGCGAGCTGCCGTCGGCCGAAAAGGTCAGCGAAGACGGCGACCGGTCCCAGGCCGGAGCCAGCTCGCGGGTTTTGCCGCTGGCCAGATCCCGGATCATGACATGGAGACGATCCGCCTCGAAGCCGGGTCGTTTCATCGCCAGATAGGCCATTGACCCTCCGTCCGGACTCAGCACCGGCTGCGTGTCCCATGCGAGATTGTCCTCGGTGAGGTTGCGCGTCCGGCCGTCGCCGTTCATCGGCGCGCTGTAGATATCAAAATTGGTGGAGGTCGGCTCTTTGGCGTCTCGAAGCCTCGCGGCGAAGTACAGCGTCGCGCCGTCGGCGGACACCGTGTACTCCTCGCTGCCGCCCCAGATTCGGGAGGGTACGTCCGCGTCGACCGCGCCGGTCAGCAGGACCGGCTCCGCGTCGTCGGCAACGCCGTCACTGAGGTTCAGGGCAAACAGTTGGGAACGTTTGTCGCTCAGCCAGTGATCCCAGTGGCGCATGAACAGCTGGTCATAAGCAAGGCCGCTGGTGGGTGCCGCGTCGCTTTCCGCGTCGCGCTCGACGGTGCAGGCGAGCGTTTCACAGTCGAGGTAGACCTCGGTGGACACCACAAGCTTCCCGTCATCGGCAGCCAGCCGAAAGGTGCCGACATCCAGCGGCAGGTCCGTCACGGGCTGCGCCTCGCCGCCGCCGACGGCGATCCGCCAGACCTGTGACGAGCCACCGCGCGAGGACAGGAAATACACGTAGCGCCCGTCCTTCGACCAGACCGGGCTGGTGTCCGCCGCTTCGTGAGAGGTCAGCTGTCGGGTCTCCTCACGATCGGTCCGGGCGAGCCAGAGATCGTAGCGGCCCTTATCCGCGTCCATGTCGGTGCTGCGCAGCGCGAACACGACATGGCTCGCATCCGGAGACAGCTGGGGCGCACCCACGCGCTTGAGCCGGACCAGATGCTGCACCGAGAACGGTTCAGCCGCCGCCAGCAGCGGCTGCGCGAGCAGAGTCAGCGCCACTAGCGCCACCCAACCTTGTCTTTGCGTGGGAAGACTTTTCACTTGACCTGTCACCTCTCAAATCCAGGATTCATTCACCGGGCGTGCCTGTATATGGATCGACCGGGGTCTTAGGGCCGCATTACGCGACAGCCGCCGCCGGGCGTCAACTGCCGAGCAGCATTAGCCCGATGCTGGGTCTATCGTCAGACAGCAGACGACCTCGCCATCCACCTGCCAACCGCCGCCGCCGTCGAGCGGCGTGCAGTCTGCGCTGGCCCAGCGCAGACGCCACGGGCCTTGCCCCTGCACCAAGGGCAACACAAAACGCTGCGCCCGCGGCTGCGCGTTGATGATCAACGCCATGGCGTCAGTTAGCCGTCCGGCATCATTCGCCCTTCCCCGCAGCCAGCTGAAGGCTCGCAGACCGTGCCAGTCGTCGGCGGCCAGCACGTAACCGTCAGGGCTGAGCCAGCGGATCAGCTCGGGTTCGTGGCGATACTCGGCGTCCTTGAGCGGCGCCAGCTGTCGGCGCAGGTGAATCAGTTCTCGCACGGCCTCGAGAAACGATGGATCGCATTCCCCGATCTCCCAGTTCACCCATCCAATCGCATTGTCCTGGGCGTAAGCGTTGTTGTTGCCCTGCTGCGAGTTGCCGAGCTCATCTCCAGCCAGCAGCATGGGAACGCCTTGGGCCAGCAGCGTTGTCGCCAGCAGGTTCAGCCGCCGGCGACGCCGGGGCTCCGCGAGCTCGTCAGCCGGACCCTCAACCCCGAAGTTGTCGCTGAGGTTGTGCTGATGCCCATCCCGGTTGTGTTCGCCGTTCGCCTCGTTGTGCCGCTGCTGGTACATCGTGAGGTCGGCCAGCGTATATCCGTCGTGGCTCGTGACGTAGTTGATGCTGGCGTGGGCTCCGCGGCCGCTCGCCTCAAACAGATCGGCCGACCCGTGGAGACGCCGGGCAAGCTCTGCCGCCGTGTCCTGATCTCCTCGCCAGAAGCCTCGCAACGTGTCGCGAAAACGGTCGTTCCACTCGCGAAACGGCGGCGGAAACCCGCCGAGCTGGTACCCGCCCGGACCGACGTCCCACGGCTCGGCGATCAGCTTCTGGCGGCTCAGCACCGGGTCGGACGTGATGGCTGCCAGCAGCGGATGGTCGGGCCGGAAGCCGCCGGTGTCCCGCCCGAGCGTTGCGGCCAGATCGAAGCGAAATCCGTCGACGCCCATCACCTCGGTCCAGTAGCGCAGGCTGTCGAGGATCATAGTCCTAACGATCGGGTGATCAACGTTGAGCGTATTGCCGGTTCCCGTATCGTTGATGTAGTGGCCCGCGTTGCCCGGATGGGTCCGGTAGTAGGCCAGGTTATCGATACCCCGGAAGCTCAGCGTTGGTCCATCGGGTCCGCCTTCCGCCGTGTGGTTGTAAACCACGTCCAGGATGACCTCCAGACCGACGTCGTGCAGGGCATCGGTCATCGCTCGAAAAGCGCCTGGCCACTCCCTTCCGAGATAGCGGGGAGCCGGCGCAAAATAGTTGATGCTGCTGTAGCCCCAGTAGTTGGTCAGACCGAGCTGAAACAGGAAAGGCTCATCGAAGATCGCATGAACCGGCAGCAGCTCCACCGCCGTGATGCCCAGCGCCTTGAGGTACTCGAGCACCTGCCGGTTGCGCAGCCCGGCGACGAAGCCGCGTTCCGCGTCGCTGAGTTCGGGAAACGCCATCGTGAAGCCCCGCAGATGCATTTCGTAAACGACCGATTCTGACCACGGCGTTGCGGGCCGCTGGACGGCGGTGTTTTCCGGTGCCGGGGTAACGAGCGATTTCGGCACAAAAAACGCGCTGTCGAGATCACACCGCACGCCCGGTGACGATTGGGTTCTGAGTGACGGTGACCAGCCGGTCTCCTCGCTCAGGGCCCTGGCGTAGGGGTCGATCAGCAGCTTCGCGGGGTTACAGAACAGTCCGCGAGCCGGCTCAAACGGACCGTGAATACGGTAGCCGTAGGCCTGGCCCGGTCGCACGCCCGGCAGGTATCCATGCCAGCGACCGTCAGCCGTACTGTGGAGCTTATGGGTTCGTAATAAGCCGCCCTTTGGGTCGAACAGGCAAAGCTCGACGGCGTCAGCGCAGCTGGAAAAAAGCGCAAAGTTGGTGCCGCTCGCGTCGGGCGTTGCGCCGAGCGGGGCGACGCTGCCGGATTCGATCTGGCTTGGCGACCGGTTAGCCACAGCTGCGCTTCGCTGCCATCACCCGTGCTCGATGGGCGACGCCTGAAGCCAGATTCCCGCCAGGGGCGGCAGCGTCAGCTCCAGGCTGTGGTCGCAGGAATCCTGAGGTTGGGGCACCGACTCGAGCGGCGGGTTGTAGATGTTGCTACCGCCAAACCGATCGCAATCGCTGTTGAGGATCTCCCGGTATCTGCCGGCGATGGGGACGCCCAGTCGGTAGCGCTCCCTGACCACCGGCGTAAAGTTGACCACGCAAACCACGGGCTCGCCGGTTTCGCCCTGCCGCCACCAGGAGAGCACGCTGTGATCACGATCCTGCCAGTTGATCCAGCTGAAGCCGTCTGAGCTGACGTCACGCTGATGCAGCGCCGGCAGCTCTCGATAGTGTCGATTGAGCGCCTGGATGAGCGCTTGCACCCCCCGCGGCCCCGGCTGTTCCAGCCGCCGCCAGTCGATCTCATGATCATGGTTCCACTCGGCCGGCTGGGCCAGCTCGCTGCCCATAAACAGGAGCTTTTTGCCGGGGTGGGCATACATGAACATGAGGTACGCTCGCAGGTTGGCAAGCTGCTGCCATTCGTCTCCGGGCATGCGGCCGAGCAGCGAGCGCTTTCCGTGGACCACCTCGTCATGGGAGAGGGGCAGCACAAACTTTTCGTCGAAGGCGTAGACCAGACCAAAGGTCATGCGGTCGTGGTGGTGCGACCGATACAGCGAATCTAATTCCATGTAGCTCAGCGTGTCGTTCATCCAGCCCATGTTCCACTTGGCGGTGAAACCCAAACCTCCCTCCGCAACCGGACGCGACACGCCGGGCCAGGCGGTCGATTCTTCCGCATGCGTCTGCGCACCACGACTGCGTACCGCCTCGTTGACGCGCTGCAGCAGCGCGACGGCCGCCAGATTCTCGTTGCCGCCGTGTTCGTTGGGCACCCACTGCCCCGGTTCTCGGGAGTAGTCGAGGTACAGCATCGACGCCACCGCGTCGACCCGCAGGGCGTCGATGTGAAACTGCTCCACCCAGTAAAGTGCGCTGGCGATCAGGTAGTTCGCCACCTCCGTCCGGGTGTAGTTGAACACCAGCGTGCCCCAGTCAGCGTGCTCGCCCATTCGGGGATCCGCGTACTCGTAGAGCGCGCTGCCGTCAAAGCGGCGAAGGCCGTGATCATCCCGGGGAAAATGGGCCGGCACCCAGTCCATGATCACGCCGAGACCCGCCTGGTGCAGGGTATCCACCAGCCGTCGAAAATCGTCCGGCGTGCCCCACCGAAACGTCGGGCTGAACAGGCCGATCGGCTGATAGCCCCAGGAGCCTTCAAACGGATGCTCGGTGACGGGCAGCAGCTCGACGTGCGTAAACCCGAGTTCTCTCACGTAGTCCGGAAGGACGTCAGCGAGCTCGAGATAGCTGTACGGCCGACCGTCCGGATGCCGTCGCCAGGAGCCGAGGTGAACCTCATAGATGCTCATCGGCTGATCGAGCGAGGTCTGCTGCGGGCGGTTCCTCAGCCAGTCGTGGTCCCGCCATCGGTAGCTGCTTCGATAGACCCGAGAGGCGTTGCCGGGAGGCCCCTCATGACTGGCCGCTAGCGGATCGCTTTTCAAGGGCAGCACCTTGCCGTCCGAGTCCAGCAGCTCATACTTGTACAGCTCGCCGTGACCGATGCCCGGAATAAAAATCTCCCAGACGCCGATGCCCAAGTGGCGTCGCATTACGTGCCGTCGGCCGTCCCAGAGATTGAAGTGACCCACCACGCTCACCCGCTGCGCGTTTGGTGCCCACACCGCAAAACGCGTGCCCATCGTGCGTTTCACGCTCATCAGCTGGGAACCCAGGACGTCGTAGAGACGCTCGTGAGTGCCTTCGGCAATCAGGTGTTGATCCATCTCGCCCAGGGTCGAAGGAAAGCTGTACGGATCATCCATCGTGAAGCTGGCGCCCGAGTCGTCGGTGCAGCGCAGTCGATAGCGCCGCCGGCGCGGGGGCAGCGGCGCCTGAAAAACGCCGCCTGAGTGAATCTTCTCCATCTCGGCCAGGAAGGTGCCGTCCAGACCCAGCAGCTCAACCGACGCGGACTGCGGCTGAAACGTTGTGACAACCCATTGACCGTCCTGCTGGTGTGGCCCGAGCACGGAAAACGGATCTCCATGCTGGCCGGCAACCAGCGACTGAAGCGCCGGATCTTCCTGATGGTTTCTCAATGTGTCGTATCGATAGCCCCTTACGCTGCGCAGTGTCGCCCGCCAGCGCCCGCTTGACCAGTCCAGCAGCCTGGCCTCATGACTCGCCTCGGGCCGGGCGGCTTGCCGATCAACGCGCCAGCAGTTCCGTCAGCCGCTTGCGGGCGGCGAACAGCCGGCTGGCAACCGTGCCTTCAGGGATGCCGAGCAGCTCAGCGGCTTCGCCGTGTGACAGGCCCTCCACCGACACCAGCCCGATGATCATGCGCGACGTTACGGGCAGTCGCTGCAGCGCATTAACCAGATCGATCGGTATCGGCGCATCGGCCCGACCCTCGTCCAGCGTGGGTTCTCTAACTTCGCCGCGGCGCGCGAGCCACCGGGCGGCGACCCGCAGCGTGATCCGGTAGAGCCAGGTGCTGAGGCGCGCGTCGCCGCGGAAAGACTTCAGGCCCCGAAACACGGCGAGAAACGTCTCCTGGCAGATGTCCTCGGCATCCGCCGGGTTACCCGCCATGCTGAGCGCCACGCGATAGACCTGGGTGTAGTGATCTCGGAATACCTGATCCGGATCGAGCGGCCCACTAACGGCCATCAGCAATCAGGTCCAGCTCCCGCTTGAGCGACGGCCGCACCACAAGAAGCTGGTAGAGCGCATAGCTCCAGATCAGCAGCGCCGTCGCCAGGAACAGCCAGCCGCGAAAATCCGCCAGACCGTGACGCCAGAGAACCCAGGCCGTCAGTACGCTGAACTGTGCGGCCACCAGCTGAGCCCAGATGGTCTGCCGCAGCTCACGACCGAGGTCCGCGCGCCAGTGCGTGAGCAGCTGGCGTGC
The DNA here is from genome assembly GCA_028285525.1 of Lysobacterales bacterium. Lineage (GTDB taxonomy): Bacteria > Pseudomonadota > Gammaproteobacteria > Xanthomonadales > SZUA-38 > JANQOZ01. Next base: position 26,000 of record JANQOZ010000065.1, read on the forward strand.
CGAGCCCAGCTCCGCCAGCTCGCGCGCTTCGCACGAAAACCGCACGGCTGTCCAGGCGAGCAGGACGGTCGTAAAGGCCAGCGCAAAATAACCGAACGGGTCGCGCTGCATGACAAATACGACGGTGGCCAGCGCGGACACGGCGGTGGCCGCAAGCGCCAGCAGCACCACCCGACGCCGGCCGGCAAGCCGCCGCGCCACGCCGGTTCGGACTCGCCGCGCGGCCTTGTCGGCGGTGAGGGTTCGCAGCTGATCGAGCTGCAGTTCCAATGCTGATTCCTCAAGCTTACTCATCGATTCGTCTCCGGTTTTCTTGTTAGAGACCCGATGAGGCGGAATCTTTCAGCGGATTTATCGGCCGCCGGAAGCAAGCGGCCCACTAGGCGATGAAGCCACCGGACTGGCGTCGCCAGAGCGTTGCGTAAAGGCCGTCCTGGTTGACCAGCTCCTCATGACTGCCCTGCTGAACGATGGCGCCACCCTCGATGACGATCAGGCGATCGAGGGCCGCGATGGTCGACAGCCGGTGGGCGATGGCGATGACGGTTTTTCCGCTCATCAGTTCGCTCAGGTTCTCCTGAATCGCCGCCTCCACCTCGGAGTCGAGCGCTGACGTGGCCTCGTCGAGCACCAGGATCGGCGCATCCTTCAGAAACATTCGCGCGATCGCAATCCGCTGCCGCTGTCCGCCGGAAAGCTTCACGCCGCGCTCGCCCACGTGGGCCTCGTAACCCTTCCGACCGTTGGCGTCGGACAGGCCGAGAATAAAGTCATGGGCGTTCGCCCGGCGCGCCGCCGACTCGATCTCCTCCCGGGTCGCCTCCCGCCGGCCGTACGCGATATTGTCGCCGATCGAACGGTGCAGCAGCGAGGTGTCCTGGGTGACCACGCCGATCTGCCGTCGTAACGACTCCTGATTCACGAGCGCGATGTCCTGCCCGTCGATCCGAATCTGGCCACCCTGGAGGTCGAACAGACGCAGCAGCACGTTCATCAGCGTGGTCTTGCCGGCCCCGGACCGGCCGACGATTCCGACCTTCTCGCCCGGGGCAATCGACAGGTCCAGCGCCTCAAACACCCCGGCGTCTTTGCCGTAATGAAAGCGCACCTGGTCAAACTCGATGCCGCCCTGATCCACCACCAGCTCGGGAGCGTCGGGCTGATCGCGCACGGTCTGAACCTTGGCGATGGTGCTCATCCCGTCGTGGGTCATGCCGAGGTTTTCAAAAAGCTGGGACATCTCCCACATGATCCAGTGGGCCATCCCGTGCACCCGCAGAACAATCCCCACGGCTACGGCCACCACCCCGGCGGTGGCGCCACCACCCTGCCAGGACCAAATAGCGGTAAAAGCGACGGCAAACAGGAACAGCGCGTTGATGACCTGCAGGGACACTTCCAGCTTGGTCGCCAGTCGCATCATGGCGTGGACGGTTTCCATAAAGCCGGCCATGCTTTCCTTGGCGTAACGCTCCTCCTGGCCAGCGTGGGCGAACAGTTTGACCGTCATAATATTCGTATAGCTGTCGACGATGCGGCCGGTCATGATCGAACGCGCGTCAGCCTGCGCTTCAGCGACCTTCCCCAGCTGGGGCAGAAGCCGGGACAGAAGCACGACATACGCCACGAGCCAGCCCACAAACGGTGCCGCCAGCCAGAAGTCGAAGCTGGCGACCAGCAGCAGCCCGCCGACAAAGTACACGCAGACGTAGACCGTCACGTCCGCAAGCTTCATCACCGTCTCCCGGACTCCCAGCGCCGTTTGCATGACCTTCGTGGCGATGCGTCCGGCGAACTCATCCTGATAGAACCCGAAGCTCTGCCGTAGCAGATAGCGATGCGCCTGCCAGCGGATGCGCATCGGGTAGTTGCCGATAATCGTCTGGTGATGGATCAGACCCGCCGCCAGCGACAGCAGCGGCAGCGCCAGCAGGACCACTGCGGCGTAGAAGATCAGGCGGGTCTTCTCACGCTCCCAGAACGTTGCGCGGTCTGCGTCCGCCAGCCAGTCGACGAGATTGCCGAGAAATGCGAACAGGGCCACCTCGGTCAGCGCGGTCAATGTTGCGATGCCCGACATCAGCAGGACCCATGGCCAGACGCCTCGCGTGTAGTGCAGGCAAAAAGCCAGGAGGGTCGACGGCGGGCGCTCGGGCGGCTCCGGGGGAAACGGTTTTAGCAGATTCTCGAAGTAGGAGAACACGAGCCAGCGTCCTGGGTTAACGGCTGGTTATTCTAAAGGTATCTGGCGGCGGCGGTGAGCAGGCCGCGCGAGTAGATTTTATGGAATCCGAGCAGCGCCGAGAAAACCCAGCCCATGGTCGATCGACCGCTTTGGTCGTCCACCTTGGGCAGCACGGCTGACCCGAACCATAGGCCTGTGGTGCCGCTCGCCTCGCCCTGGCTCACCCGCAGCCAGGACCGGGTACGGCCGCCCTGATCCTTGAGCAGCAGCTCGTGCTCGCTGCGCGCCTCCACCGTCCAGACGGCAAAATCCTCTCGCTGACCGGCGGCGAGTTCCGCCACCTGCTGATCGGTGGAGGGTCGGCGCGCCGCAAACCGCAGCAGCCAGCGCTCGAGCCGGAACAGCGGGCTGGTGTAGAACGCCCTGACGTAGTCTTCGAGCGACACCACCCCGGGGAAAGACAGGTAGAAACAGTCGGTGTAAGGCGTTTCGCCGGGGCCGTCCCAGCCGCAGCCGTAGCGCTGCAGCAGCGAGTCTTCGGGCAACGGCCGACTCTCGACGCCCATGCCGCTCAGACGCTCCTGTCGGCCAACGCCGCGCGGCGCGCAGGCGGCCTCTCAGTCTTCTTCACGACTCTCCCTCAGCTCCCGCCATCGCTCCAGCCGTGCGCGGATGTCTTTCTCCCGGCCGATCCCCTGCGGACTGTAGAACACGGGACGCTTGAGACCGTCCGGAAAGTAGTTTTGCCCGGAAAAGCCGTCAGGGCTGTCGTGATCATATTGATACCCGGCTCCATAGCCCTGCTCTTTCATCAGCGTGGTCGGCGCATTCAGGATGTGCGCCGGCGGCGCCATGGAGCCGGTCTTGCGGGCCGTTTTCATGGCCTCGCCAAAGGCGCGGTAGACCGCGTTCGACTTCGGCGCGGTCGCCAGATGCACCACGGCGTGAGCCAGCGCCAGCTCACCCTCGGGCGAACCGAGCAGGCGATAGGTCTGTACCGCCTCGTTGGCGATCATCAGCGACAGCGGATCCGCCAGGCCGATATCTTCGCTGGCCATGCGTACGAGTCGGCGCCCCAGGTACAGGGGATCTTCACCGCCGGCGAGCACCCGGGCAAACCAGTACAGCGCCGCATCGGGGTCGGAGCCGCGAACCGACTTATGGAGCGCGGAGATCAGGTTGTAGTGCTCGTCGCGGTTTTTGTCGTAGGCAGGAGCCCGCTTCTGCAGCAGCCCCCCGAGGGCCGCCGGGTCCAGTGTTGTCCCATCGGGCAGTGCCAGCAGCTCTTCGGCGAGATTGAGCAGATAGCGGCCATCCCCGTCGGCCATCGCCCGAAGCGCCATCCGAGCGTCCTCGGTTAAAGGCAGCGCTCGACCCGTGTTCGTCTCCGCCCGTTGAAGCAGACTCTCCAGCGCCGCGTCATCCAGGCGTTTGAGTACAAACACCTGCGAGCGGGACAGCAGCGCGCCGTTCAGCTCGAACGAGGGGTTCTCCGTGGTAGCGCCGATGAGGGTAATCACGCCGCTCTCGACAAACGGCAGAAAGCTGTCCTGCTGGCTGCGATTGAAGCGATGAATCTCGTCCACAAAGATGAGCGTACCGTGGCCGGTTTCCCGCCGGGTCTTGGCCGCGGCAAACACCTTTCGCAAATCTGCGACGCCCGAAAAAACCGCTGACAGCGCCTCGAAGTGCAGCCCAGCCCGCTCCGCCAGCAGCCTGGCTAGCGTGGTCTTGCCCACACCCGGCGGCCCCCAAAGGATGAGCGACGGCATGCGGCCGTCAGCAGCCATCCGCGCCAGCGGCGCTCCCGGCCCCAGCAGATGATCCTGCCCGACAACCTCGTCGAGACTGCCGGGCCTCAGCTGCTCGGCGAGCGGCGTTGGCGGGGGCGCCCCCGCCGCGGCTTCAGCGTGCTCAAACAGGTCTGCCATCAGGCGCTCAGGTTCAGGGCTGTGGGTCCAGCTGCTGCCGCAGGTTGGCCTCGATCTTCTGACTGCGCAGGCCGGCCCGCCGCCCGGCGGCGAAAGCCTCTTCGATGTCGACGTTTTGCTGCTCGATAAGGTAGTGCGCCAGCCAGCCACCGGCTCGGTTGCCGCTTGCGCAGTGCACCAGCACCTTGCCATCGCCTGCGTCGGCCACCAGCGAATGGAGCTGGGCCAGCGCTTCCGGGGTAAAGCCGTCGGCGCCGGCGACGGGCACCTGGTGATAGGCCAGGCCGTAGCTCTCCGCCTTCGACGCTTCGTCGTAGCGCATTTCCCCCGCGGTGCGAAGGTTAATCACGGTATCGATACCCTGAGCGCTGGCGGCCGCCAGCGCCTCGGGCGATGGCTGGCCCGCGATATAGACGTTATCCAGCACCATCACGCCCGTCAGGTCAGCAAAGCTGACCGGACCCCGAACCCGATCAGCAGGGGCGGCACTCAGGTTGGTGAACAGCAACAGCAGCAGCGCCATCGTGGACTTTTTCATGTGGGGAAAACTCTGGTCGTTAGCTGTGGTGAATTTACCAGAATCGCCGCGCGGTGTTGGCGCGGGCATCACAAACCGTGGCCCGGCGCATCGCCGACTGGGGCTGTGCGCACCGTCAGGTGTCGCGTAGGGTAAACGCGCCTGAATTACGCCTGAATGATGTTTAGGAGAACCGATGGACAAATATCTGGTCACCGCAGAGGAGATCGATGAGATGGAAGGCTTCGCCAAGACGCACTTCCTCAATGATTCGGCCCGCCGGGTCAACAAATCGCTGGGGGACCTGACGGGTCTCAAGCAGCTTGGCTTCCACGTCATCGAGGTGCAGCCCGGCTACGAGTCCACCGAAACCCACCGCCACTACCACGAGGAAGAGTGTCTCTACGTCCTCACAGGAGAAGCGCAGGCCACCGTCGGCGAAGAGACGTTTACGGTCAAAGCCGGCGATTTTCTGGGATATCGCGCCGGCGGTGAGGCGCATTCACTGAAGAACACGGGTACCGAAGTCCTCAGGTGCATCGTCGCCGGACATCGCTTTGCGCACGACGTTGCGGACTATCCCAGAAAAGGCAAACGGCTGTTCCGCAACCATCCGCTGCCGTGGAACCTGGTTGACATCAGCGACATCGAGGAGCCGGTGGCCGGGCAAAAAAAGTAGCTCGCTGCCCCCTGCGCTGCGGGATGCGGCGCGACGTGAGCTTCACCCACCTTGGGTTAAGGTGCGACGCTTTGCCTTCGGGCGAGGGGCGGGAACACAACTTTGGATTGGATCGAGCCACTACAGTCGCTCGCCCAGCAGCAGCCGCTGCTGGCCGCGTTGGCTTATATATCGCTCTATGCCGGCGTGATGCTGGCCGGCCTGCCCGGCGGCCTCGCCATGCTGCTGCTCGGCGGGTTCCTGTTTGGCAATCTGCCCGCCGCCGGGCTGGCGCTCACCGGAGCCGCTCTGGCCGCCGCGCTGGTTTACCCCATGGCACGGGGTCCGCTAGGCCGGTTTGTTACCCGCCGCGCCGGTGCTGAGCGGATGGGAGAAATGAGCCTTTTTGTGCATCGACAAGGTATTCTGGGCCTGCTGCTGGTCCGGATGATCCCGCTGTTTCCGTTCGCGCTGCTGAATGTTGGGCTGGCGATGGCGGGTGTCCCCTGGGTGCGCTATCTGACCACCACGGTGATCGGAACGGTGCCGATCGCGCTGCTGGTGACGCGGGTTGGTGGCCAGATGAGCTCGCTGCTCGACCTGGAAGAGGCGTCGGGCTTTCAGCTGCTACTAGACCCGCAGGTCCTTGCGCCGCTCCTCGCCCTGATCGGACTCGTGGTGATGGGACTCGTCTGGCGTCGCCGCACCAACCGGGCGCTCTAAGCGAGCGGCGGGTTCCGAGGGGGCTTACTCAGACAGGTTGTCGGCGAGATCGGACAGCCTCAGGTTACGGACCGTGGGCACGGCCGTGGTCGCATCGACCACTTCCAGCGTCCAGTCTTCGTCAGCAAAGCGAATCAGATCGCCGTGACCCACAGGCACGGGCTCAACGAACCGCACGCCGTTGACGTAGGTCCCGTTGGCGCTCTCATGATCCTGCAGAAACAGGCAGTTCGGGACGGTGCTGGGGCTGAGCTGAGCATGCATGCGTGAGGCGCGCTTCGACTGAAGCTGCAGATGACAGGCGGCGTCGCGGCCAACCATAAACGGCATTTGTTCGATGCTGACCCTCGCGGTGTCGCTGCCGACGCGGCTCAGGAACCAACGGGCTTGCTCCATCAGTTGTCGTCCCACATTCTTGTAGCCGACATCAGACCCGATCAACGCAAGATTCGCAACGCAGTGCTGCAATACGTCACAACGATTTACACTCGTTCTGACCCCCGAAAACGGCCAATTACGTCAGCGAAAACAGGGTATGGGTTTTTGCCCGACGTTTTTGAGTGAAGCCACCACCTCTTTCCAGGGCGCCTCATCTCCAGCCCGCCGATAGTCGAACCAGTACACCACGGCTTCCTCCTGACGACGCGCAATTTCTGCCTCGAACCCCAGCGCCTGCAGCGAGCGCTGGCGGCGCATCGCGTTGTTCTGCTCCCGAAACAAACCCAGCGAAACCGTATTCTCCCGATCGCCACCGGTGACCACGTAGTAGTCGTTGAGGCCTGCTTCGGACAGCGAACGCGCCTGATTGATGGCCTCTTCCCGGGTGGCCACGGCCGGCAGGTAAACCCAGAAGCCGCGATCGACCAGACGCTGATCCTGGCGCTGCCTGCTGGCGCCCACGTAAGAACTCATGGCCTGTGCGGCCCGGCGCAGGTCCGACTGGTTCGTAAACGGGCCCAGCGAAAAACATTCGCTGGTGAGGTTTCCGCCAAGATCTCCATCGGTCACCAGAAGCTCGGCTTCCCGCTCGGCGATCATCTTGAGTTCCGCCACGCCTGGCGGAAGCGGCGGCAGGGCCACCGGCGCTCGTCGCGTCCGGGTCTCGCTGAGGGCGTAATAGCCGAGATTGGCGAGCAGCAGGACAAAAAACACGCCCCGCAGCATCCACAGCCAGGTTCGGTCGCTGACCTTTTTCACGAGTTTTGCAGCCACATATTCAGTCCCTGCAGTACCAGGTCCGGCTCGTGTCGCGCGCGGGGCAGATGTTGACTCAGCCAGCTGCCGTCACCGCCGCAAACCAGAATCTGACAGCCGGAGGGCAGCTGGTCATCCATCAGCTGCAGGGCCCCGAGCAGAGCCGCGCTGACGCCGCCGGCCACGCAAGAGCGCGTATCCTGACCGAAGGCACCATCCGAATCAATCAGCTCCGGTCGCACTGACGCCGTTCCGTGACTCAAGGAACGGTGCATCAACGCCCGCCCCGGCAGAATCCAGCCGCCGAGGTGCTGACCGTCGTTGCCGACCACGTCCACGGTCAGCGCGGTGCCGGCGTCGATGACGGCAAACGCGCCGCGACACAGGCCGCCGGCACCGACCATGGCAATCCACCGGTCGGCACCCATCTGCCCGGGGTCGGCGTAAGAATTCACCAGGGTCCTAGACGTCGCGCGCTCGTGCTGCTGCAGCGGGGTCGATGCGGCCGATTCCGCGTGCCGCACCGGGCACGACCAGCGGCTGCGGATCCATGCTTCGAGCGGCTCAAGAATCGACCGGGCACCGACGCTGACCAGCGCCACGCGGCGTGGTGCCGCCAGTTCACCCCAGGCGTTGGCCAGCATCGGCGCCAGCGGATCGTGGCAGCTAAGCTGGCGCGAAGGCTCCTGCCCATCAGGTCCGGCCAGCGTCCATTTGAGCCGAGTGTTGCCCAGATCGATCAGCAGGTCTTTGCCCGGATTCACCATGCTGCCGGAAACCGCGTCATCCGTTTGCCGAGGGTCTGACCGATACCTCGCCGCTGGCGACCCGCAGCGTCTGACCGGCCACCTCAACATTCAGCTCACCGCTCGGCGACAGACCTGCGGCGACGCCGTCGAAGCTGCGCTTGCCCACGGTGACGGTGACCGTTTTGCCCGCCAGAACGTCGAGCTCTCGCCACGCGCTGCTGAACGGCGCAAAGCCCTCCTCGCGGAACTGGTCGCATACCTCGATCAGCTGACCCAGCAGCGCGCCGCAAAGCGCATTGCGACCCGGCAGGCGTTCCGGGCTCAGGCGATACAGGTCGGTCCACGCCTGGTCGATGCTCACCTCTCCCTGCAGGCGCCAGTTGAGACCGAGGCCGGCAACCCAGCGGCAGCTACCGGCGATCTCGCCGTCCGCCTCCAACAGGATCCCGCCGAGCTT
>JANQOZ010000066.1 GCA_028285525.1 Lysobacterales bacterium
GTTGAGCGTCAGCTGGATGGTCTCAACGGCGTGGTGGGTCTCGGCGGTGCGGTTGACGTGATCCTGTCGCCGAACGCGCAGCAGCTCTACGCGGCGGGCAGCGACGACGACGCGATTGTGGTGTTCGATCGGGCCGCTGACGGCACCCTGACGTTCCAGTCGGTGATCCGTCAGACCCAGTCGGGCGTGGACGGCCTCAACGGGGTTCGGGCTCTGGCTGCGACCCAGGATGGACGCTTTGTTTACGCGGTCGGTGAGCTGAACGACGCCATCGGCGTCTTTGCCCGCGAGCTGGCCGACGGTGATCTGTCGTTCTCCAGCACGCTGCAGAACTTCCAGCTCGGCACGGACGTGCTGGCGGCACCGACGGATCTGGCGCTGTCGCCGGACGATTCGTTCCTGGTGGTCGCCGGTTCCGGCAGCGACGCCGTCGGTGTGTTTGCCCGGGACGCTGACACCGGCGAGGTGGCGCTGGTTTCCAGCGTGATTAACGGTGCGGGCGGCATCACCGGCCTGGTTGAGCCGCGGTCACTCGACTTTGCGCGCGACGGTTCGGTGCTGTACGTGGCCGCCGCCGGCAGCGAGACCGTGACCGGACTGCGCTTCGACGCTGGCGTGCTGTCACCCATCGAAACCTACGACACAACCGACTTCCCAACGCTGGCCGGCCTGACGGCCCTGACCGTGAGCAGCGACAGCGGCTTCCTGATCCTGTCGGCCGGCAATGGCCCGGACCTCACCGTGCTGGGCGTGGCCGACGGCTCCACCTGCAGCGACGTGGGCGTCGGCAGCATCTCGGACGTGGTCGACCTGTCGGTCGACGGCAGCGTGGTTTACACGGTCAGTGCGATCGTGGGCTCCTCGGCTCGCGGCCTGCTCGATCTGACCAGCGAGATTGCGCCCGGTCCGACCGTGGAAGATCCGGACGTCGCCAACAACACGGCCGCCTTTGCGCCGCCGCCCGATCTGCTGCCAAACACCGAGCTGTCCACGACCAAGACTGACGGCCTGGAGCGTGTGGTGGCCGGCACGGCCGTGTCGTACGACATGACGGTCAGCAATGCGGGCATCAGCGACGCGATCGGGATTGCCGTCAGCGACGCGCCGCCGGTCTACCCGGCGCAGACGGCAGGCCTGATCGAATCCTCAATCGCCTGGTCCTGCACGCCCGCCGCGCCGCTGGGTGTGGGTGCGGCCATCATGTCTTCCGCAGAGCCGGGCCTCGTCGGCGCCAAGGCGCTGGCGATCACCAGCGCGGGCGACACGCTGTTTGTCGCCGGTGGGGATCAGTCGGTGATCAGCTTCACCGTGGCCGGTGATGGTTCGTTGACGCCGCTGGAGAAGCTGAGCAACGGCGACAGCGTTACCGGCGGCACGATCAGCGGCATGACCGATCCGGCGGCGCTGGCCGTGAGTCCGGACGGTCGATTCCTCTACGTTGCGGGCGGCAGCGATGACGCCATCGTCGTGTTTGCCATCGGCGCCGGCGGCGTTCTGAGCTATCAGGAAACGCTGCTGCGGGCGGCCGCGCCTGGCCTGGACGGCCCGTCGGCGCTGGCCTTCTCGCCGGGTGGCGAACAGCTTTACGCGGTGGCCACTGACGGTGACGCCGTCGTGGTGCTCGCGATTGACAGCGACACCGGGAGCTTGAGCTTCGTGGACCGCGAGCGTGACGGCTTCGGCACGATACCCGAGGTGAACGTCATTGCCGGCCCGGCGGATCTGGTGATCTCACCCGACGGCCGCTTTGTGTACGTTGCCGGCGCTGACGGCGATTCGCTGGCCGTATTCGAACGGAGCAGCCAGAACGGCGCGCTGGATTACGTGTCGGTGCTGCGGCAGGGTGACGGTCAGAGTGGTGGACCCGGCACACCGGCGATTGTCGCGGGCCTGACCGACGTGGCCTCCCTGTCCCTCAGCCCGGGTGGCGCTTACCTTTACGCAGGCAGCCCGACCGAGGCCGTCATCGCCGTCTTTGCGCTGGACAGCGAAACCGGCGCTGCGACGCTGCTCGACACTTTCGGTGATGCCACCACCCCCGGCATTACCATGGCCGGACTGTCCCAGCTGCAGCAGGCGGACGGCAGCGAGCTGCTGCTGGCGCTGGCGCCGACGGGTGACGCTGTGCTGGCCTACCGTCGGAGCTGGGATACCGGGCTGCTCGTTCCGGTGGGTGAGCTGACCGGCGGTGGCCAGGGCTTTGCGGCCTCGGTCAGTCGGCCGGGCTCCGACCAGCTCTACGCGCTTGGCTCAGCCGACCAGTCGCTGACCACCGTGACCCTGCAGCCCTACGCTACCTGCGACAGCTTCACCGGAACCGGCAGCGGCTTTGCGCAAACGATGAGCCTGACCAACGGCGCTGCCGCCAGCTTCAACCTGCAGGCGCTGGTCGATCCGCGGGCTCGCGGGGTGCTGAGCAACACGCTGACCGCCGCAATCGAAGGCAACGCGCTCGACAGCAATCTGCTGGACAACAACGCAATCGACCTCACGATCATCGACGTGGAGAGTGATCTCAGCATCACCAAGGTGGTGGAGCCGATGACGGTCAACGCCGGCGAGACCGTGGCCTTCACGATCACCGTCAGCAACGCCGGGCCCAGCGCCGCGCTTGGGGCCAGCGTTTCCGATCTGTTCGATCCGGCTTTCGCCAACATCAGCTGGACCTGTGCCCCCGGACCCGAGGCGACGTGCCCGGCGAGCGGCACCGGCGATATCAGCGCCAGCGTCGACATTCCGGTCGACGGCCAGGTGGTGTTCAGCGTCAACGCCACCGTGCTGTCCTCGGTGCTGGGTGAGGTGAACAACACCGCTGAGGTGCTGGCCGAGGAGCCGGCTGCCCCCGCGACGGTCACCGATCCGAACCCGGACAACAATTCGGCCAGCGCGCTGCTGACCGTCGAGTCCTCGGCCGACATCAGCGTGACCAAGTCGCTGAGCAGCGGTACGCCGGTGGCCGGCACCGAGGTGACCTACAGCGTCGTCGTCGAAAACCTGGGGCCGAGCGACGCTCAGTCCCCGGTCAACGTGGTGGATCTGCTGCCGGCGCAGCTCGTGGACGGCAGCTGGACCTGTATCGCCTTCAACGGCGCCGCCTGCAGCGCTTCGGGCGCCGGTTCGATCGACGAGGACGTGACCCTGCCCGCCGGTGCACGCGTCGAGTTCGCGCTCCGAGCCGCGCTGCCGTCGAGCGTGCCGGAGGGCTTTAGCCTGGTCAACGACGCGCTGGCGACGCTGCCGCTGCCGAGCACCGATCCGGATGAGGTCAACAACGTCGACAGCGCTGAGGCTGCGGTGACCACCCAGGCTGACCTGTCGCTGAGCAAGACCGCGATGCGCGCCGTGCTCGACCCCGCTGGCTTGCCCGGCACCAACCGCTACACGCTGACGGTGACCAACGCCGGGCCCTCGGACGCGGTGGGTGTGCAGATCACCGATGCAGTGCCCGCCGAGATCACCGGTATCTTCAGCGACAGCTGCGGCGGCAGCGGCGAGATACCGTATAGCTGTGACGTCGGCACGGTGGCCGCCGGCGCGAGCGCCAGCGTCAGCTTCGACGTGCGCTATAACGCGACGGCGCTCGGTCTGGTGACCAACACCGGCACGGCCGCGGCGATCACGCCCGACCCAGTCGGCGCCAACAACACCAGCTCTGCGGATGTCGAGCTGGTCAACGGCCCCGACCTGTCGGTCACCATCGATGACGGTGAGGTCGGCGCCCTGCCGGGCAGCCGCCTGACGTACACGCTGGAGGTGCGCAACATCGGCTCAGCCGACGCGCTCGGCGTCGCGCTCTCGGTGCCCGTGCCCGACGCGCTGCAGGAAGTGACGTGGCGCTGTCTCCAGGCTGCGTGCCCCGCGTTTGACGGCGTCGGCAGCATCGATGAAACGCTGGATCTGGCCGCCGGCGAACGGGTGGTCTTCGAGATTGAAGCCCGGGTTGATCCCGCGCTCGATCCGGTGGCGGTCCCGCAGGTGACGGTCACGGCCACAGCGGACTTTGCCGGCGACATCGATCAGTCGAACAACACCGCGTCCGACATCAATCTGATGCTTGAAATCATCTTCCGAGACGGCTTTGAGGCGCTGGTTGTCGGTCTTAAGTCGGCCTGGGCCACGGCAACCGCCAACGCTCGCGGCTGGCTGTCATCCATGCCGGTGACGGAGGGCGAAGCATGAAGCGTCTGGCTGCAGGTTTGGGGGCAGCCGTGCTGCTGGCGGGGAGTGCCTACTATCTCGTCATCAGCAAGCCTCCGGCTCCCGAGCTGCCGGCTGAAGTGCTGGCGCAGGTGGGTGACCGGATCATCACGCGGCAGGATTTTGTCGACGAGATGGCGCTGCGTGGCGGCGAGCGCGCCGGCTATTTTCAAACGCCGACCCAGCGTCGCGCCCTGCTCGACGCGATGATCGAGCACGAGCGGATGCTGCAGGCGGCGCTCGAGGCCGGGGTGGACGAACAACCCGAGGTGAAGCGGGCGGTCCAGCGCATCCTCGTGGACCGCTATCGCGACGAGCTGCTTGAAACGCGCTATGAACAATTGACCATCAGCGACGAGGAGCTCGAGCGCTACTACGCCAAAAACGCGGACAAATACAGCCGCCCGGAGCGTCGGCGCGCCGCGCTGATTCAGGTTTCGGTGGCCGCCAAGGCCACGGCCGAGGCCCGCGAGAAGGCCCGGCAGCGCATTGAGCAGGCGGCCACGGCCGCCGGAGCGCTTGGCCCGGAGGTCAATCACTTTGGCAACGTCGCTCGCCAGTTCTCCGACGATCGGGCAACCCGCTACACCGGTGGCGTGATCGGCTGGCTGACGCCCGGCCGCAGCAGTCGCTACAAGTGGGATGAGGCGGTGATCGAAGCGCTGTTCTCGATGGAGGAGCCCGGGCAGATTTCACCGGTGATCGAGACGGGAGACGGATTTTACCTCGCCCGTCTGGTGGAGCTTGAGGCCGGCGGCGCCCGCCCGCTCGCAGACGTGGCCGAAGGAATCCGGGTGGCGCTGCTGCGCGAGAAGCGCGAGCAGGTGAAGGAAGAACTGTTTTCAGACCAGGGTCTGGAAGCTTATGTCAATGAAGGTCTGCTGGCGGAGATCGAGCCGCTGGCCGGAGCCGCGGCGGACCCGAGAAAGCCGCCCGCCATGCCTCGATCGAGTCGTTAACGATACACCAGGGAACGGATGCTAGCGCCGGCACGACGCCGGAACGGAAGGTAAGAGATGATCAGGTTGAACGCCTACTTAAATCGCGCACTGCTGCTGCTTGGACTCGCCGCTTTTGCCGGCGGTGCCCAGGGCCAGGCGCGCTTTACCCAGACTTTTGAACTCCAGCCGGGCTGGAACGCTGTCTATCTGGAGGTCCTACCGGATCAGCCGGACATGGAGGCAGCGCTGGCCGGCACGCCGGTGGCCAGCGTCTGGCGCTTTATTCCGGATCGCCCGGGGCTCGACTACATCCAGGACCCGTCGGAGGGTCTGATGAACGTCGAAGGCTGGTTCGGCTACTTTCCCGAGCCCCGTCCCGAGGCGTTTCTGAGCAACCTGTTTACCCTGACGTCCAACGTCGCGTATCTGATCGACCTGGACAGCGATACGCCGGTGACCTGGAGCGTGACCGGCAAGCCCGTCATCCGGTCTCGCTCGTGGGCGGCGGACGCGTTCACGCTCACCGGTTTTGAGGTCGATCCCGCGAATCCTCTGACCTTCGGTGAATACTTCGAGGCCTCCTCCGCCCACCAGAACCAGCCGATCTTTGCGCTGAGCAGCCAGGGCAACTGGGAGGAAGTCACCGATCCGGCCAATACCTTCATCGATTCCGGGCGCGCCTACTGGGTCTTCAGCGAAGGGCCGTCCGCCTTTCAGGGGCCGTTCCAGGTTTCGGTTGATCAGGACGGCGAGCTCGAATACAGCTCGGCCGTGAGCCAGCAGACGATTGCGATCGAAAACGAAAACGCGGTGGCGACCGATATCACCGTACGCACCGTCTCCACCGGCACGATGCCGCTGGCTTTCGAACAGATCGACCCGGACACGAGCGAGGTTGCCTGGCCGGCCCTGCCGCCGTCGCTGGACCTGCCCATCCAGGCTGGCGGCGACCTGCTGCTGAACCTCGGCGTCCGGCGTAACCAGTTCACCGACACGCGCATGGAAGAAATCCTCGAGATCAGCAACGGCATGGGCATCCGCCGGCTGCTGTTTGTCGGCGCCAATACCCTGCAGCCGGTGATCCCGGCGGCGGCCCTGAAGCAGGCAGGACTTCAGCAGAAGGGCGGCGGCGTCAACGAATTTGCCGGCCTCTGGGTGGGCTCAGCGCGCGTCAATCAGGTCAGCGAGTCGCAGCTGGCCGGCACCACGCCACTGCCCGCGGGATCCAATTTCCCCATTCGGCTGATCGTACATATCGACAGCCTGGGCACGGTTCGGCTGTTGAAAGAGGTTATCGTGCTGTTTGAAGAGGGCACCATGGAGCCCTCCACCGTCAATCCGGCCTTTATGACCGACGCCACGCCCGGTCGCTACGTGCTGGTTACGGATGACAACCTGATTGCCAACTTCACCGGCGCCAAAACCCGGGCCGGGATTCCGGTTGGGATTCGCTACAGCACGGTCAGCTTCGACTTTATGGAGCAGTTCATCGAGCTGCCCGGGTCTTTCGATCCGGACGGCAGCTACAGCGGCCAGATCGTGATCAACTCCGACGATCCGATCAACCCGTTCAAACACAAATTCCATCCGGATCACGATAACCTGGACGCCCAGTTCCTGAACCCGCTGACCGAGGCGCCCCAGATCACCCGCGACTTTTCGCTGAATTTTTCCTCGGATGATCCGACCAACCAGAACCTTCCGGAGTACGGCAGCAGTATTGTCTCCGGCGTCTTTTCAGAGGCAATTTCCGGGCTCCACCGCAACACCATTTTCGTGGAAGGGCCCTTCAGACTTGAGAAAGTCTCCAACGTATCGGTGTTGAATCAATGAGGCGCCGGAGCATGATCATGGAACGACAGCAATCCTTTTTCTCCGCCTTTACGCGGACGTTGGCTATCACTCTGGCGCTATGGATCAGCGCCGGCGGCAGCGCCTGGGCGCAGTGGCCCACCGGCGGCGGCAGCTCGCTGGCTGACCAGGCGATCGACATCAAGGTAGGCCCCAGCGGCGCCATTTATGTCGTCGGCAACTTTCAGGGTTTGACCGATTTCGGCGGCGAAATTCTCACCTCCGAAAACTCCCTCGACGACGTGATCGTGGCCAAAATCAGTCAGGGCGGCACGCTGCAGTGGGCCCAGGCGGCCGGCGGCAGTTCAGCGGTGCGGGCCAGGGCCCTGGCCATCGATGGGGCGGAGAACGTCTATCTCGTCGGTGAATTTTTCGGTGATGCGCTGATCGGTGGAACTCTGTTGCGGTCCGGCACGGGCGGCACCGGCGATCCGAACACCCGCGACGGTTTTGTGGCCAAGCTGGACAGCGCTGGCCAGTGGGAGTGGGCCCGTGACTTTGGCGGTGACCTCGACGACGGTATCTCGTCCGTCGGCATCGTGCCGGGAACCAACTCGACGATCCCACCGGTTCCCGACGCGGTGATTGTGGCAGGTTCGTATATCTGTAGCGCCAGCTATACCGGCGGCTCGATCACCAGCACCAACGCCTGCGTCTCGGCTGAAGATCAGTTCGAAAACATGTTTGTAGGACATCTGTCACCCACCGGCACCTGGGAGTCGGTTGTCGACCGCGGCGGCGACAGCTCAAATCTGGAGCGGATCGAACAGATGAGCGTTTCCAGCACCGACGGCCGGGCCTTTATTGCCGGAAAGTACGCCGGTCCCGGCGACACGGTTTCGGCCAGCGAAGCGTTCCCGACGAACGGCGGTGTGCCCAGCGGCTGGACGACGACCGACAGCTCACGGTCAGGCGTGGGTGACGCATTTGGTCGCCGGATGCTTTTCCTTCGCCACGGCCGGGTTGACGTTCAGACGCCGGTTTTCAACCTTCAGGGTCTGGAGGTTGCCAGCATCGACTTTTACGCCCAGCGGGGCAGTGACGTGACCGGCAGCGAGGACCCGGACGGCGGAGAGAACCTCCGCGTGGATTACCTGGCGTCAGACGGTAGCTACCGGTTCCTGGTGGAGTTTCAGGGTGATGGAACCCCCGGCCAGGTCGTCAACAGCGTCGGCTCAGGCCGGATTTTCCTCCCTGCTGACGCCCTGCACGCCGGCTTCCGGGTGCGCTTCCGCCTGCTGACCGGCAACGGCCCTGACTTCGACTACTGGCACGTCGACGACTTTGCGATTTCCGCGCGCGGCGCCCGTACCAGCTTTTTATCGGTGGTCAACGACTCCGCGGGCAGCCCCGCTTTCACGGACATCACAAACCTGCCGGCAGGCCTGGAAATCAACGACGTCGAACTGAGCCCCGATGCCTCCCGTGTGATCATAGCGGCGGAAACCAACGCCGCCGTCAGCTATTGCCAGTCCACGGCCCTGGCGGACGCCTCGTTCGTCGCGTCGCTCAACGGCGCGACGCTGAACTGTGAGTGGAGCAAGTCGGCGCCCACGAGCCGGGCGCTCGGCGTCGCGGCGGTGGCTGACGGCGGCAGCTTCCGCGTCTATGCCACCGGTCAGTTCCGAGGCACTACGGTCTTCACCACCGATCCGCTGATCGACGGCTCGCTGACGTCCACGGACGCGGCCTGCGGCGACGTTTATGTCGCCGGCCTCGACGGCAGTAACGGCTCGTGGCTTTGGGTGACCGGCGGCGCTACGTATGACGTGACCGACGGCGTTCCTGGGCGCGCTGGAGGCAGCCAGTGTGACGCGGGTGTGGCCATCGACGGCCGCGACACGACCAATCTCTACGTGACGGGTGAATTTGCCGACTTCGCCGTATTCGGTGAAGCCCAGTCGATTGAAAGCCTGGGCAGCAGCGACGCGTTTGTCGGCAACCTGTCGGGCGACGGCGTCTGGTTCCAGCGTAGCTCCTGGACCGTTGGCGTGCCGGTGCCGCCGCCGCCTGGAGCAAAAGTTGATGACCTGACCTTTCAGCCCGACTTTTTCATCGACGGTGAGCCGGTGGATGCACTCGGCGGCAACCTGTTTTACTGGGCCCCACCGGTCACGGGACTCGACGCACGCCTGATCCCGCTCCAGGATGTTGAGAACATCGAGATTCGCTGGCGCGAACAGGGGAGCCAGCTCCAGGACGACGAACGCATCCCAAGCCTCGGCTCGGTGCAGTGGCCGGTGGACCCGTGTACGGACGCCAGCTTCACCGACTGCCTGCAGATCCACGTCGCGGGATCCCCCGTTGAGGCAGAGCCTGCAGACAACTCGTTCACTTTCCTGCGTCTTGTTACGCCAAACTCCCGGCCCAACGACGCCACCGTCAATACGGGTCTGTTTGAGGCGACCACGACCGGCTTTTCTTCGCTGATCTACGTGCGGGGTCCGGATCCACAGGACACCACGTTTGAGGGGGTGGTTCAGGTGGTGCGCACCGTGCCGCCAGCTGCCGCCCAGCTGTTTGAAGGGGGCGTGCCGGCAGAGATCGGCCAGCCGATCACCGACCCTTACCACAACGAGCTTGGGCGCACCGGGTACGTCCTCAATGAGAACGCCTTCTACGACGGCATCGGCCCAAACGCGGCCTACGATCGTACGGGGCGCACCGGCGCGATTATCCCGGTGAACCGGAGCCTTACATCGCGGCCGCAGGACGCGACCAAAGAGCTGGTGGTGAGCTGGTACCGACGCAAGGCGATGGGCGTATTCTGGGCTGAGAAAGCGGTCAGCTATGAGCCGTTCTGGCCGCTCGACGCGGACCTGATTGTGGTCGCGAGCGAACGCGGCGGCGAGGCTTTCGGCCAGCAGCCGCTCGATCCTCTCGTGTTTGAAAACGCGCAGATTTACCAGCAGCCCGACGTTGAGCTGCCGGGCTATAACCCGAACGATGAGCACGCTTTTTTTGCGCCGTCGTCGACGGGCACCGGCCTGCAGGCGATCTTTGCGCTGCGCAGCGATTTCGGCTCGCAGCTCGACGGGGACGTCAACGCCGCTTCCGACCCGTATGTGCTGGTCAAGTACTTCGACAGCGGCGCCAACGCCCAGCGTTTCCGCGTCTACCAGGTGCTGGCCACCGGCGCCGGGTTCAACAACTTCCGCTTCTCCGGCACCGCCGCTACAACCGTGGCGCCGCCCTATCCGGTCAGCCTGCTGCCGGGCTGCGCGGAGACCAACGTGGTTGGCCAGGCGGCCACCGATCCGCAGCCGCCACCGCCGTTCTTCATGGACTACACCAACCAGCTCTGGAGCTCGTCAGCCGGCAGCGGCGCGGTGCGCTTTTTCTATCCTACCCAGGCGGGTTTCTTCTTTGATCTCGACAACAACGACGAGAACGACATCGAAACCGGCGACTGCGTGCCCTGGCTGGCCCGGCTGCCTGACGCGCAGGGCGGCAGCAGCAACCCGAACGACCCGATTCTGGTCAGCTATGACATCACCTGGCCCGACAACCCGCCGCAGCTGATTCCCGGCGAGACGTTGCTGGAGCCCAAGCGCGGCCTGCCGGACATCGTGAACCAGGCGGCGGTGCAGATCGCCTTCGACGAGATCCGCGACGCGTCTGCCACCCCGGCGCCAGCCAACGCGCTGGCGCAGCTGATCGATCCGCTGAACCCGCGAACGGTCGACTTAGCCGCGCTGCCGGCGGGAATCGCCAGCGAGCTCAATACGAGCGGCCAGCGCATCATCCTCGGCAACGTGTCCGGCACGCTGAAGCTGCCAGCGTCCATCCGGCAGCGGCTGTCGTTCGACCCGCTGAACGGACGGCTGTCGTTTGCCGGCGTGTTCGATGCAACCGGCGCGGGTGAGCCGCTGCTGCTGCTCAACGTCATGAGCTTCCGCGACCGTGACATTCTGCTGGCGCTCGACAGCGACTCGGCCTGGCAGCAGGCGGTGCAGGACCTGTTCCGACTGACCAGAAATCCGCAGGGTATCCAGCAGATCTGTGAGTCCAGCTCGATCAACGAAAGCAACGAGCGCGTCTGCAGCGCGGTGCGTTCGGTCACCGACGCCGACGTGCTGATCGGCCAGCAGGACACCAACGGCGACGGGATCCTGGAGCAGTTCACCGCGACCGGGGTCAGCCCGGCACTGACCGCGGGCTTCTCTCAGGGAAGCGGATTCCTGACGCTGGCGTTCAACAACGACCCGGGCCTGACGCCCCTGCCGGTCAGCCTGCAGGTGATCCGGATCGACTGTCTGCAGTCTCCGCCGCCACCGGTTGACCCCGTGGACGCCGACATCTTCAGCACCTACCAGGGCCAGATCCAGATCATCTCGCCGGACAACATCTTCGATGAGCAGCTGGTACTGCGCCACAGCGGAGATTTTGGCGGCAACCCGGATGCGCTCGAGTTCGAGTGGTTCTTCCAGCCTGACCTCGACGGTACGCCACCGTTCCCGCTGCCCGACACCGACGCCGGCCAGCTCAACGGCTGGATTCAGTTTCCGGTGGACAATCCGATGGGCGCGGTGGAGATCAGCATCGAGGGGGCGAACATTCAAACCCTGTCCGACAACTGGTACATCGCCCGCTATCGCGGTCTGCCGAACTGCGGCAACCAGACTGAATTCAGCATCTTTGCCGGCCAGCCCGGCGCGACGCCGCTGGAGCCGCGCGCGCAGCTGGCCGAAGGCTGGGTCAAGCGGGTTGTCTCCCGCCTGAATCCCTTTGAGGCTCGGGTGCAGAACTTTGCCCAGGCGGCGACCAATAACTTTGCCAGCATGCTGATCCAGCTCGGCGAACGCTACGAGGGCGACATCGCGCTCAACAACGATCCCGACAACCTGAACGGCATCGGCCTGATCGAGGCGTACACCACGGTCATGCGGCGGGCAATTTCGCTGTCTTCGGGAGCAACCCCGCCGGTAGACTTTGGCCCGGCCAACAATGCCGTGCTGCTGGTGGCCTCCCGTATCGTCGACTTCTATACGCTGCTGGGTAACGAGGCTTATGCCGACGCACAAGATCCTGCGATCGGTGTCGACGTCAACCGGCCGCCCTATTTCACGCTAGCGCCGGCGATCTTTAACTTCCAGAACCAGCTCAGCAGCGTGCTGGAAGAGGAGCTGGTGCTGCTGCGCGGTCGGGATGACTCCGGCGGCCCGGTGGCGGCCAACCCGGTCTACAACCGCCTGTTCTGGAACTTCACCACCGGCGAGGGTGAGGTGGCCTACGCGCTGTCTTACAACATCTCCGACCAGAACAACGACGGCGTGCTCGACGAGTTCGACGCAAGAATTCAGTTCCCGCAGGGTCACGGCGACGCCTGGGGCCACTATCTGACCGCGCTGGATATCTACTACGACCTGCTGCGCGAACCGTTTTTCACCTGGGTCCCCCGGGCGGAGGCCGTGACCGTGGCCGGCGTACCGATCACCGTGGACTTCCAGGACGAGCGACAGTTCGCCGAAACCGCGGCCGCCAAGGCACGCGCGGGCGCAGAGATTGTCGACCTGACCTACCGCTCTGCCTACGTCGAAGACCCGGCCGGCCAGTGGCAGGGCTACAAAGATATCGATCCTGATCGCGCCTGGGGCCTCACCGAGTGGGGGCGCCGAGCGGGGCAGGGCGCCTACTTCGATTGGGTGACCGCCACCTCGATCCTGCAGGTTGAGGAGCCGGATCCGACCAAGCAGGGCATCCAGAAGGTCGACCGCAGCACGGTGTCGGAGCTGGCTGAAATCCAGTCGCACCACGCGTCGATCCAGGCGCAGCTCGATGAGGCCGATCAGGGCCTGAATCCGCTGGGCCTGTCGAAAGGCATCGTGCCCTTCGACATCGACCCGTCGCTGGTGGACGCCGGTGAAACCCACTTCGAGCAGATCTATGACCGGGCCTCAACCGCGCTGGATAACGCCGTACAGGTGTGGGACTTCTCCAACAACCTGAACCGGATGCTGCGCTTCAACGAAAACGAGGTCGAGGATCTGCAGGTGAACTCCGCTGCCCAGGAGCTCGATTTCAACAACCGGCTGATCGAGATCTTCGGCTATCCGTTTGTGGACGATATCGGCCCGGGCGGCACATACCCCGCGGGCTACGATGGTCCGGACCTCTATCACTACATGTATGTGGACGTGAACGCGCTGGAGGGCACGGTCTTCGACTTAAGCGGCAACAACGGGACGCCGCTGCGGCCGGCAACGCTCAACACGTTCAACGGCAACTACTCGCCGATGGTCAATGGCCTCAACTACTTCAACATCTCGGGTGAAGCGGACGATCTGGGCTGTGACGCCACGCCGCTGGAAGATGGGTGTAGCCTCGGCGACCCGGCTGACAACCAGCTGCTGGAGGTGCCGTACACCACCATCGATTCGGATATCGTGGGTTTCGCCTTCACCAAGCCGCCGGAATGGACGGGTCAGCGCCGCGCGCCGGGACGCCTCCAGGACGCGCTCAACAAGCTGTTCGAATCGCGGGTGGCTCTGGATCGCAGCCTGCGAGAATACGAGAACCTGCGCCGCGATGTGGCTGACCAGATCGACACGATCGAAGCGACCTTCGACATCCGCCGCGAGCAGATCAACATCGCGAACAGCGAGCGGCAGGAGTTGCGCGGCCTGACGATCGCCGCCGAGGTGCTGAGCAATGCCGCCATTGCCGCACGTCAGGTGGGCAAGATCATCGATGGCAGCTTCAAGACTGCGGCCACCTGTGTACCGGGTAACTTTGTCGCCGGTCTGGCTGCCGGTGGTGACGTCTTCTCGACCGCCGAGTGTACGGTGCAGGCGGCCGGGGTCTCAGCGACGGGCATCGCGGACGCCATCGGCGACGGCCTGGACATCGCCTCCAACGCCACGTCCGCGGCCAAAGAAGACGTGAGCCAGCAGGCAGCGATCGAAAGCCAGGTGCAGGACGCGCGCCTGGAGCTGTTCAACCTGAAGGGTGAGCTCGACGCGCTGCTGCGCAGAGAGCCGCTGGCGCGCGCGGAGGTGTTCTCCCGGGCCCAGAACGTGCTCGAGATGCAGGGCGCCTACTTCTCGACGCTGGCGGAAGGCCAGCGCACGCTGCAGCAGCTGATCAACTTCCGCAAGCTGGGTGCCGCGGCGGTGCAGGAATACCGCTACGAGGACCTGGCGTTCCGGATCTTCCGCAACGACGCCCTGCAGAAGTACCGGGCCGCGTTTGACCTGGCTGCCCGCTACGTCTATCTGGCGGCGACGGCCTACGACTACGAAACCAACCTGCTCGGCAGCGACGGCCAGGCGGGTGAAGGGTTCCTGACCCAGATTGTGCGCGAGCGAAGCCTCGGGCAGATCATCGGCGGCGCGCCGGTCCCAGGCTCACGTGGACTGGCTGATCCCATGGGTCGGATGGACGCCAACTTCGAGGTACTCAAAGGCCAGATGGGCTTCAACAACCCGCAGACCGAAACCAACCGGTTCTCGCTGCGGCAGGAGCTGTTCCGGATCGCCGGCGACGACGACGAGGGCGACGCATCCTGGCGAGCCATCCTGGAGGAAAACCGGGTAGAGAACCTGTTTGATCTACCGGAGTTCCGCCGGTTTGCCAGACCTTTCGCGCCGGAGAGCGCTGGACCACAGCCGGGCATCGTGATCCGATTCCCGACCACCGTCTCGTTCTCGCTGAACTACTTCGGTAACCCGATCGGGCCCGGCGACAGCGCCTACGATTCCTCAAACTTTGCCACCAAGATCCGGTCCGCCGGCGTCTGGTTCGGCAACTACGAGGGCCTGCCGCTATCGAATACGCCACGGGTCTACCTGTTCCCGGTGGGAGCGGACGTTCTGCGGGCGCCGGCGGCCAACAACTTCTCGACCCGGGAATGGAATATCGTCGATCAGACGATTCCGGTGCCGTTCCAGCTCGGTGCTCAGGATTTGGACAGCGCCACCTGGGTGCCTACCGATACACTGATCGGAAACAGCACCGACATACGTCGATTCTCGCGATTCCGGGCTTACCATTTCGGCGGCGACTTTGACCCGTCGGAGGTGATCACCGACAGCCGACTGATCGGCCGGTCGGTCTGGAACCGGGAGTGGCTGCTGATCATTCCCGGCGAGGCGCTGCTGTTCGATGCGGACGAAGGGCTGGACGTGTTCATCAACGGACAGCTGACACCCGGGGGCGGAGGAACCCGGGACGGCAACGGCGTTGACGACATCGCGCTGTTCTTCCAGACCTACGCCTACTCGGGGAACTGATCATGAGAATAAGAAATCACGCTCGGCCCCTGGGCCTCATGTCCCTGGTTTCCCTGCTGATGCTGGGCGTGGCCCAGCTCACGCAGGCCAGGATTCCGGAACCCGACCACGTGCTCTACGGCACCGTGACGTTCTTCGGCGCACCCGTCGCTGACGGCACGCCGATCACGCTCATCCTGGCCGGGCAAACTGAACCGCTCGTGACCTATAACCTCGGGGATGACCCGACGCTCGAAGGCGTCTACGCCCTGCGTATCCCGATGGACTCGGTGGACCCGCGGGCGCCCAACACGGCCCGCCCCGGGGAAAACGCTCAGATTTTTGTCGCCGGGGAGCTGGCGGCTTCAACCACGGTCGGCGAGGAGGGCACCGCACGGCGCCTGGATCTCGATCCGGGCAACCTGACGGGCTTCCCGAACCTCACGCTCGAAGACATCACGGTGGTTGAGGGTAACGGCGACGTGCTGTCCAGTGCGTCGGTGCCTGTGCGGCTCAGTACTACAGTCAGCGCGACCGTCACCGTCGACTGGCAGACTGCTGACGGCAGCGCTGTCGCAGGCGCCTGCCCGGGTGGGGACTACATCGCGGGCAGCGGTCAGCTCATGATTCCGGCGGGCGAACTGGAGGGCACGATCTCGGTGGACGTGTGCGGCGACAACAACGTTGAGGGCAACGAGCTCTTCACCGTGAACGTCACCTCCGCCAGCTCGGCCAATATCGCCGACGGCACGGCCGACGTGACCATCATCGGCGACGACGATCTGCCGCTGCTCAGCGTCAACGACATCACCGTGATCGAGCCGACCAGCAACGGCGTTGCTACCGCGGACTTTACGGTATCCCTCTCCCGGACCGGCGCTCAGGAGGTGCGCGTGTCGTACCTCACGCTGCAGCGGACGGCGACGGCGGGCGAGGATTACGTGACGGTCAGCGATATTCTCGTTATCCCGGCCGGCAATCCGACCGGAACCATTTCCGTTCCGCTCCTGGCTGACGGGGTGGTCGAGCCTGACGAGCAGTTTGATCTGGCGCTCACCCTGCCGACTAATGCGGTGTTGGTCGACGGCGACGGTACGGCGACCATCATCGACCCGTCCTTCAACCCCTCGGTTGATCCGGTTGACACCCTGACCCAGGGTGAGAACGGCGTGGACGGCCTGTCTGGCGCAGCCGGCGTATTGGTCAGCCCAGACGGCAACGACGTCTATGTCGCCGGACGAGCCACCGATACGGTGGGCGCGTTCGGCCGCAGCGCGGATACGGGTGGTCTGGTCTTCTCAACGGCCTACAACGCCACCTCCAGTGGCTTTACGCAGGCCCTGCTCGACGGCGTCTCGGATCTTGCAACGACCCCGGATGGCGCGCTCGTGTTTGCCTCAGCCACCAACGACAACGCGGTGTCGGTGCTGAGCCGCAACGCCGGCGGCATCCTGAGCCTGGCGACCACCACCGATGACCTCGGACCGATTCCGGGCCTCGACGGCGTCGGCGCCCTGGCCGCCTCTGCTGACGGCGCGTCTTTCTACGCGGCGGGCCGAAACGCTGGGGCGATCAACGCCGTCGAGGCCCGGAATCGGTCCGAGGTCATCGGTGGTGGTCGCCAGGCTCAGGAAGGCGCCGGCGT
>JANQOZ010000069.1 GCA_028285525.1 Lysobacterales bacterium
CGCTGAGCAGGGCCTGCCGTTCGGTCGGGTGCCGGGTGTTGCTCACGACAGCGCCGGCTTCGCCTGGCTCGTTACGTCCGACGGTCTGTCGCGCTGGGACGGTCTGGAGCTTCAGCAGTGGGAAACCGAATTCCCCGACGTCGACACCGACGTACGGGTCCTCAAGGCTGGCCCGTTCGGCCGGCTGTGGCTGGGCACCGGCCAGGCGCTGAGGCGCTTCGATCCTGAGGACGGAAGCTGGCGACGCTATCCGCTCATGACCGACACGCCGCTGCCCGTCACCGCGCTCGATTTTGAAAATCGTGCGGAGGGTTTGGTGGTCTGGGCCGGCACCGGGCGGGGCGTGTTCCGGGTCGATACCGAGAGCGGTTCGACGCAGCGACTGCTGAGCGCGCCGTTTGACGCCGACCGGACGATGCGCAGCTTCAGCGTGCTCCATGCGGCCGACAGCGCGGTTTGGGTCGGAACCAGCAAAGGTCTACTCCGTCAGGCCCGGCGCGGCGAGGCGTTTGCCGAGTTTCCGTTGACGCCGCACCTGGAGCAGGGCGTTCGAATCTCCAGCGTACTGCAGCTGTCCGACGGGACAATCTGGGTGGGCACACCCCGCCATGGCGTTGTGAGCATCAGCGCCGACCACGCCGTCAGCACCGTTCCCATCCCCGACTTCAGCGGCGAGTGGATCTTTGCCATGGCCGAGGTCAGGCCAGGGCTGGTCTGGCTGGGCAGCTACGGCCGCGGGCTGATCGAAATCGATACCCAGAGCGGTCGCTCCCGGCGTCTTCAGCACCTGCCGGCTCAAAAGTACAGCCTGGCAGACAACGAGGTCTGGACCGTCGTGCCCGACGGAACGGGCCTGGTCTGGGTCGGCACCAGCCGCGGGCTCAGCGTGCATGATCTGACCCAGACGGCGTTGCTGACGGCCTTTGGCGGGACGGGCCGGTACGGCGCGCTCAGGGACCGGGCGGTGACCTCGTTGCTGGAGCTGGACGACGGCCGAATTCTGGTGGGTCTGCGGCAAAGCGGGGTCGACATCATCCATCCCGAGCAGGGCAGGGTGGGCACGATCGACGTCGATCCCGACAACCCGGAATCCGCGCTGCCGGGCGGAGCGGTCGAGGCAATGGCGCAGACCGCTGACGGTCAGGTGATGCTGGGCAGCAACTGGGGTGTGTATCTCTTTGATGAACCGACGCTTGCCCGTATGCGCTTTGATGTGCGCCGCAAGGCGCTGTTCACCGGCAGCCTGCTGGCGCACGGGCAGACGCTTTGGGCAGGCGGCAGCGACGGTCTTTGGAAGCTGGGGCTGAGCCAACAGCCCTTTCACTCGGAGCTGGTGCAAGCTTCGGTATCTCCTGACTTTACCGATCCACGGATTTCGTCGCTGCTCGCCAGCGCATCCGGGGGGCTGACCGTGGGAACCTGGAACGGCGTTACCTGGATCGATGGTGACGGTCGGGTGCTCCGAACGCTGCCCGACAAAGAAGGGCCGTCAGCAGAGCTGGAAAACGGTTACGTGACCTCGCTCCTCGAAGATCAGCAGGGGCGGACCTGGATCGGGACGTCAGGCGCCGGAATCTACGTCTATGGACCGGATGATAAGCTCTTCCACCTGACCCGGGCCGACGGTCTGCCCAGCAACCTGACCGGAGCGCTGCTGATGGACCAGGAGGGCCGGATCTGGACCAGCAGCAACGGCGGCCTGGCCGTCATCGATCCGACGGATTTTTCGGTCAGCCGCATCGGGCCCGCGGGCGGCGCGCTGGTGACGCCCTACTTCCGGCAGCCGGCCCTGCGGACGCGGCGTGGAGAGCTTTTATTCGGCGGAGACGGTGGCCTGACGATCGTCAAGCCGGACCGGTGGCAACCGACGGCGCGCAGCGCGCCCCTGGCCTTTACCGCGGCGAGCGCGGGAGATCGGGCGTTAAATCCGCGCCGGGTTGGCCTGGCGCCCGAGGAACCGATTGTGGTCCCCGCGCAGCGCAACGAGTTTTCCCTGGCTTTTGCGGCGCTCGACTTCCTCGCCGCCCGTACGATTCGCTATCGCTACCGCCTGGAAGGGTTTGACGAGTCCTGGCGTTCTGCCAGCGCCGGCGATCGATCCATCAACTACACCTCGCTGCCGCCCGGCAGCTACACGCTCAGTCTGCAGGCCAGCAACCGACAGGGGCGATGGGATCCGGCCATTCAAACCCGTTATGTGACCGTGATGCCGCTGTGGCATCAAACGTCACTCGCCCGCTGGCTGGCAGCTCTGGCGCTGACCGCGGTCGTGCTCCTGATGGTCCGCTGGCGTACCGGCGCCCTGCGCCAGCGGCAGCTTGAACTGGAGGATACGGTGGCCCTGCGGACCCGGGAGCTGCGTCAGGCTGCGGCCGAGCTGGAGCAGAAATCCGCGCAGCTGAGAACCGCCAGCCTGACCGATCCGCTCACGGGCCTGTTCAATCGGCGCTTCGCTGAGCACCACCTGCCGATCGATCAGGCGGCGTGTTTCCGGGCCTACGGTGATTCCCGGGGGCAGCAGCTGGAAGGGGCCGATCTCCTGCTGTTCATGATCGACATCGACCACTTCAAGCGGGTCAACGACCGCTTTGGCCATGCGGCCGGCGACTCGGTGCTGAAGGCGGTGCCTGATCGGCTGGCAGCCATTTTTCGCGAGTCCGACCACCTGGTTCGCTGGGGCGGCGAAGAGTTCCTCGTGGTCGCCCGAAACACGTCGCGGGAGCATGCTGCGGACCTGGCCCGGCGAATCGTCTCGAGCTTCCACGCAACGGCTTTCGAAACACCCCACAGCCCGCCGCTTACGCTGACC